>JAHHHF010000034.1 GCA_019359495.1 Goleter apudmare HA4340-LM2
TTACTATTTTTACAATGACTTTACCATCAAAGCCTCATTGCTCAACCTCTATACCAGAGTGCGATCGCAGCATTTATCTCTGTTTTAGTAACTATGTACTATATTTAGATGCGTTTGCCCTGGTGATACCACCAACCTACAGCCTACTAATGGTTCAACGCCCTAATGATTAGAGAAGAAAAAGTTAATAGTCAGCACTAAAGTTTTGAGAAATTAAGAACCAAAGTGCTTACTACAAAATGAGTCAGGAGTCAGAATGGAATTAGCATAGCTTGTTAGTAATTTACTAACCTCCTCAAGTTGAAGCATTAATCCTGATGTGTCACCGTAGTCAAGGTTCTTTGAAAGAATTAGATAGTAGCGGCATTCCTCTACAGAGCCTTGTGCAATGTTCATAAACTGTACTTTATCTGCTGCTCCCTTTTTTTTTAACCCTCAGCTATATTTGCTGCAATAGAGATTGCTGCTCGTCTAAATTGGGAAGTAAGTCCATATATTTCCGATTTAGGGAACTGACCAGAAAATTGATATACCAATAAAACAAACTTATGTGCTTTCTGCCAAACTATCAAGTCTTAGAATGTCTTGGCTGGTTGTCTCATTTATTCTGGCTCCTGAATTCTGACTCTTGAATCCTTACCAAAATGATGAAAATTAATGACATAGATGACTATTATTTATAGTGAATAGGTGCGTCTGAGTACTGCTTCCATAGAACCTAAATCATGGAAAGTGGCAATTAGTTCATGAGATTTTGTTTGCTTGTTTAGCAGTAATATTTTCAATTGTTCTAGATATCTCACATCTGGGTCATTTTTTAACGCAACTTCTGCTGCTTTTAAAACGTTGGTAGCATTTGTGAAAATATCTTCATCACTAAATCCTGTTTTTGCTGAGAGTTGATGTAAGGCTGAGTCTGGAACTGTTGCTCTACCGGTTAAAGTTTCGTCTAATATCAGGCCTTTCAACAACGCCAACAATGCAGCATAAAGAGAAAAATCATCACAACTATCAAAGGCTTTAAATTCAATCCGACCAACTTCGGCTGGGATACGTGCGATTTTTGTCAATGCAGGGACGCTAGTAATTAATTCTGCTTGTTTTTCTAGAAAAACGATCGCTGCTGGTCTTTTTCCTGTTCTGAGAAATGTCCGGACGGAAAGTCCTGACCACAAGCCACCATCATAAAAAGGCGAACTATAACTAAAAGGTACAATATAAGGACTGTAATAAGTTAACTTTCTGCCAATATCAATCAAACTTTCTGTAGATAAGTCTGCCAGAGAAATATTTAAGTCTGGCCCATAAGTCACCATGTAAATATTGGCAGTTTGTTCATCAGGATAACCCTGTAGATATCTAATTTCATAATCATTTAATGGGGGTTGTGGTTCAAAAACCCGATTATAGGGATTAAAACTTGTTAAAACTGGTGTGAAACCAAAGTCAGCAGCTACTTCTCGTAGTAAGCCAAAACTCGCTGATAATTCAGTGAGCGCACCTTGAATATCAGAATGTATAGTTGTTCTAATTTCTATACCTTTAGGAAGACAGTCAATTACTTCATCGGAATCTGCAAACCTTTCAAATCCCTCGATGTACCACCTTTTTTGTTTAATACCAGCATCGCCAACCCGTAGTTGAGAATAGTCGTTAGGGTATGTAGGTAGTCTGGCGATAATTTGATTAAAGTCAGCAAACTTTGTGCGAGAAAAGTCAGCAAACTTACCTTCCTGGTTGAGGAAAGCAACTTCATGCTCAATGCCAAAAAAGAACATTAGCGATTCCTTAATTAATTGTAGTTAATCTAATCGCACTCACCCAGCCGACGAGAATTCTTCCTTGATAACTGAGCTATATGAGATTTTTTTGCAATAGCAATTCTATCAAATTTTTTGATCAATTGCTTCCAAAATCTCAAATTTGTTGAGATGTTTTTGGATAAAACCGAGGTTAATTTGAGTTTTACTGATGAATACCTCTCTCGTAATTTAACTAGAAATAAATAGAAAAAATTATCAAGATTATTTGCCTAAGAAATTTTATTCACAAGGGCATTAAATTGAGATAGTGCAGCAATGAGGTCTTGTAAATATGACGGTTTTATGGTTTTAGGTATTTTTAGCAACAGTTGTAATCAGCTATGCAACATTTAAGTTTCATTTCATTTATTGCAAAGTCGTGATTAACTTGAGCCTGGAGTCGGGGAAGGAGTCGGATCGATTTTGTTACCGATGCTTTGTACCTTAGAAGTACTGTCAATGAAAAAAGCACTGCGATCGTTGCCTGTTAAATCAGAGTTTTCCACTGTACCCTTAGCTTGGGTATGTATATACACAGCATTATATTTATTCTTATTGATATTACACTGCCGGATTACAGGGTCGCTATCCTCTCTGATTTCTACTCCTGACAAAGCATTATTAAAGATGTTGCAGTTTTCAACTGTTCCCCTAGCCTTTTTTTGAATTAGCAAACCACCCTGTTTGCCATCATGAATTTGGCAACGTTGGACAAGGGGATTACTACCCTCTCGGATTTCCACTCCTGAATAGAAATTGGCATAGATATCACAATCTTTAACAACTCCTTGACTGTTCTCTACAATAGCGATGCCAGCTTGTTTGCCATCATGAATTTTGCATCGCTGAATCACGGGTTTGCTGTTTTCCCTAATTTCTACATTCACTAATGCATTGCCAAAAATATCACAATCTTCTGCTGTTCCTTGGGCATTGACATGGAAAACAAGTCCTCCATCTTTACCATCGTAAATGTTGCATTTTTGCACCACAACATTACTACTACCCTTGATTTCCACATTTATTAAGGTGTTTCTAAAAACCTCACATTCTGCTAATGTTGCTTGAGCATTATCGTATATGTAAATACCACCAGATTTGCCGTCATGGACTTGGCACTTTTGGATAGTGGGGTTGGCTGTAGTACCGTGAACAGCAACGCCAGCAAGAGAGTCAGAAGTGATATCACAGTCTGTTAATACTGGTTTTCCTTGCAGAATATCGACAGTAAAAAATTTTTTGTTATTCTGTCCTGCTAGACCGCGTAGGGTTAGTCCCGTAATTTCGGCATTGTCTGTGTCGAGTACAAGACAATTTGAGTCTGCATTCTCAATGATAATTTGTGCTTTTGGGCCATCACCAATAATCTTGAGGAATTTGTTGACGATCAAACTTTCTTGGTAAAGACCGGGACGTACAAGAATAGTAGTACCTGGTTGGGCATTTTTAATCGCTTCACTAATGGTTTTGTAATCACCTGATCCGCCGCTAGAGACAACTAAATTTGATTTGAACTTGGGAATAAGTGTATATATCAGTACTGATCCAGCCAGTCCTAAACCACCAAAGCCGAATATCTTGGTAAACCGTCGTCTTGTCAAGTCTTTGGGTGGTGGCGGTGCTGGTACTTGTTGTTCTTGGGGTGGCGGTGGTAGCAGTGGTGGTAGTGGTGCTTGTTGTTGTAAACCTCTTTCGATTTCCGCCAACTGTTGCAAAATTACCTGGGTATTGGCTGGTCGCTGATTGGGTACACGGGCCATCATTTGGTCAATCAAATTTGACAATTGGGGAGAGATGTTAGGAGCATAATCCTGCCAGTTGATCTGATCGCCGTAAACATTATAAATTGTGGAATCAGTTGGTTGTTTCCCTGTGAGCAAATATACAAATGTGCGGCCTAAGGCGAAAAAATCTGACTGCGGAACCGCCTGACCATTCATTTGTTCTACTGGGGTGTAACCTGAAGAAACAATTCCTGTAACTTGACCTTGAGCCTGTGCCATCCAGTAGGTTTGCGTAACTTGCCGTGCTGTGCCAAAGTCAATTAGTGCTAGTTCGCCCGTAGCCCTAAGCATAATGTTGGGTGGCTTGATATCCCGGTGGAAGAAGTTCTGGCTGTGTACTTGTTGCAGAATTGTGACTAATTCATTCAGCCATTGCACAGCCAAGGTTTGATCGATGGGGCGCTGACCGCGATTTTCCATCCATTTTTGCAAGTCCATCCCCACAATCTTTTCCATCACCAAACAATGAATTGGGCTTTGGCTGTTTCTAGGAAAATATGTAAAGTACCCGTCACGTTCTACTTTGGGAATGCCAGGATGAGTGAGTTTGCTTAATACCTCGGATTCTTGTTGAAATAGCTCGACTGCTTTGCTTTGATGATTAATTAGAACTTTAAGAACTTTTGGTGTTTTAGCTCGGACTTCGATCATCTCAAATGTTAAACCAAAGCCGCCGCCCCCTAATTGGCGCATTACTCGATAGCGGCCTTGCAGCAACAATTCTGAACCACAACTCAGACAAAAGAGTTCGTCATCACGATTTTGCGGGTTTGGACAGTGAGAATTGATGCAGAGGCTCATCGCTTCAGATGGTAACGGTTTTATTTGATAGTTTACCCTTTCCCATCCTGATTAATCTGGTTTACTAGCGTAAATTGCCACAATAGGCGATCGCAAAAGCCGAGAATTTCTTGGTATAGCGATGGTATCGTTGATCAAATATTGATACTGTTGGGAATTCGGGAGGGTAGGAGGTAGGGATACTCTACACCAGTATCTGCTAGACGCGTCTGGTTACGTTTGTGGATGAGGCTTTCTATTTTCTCTAATTCCTGCTGGAATTGATGAAGGATTTGACGATCGCCTTGATCGACAAACTGAATTAAATCTGCACTTCCGAGTTTTCCCCAGGAAATCCCACTCAGGGCGAAAGTTAGCTGCATTTGTCCCAAATCTTGGGCTGTGGAAGGAAGCAATGCTTCTAAGGTGCTTGGTGTATCGGGTCGGCTGTAGAGTGCTAAAGGGGCGTTGGGTACGTAACTAACATAATCAAACTGGCTGAAGTTAACGGCGGCGTGTTGAGGTCCGGCGGTAAAGATGATGGTAGTTGCCATGTCTATGAGTTGCGGGAGGCTGGTGATTGCACCAAACCCAGGTACACGAGAGTAACTTGGTAACTCTGGTGCTAATCCGGCGGCTTTCACCCAGGCTTGGGGTATCCAGGCTGGTGCTTGGGGAAACTCCGATGGGGGACGGGTATCTAAAGGTGCGCCTAATTCTGTTGCCCAGGCTTGCAAATACTGGTCTTGCTGTACTGCTTGGTCGTCTGGATAGTAGCGTTGCAAATAGAGAGTAGCATAGTTGGCGATCGCTGACCACAGCAACAAGGCGTCATCTCGATAAGGATATGCAGCAATATACTTGGCTTCAATTCCCCGACGCTGAATGTCATTGAGCAGAGAGTATTCTGTAAAAGAGCGTTGGCGATAGGCTTTATTAATCAACCCCACAGCCGCCTCTCGTGTAGGGGCCAGCAATTTATCGATAGCGCCACCATCACCGAGTAATATTTTATTCCCCCTTGCATTAATGGCTAGTAAAAATTGCAGATGTGGACTGAGTAAGCGATAAAGAGGATGGTTACTGGGTAAGTGTCGAGGGGTAGCGATCGCAAAGGCTTCTAGTGCCAGATGGGTGTAGGCTAGATGCGAAAGCAATTCGTGATCGGTAACATCAGCCGTCTGTACGTAAAGTTTTGCTTTTGTCCAATCATCGCTAGTTTCAGGAGTGATGACTCTACCCTGTTCTACCTGGATCAGCACTGGCTCTAGTCCGCTTTCACTGCGGTAAAATAGGGCGATAGGACTACCCACATAGCGACCAGGCTGTAAGTCTCCTAGTTTCAGTTGTTGTAATAGGGGATAATCGGCGATAAATAGACGGTTTTCTCCGGCTGACTGGATTAAATCTATTGTGCTGCCATTGGCTAGTTTATAAGGCTGATGTGCCCAAGTTTGGATCACATCTTCCCTCGATTGCACTCGTCGTAATACTATGGGGTTCTGCCCTGCTAATCTTTGCCTAGCAAACTCCCGATCGCTTAAACCCCCATCCCGTTGATGAATCAAGCTAATTACTGGGCGTGTAGGTAGATAGCTGTTGTTACCTCTGGATTGTCCGCTTTTTTCTAACTCTTGGTAAAAGAGCGATCGCTGTAACTCATTCTTCCCTGTCACACCCAGTTGGTGCTGAATGTTGGCGGCTTCAGCTGCTTTGGTGGCTGCTAACAGCCTCTGTGCCATATGTCTTCGTTCTTTAACGTAGCTAGAACTAAACTGTTCATTTGGTGGCAAATCAAAATTAAACCATCCCGATTGCAAAATCTGCAAGTCTGCTAAAAAAGTTGATGCTTGCACCCAAGTTTCATCTAAAGTTGCAATTACATCTTCTACCTCGGTTAGCAACAGAGTCCAAGGCTGGGATATCTGTCCCTGGTTGAGGTAATTTTGTCGCAGTTTTGTCAAAATATAGCGCAGTACCCCATCTTCTCCGGCATAGGGAAAGATTCTCGCCGGGCCTTTTTGCTGTAAGCTACTCGGATCGTAGCGATAGTGACCTCGTTTGGCGGTAGAAGATGCATCATGTGGCATAATCTGCTTTTGTTTGTAATTTATTTTTATAGAGAGGTTGCAATGCAACGTCTCTACCAATCACGGATATTGTCTCCTAAAAAATAGTATTAAGTAATAAATAAATGCTACGTAATTTTGCTAATCGTGATCAGTTGATAGCCTATCTTCGCCAGCAATTTCCTCATGTGGCAGCGAGCGATCGCTATATCAGCGACACTGTGGGGGGACGGAAGGCGGCAGAGCAAGCATTAAAAAAAATTGACCCAGTAGCCTACGCAAAAACACGCAACTTTCTTACTGGCGCTGTCACGCGGCTATCACCTTACATTCGTTATGGCGTTCTCAGCTTGCGAGAAATTCGAGATTATGTCCTTGAGCATGTCCAGCACCCGGACGATGCCGCTAAACTAATTAATGAATTAGGATGGCGAGACTATTGGCAGCGATTATATGCCAAGCTGGGCAATGGTATTTGGCAAGACCAGGAAGCATATAAAACTGGTTACAAACCCCAAGATTACGCACCAGATTTACCAGCAGACATCCGAGAAGGGACTACAGGAAGAGTTTGCATCGACAGCTTTAGCCGCGAATTGCAGGAGACTGGCTACATACATAACCACATCCGCATGTGGCTAGCCGCTTACATTATCCATTGGCGGCGGATTCGTTGGCAAGCAGGTGCTCAGTGGTTTCTCCAACACCTGCTAGATGGTGATCCTGCTAGCAATAATATGTCATGGCAGTGGGTTGCTAGCACCTTTAGTCATAAACCCTATTTTTTCAACCGCGAAAACTTAGAACGCTACACCAAAAGTGTTTATTGCCAAAAATGCCCTCTTTATGGCCATTGCGACTTTGAAGGTAGCTACGAAGAATTAGAACAGCGACTTTTTCCCCAGGGCGAGTTTACTAAACAAGCTAACAGCCAAAGTTGGCAACGTAGTAAGAAGCGGTGAATTCACAAAGCAGAAAATGTTTGTAGTGAGGACTTTAGTCCTCTTCAAAATGACAGTTAATATAGCAATCAGATTTAATTCCTAAAATTATACCAATTCACAAAAAAATACCACAGACACCCCGTAGAGTACGGTTGTTCGCCTATTTGTTCAATTTATCCGTTTTTTTGATTCACAACAATATTTTATTTTAGAGAGCGAACGGTTGTTCGCCCAATTGTTCAATTTATCCCGCAGTGGGTTGACCTTTTTCTAAAGCTTTTTGCATGAGATCATCACTGACGTTAGTTACGGCTTGATTCTTTGCACCCCCAACTTCTTTAGCTAGCTCTACATAATCATCAGGATTACCAGTAGATTGTGCTTCATTTTTTACATCTTCTGATGCAGGAACTTCATATTTAGGTGCTGTGGCGGCTTCAGCAGCAGCGACGCCTTCAGCCGTGCGGTCAATTTCACTCACACTAAATTGCTGTGCAGCTGCATAATCAGCTTCAAAATCCACCTTTGGTGCTTTTTCTTCACCACTAGCGATATTTTCGGCTGCTAATTGTGCATCATGAGTGGGAGCTTCATTTGGATTTGGCTTTACTTTGTCAGACATAATTAATACTTAGGTAATTTTTCTATTACTTAGGCAATCTTACCAAAGTCATTTGCTGTATTCTGGCTCTCTTGAGAAAGGTTTTAGCCTCTGTTAAAAGATAGATTAAAGCCTGAATTCTCAGTTTCAATAACTCTTTCTTTAGGACGTAGAATCTGCGGTTAAAACTTTGATAAGCCTTAGTTTGATTTATCAAATTACCTGGGAGAGCAATTATGACCGCAAGTTATAATCAGAATATTTCTCAAGCTTTGAGTAATGAAACTCAGCAAGTTGTGGCAGCTTTTAATGCTTTAAATACCGACGCCAAACTGGCTTGGCTATATTTTGTTTACGAAAACATGGGAGCATCGATTACTCCAGCTGTTCCTAGTGCGGCTGATCCAGAACTAGCACCTACTTTATTAGGAGATTATTTGCAATTAACGGATGAACAGCAACTAGACATTATGCGGGGAATTATTAACTGCGAAGATACAGAATATTCTCGTGCTTATGGGGCTTTAAAAGAAAATAATCAACTATTAGTTTGGTATGTTTGGGCAGTAGAAATGGGTGATACAGTGGTTGATATACCAGATGATTACGAAGCAACTGATGCTGTTAATGATCTGCTTGCTCAAATTGAAGACCTTGATTTTGAAGGGCAAATTTCTGTGTTGCGGACGATCGCCAGTCAGATGGGTTATAGCGAAGTGAAGCCGATTCCCACGCAAGCAGAAACGGGTAAAACCCCCAGTCTCTAGCAATTAGATATTTTGCGTCATCACATAGCTAGTTGACTCAAATTATCGGGGGTCATGTTGGAGTGTACCACCTGACCATCACGAAACCAGACAATGCGCTGGGTTTGACGAGCAACTTCTGGCTCATGAGTCACCATAACTACTGTAATCCCACTGGTGTTAAGTTCACTGAAGATATCTAATACTTCTTGAGTTGTGCGAGAATCGAGTGCGCCAGTGGGTTCATCAGCCAGCAGGACAACAGGACGGTTAACAATAGCGCGGGCGATCGCTACTCGTTGCTGCTGTCCCCCGGATAGTTGAGTGGGTTTATTGTTGATGCGTTTTTCTAAGCCGACTTTGATCAAAGCTTCCGTAGCGCGATCACGTCTTTCACGAGAATTGACATCAGCATACACCATTGGCAAGATGACGTTTTCTAAGGCTGTCAATTGGGGTAACAGGTGGAATTGTTGGAACACAAACCCCAGTTTTTTGTTGCGAATATGTGCCAAGGATTTATCATCTATCTGCGCGACATCGAGGTTATCTAAATAATAATGTCCGGAGGTGGGACGGTCTAAACAGCCAATAATATTCATGGCTGTGGATTTACCCGAACCTGAAGGCCCCATAATTGCACAATATTCACCCTCATGGATAGTCAAATTCACATCATTGAGTGCTTTGACTTCGGTTTCGCCACTCCCGTAGATTTTAAAAATATTTTCTAAGCGAATAATTGCTGATTCTGGTACAGGATTAGGAACAAGAGAATCATTAATAGAAATAGTGTTTGCCATAATGATTTAGTTATTTGTGATTCCACCAACTTATTTAATTACTATAGCAATCCTAAATCATTAACGAAAAATCAGATTCCCGACCCTTTCAAGAAGTCGGGAATCTAAAACTTTTGATGTTCACAAATACTAGAATCACTTTTTGGGAACGAGTCTATGGCTAATGACTATTTCCCAAACCCCTGACCTTGGCTGGTAGAAGGGAGACAAACACAATTTTTTAATTGAGTGAGCAAAGTCTCGCTATCAAGATTCTGACCAATCAACACTAGCTGGTTTTTAGGTTCACTTTTCCATTCATCATCATCCATTGTGAAACGCTTACCACACAGGTGGAAAATATGACGTTTGGGACTTTCATCAAACCACATAATCCCCTTAGCCCGAAAGATATTTGTGGATAGCTGATTATCTAAGAAATATTGAAATTTCCGAATAGACAAAGGCTTGTCACTCTGGAAAGATATGGAAGTGAAACCATCATTTTCTAAATGGTTAGAATGATGGTGGTCATGGTGGTCGTGGTGGTCGTGGTGGTCATGATCATGATGATCGTGACCGCATGTAGAATGATCATGGTCATGGTCGTGATCGTGGTGATGCTCGTCTTCCTCTAGAACAGCGTCAAAATATTTGCCTGACTCAAATAAACCAACACTGAGAATTAAAGGAAGTGGGACTTGTGAATTTGTGGTGCGGAGAATTCTTGCACCTTCTTTCACTTCACCAATTTTTCTTTCTAACTCATTCAAAGCAGTTTCATCCACCAAATCTGCTTTGTTTAACAAAATCACGTCACCATAAGCAATTTGACTGTACGCTGCTTGAGAGTTGAATAAATCCAGGCTATAATTCGCGGCATCAACTACAGTAATAATCGAATCTAGCCGGGTTAAATCCCGTAATTCTGTACCGAGAAATGTTAAAGCAACGGGTAGCGGATCAGCCAGTCCAGTTGTTTCTACAACTAAATAATCTAACTTTGCTTCACGTTCTAAAACTTTGTAAATGGCATCTACTAAATCATTATTAATCGTGCAACAGATACAACCGTTACTTAGTTCCACCATGTTTTCATCAGTGGCAACTATTAACTCGTTGTCAATCCCAATTTCGCCAAATTCATTGACTAAAACAGCTGTTTTTAAACCTTGCTGATTAGTCAAAATATGATTAAGTAAAGTCGTCTTGCCACTGCCAAGAAACCCTGTAATAATTGTTACAGGTAGACCTTGCTTTGGCGCATCCATTGCTGGAAATTCAGAAGTAACTGCTGATTGCATAGCGCTGTTGTCACAAAAAATCAAAAAATTAGCTAAGAACTTTGATGGAACTACTTTTGCCGAATAGAAGTTCCAAAATGTAGCGCAGATAGTCCAGAAAACACTAGCATAGGGATGCTGGACTGTCATCCCAGCTGCTTTACCCTATTATTACGTATCTTCCTATTTCATAATTACTGTGTTATGACCCTAACCCTCTACAACACCCTCACCCGTCGTCAAGAACCCTTTGAAACAGTCGAACCAGGCAAGGTTAAGATGTATTACTGCGGCGTGACGGTGTACGACTACTGTCATTTGGGTCATGCCAGAGCTTGTATTGTTTGGGATGTAGTCCGTCGATACCTCCAGTTTATCGGCTATGAAGTGCGCTATATCCAAAATTTTACCGATATTGACGACAAGATTCTCAATCGGGCACGACAAGAACATTCATCGATGGAAGCCGTAGCCGATCGCTTTATCAAAGCATATTTTGAGGATATGGCACGCCTGGGAATCAAACAAGCTGATGAATATCCCCGTGCAACCCATACCATGAACGGGATTCAGCGCTTAATTCATGAGTTGGAAAATAAAGGCTTCGCTTACCCTGCTAATGGCGATGTTTATTACGCTGTGCGTCAGTTTGATGAGTATGGCAAGCTTTCTGGACGTAAGCTAGAAGATTTGCAAGCAGGTGCTAGCGATCGCGTCAACGTAGAAGATCCAGAATACCAGAAAAAGAAAGACCCCTTTGATTTTGCCCTGTGGAAGGCAGCAAAACCCGGAGAACCTGCTTGGCAATCACCTTGGGGTGCAGGGCGTCCGGGATGGCATATTGAATGCTCGGCAATGGTGCGCGATCGCCTGGGCGATACTATAGATATTCACACTGGCGGTGCTGACTTAATTTTTCCCCACCACGAAAACGAAATTGCCCAATCAGAAGCAGTGACGGGTAAACCACTGGCTCGTTATTGGCTACATAACGGCATGGTGAAAGTCGATGGTGAGAAAATGTCCAAGTCTCTCGGTAATTTTACCACCATTCGAGATTTGCTAGATCGAGGGGTTGACCCGATGGCAGTCAGATTATTTGTCCTGCAAGCCCAATATCGTAAACCCATTGATTTTACCGATGAAGCGATCGCTGCCGCTACTAACGGTTGGCACACCCTACAAGAAGGTTTGCTGTTCGGTGATCAGTACGATTGGGAAATCGATCAAGATCACTTATCCAATTCCTACATAGAACGTTTCCAAGAAACTGTGAATGATGACTTTAATTTTCCTGGTGGATTAGCAGTCATATTTGAATTAGCTAAGGAACTCCGCCGGGAGAAAAACATCATAGTGCATCAAGGAAACACAGAAACACCACTAGAAGAATTAAAAATCCAGTGGCAAACACTAGTGACTTTAGCTGAGGTTTTGGGTTTAGTAGCAACAGGAGAAACAGAAACCCCTACACAAGATGGCTTCAGTGATGCCGAAATTGAGGAATTGATTCAGCAACGACGAGCAGCACGTCAAGGCAAAAATTTTGCCGAAAGTGATCGCATCCGCAACGAACTACAAGCAAAAGGTATAACCTTAATTGATAGTAAGGATGGCACTCGCTGGCATCGGAATTAAAAAAATCAAAAATTATGAGTAATCATCAGGCAATTACTGATAGGACATTTGAGTTTGCTATTCGGATAATTAATCTGTGCAAGGTACTAGAAGAAAATGCTGGTGTCGGTCGGACAATTTCAAAACAGTTACTCAAGTCTGGAACATCGATTGGAGCCAACGTTGAAGAATCACAATCAGCGCAAAGTACAGCAGATTTTGTTCATAAGCTAGAAATTGCCTTGAAAGAAGGGAGGGAAACAAGATATTGGTTGAGAATTTTGATTGCTGCCGATTTGCTTCCTGAACAACGCTTAGTGCCAATTCTGGGAGAAATAAACGAGTTAATCAAAATTATTGCTGCAATCATTGTTAAAACCAAACAAAATCGTCAACAATAATCTCTTAATTTTGAATTTTGAATTTTGAATTTTGAATTGAACCTATGTGGTCTGAATTAAAAAAAGCGATCGCTCAAATCAATGTCCCAGCCGATTGGATTGGTATCAGAGTAGTTAAAGAAACTGCTGCTAATACTTTTGTCCGTGATGGCTTACCCCAAGCCAACGGCAAATCCTCCACAGTGGGAGCAATGTTAGAAGTTTTAGTGAATGGCTGTCTCGGTTATGCGGCGACTAACTCTCTAGAATTACAGGCGCTGCAAAATGCTGCCGAAATAGCGTATAAACAGGCACTCGTAGCTAGTGAGTGGTGGATATATCCCTTTCGTGTGAGTGAACGTCCCAAAGTTGTTGGTGAATATAACTCACCCTTTCTAGAACCATTAGATGCCCTCAGTCCTGGGGAAATCAATGATTTACTGGTTCGCATCTGTAAGACATTAAAAGTTGACGACAGAATTGTCCAAACCATAGCCAGTGTCAGCTCTACAGATAAAGAAACTTGGTTTGTCAGCAGCAATGGCTCAGAGGTGTATCAAAAAATTCTCTCTTTAGGTACTCATTACGGAGCTACAGCCCAAGATGGGGCGATCGTCCAGCAGCGTAGCAACAACGGCTGGCAAGCAAACTGTTATCAAGGCGGGCTGGAACTGTTAAAACAAGAGAACTTATGGCATCGGGTACAGCAAATTGGAGAACAAGCCGTAGAACTATTAACATCTGACGAATGCCCAACCACTCGCACCAACTTAGTTTTAGCACCAGACCAAATGATGCTCCAAATCCACGAAAGCGTGGGACATCCCCTAGAAATTGACCGCATTTTAGGAGATGAGCGCAACTACGCCGGGGGTAGCTTTGTTAACAAAAGTGATTTTGGCAAGCTAGCCTATGGTTCACCGCTAATGAGCATTACCTTTGACCCCACAGTACCTGGTGAATATGCCAGCTATGGCTTTGATGATACAGGTGCGATCGCCACACGAGAGTATTTAATCAAAGAGGGCGTACTACAACGGGGTTTAGGCAGCCTCGAAAGTCAAGCCAGAGCAGGAGTACCAGGAGTAGCCTGTGCCCGTGCTAGCTCCTGGAATCGTCCGCCAATTGATCGCATGGCCAACTTGAATTTAGAACCCGGAAACGCCACTTTCACAGAAATCATCTCTGGTATAGAACATGGCGTCTACATGGAAGCTAACCGTTCTTGGTCAATTGATGATCGCCGTTACAAATTTCAGTTTGGTTGCGAATACGCCAAATTGATCGAAAATGGTAAACTCACCAAAACCCTCCGCAATCCCAACTATCGAGCCACAACCCCAGAGTTTTGGCACAGCTTAATCCAAGTCGGAGACACTTCTAATTGGCAAATGTACGGCACTCCTTACTGTGGTAAAGGCGAACCAAATCAGGCAATTTGGGTAGGACACGGTTCACCAGTTTGTGTATTTGCTAATGTCGAAGTCTTTGGCGGCGGTTGAGTAGAGACGTTGCAATGCAACGTCTCCACAAAGTGACAAATAACAAATAACAAATGACAAATAACAAACTATCCGCATTAGAAACTAGCTTTAATCAACTGATTGAAACTCTCCTGATCAAAAAAGCAGAAACTGAAGAATTCACTGTCAGATTAAGCAGTGAAAGTAGTCAATTCACACGCTTCAATCACGCCAAAGTCAGACAAACTGGTTGTGTTGCTGACGGCTGGATTGAATTGACTTTAATGGAAAATCAACGCAGCAGTTATCGACAATTTCCCTTTACAGGGAATCGGGAATCAGATTGGCAATTCGCATATCAAGCCTTGCAAGAACTGCGTGCAGAAATTTCCCTGTTACCAGTTGATCCATATCTAGTTTTCCCATCAGGCACAAACACCAGCCGGGAAATCAATTCTGGACAACTATTAGCTGAAGAAACTGTAGTTGCAACAATATTAGAACAGGTTAAAGAATTAGATTTTACTGGCATATATGCTGGAGGAATGATCATTAAAGGCTATGGTGATTCTCAAGGACAGAAACACTGGTTTGCTACCGACTCTTTTACCCTAGACTATTCTCTATTTATCACCTCTGGACAAGCAGTGAAAGGCACTTTTGCAGGTAGCAATTGGGACGAAACTGCTTATATAGCTAAAATTAACGAAGCCAAAAAACAACTAGAATTACTGTCTCATCCAGCAAAAAAATTGCCAAAAGGACAATATAAAACCTATTTTGCCCCTGCGGCTGTTGCCGATTTATTGGGTATGCTTTCTTGGGGTGGTGTGAGCGAAGCCGATATTCAACAGGGAAACAGTTCTTTAGCAGCTTTATCCCGTCAAGATAAACTACTTTCCCCAGCATTTAGTTTAAAAGAAAACTTTCATCGAGGATTAGTACCACGATTTAATGAATTGGGAGAAATGGCCCCATCAGAGTTACCCATCATCAACCAAGGATATTTGATCAATACTCTAGTGAACTCTCGCACTGCTAAAGAATACGCCAAAACTGCCAATGGTGCCAATAATTCTGAAAGTTTACGCGCGCCAGAAGTCATTCCAGGGAAACTAGAATTTGAGCAGATTTTGCCAAGTTTAGATACTGGCTTATATGTCTCGAATTTGCACTACTTGAATTGGAGCGATCGCCAAACAGGTAGAATTACAGGTATGACCCGCTATGCCTGCTTTTGGGTAGAAAACGGAGAACTGATCGCCCCCATTGAAAACTTGCGGTTTGACGAAAGTCTCTACCGTTTTTGGGGAGACAGTCTACTATCACTCACCAATTTTCAAGAATTCATCCCGGAAGTCGGAACCTACGAAAGCCGCCAACTAGGAGGTATCTTAGCTCCAGGGATGTTGGTGGAAGACTTCACCTATACCCTCTAGTACAGCAGGATCTCAAAAAACCACGCCAAATTAAAGAAGTCCTTGGGGTATAGAGATTACGAACTCAAACTTTTTGTACTAGTCTGGAGTCTATTTGCGCGGATGGGTAGGTGTTGAAAATGGAGGATGCTCAAAAAATGCTAGAACCTATTGCAGAGAGCCACTTTAACATCAGATGCAACATCAAATCATCCGCGCACCTTACCCAGAGAAGGTTTTGGGCATTTGACCTAGCCAAATTACTTTTTGCCATGTTATGATTAAATCGTTCCGCGCAACCGAACCTCGAAAACTAAATACAGTAAGGCTTTCAGCGTCCCGCTATTTCAATTAACCTAAATCCCTATCAGGGATTGAAACGTATTACACGATACCAGAATGGGGCTATTATCTAATTTCAATTAACCTAAATCCCTATCAGGGATTGAAACATAAAGCAGAGGATACGCAACGACAACTAGTAGAATTTCAATTAACCTAAATCCCTATCAGGGATTGAAACCAGCAACGGTATCACCGCCCTGGGTTTGACTAAAGAATTTCAATTAACCTAAATCCCTATCAGGGATTGAAACTGAACTTTTGGATCTTGCAGGTCAAGTTCCGACGAGAATTTCAATTAACCTAAATCCCTATCAGGGATTGAAACCTCTCTTTTCTAATTCTGTAGAGACTTTATTTAAATTTCAATTAACCTAAATCCCTATCAGGGATTGAAACGACAATAACAACGTGTGTACAAAAGAGTATAGCATTTCAATTAACCTAAATCCCTATCAGGGATTGAAACTGGGGCTTCAATATTAAATAAACCTTTAACTACGTTCCATTTCAATTAACCTAAATCCCTATCAGGGATTGAAACCGATGGGGTTGCTGGGCTGGAGACAATGGAGGCTTTATTTCAATTAACCTAAATCCCTATCAGGGATTGAAACTCAGCAATCTTAATTTGGGGGTTGACGTACTCTCCGAATTTCAATTAACCTAAATCCCTATCAGGGATTGAAACCAGAGTGAGACATACAGATAACCAGCCATCCCCTATTTAATTTCAATTAACCTAAATCCCTATCAGGGATTGAAACAGAGGATGGCACGCAACAAACGAATATGCTTTATTATTTCAATTAACCTAAATCCCTATCAGGGATTGAAACGAGTGGTACGCCCAACAAGCCGAACTGGCGGCGCGTGAAATTTCAATTAACCTAAATCCCTATCAGGGATTGAAACAACAATTCTTGAGGCAGGGAACTTTTCTTGATAAAATTTCAATTAACCTAAATCCCTATCAGGGATTGAAACGGAGTATTCCAAGACATTAACCGTAATTTCTTGAATTTCAATTAACCTAAATCCCTATCAGGGATTGAAACGCCTCGCCTAAGTTGTCAGAGAAAAACTCCTTGCATTTCAATTAACCTAAATCCCTATCAGGGATTGAAACAACAGGCATAACCAAACCCAAAGGCGTAAAGATAATTTCAATTAACCTAAATCCCTATCAGGGATTGAAACTTTTCGAGAGAGCCTTTATAGTCTCTCACTCGATAATTTCAATTAACCTAAATCCCTATCAGGGATTGAAACAAGACAGTGCCTACAGAGCGGGAGGTTAGGGTAACTAATTTCAATTAACCTAAATCCCTATCAGGGATTGAAACAAAATCCTCTGGGCTGCTGCCAAACGGTATCAGCATTTCAATTAACCTAAATCCCTATCAGGGATTGAAACCGTTTGCAGCATAGATGTGGTGAAGGCGCAATTCAGATTTCAATTAACCTAAATCCCTATCAGGGATTGAAACTGCCTTATTTCTCACATTATTATTAGCAGGCAATTCAATTGATTTTTCCGTGAAATTTGATGATGGAAAATTCAAAATCGAAGCTGCTACTCGTGAAATATCAGCGCATATTTTTTATCCCTGCACTATATTAATCGCTGGAATTTTAGGGATACCCACAGATGCCCTGGCGAAAATAATTATTTCAAATTTACCCGGCGCTAAATAATGTGCGAACTCACAAATGGCTCAGATCCCTTATTCGATGGATCTCAAGTAAACTCCGCAAACAACGCCGAAAGTCGCCCAGAATTCTCAAGCGATATTACGGTGAACACTGCGCCATCCTGCGAGTTGAGCGCCTCACTCCAGGAGCGGTGGATACATATAGAATCGTCCCCAAAGATAGCGATTGGGACTTATTGCTCACTCTGGATTCCAAGCGAGAAATTGAAGCGGAGATGGCTGGAGAATTCAACGGAGTGCCTTTCTTATTGCGATCATATCCGGGAGCCTATACTTTCGCATCGTGTGGCGATTTTTCGCCTCTACCGTGGTGGTAGCTGCATTTGTATTGGCTGCTGGGATGTGGATCTGGAAGGATTTAGCCAAAGTAGCGCCGGGGCTTCCCTTGCCCCTAAGAGAATATTCGCATCAGCTATACTTAGCATCCTCGAAATCCATCCCACAAAAGCCTTGATCTGGCAGCAGCAGATAGAAATGCTCTCTTGGGTGGGATTACTTGAGAGTACGGCCCAAGGGTATCTGGGAAGGAATTTTGTGATGGCTTCGGCGAGAAGAATTTAGTGTTTAAAAGCAAATCGCTTTTTCCTTCTCTTAAACACTAGAACCCTTGCAGAATAAACAAAAAAGTGTTTTAGAGCAAATCAATCAATTAAAATCGGCAACGGTTGCCGATTTTTTTCATGCGTGTATGTTATCCTAAAAACGTAAACCACTAAAACGAACTACCTTATGGCAGGCAGAAGGAAGCTAGACCGAACAAACTTACATGCAAGGGTTGGGGAAGGGACAGCAGAAAAACTTAAAGAAATCGCCAAAGGCTTTGGCTATGTTTATGATGACGAGGGGTCTACAGGGAAGATGTTGGATGCGATCGCTGAAGGAAAATTAATATTAATCCCTACCAAAAATCCCACAAATTGATTCGATAAGTGGTTGACGCTTTTAAGGATATGAATTAAAATATAACTATGAGGGACAAAATGTTACACCCCTCATAAGGAGGTAAATGACTCAATCTGGAAACGGACATAACAAAGATGTCAACCCCAACGACATCGATGTTTACGAAAAGATTCCGCAGGAAAATTTGGTAACTGACCCTGACTGGTTCAAGGAAAACCTAGGCACAGGTGAGCGGGAGATCATTCCTGCGGAAGATGCTCCAGAAGAGCTAAGAGACAACGATGACGAACAGGATAGTTAGTTAATTTAAAGCCCCTACCTCACATAGAAGCTTTCCTTGCTCATTCTATCAAATTTTATCTTATGGATGATTTGACCATTATCTATCCAAGTCACTTTCGCATATTTGAGTGCAGAAATGGACGCTGGTTTATCAAAAATCTTGAAGTCTTGGTGGTTAACAGTACAGTTAATCATGAAGACATTAGCGTAATTTATGGTGTTACCGAACAACAAATAATCATCGAGCTATTCCGAATTAATGGAGGGCGATCGGGCTATTACCTGGCGAATCTTCGCAACAAGAAATACTACTACTGCGTTGACCGCAACGGAGTAAAAGAACAATTGCTTGAATTGGGCATTGGTAGAGTAGATCCTATCAAGTAATGATTTTGTCGTTTTCTGATTCAGACTTATTGCGTCTTCTTCTTATCTGCTCATTAATCAAGCGTTTATTGGATTTTTCGGAATATACGGATAGCCAGTGCGTAGCTTGCCGCCGTAGGCATCGCGGCGGAGATGGGGCAGCACTTCGACTTCGCTCAGTGGACAAGTGCGATCGCAGTGTCAAGGATTTGAATATTTAGTAGTGTGAGCGTCTCGCTCACGCGGGCAAGGTGCCCGCACTACAAATCATCTTTAGCGATCGCAAACTGTTGACTGTTGGATGGGGAGATTGATAGGAGCAGGATTAAATTTCAATTAACCTAAATCCCTATTAGGGATTGAAACATCAAGAATTTATCTTTAGTTAACGATATTCCTGTATTTCAATTAACATAACTCCCTAATAGGGATTAAAAGCTTATGTTTCACCAAAAAGGTTCAAACATGATTGCCCTTGAAAAAATTATGTATGTAAATATCACTAAGTATTACTACCGATGCATAATCTAGGGTAAGCTGGATGAATGAATTACGAAACAGCTCGCAAAATCCTCATAGACCAGACGACAATAACCGAGAACAACCCAGAAGCCCTGTTAACACGTATGCAACAGGGAAAACCGCCTGTTCCCGGTCAGATCACCTCGATTTTGTTAGCGTTAAAAGTGGTGTTTGAAGCCCTCAAAGAAGCCTCTACCCTAGACAGAGAGTTAGCTTTCGCCTTGTATCAGTTAAGCATCAAGGCTCAACAGCTATTTGCTGTAGGACGAAAAGCCGGGGTTGAGTGGCCACCACTGCTAAAAGAAGACTTGCTGAGAATTTCTTTAGCAACTGAAAGTATTTTTACTAACAAGTGGTTAACTCCACCTACTGGCGTGTTTGGAGCGCACTAGAAAGGCTCAATGACTATTGAGGATGAAATCTCAAGGCTTTAGCCTTTTTTAGCCTCTCCCCGTTGCGGGGCTACGGCGTAGGTTGCGGGGAGGGGTCTAGAGGGGGGTTTTTCTGAATCTATGGAACTCACGTTAGATTAACGATTCCGCAGTTCCGTTTCTAACTTATCTAAGTCACTTTTGAGAAAAACTATAATTTGACCAGTGAAAGCTTTGCCAGCTTTAGGTTGGGCAACTTCTACCCAATAGGCATAGCGATCGCCTACACGTAATTCTCCTTGTAAAGCTTCCCGAATCGGAGTTTTAGCAAAACGAGCCGCATTAATTGCGCTCTGGTTGGGATACTCATAAAGCATTTGAGCGCGTTTAAAATCTTGATAGACATCCAACCCATAAATCACTCGCAATGATTCTTGGAAGCGCTCAAGGGTGACGCCGTTAACAGCATCATACATAGTAATGCGCTCTGAGCGAATTTTACTCCGGTCTTTAGTAAATTCCACTTTACCCGGAGCTAACACCGATGCCAAAAAAGTAAACCTCTGGGCGGCTGTATCACTCTTTTGCACAAATAATTGCTCCCCACGTCCAGGGCGTAATGTGGGATGTGCTTGAATCCAAGTAGTTACTTCTTCTGTACTTTGTCCTGGTAAAGCATTAGCCTGGGAATCAGCAAGCATTGCCACACCCAAGCAAGGTACTAAAGAGAAAGGCAGAATCAATAAATTAAACAGTGGTTTTTTTAACATTTTCTGTTCACGATTTACATGGAAAATTCCCCGTTAGCTGATAACACAAGGGAGTAACCATAGTCTTCCCGTTTTTCAGAAGAATTATTTCATTGGTTATTTGTCATTTGTTGTTGCTCAAGAATCAGAAGATCAGAAGACAGGAGACGCGATGAATCGCGTACAAGCCTATGCCCCATGCCCTATGCCCCATGCCCATGTCAGAATACTTGATACACCAAAAATGGATGAGTCGTGCTGTAGAACTAGCGCAAGCTGCTGGTGACGCTGGTGAAGTTCCTGTGGGTGCCGTAATTATTGATTCATCGGGCAATTTGGTCGCAGAAGGCGAAAATAGGAAAGAACGTGACAAAGATCCTACAGCTCATGCAGAAATTCTCGCTCTCAGGGCAGCTGCTCAAATTTTACAGACTTGGCGTCTGCATGAATGTACCCTCTATGTAACTTTAGAACCTTGCCCCATGTGTGCAGGTGCGATCGTTCAGGCCCGTATAAAACTATTAGTATACGGAGTGGACGATACAAAAACTGGCGCGATTCGTACTGTTGCCAACATTCCCGACAGTGCTGCTTCTAATCACCGCCTGAACGTGATTGGAGGCATTTTAGAGTCTGTTTGTCGTCAGCAATTACAAGCCTGGTTTGCTACCCGAAGAAAACGCAAATAGCAGACAGAGGTGAAACTGTCCAATAGGTAAGACACAAGTCACGGAAGAAAATCTACGGTGTAACTAATCAAGGTCTTACCATATATTACCGAATCATCAGCAGCCACCGTCATGATGGAATTTTACTCTGCAGACCGTACCCGCCAGCGAGAACTAGTGCATACCCCAGCAACAGCTAAGGTAGCTCATATTACCTCGCGGGTTTCCCCTTCGTTGGGGCCTCTGGCGTATCTATTAGGACGTCACTTCCTTCTACCATTTTTTTTTCGCCACATTAAAATTATTGGGCAAGAACATATTCCTCAGTCTGGCCCTGTAATCCTTGCACCTACCCATCGAGCGCGTTGGGATGCTTTACTAGTACCCTATGCCGCTATGGGTTGTAGGACAGGAAAAGATTTACGGTTTATGGTGACTAGTACAGAATGTCAAGGACTGCAAGGCTGGTTTGTACGACGCTTAGGGGGATTTCCGGTCAATCCTCAAAATCCATCAATTAGAACTCTGCGCCACGGGGTGGAACTGTTGTTGCAAAGGAAAACCTTGGTAATATTTCCTGAAGGGAATATATACCGTGATGGTGAACTTCACCCATTAAAGCCAGGAATTGCGCGCCTAGCTTTGAGTGCTGAATCTAGTCAACCTGGGTTAGAGGTCAAAGTCATACCCATTAGCATTAATTACAGTCGCCCCTACCCTAACTGGGGCACTGATGTCACTATAAACATTGCTCCAGCGATCAAAGTCTCAGACTATAACAATGGTTGTGTAAAACAAAATGCCAAATACCTCACTGCTGACTTAGCAAGGGTGTTACAACAATTAAGCCATCAAGAATCAGAAATCACCACTCATGCATTTGCAGAAATTCCTAATTCTTGATTTTGTTATTTGTCATTGGTCAAGAGTCAAGGGTTATTCCCTCTGCTCCCCGCTACTACATTTCCAAATTTAATTCCCAGTTGTTGAGTCTACCTATATCTTGTGGTGCATAGTCAATGACCCACAACTGCCATTGCCCTCTGGCTGATAAGGATAATAGCTGTCTCAGGGCTGGATGCGATCGCACTGTGTAAGTTGTTTGTAAATCGGTGCGGCGACCTAGGGTGCGATTTTGTAATAACACCTGTTGATTATTAGGAGCAATTAAATAAATTTCTAAATCACCTAAAAAATCGTGGGTGATATTAACCGTGACTTGAATATCTTGGACTGTACTAGTATCAGCAATGGCGATCGCACTTTTGATTCCTTGTCTGTTGTTATCTGGGATCGCTAAAAGGCTATTATTCTTACCCCCAATTTGCTTGGTCACACTCGGCACAACGGCACGTAGTTGTACTGCTGCTTGCACGGCCTTAGCAGCATTTACCTTGCCATAACCAAACCATTGGGAATGACCGCTAGCATCGTATGTTCCTGCACGTACACCCAGTTGCGGGTCTGGATTGGCATCGACGATTTTATCGGCTGTTTCTTGCAGAATTCGTTTAACTTGTGAGGCCGTTAAGTCAGGATTTGCTGACAAAACTAGCGCTGCCACTCCAGCAACTACAGGGGTAGCACTGGAAGTACCACCAAAATTATTGCTAAAGTCACCAGGCGCATAACCTGCGGTGCTAATTTGGTCGGTGGTGAGTATTCCTAATCCAGCCAGAGAAGATGCGATCGCAGGTTGTGTCTGCATAAAACCCGCACCCTGAAACCACATACCTGGTGGAGCATTGTTACTAGGGGCACATATTGCAATATTAGTTCCCCAATTGCTGTAAGCAGCTTTTTTGCCCAAACTAGTCGATGCTGACACGGCAATTATATCTGTATGCACCGCAAAACCACTTAACCATTGAGTATTACCTGCCAAAAGATTTTTCGGCCAGTTGCGTTCATTCACAGTGCCGTTGAGGGGACGGTTAGCATTACCCGCCGCAAACAAAATTACACAACCTTTACCCTTGCGTCCTCGGGTAGCAGCACGGGTGATAGCTGCACGTTGGCGCAAAGACAGTGGGAAGTAAATTGCCGATGCCCCCCAACTACAAGAAATCACACTAGCACCCTTATCTATAGCCCAGTTGAAGATATCTTCAATAGATTGATCATCCAAGAATCCAGTAGTCCGAATCGGCATGAAGGCACAACCAGGGGCAACTCCGACAATTCCTGCGCCATTTTCTTCCGCCACCGCTAACCCTGCACAAGCAGTACCGTGACTGGGTTCCTGATCGTTACCAGGCAGAGGTAAAAAGTCATTGTCCTTAAAATCTCTAGGGGCAACAATTTTCCCACTTCCTTGAAAATCTGAGTGGTTCAAATCAAAAGAATCATCCACCACAGCCACAACCACAGAACGCACACCGCGAGTGATATCCCAAGCTTGTTCTACAGCAATATGAGAACCCCCAGCCAATTGATTACCGCCGTTGTGATGGAGATACCATTGTTGAGGATAGAGGGGGTCACGAGGTTTATAATGCGGCTCAGTTTGCACTAAAATATTAGGCTCCGCAGCTAGCACCTCTGGAAGTCCTTGCAACTGGTTAGCGATTTTGATGGGATTTTCTGTAGCTTGTTTGCTGACACGAAACACGAAAGTATTCGGTAAACCCTCAACAGGTTTTTCCTGGATAAGTTGAAATCTGGCTGTGATGGCATCAATTGTGGCAGAGTCAACCCCAGAGTCAAATTGAATTGTTACGTGGTCATTAAGATAGACCAAAGTCCCAGGATTGACTTGGAGTTTGTAAACATGACTAGCAAAGATCACATCTTCAGCCGCACGGGCTTGAGACATCGCCGTTTCTAACTGGTCTGGCGCCACTGTAAACAATTCAATATCTGCTTGGGGGATACTGCGTTGCCAAACACCCCAACTTACCTGGGATAAATATTCCGGTGCAAAATCCCCAGCCATCCGGACAGTGAAGCAGTCTAGCGCCTTTTCTAAAATTAATTCTTCACCACCGCGTTGTAAAACCAAGCCAAAGCTGCTGGCTGGCATACCTGTGTTGGTAACATCAGACGAATTAATGCGATCGCTCATAGGGACAGTTTTATGTACTATATAGGGCTATGGGAACTCAACTCAACTGATTTTCGGTCTAAATCAGAGGAACTTAGTTAAGTTGCTTTGCTTTGTCAAAAACGAAAACAGAGTTAAGATACCCGAAGTTTCCATTTATTTCCTGTATATTTGTCGCACAATATTGACCCCATGAACCTAGCAGCAGCTGTTCCCTGGATTCGCCTCACTTCCATCTCGTTCATAGCAGCCCTCAGTCTGCTATCACCTGTTCAGGCTCAGAACCAACCACCACAACCCCTTGACCCCAACGACCCCAATACTTTGCGTCCCATAACGCAAAACAACAGCCTACTGAGCATTGACAGTGGTAATCGTCTCCTCAAAGAAGCAGAAGACGCCGTTTCTGGTCAAAGATATGACGTAGCAGCGAAAAAACTCCAAGAAGCACGTCAAGTCTTTAATCAACTGTCTAATTTTTATCAGGATCTCAACTCTAGCTTTTCTGGAATCGATAACAAAGTTTCTGATTCTCAGCGTACAAAGGCCCTAAATACTGCCCAACTACGAGATGAGGCTACTTTTCGGCTAGCACTAGTACATCGGGCGCAAAACCAGCCAGAATTAGCTGTACCCTTATTAATCCAAATTATTAAGAGCCAAAACCCGACGCGAGAATTAGGCAAAAAAGCCTATCAACAGCTGTTTGAGTTGGGTTTTGTTGACGCCCCCTATCCCCGACAAGGCGGTAATCCTCCCTCTTCCTCATCGCAAAAATAAACACGTTAACTCGTGCTCCTTTCCAATCCTCACTCCTACCTTGCCAAAACTTGTTAAAACTTGTGATTGGTAAGGCAGCTTCTGTATATCAGTATCTGTTAATAATAGAAAAGAAGTTTTTTTCAGGAATTGCGATGATTAGTCCGCAACAGGTTGAGGCAATGATCACATCGGAACTGCCAGACGCCCAGGTTCAGGTAGAGGACTTAACTGGTGGTGGCGACCACTATCAGGTGACAGTAGTTTCATCGCAGTTTGCAGGAAAAAGACTGGTGCAACAGCATCAGTTAGTTTATGGGGCGTTGCAACAAGCGCTGTCAACGGAAGCCATCCATGCCTTGGCAGTAAAAACATATACTCCTGAAGCTTGGCAGACAACAGCCGTGTCCTCAAGTCAGTAGTTCCCAGTTCACAACTAAACAATACCGACTATTGACGATTGACGGTTGACTATAAAGCAAAATTAGGAAACAAAAACCATGACGCCAGAACTCAAAGAGAAAATTGACAACTTGCTACAACAGAACAAGATTTTGGTTTTCATGAAGGGTAATAAGTTGATGCCCCAATGTGGTTTCTCCAACAACGTGGTGCAGATTCTCAATACATTGGGAGTGCCCTTCGAGACTGTTGATGTGCTATCAGACTCCGACATCCGTCAGGGAATCAAAGAATATTCCAACTGGCCGACAATTCCCCAGGTGTACATCAATGGGGAATTCATTGGCGGTTCCGATATCCTGATTGAAATGTACCAAAAAGGTGAATTGCAGGAATTGGTAGAAGTAGCACTAGCTTCATAACATTACTTTGGCAGAGAAGGGTTTGCTGCTAACTTCTCGCTTTGTTTGTGACTCACCCTTGAAAACTTCATCATGCTTTCAAGGGTTTTTTATGGGTACAGAAATTTTTCCCGCAGCACTTGGTTTTTTCCGGAACCAGTCAACAGTCGAATGTAGATTATTGGACTTTGGACAAAAAGAAAATAGTTCGCGAGTGAGACTCGCGAATAAATGAATGATTAATCCTGTTTATAGTGACGAGCAGAAAAAAGCATAGCCACCAGAGACCCAACAAATAGTAATA
>JAHHHF010000035.1 GCA_019359495.1 Goleter apudmare HA4340-LM2
TCCCAAAGCCCTAGGTGGATATCATATCGCTGAAAAATTGCAGATACCGGGCTTTTTGAGTCTATTCTTACCTTTGTATACTCCCACCACTGCTTTTCCTAGCCCTATTTTCCCTAACTTAAAAGGAGGTTGGTACAATCAACTGACTTATCAACTTTTACCACTTTTAACAGCGCCATATTTACATGTGATCAATCAATGGCGTCAGGAACGTCTCGGCTTAAAACCTCGTTTCTGGACTGAGAAAGAAATTATCGGTAGTCATGGTAACTCGACGCCGATTTTGTACGCTTACAGTCCTCAGGTGATTCCTCGACCAAATGACTGGAATTCCCGCACAATTGTCACAGGTTACTGGTTTTCAGACACTTCTGCCAACTTCGTCCCCCCTCTCCAACTCCTAGATTTTCTCGCAGCTGGTAAACCTCCTGTGTGTGTTGGTTTCGGTAGCATGACTGGTCAAAATCCATCGGAACTCACAGAAATTGTCTTAACTGCTTTAAAAAACACTGGTCAGCGTGGTATTTTGCTCACCGGATGGGGTGGTATAAGCAACGCAGATTTACCTGATGATGTCTTGAAGCTAGAAGCGGTTCCTCATGATTGGTTATTTCCCAGAGTTGCGGCTGTTGTCCATCATGGTGGTGCTGGGACAACTGCGGCGGCGTTGAAAGCAGGGGTTCCCAATGTAATTATTCCCTTCTTTGGTGATCAGCCTTTTTGGGGTCAGCGAGTCGAAGCACTGGGAGTCGGGCCGAAACCAATTCCTAAAAAACATTTAACAGCAGAAAAATTAGCAGCCGCAATTCAAGTTGCAGTCAATGATCAGGAAATGCGTCAGCGTGCATTATCCCTGAGTGAGAAAATACAAGCAGAAAATGGTGTTGAGCAAACTGTGAAATTGATTAACAGATTTTTATCATTATAATTTTGACTTCAGTGGGTAGACAAGTGCGAATAAAGTCTACTGGCTAAGTCTATTATTTGTCATTTGTGATTTTATGGCGATCGCCAAAGCATTTGTTACTTATGCATTGACGTTTGTTGAAAACGTGAAGCCATTCATAAGTTTTGTTTAAGCTGTTGTTATAAACAGATAAGCGGTTGTTGAAAACGTCAAAGCATTTGTTGCAAAAGAGTTTTCATTGATCAGAAATGCATAGATATTCGTGGAAAATGTAGCAAGCATCGCTTTTAATTTGACTAAGTATGAGAATAAACCCAACTACATTACGAATGTGAATGCGGGAACATCCCAATTTTGCAAAAATAAAATTTGTAGTGGGAGCATCTTGCTCCCTAATGTCCAGGAAGCGGGCTAGAAGCCCGCACTACATATTTTGGTAATCAATATCCTCTGACTTGTGCATTTAAACTGATGAGACTGAGTGCATCCCTGGATAGAATAAACAAGCACAGAAAACCATTCAGCTAGTAAAATCTGGGTTGTTGCTTTGTGTAAGCGTACACCAGGGTGTAAGCTTGTTACGAAGTTAAATCACAAGAGACATTTAAAATAACACCTTATGTCTATTATTGCGCTCAGAGCGTGGTATATCCAAGATTATGAGCCGATTCCAGAAGTGGAAAAGCGCCAGCCAGATATTCGCCTCAGTAAAAAAAGCTTACTGAAATCAGGACTGCGCGCGGACTTTCTCGAAGACAGTGATGAAGTCAGAAAATCTACTTGGTTTGGGCGCTATCTGGAAGGGGAAAATATTGAGTTTTATATTGAAGGTAGTGGTGGCTATTGCGTAGCTAACATTGATTTGATTAGTCATGAAATTTATTTCACTAAGCAAGCAGTATTAGCGCAGTTAGAACCAACGATTTTTTTATGCCATCAAAATGAGTATGCCCCAGCGAGGGAGGCTTTGCGAGAGGAATTGCAAACTAGTTTAGAAACGTTGAATTTGCGATCGCGTATTTCTCTATCATTAGTAGAATCCTACCGCCCAGGAGATGGGCCTGTGCGGCTGAACCTGGCTATTTTGCGAAAAATTCGTAAGAGTTTGTTGTTTATTGCGGATACCACGCCCATTGCCAGCATTGATGGCAAAGCCTCCCCTAAACTGATTCCTAGTCCCAATGTCTGTATTGAAATTGGCTATGCAATTCAGAGTAAGCGCACGGAACAGATTTTACTAGCGCAGATGCAACGCCCAGACTTGGAAGGGGAATTTTCTTTTGACTTACCCAAACAGCAAATTCTGCAATTCCAAGACAGCACCGAACTCAGTCAGATTTTAACAGGAGCGATCGCTGCTCAGTTGGCACGATTTAAATTGTTTACTTAAGTGCAATTACTTCCAGTCACATAAGTACAAACTACTTCATAATAATTAATATAGACGTTATGTTTACTGTGTTATGCATTTAACTTGGTTAGACAGCAATAGTTGGCTGATTGAAATCGCAGAAAAACGGATACTACTTGATCCTTGGCTTGTAGGTTCCTTAACCTTCAGTAATTTAGATTGGTTATTTAAAGGTGACAAACTTCAAGAACGCCCAATACCAGAAAACATTGACTTGATTCTGCTATCTCAGGGTTTAGAAGACCATGCTCATCCACCAACACTCAAACAGCTTGACCACCAAATTCCAGTTGTTGGTTCTCCCAATGCAGCAAAAGTAGTAAAAGGGTTAGGTTACACATCTGTCACAGCCCTGGCTCATGGTGAAACCTTTAAGTTGAATAATCAAGTAGAAATTCAAGCCACTCCCGGCTCTCTCATTGGCCCGAATTTAGTAGAAAATGGTTATCTCCTCAAAGAATTAGAGAGTGGTTTCACCCTCTACTATGAGCCTCATGGAACTCATTCCCCACAAGTTAAACAGTTAGCACCAGTTGATGTGGTGATTACGCCGCTCATTGACTTGGCGATACCTTTTGTAGGGCCAATTATTAAAGGAACAAATAGTGCGCTACAAGTAGCGAGATGGTTAGAACCGCAAGTAATTCTTTCCACTGCGGCTGGAGGGGATGTAGTATTTGACGGTTTGCTGATGAAACTTCTGAAGGCTGGGGGAAGTATTGCAGAATTTCGTTCTTTGCTAGCGCAGCATAATTTGGCGACACGAGTGATTGAACCCACCCCAGGAGAACGCTTTGATTTGCAATTACAGAAGCGAGCATCAGTGTTTTAGTAGTTACAGAGTTACCTCCCCATATTCAGCGTCAAAACCCGACATGAAAGCACCTAAATCAAAATAACCGCGCAGGCTTGCTTTGCACATTGGCAGCGATCGCTCTTACCCGCTCAACAATAGAAATCATGTATTGATAATCTGGTATCTTGCCATTAGGCACATACCCCACTTCTTGCGCGAATGTTGAAGGAAAATCATTCATGATTTTGCGAATAAATTCTTGGCGGTTACGTTCTACAGTCGGCCCAATTAAAACCACGCCAGCCGGAACATAGTGCGGATCTGTGTGAAGAATGCGAAAATCAGTCGATGGCAATCGTGAACGGTAGAGATTAAATTCAGCCAAGGAAACAGCGCCAGCCGCAGCTTTGCCTTCCGCTACCAATTCTAAGACTGTTTTCGGTGCAGGCGTAAACAATATTTCAGCTAGTGTCAGACCAAAAAGATTATAAAGAGGAAAATAATATCCGGTTGCTGAACCTGGTTGGCCTAAAGCGACTATTTGACCCTGTAGTTGTTGCAAGTCTGTGATAGGACTGTCTTTGCGAACTACAAAAATTGAGCGCAAATTACTTACACCCACCAAAGGAAAAAGACCAATGTATTGATGACGAGAGATGGCGATCGCAGCTATCCCTGGTGGAGCAAACACTAATGACCAAGCGTTAGCCTCTAAGCGCTCAATCGCTTTATTTTCATTGAAAGTTGGCTCTAGACGAATGTGTGCTTTGGTTTTTTCACCTAATAAACGATTAAACTGAGTGTACTGCTTAATTATTTCTTCTCCTCCACCATAGTTGATCACGCCAATAGTTAATATACCCGTAGGTTTTAGCGTTGATGTGCATCCAGCAACTATCCAGGATAGTTGTTGCCAGAGAAAAAAACGACGTGAAAATCGCCAATGCATCACTAGATATAGTTAAGGAAATAATTTTCTTGCTATTTAGTCTAGTTAAACTTATTAGAGGCAATATCTAGCTATCCTCAAATGGAAAATTAATATTTATTTACCCTACAATAACTATAAATGATATTTAAATTACGGTAAAATACCAGACTAATTTGGAAAATTTATTTTTCACAAGAAGATGTTAAAAAACTTAAAAATAGGGACTAAATTTAACTTACTCTTAATGCTAGTTTTTTTAGTTAGCATTTTCATAAGTGGTGCTGCCTTATCCAGTGTGTTGCAACAGAGAGCACAAAGCGAGGTGACTAATAAGGCACTGGTTCTCATCCAAACTATGAACTCAATCAGAACCTATACACAAAATCGGATCAATCCCTTACTGTCAGAGAGGCTAGAAACCGAGGCAGCTTTCATCGCCGAAGCTATACCATCTTACTCTGCTACAGAGGTATTTGAAAATCTACGTAAAAATGACGAATATAAAAACCTCCTTTATAAAGAGGCAACTCTGAATCCCACTAATTTGCGAGACAAAGCTGATAACTTTGAAGCTAAAATTGTCGAGCGTTTTCGCAATGATGCCAAGCTTCAGGAACTTTCCGGCTTTCGTGATTTGCCTCAAGGTAAAGTATTTTACATTGCGCGACCGCTAGCGATCAAAGATCCGAAATGCCTGCGATGCCATTCTACACCAGATCAAGCTCCTAAAAGTCAGCTAGCAACCTATGGCTCAGACAACGGTTTTGGATGGAAACTCAATGAAATTGTCACTTCCCAAATAATTTCTGTGCCGTCAGCAGATATTTTTGATAGTGCCCAGAAAACTTGGTCTTTAATCATGGGGATTGTAATTGCTGTCTTTGCCGTGATTTTATTGCTAATTAATTTCTTAATTAAAAAATCTGTGATTCAGCGAATTAGGAAAATAGAAAAAATAGCACAAAGAGTCAGCACAGGTGATATGGATACGAATTTTGATGAAGATTCTCAGGATGAAATTGGTGGTTTAGCAGCCGCATTTAATCGCATGAAATCTAGTTTAGAAATAGCCATGAAATTACTAAACCAGGAGAGCCAGTAATTTCAAATTTTAAGCAAGTAAGCGCTGCTGAAATTGTAAAGCTTTTTGAGGGTCAGCTATTTCTGCTGCCAGAATTCTTACTAGGTCTGAGCGAGAAATACCAGGAGAAGATTTAACAGCTTTTTGCACCAGAAAAGTAGCAATTGGCCCAATTAAACTAATCAACTCTCCTTCACATTGACGTACAAAGCTTTCGCTGACTGCATCATCTGATATATTGGTTTGAGGCTGAGGAATTGGGGGTGTTATTGATATATTCTGAGTTTTAGGTTGATTTTTAGTACTAGATTCTTTCGAGGGCAACATAGCTTTTCGCTTAAATTCAATTTGTGTTTGCCCTGTTAGATGAATCTGCAAACTATCTACTAATTCCTCGTAGCTAGGTGCTGATATCACTAGCTGCCTTAATAATGTTGGGGCGACAGGACCCACAAGTTCCAAAAGAATGTTTTCTAAGTGATTGTATTGTTCTACAGAAATCCTAGAAATATTAGTACTAAATGGTTGTACAACTGCCTGTTGTTGTAAAATTAAAACTTGAGATACTTGAGTTGATTGCTCTCCTATTTCAGTACTAAGCTGCTGAATTGCCTGGAGAACATCTGTCGCTGATTGGTAGCGTTCTTTAAAGTGATGCAGCACCATTTTCGATAATACTTCTGCTAAACCTGGACTGACTGTAGCCTGATGCTGCCAGTAAATCTCTCCTGTATCATGGTCTTCTTCCAATTGTCTGGGATGCAAACCTGTCAACGCCTGAATACCAATGATGCCCAGAGAATAAATATCACTATTGGGACGAGGTTTGCCCCTTCCCTGTTCTGTGGACATATATCCAGGTGTACCAATGGCAATAGTAGTATCTGTATGCGTTTGAGTCATCAGCAATTGTGATTGAATGTGCTTGACTGCTCCAAAGTCGATTAGCACTAACTTACCGTCTTTTTGATTTCTAATAATATTTTCTGGTTTGATATCACGATGGATAACTTTTTTACTGTGAACAAATTCCAAGACAACTAGCAGCTGATACAGAAGTTGAATCACTTGTTCTTCTGTCCACCGTTGACCAGGCAATAATTCTGCTTTGAGAGGATGCCCTTCAATAAAATCCTGCACCAAGAAAAACTCTTGGTTTTCTTCAAAATAGGCTAAAAGTCTGGGAATCTGCTCGTGGTTTCCCAACTGTTCTAGTGTTTCTGCCTCACTAGTAAATAAACGTCTGGCAGTTTTGAGAAATTCCGGGTCATGAGTAACGGGCTTGAGATGTTTGACAACACACTTTGGATACCCTGGCCGATGGGTATCTTGGGCTACGTAGGTTTGACCGAATCCTCCTCCACCCAGAACTCGCAGGACTTGATAACGCCCGTCTAGTAAATTTCCTAACATTGTTTGACTTGTCTCAGTCCTATCCTTAATCTTGACACTAAATTTAGGATGATTCCTCAAACAGGAATCATTTGTTGAAGTTCTCAGTATTAGGGCTGAATATACTACCTTTTTGATCTACTATACTCAATACAACAGGATATTTCTACTCACAGTTCCTTCTAGCCTCTGGCTTCATCTGGCTCATGATGCACACTACATAACATGAATGCAGGTAAGAGTCAGCCACTATTACCACTGCGCGAAATTCAAAAGTCAAAAAGTATCCAATACTCAGTTAATGTGTTGCTGGTGATGCAAATGTATTAACCTCTAATGACAACGTGTTTTGATTTAGCTACAAAAGATACTTTATACTGAGTATAGCAAATTCTGGTGTAATTAAAATGATAGTAATCAGCAACTAATCACCGTAAATTACTACCTATTTTGCTCTAAGTTTATGAGTAAGTTTTGTTTTCCTGCCATCAATTATTACAGTCAGGATAGAACTTGCCAAAAGTATTCAGTCTATCCTGAAGACAAACCATTGCCCATAAGCGATCAACTGGCTAGAATGGTACAGAGCAATCCTGAATCGCTGTGGAGTGTCGTGACAATTGCAAACAATGCTCCCAGCTAGTAAGTAACGACCTGGAAAGCTCCTGAGTTCCATACTCCCCCATCTATTTTTTAATATTAGATGGGTCTAGTTCCATGTATAAATTAGATAAAGAAATAGCTGTCTATTACTAACTTTGGTCTATGTTTTACTATAATTTCTTGGCTTGGTGAAAGTAGCATAAATAGTTGATTTTCTGCTTACCAAGATTTACAAATGGGGCATACGTTGTTTAAATTGATCAATTCAATTCAAATCATAAACAAATTAACAAAAGTGTATTCTGCTGTACAGAAAAAGAAATTATTATCTACTAGAAATAATTTCCTGTTTTTTTAGACTTAATAGCTAGTTGATTACTATTCTAGAAAATTGATTGCTATATTGTACTAAATAACTATTTTGGTGAGGTGGGGAAAGCTGTGCGGGATGATTTACAGGGATTGGAAATTAGTCAAAAAGAATTGCAAAACCTGACTAATTTACCCGTTAAAGATGAACTCATAATCATTACTAATCCTCTAAAAAGATTTGTCAAGAAAATTATTACAAAAGCTAAAGGAACCGAGGGAGCTACTGTAGTCTTTATTAGCTTTTCTATATTTGTTTTTGGATATCTAATCTTCGATATTATTGTGAGGCTATTTGCTAACTGGATTATAGCTCCATCTTGGATAGTATTTGTCATCTTAGGTTTGTGGATTGGTGGGATTACTCAAATAGTTTTATATTTACTGTGGAAAAAAAACAGTAAGATACTCAAAACTAATATGACCCATTCTTTACAGATTCTCTTAAACGATGTTGATAGATATAATGCCGTTATTAAAGCCATAGATATCAATGACCAAATAGAAGATGCGGGAAATCCAGGGGTAAGTATTAATGAAAGACAAAGAGTTATTGAAGCTCTGAAACTGACAAAAGCAGATTTGATTCGGGCTTTAAAAACCGAAAAGATTTTGAGAGAAAATAGGAATTTTATTCTTAGCAATACTGAACTATTTGTAAATAATTTAGCAACTTTAACAGCCATGCAGGTTAATGAACAAGCTACTGAGCATGGAAGGTTACTCAATGAAGCCTTGCAGATTGCATTAGATGTGCAACACGAAATGAAAAGGTTGCAGAGTCAGCAATAACAAGGACTCAGAACTGGGAAATGTACGATGTTACCCCAGTACCCAATACCCAGTCTCCGGTCTAACATAAAGAGGTGTTAAGTAAGCGATCGCTCAACGGTATGGATTGGAAAGAAATCAGAGGTAACTGGGTGCTTATCCCCCCAAATCCCATTGGGATTATCCATTTCTTGGGAGGTGCATTCGTCGCTACAGCCCCCCACTTGACTTATCGTTGGGTACTAGAACAGGTGTCCAGTAAAGGGTATGTTGTGATTGCTACGCCATTTGTGAATACGTTGGATCATCGGGCGATCGCTCAATCTGTACTACTAAATTTTGAGCGTACCCTAGAACGCTTATACGATTCTGCCGCATTACGCAAGCTTTATCTTCCCACCTATGGTGTCGGACACAGTATGGGGTGCAAACTCCATTTACTGATTGGTAGTCTGTTTGCTGTAGAACGAGCTGGTAATATTCTCATATCTTTCAACAACTACGCCGCTAAGGATGCTATTCCTCTAGTAGAACAACTAAATTCTGCTTTAGCGATCGTTGAATTTACCCCTACGCCTTTAGAAACCAATAAGCTTGTGCAAGAACGCTATAATATTCGCCGCAATTTAATCATAAAATTTAGTAATGACACCATCGACCAATCAGTGACTTTAAGTAAAATCTTACAGGAGCGCTTTGCTGAAATGGTTACAGTACAAACCTTACCAGGAACTCATACCACGCCCTTAGGTCAAGATATTAAATGGCAAACTGGAGCGTCTTTCACACCTATTGATGCCATCGGGCAATGGTTTAAACAAGAAGTATATCGTGACTTGAACCAGCTAAAACGCAGTATGCTGTTGTGGCTAAACCCACTTTCTCCACCATAATTAACTTAATGGGTATTTTCAAAGGGATTGATGTTATTACTGAAGTGGTCTTATTAGCTCATTCAGATTAAACATACATCTTTTTATTTTTATTTTTACACCAATTATTAACTAGCTTTGTCTACCTTATTCCATGTTTAGAATTTTAGTAATTGATGATGATCGCTCAATCCAAATACTTCTAAAAAGGATGTTGGAAAAACAGGGTTATGAGGTAATCATAGCTAATAATGGTGAAGAAGGACTTGATCAAGTATTAATTTACAAACCAGCTCTCATTATTTGTGATTGGATTATGCCAGGGGTAAATGGTCTAGAAGTCTGTCATCGCATCAAGTCAGATCCTAATTTATCCACCATTTTTTTTATTTTATTAACATCTTTAGATTCAGTTGCCGATCGCGTCAAAGGTTTAGATGCTGGTGCTGATGATTTTATATCTAAACCCATTGAGCAGAATGAATTACAAGCACGCTTAAGAGCAGGACTGCGCTTGCATCAATTAAGTCGGGATTTGCAAACACAAAAGCAGCTATTAGAAGCAGAACTAGCAGAAGCCGCAGAATACGTGCGTTCCCTTCTCCCACTTCCTGCTACCAATCCGTTCAGCATCAATTCCCGATTCATTCCCTCACGACAACTCGGCGGTGACTGTTTCGACTACTACTGGCTAGACTCTGATTACTTGGCAATTTACTTACTGGATACCGCAGGACACGGACTCAAAGCCACTCTCCCCTCTATTTCGGTGTTAAACTTACTGCGCTCTCGTGCTCTTAAAAGCTTGAATTATTATCAACCAAGTCATGTATTAAGAGCTTTGAATGACACTTTCCAAATCAGTTATCAAAATGACAAATACTTCACTATTTGGTATGGAGTTTATAATAAAGCCAAGCGCCAGTTAATTTATGCTAGTGCTGGTCATCCACCCGCAATATTAATATCTGGTACATCGCCAAACAATACCGTAGTTCAACTCTTAAGGACCCCCGGTATGCCAGTTGGTATGTTTCCAGAAGCAACATATGTTGATGGGTTTTGTAATATTGAAAACCCCAGCATCCTTTATATTTTCAGTGACGGCGCTTACGAAATTACTAAATCAGATGGCAAACTTTGGGGTTTAGATGCATTCATTCAGCTACTGGTTAGTTTACAAAATAACCTTGACCATCAGCTCGACCAAGTGTTGAATTACCTAATAGCTTTAAACTCCAGCGAGGCTTTTGATGATGATTTATCTATATTGCAAATTAAGTTCGACTAATTTAGTTTTTTGAGAGCATAGCTTGATGGAATTCATCTTGACTCGGAAAAATTTCAAATACTTTATCCATGCTAGTCAACTCAAATAATATTCTCACTTGTTCATTAATCGAGCAGAGTACAAGTTTAGTATTAGCTGCTCGTAAAGTTTTGAAAGCTAATACCAAAGCACCCAAAGCCGAACTGTCCATAAATGTTACATCTTGACAATCAACTAAAACAATTTTTGCTCCTGTTTCTAAAAGTTCAGTGATACTTGTCCGTAGTTCTTGGGATTGTTCGGTGTTGATAATTCCACTTAGTTTTACGACTTGTACTTCTTGTTGTACTATCATGTTCTATTCCTGATTTTTGTAAAAAAGGGTGTGATTGTCTTAGTATTATATACCAATGATAATTCATTTGAAAGATGCTTGGCAAATATAAAGTCATGAAATATTAATCGTAAATAATCTATAATTAAGCATTATTTATAATAACTATTTATCTATAAAGTTTGAATGCAAAACTACTAAATATAAATTGATAACTAAGTAGCTAGTTAAAATTAAACTCCGGATTTGATAATTAAAACTTGCAAATAAAATTCAAAAAATACTAGTTAAGAGACTGGGATCATTGAGCAGTAATTGTAATTTTGTCTGTCAATTTGCATAGATACTTAAGGTAACAGTGAGGTACTGAATTACTTTTGTTTCAGGGGAATAGTAATTAAGAACTCAGTACCGCCTCCTAACTGTGAAATACATTCCAAAGTACCGCTATGCTTTTGTGAGATAATTTGGTAGCTAATAGACAAACCCATGCCAGTACCTTTACCAATAGGCTTGGTGGTGAAAAAAGGGTCAAAGAGTCGTTGTTGAACTTCTTCTGATATTCCCATCCCATTGTCGGCAATACCAATAGTGACTTGATTCAACTCTAGTAGTTGGGTGCGAATACAAATTTGAGGATTGTTAGTTTGTTTACCCTTAACTACTGATTCTTCTAATGCATCGATCGCATTTGCCAAAATATTCATAAATACCTGATTTAGTTGCCCAGGATAGCATTCTACCAGGGGCAGGTTGCAGTATTCTTTGATAACTTTAATACCTTCGTGGTTAGGTTTAGCTTTAATTCGGTGTTCTAATATCATCAAGGTACTGTCGATACCTTCATGGATATCTACATCTTTCATTTCCGCCTCATCCATGCGGGAAAAAGTGCGTAAAGAGAGGACAATTTCCCGAATGCGCTGTGAACCAACTTTCATTGAGTTGAGGAGTTGAGGTAAATCTTGGATGAGAAATTCTAGGTCTATTTCTTCTGTGAATTCTTGAATTGGCTGTATCGTATCAGGATAGTATTGCTGATAGAGTTGCACTAATTGCAGTAGGTCTTGGGCATAATCATTGGCATGGGTGAGATTACCGTAAATAAAGTTGACAGGGTTGTTAATTTCATGGGCTACACCTGCTACCAGTTGACCTAAACCAGACATTTTCTCGCTTTGCACAAGCTGCATTTGAGTTTGCTGGAGTTCTTGGAGGGCTGTTTCTAAATTTTTTGTTTGCTGCTGTAATTGAATTTCTGCTTGCTTGCGGCCTGTAATATCCAGCACCATTGAAGCAATACTAATTACTTCACCATTTTCAACTACTAAAGGGTTGTTGTACCACTCGCAAATAATTGTCTGATGATCTTTTGTGACATTTTCGTTGATGCTCACAGTCTCTCCTTGCAAGTGTAGGAGAGCATCCATTGCTTGGTCTACATATTCTCTAGCAATTTCCGGAACTAAAAACCCAAAATGACGGTTTAAAACCTCGCTTCTGCTGTATCCAAAAATTTTTTCTGCTGCTGGATTCCATTCTTGAATCTCCCATTTGGTATTCCAAATAACTATACCTACTGGTGTTTGTTGAATTAAAAGTGCTAACCTTTGCTCTGAAGTTTTGAGTTCTGCTTCTTTTTGGTGTCGTTCTGCAATCTCACCCTGTAGTTCTTTTGTTCGTTCTGCGATTCTTGTTTCTAGTTCTGTGTAAGCCTGCTGGAGTGCTTCTTCTACCAGCTTACGCTGGTTTATGTCGGTTATTATTCCATCCCAGATAATCGACCCATCTGCTTGTAGTTCTGGACGGGATGTACCCTGTAGCCATTTAACCTGTCCACCAGGTAGAACAATTCGCCCTTCCCATTGCCAAGGTTGTAATGTCTTGGCAGAAATTGCAATGGATTGCTCAAACTGCTGACGATCATCTGGGTGGACTATGGAAAGAATTAAGCTAGCATCATTTTGAATCTCTTCTGGCGTCAACTCATATAGCTCGTATGAGCGAGAATTCACATAGGGAAAAGAGACAGAGCCATCAGGACTCAACATAAACTGGTAGAGCATTCCTGGTATGTTTGCCGATAGCTTCTGCAATTTTGCTTCACTTTTTTGCAGGGCTTGCTCTGTGAGTTGATACTTGGTGATGTCTTTGGCTTCTATGAGCTTTTTTTGGGTGGTATCACGAATAGTTCCCACCAAGAACTGATGGCCTTGACTATCTTCAAGTAAGCATTTTTTTGTAGAGATATATCTGCTCAAACCTTGAACATCGGTAAAATATTCTTCATTTTCGTTGGTAATACCTGTAGTGAAAACAAGTTCATCTTGTTCCCAAAGCGCTTTAGCTTGGGTTGGTGGAAAGAAGTCATCAGCTGATTTACCAATCAATTCCGATGATGAACCACATCCCATAAAGCTAGCAAAGGCGTCATTCAGCAATATCCAACGGTGTTGGCGGTCTTTAACAAAAATGGGATCTTCTGTAACGTTGAGAATTTGGAGGAGAAAATCAAAGGTGAAATTTTCTGCTTGCTGCGATGGGCATTCACTGGCGAGTACCTGTAATGTATCTAAGGACTCATTGATTTTGTTGTCCTTGTTCATGCCCGAATTCCTGTGTATAAGGGTTTCAGCCTTAGTTTTCCCAATGTTGATAATTTTTTAACATTGAGTAGCAATTTTAGGTTTTTTCCACAGGACTGACTTTGGCTCGGTAAAGTAATTTATCCCCTTGCAGGTAGCCAGTGTAACGTACCTTGACAATATCTCCCAATTGTGATTTTCCATCAATTAATTGATGTAATTGGGGATCATAAGGTATTTCTGCACCTACAGGTGCGATCGCTGCCACTCCCCACTGTTGTAATAATCTTTCTAAAGGTTTTTCTACCAACGGTAATATTTTGACTGCCGCTAACTCAGGATTTTCCCTAGCTCTATATGCGGCTGTGGGGAATTGCAATAACAAAGATTCCAGCAGTTGTAAACTCGACTGCTGGAATTCTTGCAGCAATACCTCTTGCTGCTGTGCTAATTGGCTTTGCGATCGCTGGTACTCTTTTTTCAGGTCGGCAATTTCTTTACTAGTGCTGAGTTTTGAGTCAATATCTTTTTCTTTTGTTATACTCACCACTGAAAAAGCTGTCACCAGTTCACTTAATGATATCCGTAACATGTGGGAAAGCTGGAGCAGTACACTCACTCGCATCTGCTCCAGTTTTCCCCTGCGTAACTGCAAAATCTGCCACTCTGAAACACTACTGGCGCGACTGAGGGCTTTAAAACTAGAAAAACCCGCCCGGTGCATCAAATCTTGTAGCTTTTGGGTGAAATCATTGTGGGGCATAAGGCATCATTGGTCATTGGTTATTTGTCATTTGTTCTTTTTTCCTGATCTCCCCTATGCCCCATTCCCTATTTCTTATTCTTCCAGTAAACTTCTCAACATCCAAGCTGTTTTTTCATGTACTTGCATCCGTTGAGTCAGTAAATCAGCTGTAGGCTCGTCGTTTACCTCCTCTAACACAGGAAAGATAGACCGCGCAGTCCTGACTACAGCTTCTTGTCCTTCTACTAATAGGCGGATCATTTCTTTGGCTTTGGGGACTCCCGGAGTTTCGGGAATCGAACTCAGTTGTACATATTCGCTGTAAGTGCCTGGCGCAGGATAGCCTAAGGCTCTAATTCTCTCGGCAATCAAATCGACTGCTAAAGCTAGTTCTGTATACTGGGTTTCAAACATTAAGTGTAAGGTCTGGAACATTGGCCCTGTAACATTCCAGTGGAAACTATGAGTTTTCAGATACAGTGTATAGGTGTCAGCTAACAGTCGAGACAAGCCTTCAGCAATTTTAGCCCTGCTGGCTTCGTCAATACCAATGTTTAGTGGCGAAACTTGTGGTTGAGATGACATAATTTTCTCCTAATTGGTGATTTATTTAGTTATCATTTGTCAGCCTATAACTGTTTACTGACTTATGCTAGGTGCATCTTCAAAACGCTCTGGGGAGCTTTGCGAACTCTGGCTAAGATGGTTTCTTTCCCTAGACGTTGGCAAGCTTCGTAGCGATGGCAACCAGAAAAGCCATAATATCGTCCATCTACTTCTAGGACATCTATGGGTTCTTGCTGCCCAATTGCTGCTATCGACTCCATTAAGGCTTGCACTTTGTTGGGATCGTTCTGACGAGGTAACGGCCGCTGAATCTGATTTAAGGGAATTTCTTGAACTTTCACCATAAGCAGTTTTTTTTAGTAGTTTTGTTTTGCGTCTACAAATAAATCATAGTCGTTATGACTTTGTTTTGCAACTTTTTGACAAAACTGGTGATTTGTCATTGGTTATTTGTGAAGGATCAAGGGTTAATCCCTATGGGGAATTCAAAATTACAATGCCAATGTCCCATGCCCTGTTCCCTAATTTGACAAAAGTCTAATGGTATTCTTGGAGCACTTATGCAACAAAACCAGTACACTACAGAGCAATTAAAAAATCCGCCCCAAGGTCGCGCCACTAGGCAAAAAACGCAGGTTTCTTGGAAAATTACGTTCTGGCGGTTGTCTTGCAATGTAATGACGACATTTTGTTTGTTAGGACTGACTGCTGCATCAGGGCCTGAGATCAAAGCAAAAGATGTAACGTTGAAAATTGGGATTGTGCAGCGATTTGGAGAGCAACCCACAGCCAAGTTAAAATTGGAACCAAGTAAAGGCGATCGCTTAAAACTCAAATTTTCCACAGGTAATCAGACACAAACTCTAGTCACTCAGAACCCTGTCCATCTGGAAACAGTCATGCAACCTTTACCCCAGCCAACAGTTGATGAGGTTGTAGTATTAGGCACATATCGCACCTTTGAAACAGCTGAAGACAGTGCCCAAAACTGGCGTAAACGGGGTATTAAGGTAGAAATAGCCCAGCCAGATCGCTGGCAAGTTTGGGCAAAACGGGAAGTTTACAATACCCCCTTACTACGACGCTTGCTATTACAAAGCTTGCAAGCTGCAAATCGCAAAATGGTATCTTTAGATACGAGAGTTTTGCAGCAGGTGCCACGAGTTAGTTGGGTAGTAAACGGCAAACGCTACACTCAGAATCGCCTGGAAATTAGCGCTGACAAAAATTTAATTCGGGTGAATACCAGCGAAAAACCGGGAAATGCCCGTATTTACGCTGGTCAAATGACTTTACAGTCAAATGCCTATGGTACGTACACACTAGTGAACGAAGTGCCATTAGAAACCTATCTCCGAGGGGTTGTACCTTACGAAATTGGCACAAGTGCGCCCCCAGCAGCGATGGAGGCGCAGGCGATTCTGGCACGAACTTATGCCCTGCGGAATTTACGTAGATTTGCCATTGATGGCTACCAATTGTGTGCTGATACTCACTGCCAAGTTTATGCTGGTTTGAAAGGAGTAGCTACCAACACAGATAAAGCGATCGCTGCCACTAGAGGTATGGTACTCACATATAATAACCAGCTTGTTGATGCCCTTTATTCCTCGACTACTGGTGGTGTTACCGCCTCCTTTAGTGATATCTGGAATGGGGAAGATCGACCCTATCTGCGGCCAGTAGTAGATGCAGCTATGAATATTTGGGACTTGTCAAGACAAGATTTAGCGGATGAAAAGAACTTCCAGCAGTTTATTAGTCTGCAAACAGGATTTAATGAAAGCGAATGGAATGTATTCCGTTGGCGCAAAGAAAGCAAATTAGAAGACATTACCAAAGGCTTGCAGAAATTTTTGCAAGTGAAAAATAGCCCCTATAGTAAATTTAAAACTATTCAAGCGATGGCTGTGGTCAAGCGATCGCCTAGCGGACGCATCCTCGAACTGGCCGTGAAAACCAACATTGGCACTTTTACTTTGCACAAAGACGAAGTTCGTAGCGCTTTTTTTGCCCCTGTCAGCACACTATTTTACCTAGAACCCCTAAACAAAGGCAAACCAGGACTGTGGGGATACGCCTTTGTTGGCGGTGGATTAGGACATGGAGTCGGCTTGAGTCAAACAGGTGCCCAGAATTTAGCGAAACAGGGTTGGGCGAGTCCGAAAATTTTGCAGTTTTACTATCCTGGAACTCAGATTCAAATTCTTAGTAACGATATTCAGTTTTAAAAAAATGGTAATAGGGTGTGGGGCATGGAGCAGTTAGCAAATAACCGAATCTCCACACCCCATCCCCAAATTCTATCTAGTAAAGGTCTTCTTCTTTGTGGGTTTCGATGGTGACATCAGATGTGGGATAGGCAACACAGGTGAGCACGTATCCAGCTTCGATCTGATCGTCGTCTAAAAATGACTGGTCAGACTGGTCAACAGTACCTGATTTGAGCTTACCAGCACAGGTAGAACAAGCACCAGCACGGCAAGAGTAGGGTAAATCCAGACCAGCTTCTTCAGCAGCATCTAGAATATAGGTATCGTCTTCAACGTCGATGACGTTTTCGGTTCCTTCAGTGGCGTTGATTAATGTGACTTTGTAAGTTGCCATTTAGTGATACTCTCTTTTTCAGACGGCAGTATAAGTTTTGCTAAAGCAGATACTACGGCTATTCTGATGAGATTAGCCGTCAGTTCAAATTCGCTTCAATTCTGATACTACGGGAAAAGTTAAATGATTTAACTCGAAATTGACTACGATTAGTAATGAAGTTTAGTTACTAATCGTTAATAAGTTTTACTTATGCATTTTGCTGACAGTCAGAACTAGTAGCAAAAAAGTAAGAACACTATCACTACTTACTTTGCACCAAAATTTTGCGTGTTTGTACTGAAGGATTGCTCACTCAATGAAGCACTAAAGTACTCACTACGAACCTGCAAAATTAATGAAACAAACTTAATAGCTGTGTTCTTGTTTGCTCACAAATCAAGACTTTGTCTAAATTAGTGGAAAAAAGCACAAATAAACTCTTGCAAGAGGTTGATAGTTAAGACGCCTAACTCTTAGTAGAGTTCTTCTTCTTTGTGGGTTTCGATGGTGACATCAGATGTGGGATAGGCGACACAGGTGAGCACGTATCCAGCTTCGATCTGATCGTCGTCTAAAAATGACTGGTCAGACTGGTCAACAGTACCTGATTTGAGCTTACCAGCACAGGTAGAACAAGCACCAGCACGGCAAGAGTAGGGTAAATCCAGACCAGCTTCTTCAGCAGCATCTAGAATATAGGTATCGTCTTCAACGTCGATTGTTTGATTTAGCCCTTCGGCTTCGTTAATGAGTGTAACTTTGTAAGTTGCCATTTTAGTAATCCTCTCTTTGAGAAACGGCAGTATAAGTTATCTTGAAGCAACTACTGCGGCTAATCTTATGAGACTAGTCGTTGTTTTTAATTGGCTTCAATTCTGATACTAAGAGAAAAATTAAAAGATGTAACTGGAAATCGACCGCGATTAGGAATGAAATTTAGTTATTTAATACCAATAAGTTATACTTATACTTAGTTCCCTGATCATGCTCAGGATCAGAAAAAATTATATTTAAGGGAATAAAATGTGATGGTAGTGAATCAATCACATAGAATGCGGTTGAAATTTATGTTATCTGTAGTTGATCTAGCTGTCAGATAAAAGTTTTGTGGATGCCTTCATCTCAAGGACACTAAGTAGCGGCAAAAACCAGCTAAAATAGGTTCCCGTGACTTCTAGAACTTTACCAGCGCACTCAACGGTGAAAGCAATTTGGCTTTGCCCATACAGAAAACATCCGACATAAAACTAGTGGCTATTATGTATAATCCTGAATCACCTTTAGCACCAACAAGAGTGCGGGTGGGTTTAGTTGGTACTGGGAATGCGGCAAAGCTACGGGCTGAAGCATTGTTGCATGATCAACGATCGCATTTAGTAGCAGTGGCTGGTTATAAACCAGAAAAAACACAAACTTTCGCTCAAAACTACCAGTTGGAAGTGGTGGATACTTGGCAACAGCTAGTAGAGCGAGCAGATTTAGATTTAGTGGTAATTTCTACTGTGAACAGCGATCATAGTGCGATCGCCCGCGCTGCCCTAACTCAGGGTAAACACGTAGTAGTTGAGTATCCCCTGGCTTTTGATGTCGTAGAAGCAGAGGCACTGATTGCTTTAGCTAAAGCACAGAATAAACTTTTACACGTTGAACATATTGAACTCTTGGGTGGATTGCACCAAGCTGTAAAGCAGAATTTAGCGAAAGTAGGTGAAATTTTTTATGTCCGCTACAGCACTGTTAATCCCCAAAATCCTGCACCCCGCAAATGGACGTACAATCATCAACTTTTTGGCTTTCCTTTAATGGGGGCGCTTTCCCGATTACATCGTCTCACCGATTTGTTTGGTAAAGTCTTTACAGTTAACTGTCATCAACGATATTGGGAAAGAGAACCAGAATACTACCAAACCTCTTTTTGCATTGCCCAACTTTCCTTTACCAGTGGACTTTTAGCCCAAGTAGTTTATGGCAAAGGTGAGACTTTATGGCAATCAGAACGCAAGTTTGAAGTGCATGGTGAAAACGGTGGGTTAATTTTTGATGGCGACACCGGATTTTTCATCCAGGGAGGGGAAACAACACCGATAGAAATTGGTACTCGTCGGGGTTCATTTGCTAAAGATACAAGTATGGTGTTAGATCATATTTTTGATGGCACTCCCTTGTACGTCACCCCAGAAGAAAGCTTGTACACCTTGAAGGTTGCTGAAGCTGCAAAAAGGGCTGCTGAATCAGGGTTAACTATATTTGTGAAAGATATATGAAGAGCGAAACAATTGTTATATTATCCCAGCGAGAAATAGAAAAGATGCGTAAGGCGGGGCACTTGGCTGCTCAACTTCTACAACATTTAGAGCCGATGGTCAAGCCGGGGGTGAGTACTCTGCAACTCAACGACGAAGCCGAACGTTGGACACAAGCGCACGGTGCAAAAAGCGCCCCTCTTGGCTATAAAGGCTTTCCTAAATCGATTTGTACGAGTGTGAATGAGGTCATATGTCACGGTATTCCTAATGCTAGGCAAATTCTCAAGGACGGCGACATTGTCAATATTGATGTAACACTGATTGTGGATGGCTACCACGGTGATACATCCAAAACATTCTTTGTGGGTACACCTTCATCCAAGGCGAGAAAGCTGGTAGAGGTGACAGAAGAATGTCGCCGCTTAGGTATTGCTGAGGTTAAACCAGGGGCACGGATTGGGGATATTGGTGCGGCTATTCAAGAGTATGCTGAAGCGCAGGGTTTTTCTGTAGTGCGAGACTTCGTCGGACACGGTATCAGCAACATTTTCCACACTGCACCAGATATTCCTCATTTTGGCACTAGAGGTAAAGGTAAGCGCCTCAGACCAGGTATGGTGTTTACTATTGAGCCGATGATTAATGAAGGTACTTGGGAAGTAGAAGTTCTCAGCGATGGCTGGACAGCTTTGACGCGCGATCGCAAACTTTCTGCTCAATGTGAGCATACCTTAGTTGTCACTGAAGATGGCGTGGAAATTTTGACTAAAGTCTAAACTCCTGCAACTTATACCACTAGTAAACAGATGATGAAACTCAACCCTTCAAATTATCATAATTGTTGGGTTGAGCAGGGCGAAACCCAAAATACCCATCTGTCTTTAATTTTGAATTGTTATGGAGCGGGTTTGGCGACATCTCCTACCTTAAATCCTGCACCTGAAATTACCTTGGCAACACTTGATTGATTATCTGCTTCAGTAATCTCAATCATGCCAATGGCTTGAGTAATTTGCCGAATAACTTTCCCGGTAGCAGGGTCTTTGACTTCTCTAGAAACTCTCTGGATAGATAGTTTCATCCCTTGACGATAACCATCTGATAAACCTTTATTGATAATCACTGTCTTTCCAGAAATATCAGCTACTAATGCAGTAACAGATGGTGCAGTTTTTGGTACTTCTGCTAGGGTTGTAGCGTTATTATTAATCTTTTGGACTACCTGAGTAACGGCGTCAACTGTTGCTGTTGTCAGTAATTTTGCTTCTTTTCTGGAAGAAGTATCTAATCCATATCCTCGGATATTAATTGAACCATCTCCGCGATTAGATTGACCATTACCCTCAGCTGTCATGAGAATTTCTGCGGTGCTGGTGTTTACCAATCGCACATTTAACTTGACGTTGGCAGTGGTCTGTCCACCACCTACACGACCAAATAAAGGAACACTAATCCCACCGCCATCTTGCTCAAGATTAAAGCCTGTGATTGAACCAATAACTACTGCATCTACACCTAAAATTTTGCCAATCTTTGCTGCGGTACTGACATCAATTCTGCCAGAAGCTCCTAAATTTTGTTCGCTGAGAATTGCATCTAGTTTACTGCGTTCCACAACTACAAAATTTCCACCTTCTACTAATTGGTTAACCAAGATATCACTAACCCCTCTGGCATTACTTTCTAGCCACCACATCCACCTTTGATAATCGGCTACACTGCTATAGTCAAAATCAAGTACGGCAATTCGGAGTTTTTCTTTAGTATTAGTTTTGAGATTTGCTTTGACAGGATGGGCAAATTTCATTGCCACAGCTTGCTCTTCAGCACTTACTTGCTTGATATTAAACAGGCTGGTGCTAGCAAGTAATGTGGAAATTACAAAATATAAGGCAATTTTCTTAACTTGATAGCGATCGCCAGTTACACAATTAAGACGATTGATTGCTTGGTGAATTTTATGGAAAAGAATCATCATGATCATAGATGTGCAAATTTCGTAAAAATAACGATTACAGAAAAAATTTTATGAATGCACCATACTCTGATGACCAGATGATAAATATTAGCATGGTTTTACGCATTTATACGTAAAATTACACATACTTTACACAAGGGTCATATTTTTCTTTGTGCCCTTTCATCCCAACTTATTGGGGATATCTTCACAACCACCAGGAATAGTACCCCTAGTTTTTTCTCCACCCCAGGCGCAGCAGTAATAACGGGTTGACTCAGACATGCGTTTGACATTGGTGAAATCGGCATTTTTTACGACTGCACCTGTGTGTTCACCAGTTTTGTAATTTGGTGGTTCGGTGCGACTGCGGGGTGATGCCTGATCTACAGCACCATAGAATAGACGCACACCGTTGAGGTCAGCACCGTTGAGATTGGCATCGTATAAGATGGTGCGGGAGAGATTTGCTTTTACAAGGTCACAATTGCTGAGATTAGCGCGGACAAGATTAGCTTCACTGAGGTCAGTCCAACGTAAATCATTACCAGCTAGGTCTGAACCTGCTAGCATGACACCTAAATCGATGACACGTACACCATCGAGACGATCTTCGGCATAACCACCATTACCATTGAAAATAGCGCGACCTAGGTGACGATCGCGTTTTAGTGGTGTCAGTAATTTGGAACGGGAGAGAAAGCGGAGAATTTTGGCTTTACCACTACCATCAACACTACTCAAAATGGCGGCGGTGCGTCCTTCAGCGATCGCTCTTTCTTGAGGCCAGTCTTCTAATAGTCCCTCTTCATCTAATACCAAGTCTGAGACACCTTGGAAATAAGAATCTATTGTTTGCTGCTGGGTGATAATGTTTTGTTGTTCGGTTAGTTGGTTTTGTTTAATAGTCAAGTCTTTAGAAATGACGTACTGTCGCCAAGCAACGTAAACAGCAACGATAGCGATGGAAATTTGTCCCAAAGCACCAAACCATTCTGCTAGAGTACCGGAAGCATCCCAATTAATCTTCCGTCCCCAAAACAACAAGTAATCACCGAAGTTAGTGAAGTTCAGTAAACCGACAAACGCGACTAATAAGCCGATAAAGGCTACCAACAGCGTCCGGTCTTGGGGCGACAACCAATCACTGACTATGTGTTGCAACCACGGTAACAGGATCACCACAGATAACATTAAAGTTACCAAAGTTCCCACAAGGCCAATAATCCAGTTATCCAAACCCAGACCGACAATAGTAACAGCGATCGCGGCTAAGGTAATCAGCAATGCCCTTGGCTTGACTGCGACTGGCTGACTAATGTGTGGCTGGACAACAGAACGAGATGTTTTCTGAGACAGGGTATTTTGTGGAGATGGCAAAGACGCGATCGCATCTGAGGCTTGTTCTTTAGCCAAATCTGCTGGCATTAGTCCACTTTCTTCTGCATCACCATCAAAGTCATCTGGTTGCAAGTCGTGGTCTTCTGGTATGGATTCTGGGGTTAGTTGATCGGAGGAGTTGGATTCAATCGTCATGCTTTGTATTATGACCCAGCAGAATCAGTTCAACTAATTAACTGCCAAACCTTAAGGTCGAGCAAGAATAGCAATTTAATACTAACTATTAAGTAGCTCAGTGTTAAAAATTATCGTTATGACAAGGCAGGGGGCAGGAGGCAGAAGAAAATAAGATTATAGCTTTGTTTACCTTTCTTAACTTAGTTTTGTGTTTCCCACCGACTTACTTATCCTGGTAAGTTGGGCAGTGGCAAAAATTTTACTCGCTAGAGTCGTCAAGGGTCAAGGGGGAAATAGCCCGGGTTTCTCCCAAAGGTAGAGGCTAAGTCACAGTCAACCAATTTTCAAACAACCTCTTAGCAAAATGTTTTAACGGTCTTATTTGACTTTTGAAAAAACTCAGACTCGAAAAGTCTTCTTTTCTGTTGCCTATTGCCTATCGAGTTGGCGCCGCGCTGCACGTACCACGCAAATAAGTTCAAAATTGCCACCAGATTGCTATAGCAATTTACATTAATTTCTCATCCTGTCGAGTAACCAAGATGTCTAATTCGTGTTATTACACCTACTACAGATGCATCAGGTTCTAGCAAAGAATTGCTTTCTTGACAGTGATGATGTTATGATTAACCGCACTTTCCACTCAACTTAATTTGACAAACATTACACAATTAGCTCAAAAAAAATAGTGTACTTCGATACTATTTTTTCATAAGAATAAGTTCTAGCATTGTATGATGAGTTCTGTAGGTGCAGCATGGTCTTTTGGCGCTGCTTGATTTCCTCTGGCTTGATCACTTCCTTGACATTTGGCTGTGGGGATTGGACAAACTCAACAGTAGAAAATACCAAGCAAGTGGTACAGGAAAATAACGTCTCTCAGCTATTGACAAAAGCAAAAGCCAGGCAAAAAGTAGAAGATTTTGTGCATCAAGGCAATGATTTATTAGACGCGCAACGTTACCCAGATGCTATAGTCTTGTATGACCAAGCGATCGCTATTAAACCTGATAGTGCAGAAGCTTGGATCAACCGAGGCAATGCCTTAATCTACTTGCAAAGGTATAAAGACGCGATGATATCTTATGATCAGGCGATCGCCATCGCGCCAAGAAAGGATGAAGCTTGGTATAACCGGGGTAATGCTTTAACCCATTTGCAAAGCTACAAAGATGCCATCAAATCATACGATCAAGCGATCGCAATCAAACCTGATAAGTACGAAGCCTGGATTAACCGGGGTATTGCCTTAACAAAGTTGCAACGCTACACCGAAGCCCTAGCATCATACGACAAAGCGATCGCCCTCAAATCAGACAAGCATGAGGCATATTACAACAAAGCTTGTGCTTACGCTTTACAGCATAATGTCGAATTAGCAATTGAACATCTGAATAAAGCGATCAAGCTGGTTCCAAATCATTATCAAAAATTGGCAAAAACAGATCCTGACTTTGATAAAGTGCGTAGCGATCAGCGCTTTCAAGAATTGCTTCAGTAGTTTTTCATTACTAGTTCACCGGATAGGGTCGCCATTTGTCAGTATCTCAGGTATATTTACGCCTCATAACACAGTTTTGTTTATTCCTGCCTAATCACTCAATTACCTAGTGAGCACTGAAAATGAGAATATGGTGAGAATAACATTTGACTCTTGACAAATGACAAGACCAAAAATGCTAATCACGGGAGCTAGTGGTTTTCTTGGATGGCATATCTGCCAAATAGCCAAGCCAAAATGGGAAGTTTATGGTACCTATTTTTCCCATGATGTTGAGATTCCTGGCATCAACATCCTAAAAGTCAACTTGACAGATTTTACCGAACTGAAGCGAATATTCAATGATATTTCGCCAGACGCAGTTATTCACACTGCTGCACAGTCACAACCAAATTTTTGCCAAACCCACCCGGAAGCATCCCAAGCAATTAATGTAACAGCATCTTGTAATCTAGCTGGTTTGTGCGCTGATGCTTCTATTCCTTGTGTTTTTACCTCAACTGACTTAGTTTTTAACGGCTTAAATGCTCCCTATAAAGAAACAGATCCTGTCAGTCCTGTCAATCTTTATGGTGAGCAAAAAGTTATGGCTGAAATAGGTATGCTAGAGCGATATCCTCAAACCGCAGTATGTCGAATGCCCTTAATGTTTGGCTCATCTACACCTACTGCTCATAGCTTTATGCAACCGTTCATCCAAACTTTAAAAGCAGGAAAAGAACTAAATTTGTTTATAGATGAATTCCGCACACCAGTAAGTGCAGCAACTGCCGCCCAAGGAATTTTATTAGCACTAGAAAAAGTGAACGGCCACATTCACTTGGGTGGAAAAGAACGAATTTCTCGCTATGATTTCGGCCAGCTATTAGTGGAAGTATTTCAACTCCCTGCTACAGGTCTGAAAGCTTGTAGACAGAAAGATGTAAAAATGGCAGCACCTAGGCCGTCTGATGTTTCTTTAGATAGTGCCAAAGCATTTGCATTAGGTTATCAACCTTTACCGTTACGACAAGAATTAAAGGAACTATAGGAATCGTATTTGATTTCTGAACATTATGTCTCTAGATACCCCTCTTCTGTCACTTTCCGAGTATTCTGAATAAAAGGATGAAAAGAAAAAACTGTGGAAGGTAAGCAGAGCAATGGATGTAGAATTACAAATCCTGAAACATTTGGCTAGAGACGCCCACCCAACA
>JAHHHF010000036.1 GCA_019359495.1 Goleter apudmare HA4340-LM2
GAAGGCGGTGTTGATACCTCATCTGAACTTGAGAATAACTTACTTTCATAGTTGGAAGCATAATGTTGCCGCAGTTAATTGGAAGCATAAGCAAGCCATTCCGGCAATATTATCCTTCCACTGACATTTTAGGTGTGATAGCTGCATATTGCTCAGGTGTCAGCATTGCTTCTTTTACATCTATGGATTTAGGAATTACTTTCTCTTGGGTAAATAAATCCGCGATTTGCTGTTGACCTGCCATAATTTCTGGAGTAATCGCTCTTAAACCGTAAGTTCGTCTTTTAACCATTTGTGCAATAATATCCTCATCAATTTTGAGGTGAGGAGTAGTTATTTTGACAACTTCGGCTTGGTTTTGTTCAGCCCATTTGTCTACTTTATCTATCTCCTCAAGCACTAATCGCACTAATTCTGAATTTTCTGTAGAAAACTTTCGTGAAGCCATGTAATATCCACCCTGAGTAGCGATACCCCCAGCATTTCTTAAAACCCTGGCATTTGCAGTTTTCTGTGCTAACGCTAAATGAGGGTCCCACGTCACCCAAGCATCAATTTGCCCTTGAATAAAAGCACCACGCGCTTCAGATGGGGGCATACTCAGAGCTTGAACATCACTATATTTTAAACCTGCTTCTTCTAAAGCTTTAACTAATAAGTAATGAGACGCTGAACCTTTTTGAAAAATTATTTTTTTCCCTTTAAGGTCAGCTACACTCTTAATTGGTGAATTTTTTTGAACTACGATACCACTGCCTTCACCCGTGCCAGGGCTACGGTTAGCAATATAAACTAAAGATGTACCAGCCGCTTGGGCAAATATAGGGGCAGTCTCTCCGACAGAGCCAATATCAACTCTACCTACATTCATCGCTTCCATTAATTGTGGGCCTGCTGCAAATTGTGCCCATTCCACAGAAACACCCAAGGGTTGTAGACGCTTTTCTATGCCTCCTCTTAGTTTAACGATGTCTCCAGCACTTTGATATCCCAGCCGGATAGTTTTTGCTGTAAAACCATTTGATTTATTTTCTGTAGTTGGAGTTTCGACTGAGCAGCTAATTAAAGTTGTCGAAATAGTCAATAATCCAGGCACTAGCAAAAGTGAAAATCTCTGAAATAGGTTAATTCTTGGAAATACTTTAGATGGAAATATCATGAAATTTTAGTTTGCTATAGGACTCATATTTGATTTCTGAAAAAACTCAGTACAACTAAGAAGCCTTCTTTCCTGTTGCCTATCTACGCAAATTCGTTCAGAAATCAAAGCGGATTCCTATATCACTTTGATGGAAATGGTTAAAATTCTTCATTTGTGCTGAACGAGATTTTTTAGTAGGACGTTCAAGTGCAATTGTCATAATTACGTCTCCATAGTTAAGATGACCGTCAACTTTGAGCAAAATCAAGCTTTACGACCAAGCAAAAATCAAAATTTTCAACTCGATATCAACTGGAGTTGTATTACTGTATTCGCGTTCTCACTGATTACTCTGTGTGTACAGTACTTATGCCAAAAGCTACAAATACTATTTATTTACCGATTTATCGTAGATTCACTTGATATTATTGCATAGTCATAGCTACAATACAAGTGCTTAGGAGCTAAAGTATATGTAACTCAAAATTTAAGATAAACTAACTCTTAGTAAAACTAAATGTATTCTGACCATAGACTGGTTCCCAGCCTGGAGGCGGAGCCTCTCAAAATACATTCCCAGTCTTAAGACTGGGAACCAGGCTACACAAGCCTTTTGGCTTTTCTTTTTAGTGCCATTCGTCTCAGGATATATTAAGTCTGCTAACTTTATGTTTAACTAAATTTAAGTATTTCTAAATATCTGAATAATTGCGAAGAAAATAGCAAAGTCAGTGAACTTTTCATCCAAAAATTGGCTCAAGTCTCCTCAAGGAAAATATTGATGCAAAAAAGTAATAAAAAAAGCTCTGAAGTAAGCAAACTATTGTTTACTTCTTGGGATATTCCACCTGCTTTAAAATCTCCAAATGTTTGTTGTTTCGTAATTGGAGAGAGTGTATCTTTTTTTGGCTCTTGGATGACTCAAATCGCTCTTGTATGGATGGTTTATCAAATTACTAATTCAGTCATGTTAGTTGGCATAGTTGGATTCACCAATCAATTTATGGGGTTAATTATTACGCCATTGGTAGGTGTGTATTTAGATCGCTGGAATTTACGTTATGTATTATTAACCACTCAATTAGTATCCATTTTACTATCTTCTACTCTTACTATTCTCACTATTAACAGTCATATTACCGTTACGTGGATTATCATCATCGGTATCATGCAAGGAACTGTCAAAGCGTTTTATCTGCCAGCACGGTTGGTAACTATTCCTAGATTGGTGGATAACAAAGCAGATACTTACAGTGCCATTTCTATCCATTCATTCTTAATTAATACAGCAAAGTTTGTCAGTCCCATGCTAGGAGGATTCTTACTTGCCAGATTTGGGGCAGCTTCATGTTTTTTAGTCGATAGTATCAGTTATATACCCTTTGTTTTTGCTATATTAGTTGCACAAATTAAATCAGTTTCTAATAAATATTTACTAAAAAACACAAACATTTTCCAAAATTTAAAAGAAGGTTTTACTTTCGCTTATGATTTTCTGCCTATTAGGTATGTTTTAACCTTACAAATTCTGATTTGTTTCATGGTAATGACCCACGTTAACCTCATACCTGTTTTCGTCAGGGAAATATTAAATGGTAATGCAGAAACTATGGGATTTTTAATGACTGCTTCCGCACTGGGTTCGATAATTGCTGGACTTTATCTAATTTTAAGGAAACAAGCTACAGGATTAGTAAATGTCATAGCGTATTCTGCTATGGTTTTAGGTTTAGGTTTAATACTGTTTTCTCGCTCTAATAATCTACAGACTTGCCTAGTATTAATTTTCATTGTCGGGATGACGAATACGCTTACCTTGGCAGCTATTAGTAACTTTGTGCAATTAATTTTGGTGGATGAAAATAAAAGGGGTAGAGTCACAAGTATATTCACAACAGGCTTTTTGGGAATATTACCTTTTGGGAATTTATTTTTTGGAGGATTAGCAAGTAAAATAGGAGTGGATAATGCTTTATTTTTCGGTGGTATTTGTTGTTTAATAGGAGCTATATTTTTTGTAAAAAAATTACCAAAAATCAGAAATATAGTATCTCAAATTTATTTAGATTTGGGTTTAATTACTCCATTTAAATAAAAACTACGGATGAATTTTAAGTGCTAATTTGATATTGAATTATGATTACGATTCGTCCATACCAAACTGATGATTTAGAAAACATAGTTAAACTTTGGTATCGAACTTGGCATCAAACTTTTATCCATATTCAACATCCACAGCCATATATTGCGTGGAAAACTCGTTTTCGTGATGACCTAGCTATACAGGGTGATATTTGGGTTGCTGAAGTTGAAAAGAAAATTGTAGGTTTTGTTGTCATCATCCGAGAAGAAAAATGGTTAAGCCAGCTTTTTGTAGACAAAGCTTATCAGAATCGGGGTATTGGTTCAGCCTTGCTTGAGAAAGCAAAAACTATTTGTCCCGCCGGATTGAAGCTTCACACTTTGCAAGAAAATATTCGAGCTTGTGCATTTTACGAAAAACATGAGTTCCAATTTAGTAAACTGTCAACCAACAAAATCAATGGTCAACCTAATGTTGAGTACTATTGGCTACCAGAATTGACCTCAAATCCTTGATTTAATGTTGAGAGGGACTAACTTGCAAGGGGCAAATCTTCAAGGTGCAGATTTAGGCAAGGCAAGCACCATAGGCGCAAACTTAGAGAATGCGAACTTATTTGATGCGGATTTAGAGAAGGCTAATCTCACTGGTGCGAATATAGTTGGAGCAAACTTCCAAGGGGCTGATTTGGAAAAAGCAATTACACTACTGGGATTGATGACTTAGTAAAAAATCCTTAGTTATGGTACAAAAAACTAAGTGAATATCTCTCTTTTTGACCACAATTACCACCCTTGGTAGTTGGGGTTTTGTTGAGATATCCACTTAAAAGTAGAGTATTAATGACTCATTTGCAATAATTGATGTGCATGAGTGCCTTCATTATTCATAACTTGTTCTAGTACTGCTTCCCTAATATTTACAAATACTTCACTAGCTCTGTCTCGTGGACGCGACAATCTTACAGGTAAATCTAACGCAACTCGTCCTTCTTCAATTACTATCACTCTGTCTGCTAGCGCCACAGCTTCTTCTACATCATGTGTGACTAAAAATGCCGTAAAACCTCTCTGTTGCCACAAATCTTCAATTAAATATTGCATTTCTAGGCGAGTTAACGCATCCAATGCTCCTAAAGGCTCATCAAGTAGTAATAGTTGTGGTTGACTCACCAAGGCTCTGGCTAATGCTACTCGTTGTCGTTGCCCTCCAGATAAGACGTAAGGCCATTCACCAGCTCTATCTTTGAGTCCTACTTGTTCTAATACCCACGCAGCTTTTGCACGCCAATTTTCTTGCAAACCCAGACCCACATTATCTATTACACGTTTCCAAGGTAGTAACCGGGGGTCTTGAAACATCACTCTTACAGAATGACTGAGCTTACGTAGCGGTTCTCCATCTAGCAATATGCCGCCTGTCGTGGGTTTATCTAACCCTGATACAAGGCGTAGTAAAGTACTTTTACCGCAACCACTGCGCCCTACAATAGCAATAAACTCTCCTGGTGCTACTTCTAGATTTAATGAGTTTAAGACAGTTTTATTTCCAAAAACTTTGCTTAAACCCAAAATTGTAAGTTGTGAACCTTGTATATTTGAAACCATTTTGATTTTTCCTTTTTTTAGAGATTATTGAGCGATTCAGTTATTGAGTATTTGGATTTTTTACCCAGCAGATGTGTAATTAGGATTCCATGATAAAAACTTGTTTTCTAGAGTTTTAGCGATAGAGTTTGCTAGTTTACCTAGTAATGCATAGATAACAATACTTAACACCACAACATCCGTTTGCATAAACTCACGGGCGTTCATTGCCATATAACCAATGCCGGAATCGGCTGCAATTTGTTCAGCAACAATCAACGACAGCCACATAATACCCAAGGAAAATCTGACACCAATTAAAATCGAAGATAAAGCTCCTGGAAAAACGATTTGCCACAAGAGTTGAGATGTTTTTAAACCATAAACTCTGCCCATTTCAATAAGCTCAGGATCTACACTACGAATTCCATGATAGGTATTAAGATAAATTGGGAAAAATACACCTATAGAAACTAAAAACAATCTAGCTTGATCACCAATCCCAAACCATAAAATTACTAGGGGAATTAATGCCAAGTTGGGAATAGTACGCAGCATTTGCAAGGAACTATCTAACAATTGTTCTCCAATGCGAGAAAACCCAGTAAGTAATCCTAAAATAAAGCCAATTCCGCCGCCAACTACAAAACCAGATATAGCGCGTGCAGCACTGATTCCCATATGTTGGAAAAGCTCTCCAGTTGAGGCTAACTTAAATGCTGTAAAAACTACGCTACTAGGTGCTGGAAGAATTCTGCTGGAGAGTAAACCAGTTCTGGAAGCAATTTCCCAAAGTAGTAGCACTATAAAAGGCACTATCCAAGGGATGATTTTATCGGCGGATTTGTTGTTGAATATTGCTTCTAGGGATTTTTCGCTGCTTTTAGTCTTTTTCAGAGTAATAGTCATAAGCTACCAATGAGTTGTTTTATGAAGTTCTCATTAACGCCTATTTCGTCAATAGGACTGAATAGGTTTGATGTTATGTATGTTTGTTTTACTGAGACAGGGAAAGAAAGCAAGGAGAACAAAATCGAAAAATTATCTTGCCGTTTGAGTATTTCTTTTTAAACTACTACATATCGAGAGAATTACCGTAGATTAAAGACAATCTTACACGAAATTATGTAAAAAGCAACCCCAACTAAGCTTTTGGCACGAACCGAGTATTAGCGAGCCTACCTATTTTCTATATCGAAGAGGTTTCCAATTCAAAAAATCTCCAATTTGTAGGGATTTAGGACTGATAGTGCGTCATAGACTATCAGTCCTGAAATAACGGTGGGTTAGCGACAGAATAACCAACCCCACATCTATTAATAATCCCTAAAACCTGTAGACAGTACGAATCCATGCAAATAAACTATCAGGATTATTGGCATTTGAATCTGGTGCAGTCACCCAGATAAAACCAGGCGTAATGTCAATCCTATCAGTGATTTTATATTGATAGAATCCTTCAATATGCAAGGAAGTATCTTTATCTGCTTGTCCTAAGCCTGCCCCCAAGTCTACATTACTGCTGAGACGGGTAAGTTTTGGTGCCATACCCACAAACAATCCTCCTAAACTTCCTTTCTTCCCAAGATCCGGGAAAGCCAGTCCTACCGACCAATCCATAGCATTACCATCGCCACGCCCTAAATACCGGTGTGCGCCATAACTTACCCAACCATTGATAGCAAACTTGGGACTAAATTGATAGAAAGCTTGTACACCATAAAGATTCGCAACTGTCCCCGTTCCCGCTACGGTGCTATTGACCAAGTTACTTCCTGCTGCTGGGCCAAAGTTAGTTCCACTTAAACCTCTGGCGTTAGGTGGACTATAAGTATTGACGTAAGTTAGAGCCGCGCGAAAATTCTTCTGAGGACTGGTATATAGTATCTGTCCTAAAGCTAAATATCGGCCTGTAAAGAAGCCATTGTTGTCTCCAGGGTTACTAGCGTTAGGTGCGCTATAAGCTACTCCCAGTTGGAACTGTTCATTTAATCTGTGGAGTACCGCTATTCCGCCACCACTATCTCCATATTGATAGACTAAAGCTCGTCGTGAGAATCGGGAAATCCCATTAGAACCAGTTGCTAAATTACTTTCAAAGTATGGGTTAATCGGAACAGTAAAACCTAGCTCATTAGCTCCATCAGATAAGGCATAAATGTTGAGTTGGGTGTTTGAAGCCAGTGGAAACCGATAACGCAGACCAGAAATAGAGAGATCATTGCGTGGTCTTGTAATATTAGCGTTATCAGCCGTTCTGCCATCAAAAGTACCTAATAATCCAGCTCTTGTTTGTCCCAATGATTCAATACTTCCACCCCCCATTGTTATGCCTAGTGAATCTTTACCTGTAAAGCTGGCATTCAATCGCAAAGTTACTGCATCTTGCAGTGTTACTACGCGGGGAGCTGGCCTTCCAGTTACAACATTATTACCGGCTAGAAGTGAGCCAAGGACAAACTGCACTCGACCTGTGAGTTTAACTGTAGTAGAAAATTGTTGTGATTCAATGACTCCCAGTTTTGCCTCTGCTGCATCAACTCGTCCTTGCAGTGTAGCCAATTCTGTGGAAAATTCCTCTCTTAGCTTCTTGATTGTGTCTAGGTCTTCTTGTTTAACTAAGTCGGCTGTAGAACTGGCGATTATTTGATTGATTCGGTCTAAAGCAGTATTTAGACCAGCTGCAAATTCATAGCGTGTCAGGGCGCGATCGCCTTTGAATGTCCCATCTGTATAACCTGCGATCGCGCCATAGCGTTCTACTAAAGATTGCAATGCAGCAAATGCCCAATCTGTAGGCTGAACATCCGATAATTGCGAAACCGAATTAACTTGATCTAGGGAGTTATCTTCATCTGTTAAAGTCTCATCGGAAAGTAAACTTCCTTCTGGGGATCGTAGATAGTCTAACGTTTCGGTTACTTCTAGAGGGGCAGTTGGATTCGATTCAGCCTGAGTTGTAATACTTGGGGCAATTTCCTCAACCCCAACCCCTGATTTTGGCTCGGATACATTCGGTGTTTCAGCAAGTGCGGCTGAAGACAGGATAAAAAACACATTAAAAAATGCTGGGACAAATATCCCGTAACTCCACAGAAATCTAAACATTGGCTATTGAATTACGTACAAAAAATCAACAAATCTTTAATTACTAGCACCCAACAGAATTTTTACATCCCGATTAAATATTCTTTTGCACAAAAATATCTCTTAGAGAGATTGTCTTACAGATGTTTATCTACAAACAGCTTTGGCAAAGACTCAATGGTGCTGTCAGCTACATAGATGGACAGAAACTCCGAAAGTGGTATGCTTTCTCGATAATTTGAATTAGCCTAATTTGTGTTTGTCAAAAAACTACTAAATGTCGATAGATTTTTAGTAGTTTTACCGGGCTAATTTGGATGGTCGCATAAATCTACAAAAAAAACAAGCTCCCATAGATATCTTTTTTTTGAAAGAAAAATCTTAGCAAACTTGTGTTAAGCGGTGCTTGCATTTTTTTTGTAAGTGTGAAAAACTTTGTAAAAGAATAAAATACGGTAAATCAATCAAGTTACAGTATTTTGCAGTTTACTACAGCAACAGACCCTTGAAAGTGCTGTTAGTAGATTGGGGCTAACGCCCCTGCTCAGTAAAAAAATACTAGCTTCTAGTCCCTGTTCATCCGTTATTGATGTATAAATCTCATGACGGCTACCTAACTAGACCTATAGAAAAGCATTGATTAATCGTGTACCTGATGCAAGTAGTAACTAATACCAATTCACTAAAATCTTGAAATCCTATTCAATCAGGGATTTATCAAATATGAATTGTGAATTGGCCATTTGTCATTTGTCAAGAGTCCAGTAGGGGCGGGTTTTGTGAGATTTTCATTTGGTAATCAGATATGTTGGTTGAACTCGCCCTTCCCTGAGTCAACAGTTATCCCCCTTGTCCTCCTTCTGCCATCTGCCTCACTTCGACTACGCTCAGTGACCATCTGCCTTATTTCCATCGTTAGCGCCAAAGTAGATAGATGAGTAAAATACGCAAGTTTCGTTTAGGTGCATTTATTCAAGCCACTGGACATCATGTTTGTGCTTGGCGACATCTCGACGCACAAATAGATGCGGGTTTTAATTTTGAGCATTACAAAGAAATTACCCAAACTGCTGAACGTGGGTTATTTGATGCCGTCTTTCTAGCCGACAGTCCAGGGGTTTGGGGTGGCGCACCAGAGACGCAAAAACGTAATGGTAAACTTGTTCATTTCGAGCCGGTCACTCTCTTTTCTGCTTTGTCTTCTGTAACCCAAAACATCGGTTTTATTGCTACCGCCTCGACTACTTACGAAGAACCTTATACCTTGGCACGAAAGTTTGCTTCTTTAGATCATTTGAGTAAAGGTCGGGCGGGTTGGAATGTAGTCACCACAGGTAATGAAAACGCAGCAGCTAATTTTGGACTTGAGCATCATCCAGAACATAGCCAGCGTTATGAACGGGCGGAAGAGTTTGTAGAAATTGTCAAAGGGTTGTGGGATAGTTGGGAAGATGATGCTTTCATTCGTGACAGAGAATCTGGTGTTTATTTCGATCCAGACAAACTGCATATACTCAACCACAAAGGCAAACATTTTTCCGTCAAAGGCCCATTGAATGTCGGTCGCCCACCCCAAGGCTACCCGGTGATTGTGCAGGCTGGAGCCTCGGAAGCGGGACGGGACTTAGCGGCGCGGACTGCTGAGGTAATTTTCACCGCCAATCAAACTCTAGCTGATGCTCAAGAATTTTATGCTGACATTAAAGGTAGACTAGGGCAATATGGGCGATCGCCAGATGATTTAAAAATCATGCCTGGGGCTTTCCCCATCATTGGTCGCACTGAAGAAGAAGCCCAAGAGAAGTATGAATTTATCCAATCCTTGATTCATCCTGATGTGGCTTGGGGGATTTTAAAGACCTATTACAAAGGTGTGGATCTATCAAAATATTCCTTTGATGATCTAGCTCCCGAACTACCCAGTGACACTAACAATAACAAGAGTCGTCTCAAACTGGTCAAGGATTTAGCTACTCGTGGGACTTTGACGCTACGCCAGTTGTATCTGGCTTTGGCTACCGCACGGGGTCATCGTACTATCATTGGTACTCCCGAAAGCATTGCTGACCAATTAGAGGAATGGTTCAACAATGATGCTGCTGATGGCTTTAATATCATGCCGCCTATCTTGCCTACAGGATTAAATGACTTTGTGAATTTAGTCGTTCCTATCCTCCAGAAACGCGGACTGTTCCGGACTGAATACGAGGGTAGTACTTTGCGGGAAAACCTGGGGCTGCGTCGTCCGGATAATCAATTCGCTGTCCAACAAGTGGATGAGCAATTGGTTTTGGTTTAAATTTTCTGGCTTTGCATAATTTGGAAATAGATTTTTCTCACGCAGAGGAGGACACTTCCGTGGGCGGGTTTCCCGACTTGAGGAAAGTGTCCGTCACGCAGAGGCGCAGAGAGAGTGAAAGGCAATAGGCAATAAAGCCAGACACTTTGGGCAGAGGGTTTCTACCTACTTCCTAATACAAAGATTATTGGACGTAGTACTGCTTTGAACCTCTATTTTCTTGTAAAAAGTTTTGAGATTTCAATAGCAATATTGAATGCTCAGAAAAATTTGTAACTTCTTTGAAGGAAAAAACATGACTGAATATAGCAGATTAAAAACTTCTCGTTCGGCTGCAATTAAAGCAACCCTTGATTATCCGATCATCGACACTGATGTTCATACCAATGATTTCACTCCGGTGCTGGAGGATTACATCGCTAATTATGGTGGCTCGAAACTTGTAGATGAATTGCAGAAGGCGGAAGCTTCTCGTCTTAATTCTAAGAGCAACGGTAAAGACTGGTATCAACAAACCCCAGAAGAACGTCAATACAACCGGACAATTCGATCGCCTTGGTGGGCTAGAGTCACCCGCAATACTTTGGATCTCGCTACTTACACGCTTCCTGAACTATTCTATGAGCGTCAAGCGGAGCAAGGATCGGATTATTCGGTGCTGTTTCCTAACAACGTTCTTGCACCTGCTGGAGCAAGCAAAGAGAACCGTCAAGCATTGCAACGGGCAGTAAATCACTATCATGCTGACTTGTATCGCAAATATAGCGATCGCCTGACACCTGTGGCTGGTATCCCGATGGGTAATCCTCAAGAAGCTGTTGAGGAGCTAGAATTTGCCGTGAAAACACTGGGACTTAAAGTAGCTAATATTCCTGGTGGTGTGAAACGACCAATTAAGGCGATCGCAGATAAGTATCCAGCCGATAAATTCCCCGAAATCGCCAAACATGCCTCTTACATCGACTTTTACGGATTGGATAGTGAATACGACTACGATCCATTCTGGGCGAAGGCTGTGGAATTAGGTGTACCCATTACTACCCATTACGGCAGTCAAGGTTGGACTGGGCGATCCTCCATTAGTAACTATATGAACAACCATATAGGTCACTTTGCTGATGGCTCACAAGCATTTGCTAAGGCGTTGTTCTTTGGCGGTGTGACCAAACGTTTCCCACAGTTACGCATAGCTATGCTCGAAGGTGGCGCAGATTGGGGTGCACACGTCTACATTCATTTAGTGGATCGCTTCTCCAAACGCAATCTCAAGGGACTGCAAAACTACAACCCAGAACTGACAAATTCTGATGAATTGTTCTTGTTGTTTGAGCGTTTTGGTAGCGAGTTCCTAGAAGCACATCCTCTGAGTAAAGAAGAATTAACCAAGAGTGTCTTGGGTTCTTCTTTCAACCGTCATAGCCGTGCGCCAATTGGTAGCGAACTAGAAGACTTTGCAGCCGCCGGGATTGAAACCATTGAAGACATCCGCGATCGCTGGGTGAACAGTTTCTTCTTTGGTTCCGAGTCCGACGATCGCACTATCGCCGCCGCCTTCAACGACAAAGCCAATCCCTTGGGCGTGAAAATCAACGCCATTTATTCCTCAGATGTTGGTCACTGGGATGTGCCAGATTTGACTGACCCACTAGCGGAAAGCTGGGATTTAGTGCAAGAAGGCGTGATTTCTGAAGCGGACTTCAAGGCTTATGTATTCCATAATCCTTACAAGTTTTATACTCAAGCCAATTCCGAGTTCTTCAAGGGTACGGCGGTTGAATCTAAGGTAGCTAAGATTGAATCTCCACAAGTAGATAAGAGTTTGATAACGGCGTAGGAGAAGAGGAGGCGATCGGGGAATAACTTCCTTGCTCCTCTACATCCCCGAATTCAGTAGTTATCAAACTAGTTTCACTGAACTTTCTTAACGTTTGCATACTACGATAAATCTATCGATTTATCGTATAATATTGAGATACAGATGCTTCTTTGGTATATAGCACTTCTCGAATGGAAGCAATACACAATAGGGCACAGCAATATTCCCTACCAATTATCTGTATTCTATGCAATTGAGAATCGCTATATTGCTGGGACTAGATAAGGAAGCTGACGAGTGTAAATATTCACCCATAGATCAAGCTTTGGAGAATAAATATGAGCTATAAGCACATTGAAGTTAAACCGACTTCTGGTTTCACTGGTGCCCAAATCAGCGGTGTGGATCTTTCGCGTTCTCTGCACGATGAAGCAGTTGCCGAAATTCGTCAAGCATTATTGAAGTGGAAGGTCATTTTCTTTCGCAATCAGAACATCAATCATGCTGCACAGATTGCCTTCACGGCTCGTTTTGGTGAAGTGACCTACGCGCATCCCCACGAAGACAAGCCGATAGAAGGCTTTTCTCAAATCTTACCAATCGATCGCAGCCGCTTCGAGCGCCGCAACGGTCTACGACGTACTAGTTATGAAAGTCGTTGGCATACTGATGTAACTGCTGTTGTTAACCCACCTGCGGGTTCAATTCTGCGAGCAGTTAACGTCCCTAGCTTTGGTGGTGACACACAATGGACTAATCTAGTTGCAGCTTATGAAGGTCTATCTGCACCCCTACGCGCCCTAGCAGATGGATTGAAAGCCGAGCATCGGTTCAATGCACGTTTACGGATACCTAGCAATAGCAAATATGCCCAGCGCATTGCCGCCAATCCGCAGGTTTCGATTCATCCAGTGGTACGCGTTCATCCTGAAACAGGTGAACGTGCATTGTTCGTGAACCCTGGCTTCACCTCGCACATTCTCGATGTGTCACCACAAGAGAGCGAACTGCTGCTTGAGTTGTTTTTCGACCAAATCACTAAACCCGCTTATATCACTCGCTTCCGTTGGAACAATGGTGATATCGCATTTTGGGATAACCGCGCCACCTCGCATTTAGCCCCACAAGATTTGGATCATATAGAAGTTGAGCGCGTACTCTATCGCACCACCATTACAGGTGATATTCCAGTTGGGCCTGATGGTTTCCATTCACAAATAGTTGAAGGCGAGCTGTTAACGGGTGAATTACCAACTGTCCTCAAGCAAAAAGCCGAGAAAGTGTTAGCAGAACCAGCACTCAATTAAGTTATGAAGTGCTAGTTGTGTCAAAGGCTAACAATTATATACAAATTAAGGCGATTCTCATTTGGAGAGGCTGCGCCAACGCACAAAGCAATCACATACATAATACGGTAAATTTATGGGTTTACCGTATTATAATTATCATATGCAGACACCAGAAAATCATCAGTCATGCTCCGTGCTTTTAGTTCTAGAAATTTTAGCTTGTTCTACACAGGTCAAGCCATTTCTCTAATTGGTACTTCAATGACTCAGGTAGCTACTAGCTGGCTGGTATATCGCCTTACTGATTCCGCTTTGTTATTGGGTGTAGTGGGTTTTGTCAGCCAAATTCCCACATTGCTTTTGATTCCTCTGGGTGGAATTATTGCCGATCGCACTAATCGTCACCGCATTCTGCTTGTCGCCCAAATTTTGGGGATGTTGCGGTCTCTGGCTCTAACGTGGTTAGCCTTGAGTGGTACGATTAACGTCTGGTACATTACTTTTTTGGGTGTACTGTTAGGGATGATCAACGCCTTTGATATTCCAACTCGGCAAGCTTTTTTACCCCAAACAGTAGGTAAAGAAAATCTCGGTAATGCGTTTGCCTTGTACTCTTCTCTTGTAAGTGTGACGAGTATGGTGGGGCCAGCAATCGCAGGTTTGTTGATTGTAGCGTGGGGATCGGGGCTATGTTTTTTATTGGATAGTATTAGTTATATTGCTGTAATTGTAGCTCTTTTAGCAATAATAACTACTGACAAAAATGTCATTTCTATACGCCAACCTCTAGAAGAATTGAAAACTAGTTTTAACTATGCCATAGGGTTTTTGCCAATTCGCTCTATCTTGATTGGTTCAAGTTTAGTCTGCTGCGTTTGGGGGTTTTACCTAGCTTTGGGGCCGATTTTTGCCAAAGATATTTTACAGGGTGAATCTAACACTTTTGGTTTTCTAATGACAGCATCCAGCTTAGGAACTTTAGCGGGTGGTATCTATTTAACTAGGCATCAAAATGTACATGGATTAGGAACAATTTTGGCATTAGGTATAGGTTTTATGGGCATGAGTCTGATTGTTTTTGCCCTATCGCGTGTGTTCTGGCTTTCTTTTATTTCACTATTAGCGGCTGGTTTCGGCTTTATTTTGCAAATAATCGCCGGACGTACTTTACTTCAGTTGTTAGTCAGCGATGAAAATCGTGGACAAATCACAGGTATTTACGTTATGGCATCTACGGGTGCAGTTCCTCTAGGCAATTTGATAGCTGGCGCACTAGCAAGCCGTATTGGTGTTGTGAATACTGTCATCCTTGGTGCAAGTATTTGTATTACAGGTTCAGGTATTTTTATGCAGCAAATTTCTACCTTTCGGAATTTAGTTCGCTTGAATTTAAATGCAAATAATTCATAAAATATATTTTTTGCTTTAAAAAAAACTTGGTAAATTGCAATTTTATTAATTATTTATTTTACTCAATATTTGCCAATTAACTTATCTACAAAGGAGAAAAAGATGACTGCAACAATTTCATTTGACCGTGTATCTGATGTTTACGATTCTACAAGAGGATTACCACCAGGAATATCTGAACAAGTAACTGACACTATCCTCAACATAGTTTCACCAACATCAGAGACTAAGTTTTTTGAAATTGGTGTGGGTACCGGCAGAATCGCTCTTCCGATTGCCAAAAGAGGCTATTCTTACACAGGTATAGATGTCTCAGAAAAGATGTTAGCTGAGTTGCACCGCAAGCTAGAAGGTATTTCCCACCGCCTGACAGCCGTCAAAGGAGATGCTACTGCTTTACAGTTTCCTGATAACTCCTTTGATGTCGGGTTGACGGTTCATGTGTTCCATCTGGTTTCTGCTTGGAAGCAAGCACTCTCCGAAATCCGCCGCGTCCTCAAACCTGGTAGTCCTTACCTATATACTCACGGCACTCTCGATTCCATCTCAACAAATCTCAATAACAATCAAGGTAGGCTGACTTTTCAGCAACGTTGGGAAGATATCATTGCTAGTTATGGTTATCCTTTACCCCATTACGGTGCAACAGAGGAAGAGGTCTTAACAGAACTACGCACGCAAGGTGCAAGTTTAGAAACAGTAATTGCAGCTCAATGGAAGTGGGAATTAACTGTTAAAAAATTACTAGAACACTATCAAAACAGAGTCTATCGTCATAGTTGGCATCTCACTGATGATGTCTTTGCCAAAGCCATTGATGATTTACGCGAATGGGCTTTAGAACACTACGGTTCTCTAGACTATGACTTATCTAGTGAAACCAAATTCAAAATTGTTGTAGTGCGAAATTGGGCATAACATCGAATAATGCAACATTTTAGTCTTGCCACGCCACTACAATTCTTCCCTTTAACCTTTCCCCAGTCCCTTCACCCTGAGAAAGCGATATGACAACAACGACTGACCCCGATTTTGCCGCCCGCGAGGCGTTGCGCTTACTCGGCCCTGATCCCGAAAACTGGGTGAGCGATCGCCCAGGCATTGACCATAATGTAACGATAGTAGGTGGTAGTGGCAGTGGCAGTACCTTTGCATTTGCCCTACGGCGCGCCGATATTGGCCGCGTGACAGTCATTGATGAGGCTCTTGACGAACCCCATGCGGGCGTGTGGCTGACGCGAGCGCGGATGAAAAAGCTACGCACACCGAAAAACCTGCCAGGGCCAGAACTGGGCATACCAGCGCTGTCATTTCAGGCTTGGTACGAGGCGCGGCAAGGTGTTGAGGCTTACGCAGCCGCCGTATGGAAACAGCCTGTCAAGGTGGCAGTCACCTGAGTCTGTCCCAGTCCCCAGAATTTCTTTAATTTTGAATTTTGAATTTTGAATTGATTTGTCCCCAATCCCCAAACTTTAGGAGTCAAGAGTATGACCGTCGAACATCGTCTGAACATCAGCACTTTGCCTTATCTTTTCTCGCCTGTTTCTGCTGATGCCAACCAACCTGCGCCCCTGGTGTTATTTTTGCATGGAGCACGCGATCGCGGCACAGATATAAGTGTACTGCTGAAAAGGGGTCTACCTCGTTTTGTAGATGAATCCAGCCCTTTACCTTACCTCTTTGCGGCTCCCCAACTTCCTGAAGAACAAACTTGGGTAGATCGAGAATCAGATGTAATTGCTTTGCTAGATAAACTCATCGCATCTGAGCCTATTGATCCTTCCCGTGTCATCATATCTGGGTTCAGCTTAGGTACGGCTGGAGCTTGGCATATCGCCGCTTCTCACTCTAGTCGCTTTGCTGGTTTGGTAGCAGTATCAGGGCGTGTACCCAAGACATTAGAAGAAACCCAACTAGCTGTACTCAAGGAAATTCCTATTCAGATATTCCAAGGTGCAAAGGACGAAAAACTGCCGATTGAGGATACAGAGTATATCGTCGCTACCTTGCGCGGTCTGGGGGGAACAGTAGATTTTACTATACTACCTGAAGGCGATCATTTTATTGCTGATGAAGTGTATGGTGACTCGAAATTGCAACAATGGCTGATTTCACAAAGCCGTCGTCAAGCTTCTGTAGTAGCCTAAGTAGAATTCCTTTGCTTCTCTAACATGACTTTACCAACAACTAAACTCGGTCAAACCGGATTAACAGTTTCCCGCCTCTGTCTCGGCACTATGACCTTCGGATTGCAGACAGATGAAGAAACTTCCAGGCAGATTCTTGACACTGCTGCTGATGCAGGAATTAACTTTCTAGATACAGCTGATGTTTATCCTCTAGGTGGTGGACTGCCTACAGCTGGACGCACCGAAGAAATCGTGGGACGCTGGCTCAAAGGCAAACGGGAACATTTTATTTTAGCTACCAAAGCTGTTGGCAAGGTTGGCCCTGCACCTTGGGATCAAGGCGCTTCGCGCAAACATATTTTGGATGCGATCGATGCTTCTTTAAGACGACTGGGAACTGATTATGTTGACCTGTATCAGTTGCACTCTGATGATGCCTCAACCCCTCTGGATGAAACCTTAGAAGCATTAGATACAGTAGTACGTGCTGGTAAAGTCAGATATATCGGGGTTTCCAACTTCCTAGCTTACCGACTCGCCCGTGCCTTGGGTCGCGCCGATGTACGTAATCTGACTCGCTTCGTTTCAATTCAACCTCGCTATAACCTGTTATTCCGCGAAATTGAGCGAGAACTTTTGCCCTTGGCGAAAGAAGAAGGATTAGGTGTGATTCCTTACAATCCATTGGCTGGTGGTCTACTTACTGGCAAACACAGTCTGACTCAAGGCCCCACCGCAGGCACACGTTTTACCTTGGGTACTGCCGCCGAACGTTATCAAGAACGCTACTGGCGCGATCGCGAGTTCAAGACTGTCGAGGAATTACGCATAGTGGCCGATCTAGCCGGAGTGTCCCTGACTACCTTAGCAGTGGCTTGGGTGTTGGCTAATCCTGTAATTACTGCCCCTATTATTGGCGCTAGTCGTCCAGAGCAACTGACTGACACATTGAGGGCAACAGAACTAAAACTTGATGAAAATTTGAAACAAAAGCTAGACGACATCACCGCCGAATATCGTAGGGGAGATTCTCTGCGTTAGGAATGAATATCAATTCAGCATTCATGCTCAAAAAGTCTAGACAAGCGAAATCATTTCAACGTGCTGCCAATGCGCCAGCCTTGCCAGCGACGACCTTTAGATTCATTTGCTATTTCGTGAATCAGTTTTGCTGGTGGTATGTGGCAATGGTGATTCTAGAGGTAATACACGCAACCTGTGGCATCATGTTACCCTATGCAATTGGCGAGATCATTCGGAGCGTGACGCGATCGCCTGACAACAGCAAGTCCATTTTTGATGCCATGAGCCAACCCCTGATGCTGTTCACCGCCTTGAGTGTGGGTGAAGTAATATTCGGGCGAGCAGCTGGACTCGTGCAGGTCATCCTCCATCCGATCCACCGACAGCATATCGTGCGATCGCTATATGCCTACTTACAGCATCATTCTCATCGTTATCTGAGCAGTAGTTTTTCTGGGGCATTGGCACATCGGATTAGCGAAACCTCTTTGGGTGTGACTCAGACGATGCAAATGCTGATTAGTGAATTTATGTCAGTCATCATCGTGTACATAGTCGCTACGATTTTACTGTATCGCGCCTATCCGCCTCTGGCCGCATTGGTGGGGGTGTGGGCAGTTCTTTTTATCAGTATTTCGTTCTGGCTGGCTACTCGCTGCCGAATTTATTCCCAGAAAGCCGCAGCGGCCAGAAGTGAGACAACTGGCATCATCGTAGATGCGGTAACAAATCTCACCAGTAGCCGACTATTTGCTCGCCTGGGTTTTGAACGACGCTATTTGAATGAGCAATTAAGGCGCGAACTCAAAGAGGTGAGAAAGTCCAACTGGTACTCGGAGCGCATCCGTTGGTTTCAGTTTATCTCAGCAGCAATCCTGAAAATTGGCACTTTATATTACTCACTCTCACTGTGGAGTCAGGGGAAAATCGCGGCTGCGGATTTCGTCGTAGCAACTAGTCTGTCACTGTTAATCATTAGTGAAGCGCGCAATTTAAGTAAACGGTTTCTAGAATTTTTTGAACATATCGGCAATGTTGCTAATGGCGTTCTGACTATTGTTCAACCCCATGAACTCATTGATCGAGATAGTGCGATCGCTCATCCTATCACCCAAGGCAAGATTGAATTTCGGCAAGTCAATTTCAGTTACTCAGAAGCCAAGCAAGTTTTCCACAACCTCTCTATTACCATCCAACCAGGGCAGCGTATCGGATTGGTAGGCTTTTCTGGCTCTGGAAAATCTACTTTTGTTAATCTAATTTTGCGTTTATTTGACCCCCAATCCGGACAAATTCTCATTGATGGGGTGGATATTCAAGACATGACACAAGATGCCCTCCACGCCCAAATTAGTTTGATTCCTCAAGATCCGTCTCTGCTCCATCGGACATTAATCGAAAATATTCGTTATGGACGAATAGATGCTACTGATGAGGAAGTGATCGAAGCAGCACGTCAAGCCTATGCTCACGATTTTATTGCTCAGATTAAAGAGGGTTATAATTCTTTGGTGGGTGAACGTGGTGTTAAACTTTCTGGAGGGCAGAGACAAAGGATTGCCATTGCCCGTGTAATTCTCAAAGATGCACCAATCCTGATCCTCGATGAAGCCACATCTAGTTTGGATTCAATCACCGAAAAAGCTATTCAAGACACTCTAAATTTAGCAATGAATGGGAAAACGGTGATTGTAGTAGCTCATCGACTATCTACTATTGCCCATCTAGACCGGATTTTAGTATTTGATAAAGGACGCATTGTTGAAGATGGTACCCACGCCGAATTACTGGCGCACTGTGGTGCTTACTACAGATTATGGAAAATGCAGGCAGGTGGATTTTTACCTGTAGAAGCCAATAATCACAACATATCTGAACTACAGACAGGATAGTTTTAACTACACCGCCCTACTTAAAACCGTAGATAAGAATAAAGTTTAAGTAGTCGGACAAAAATATTTACAGTCATTGCGAGCGTTCGCGCAGCGTCTCCGCAGGAGAAGCGAAGCAATCCCAGCCCTTGCGATTGCTTCATTCCGCTTCCCTTCGGGACGCTGCGCGAACGCTCCATTCGCAATGATATTGTGTAATTAATTCTGTCTGACTACTTATTGGATGGCATATCAACTTTTTCTTTCAAATCCAAAGTTACGCAGAGTGTTTCTAAATATAATTATCTCCAAATTTTATTTGAGTAATTAAGGATTTCTTAATTTGCAGGGTAAACTATAGTGGTTCTCAGTTGCATACAATACAAAATTATATTGTCATGTGGCACTGCCGTGCCCTTAACCAAGTTTTTGATTTCAATCCAGAGAATTTTTTCATTTCTACATTGATTGTCACCCAATCAATCTGAGTAAATGGGATAGGCGTAAGTTAGACTTACTTACCTTCATACTCCTGTAATGCTCCTAATTTGGTAATACCTGGACAAATTGCTGCTACAGCAATCACCACGGCAATTGTATCAATACCACCACCAACTACGGAGACAACGGGGCCAAATAAGGCAGCTGTCAAGCCTGATTCAAAACCTCCTAACTCATTGGAGGCACTAATAAATACACTATTAATAGCTGCAACTCGACCGCGTAAATTATCTGGCGTTCTGATTTGCACTAAGGTATGGCGAATCACAACGCTAATAGTATCTAGTGCGCCACTCAGCACTAGCATCAATAATGACAGCCAAAACCAACGCGATAGTCCAAAGATAATTGTAACCACGTTCCCTAAAATTGTTTCAATCTCTCCGACTACCAGTTCAAACATATTAATTTTGTCGTGCAATATCCGCAGAATATATTCTTCGATACTGCCCTTGAGACAAAAGTTAAAAATAAACACATCCTGGGTTTGTCCGATGCGGTGGATGCGACCAATGCGTTGTTCTATTTTCATTGGATTCCAGGGCAGGTCATAATTAACGATCGCATTGGCAAACTGGATGTTACGTCCCTCTCCGCCTGTTTCCGAGGCCAGCAGTACAGAAACATTATCCCGAAAGGCGGCGATCGCCTCATCTTTCTGTTTCAGGGACATCCCACCCAGAAATTCTGCAAAGGGGATATTTGCTGCTTGCAGAGTTTTAGCTAAATAATTGCTAGTGGCTTTATGGGTTGTGAACACCAAAGTTTTCTGGCGAGATTTGGAGAGCATCTCGACCAATGCTTTTGCTTTTTCTACCTGTTTTACTTGAGATGCTCGTCTTGCTAAAGACTTCAGTTCTTCATCGGGTAAGCGTTTGGTTAATTGTTTGAGAGAGTCAGCCAAAGCACCAGGGGATGAACCAGCACGCATTAGCAAATTGGTACGGGAGAGTCTGTCTAGTTTGTCCTCTGAAGAACGTAGATACTCACTCAAGTCCTGGTAAAGTTTCTCCTCACCAGCCGACGGTGTAACAGTAATTGTGGTGGCGAAGCGTTTGGGGAGTTTGACATCTACTAGGGCGCGGGTATTTCGTACCATGACTTCCCGCATCAGAGAACGTAACTTTTCGGGATTTTTCGGGACTCGTCCATTTTTGTAATCGACATATTCTTTAATGTACTTTATAAAGAAAGGCAGAAGGGAATACTGCAAGAACTGCCTTCTTCATCCCTCCATCGGCGATCTCCTGACTCATGCCATGACTGCGGGAGTGGGCATTAAAACTATAGCTCTTACTCCCCATAACTTAGCACTTTTCTTAGTGCCATTCGCTCAAAGGACGCAACCTAGGGTGTTGATTTTTCCGAAACATCTCGCAGCTATTATTTTGACGCTTGGCGAATGTTAATAATCGGCTCGGTTGACATTTAATACAGTCGCTACAAGAACGGTAAGCTACGAAGATCGCACTAATTCAAATTTTCTAAATCAGCTAAATCTTGCAGTCGTCCTGATGCTGCTTTATTTTTTCTTAGATTATCTAAATCAATAAAATTAACCACAATATTATCAATTGTAACTTCTAACTTTAAGGGATAACAATTTTCAAAATTAACCCCGTCAATAGTTGTCAATAAATCAATTCTGCTAGGAGGATAACCAAGCTGAATGATTTGGTCAGGGGTCAGGAAATCTTCAGCTTGTAATCCTAGCGAACTAAACCCAAATTGTTCTAAAGCTTGCAGTAGATTATCCGCGTTTTCTGGACTCATTTCTATCCAGATATCAATATCTTTGGTATAACGAGGATGACCATGTATCGCTACTGCATAACCACCGACAATCAGATAGTGAACATGATTATCGTTGAGAAATTGTATAAACTCTTTGAAGTCTTGATTCAGCACTATTATCTTTCCACTTATGATATTCTTGACGAATTTGTTCTAAGGCTTCAAGTCGGGACTGATAAGATTGAGTTTGCCAGTAAACAAAATCGCTTTTTTGCTGTTTAAGTTTCACTTTATGACAAATTATTTTCATTTTAAAAACTTAATATAGGTTTCTCTTTTAAATCTAGCATCCTTCCTGTTAGCCCAAACATGAGAACATCACTTAATACTCTACATTACTGTCTTTTCGCACTCCCTGGTTTATTTTGACCGCGATTGGTCAGCGCGTGTGCATTGGGATTGCCCAAACTCAGAATGCAACTGGATGGATGATACAGTGTAGGGCGATGGAACAGCGGTGGTAAACTACGCTATTCTCCATAACTTCTATTATAGTACATAAATACTATAAAAAGCAGCTTTTATCGAGTATAATAGCTGCGCTGTTTCTTGAAAGCGATGTCCACGATACCCCTGCCTAGCCCACAACAAGTTAACGCTACTCCCAAGCACGAATCAATCACGGGAGTAGTGGAACGCCTGACCTATTACAGTGAAGATTCAGGTTATACTGTGGCGCGACTACAACGCCCTGGTGCCAAGGAACTCACTACGATTACTGGTAGCTTTGCAGATATCCAGCCAGGACAAACTCTGCAATTAACTGGCTTTTGGCGGGAACATCCCCAGTATGGTTTGCAGTTTCAAGTTGTGAATTACAAAGAAACCAAACCAGCCACCCTCACAGGAATTGAGAAGTATTTAGGTAGCGGTCTAATTAAAGGTGTGGGGCCAGTCACAGCTAAAAGGATTGTTGCCCATTTTGGCATAGAGACTCTAGAGATTATTGAAACCCAAATTGACCGACTAATTGAAGTCAATGGCATCGCCAAAAAACGCATCAAGTTAATCAAAAACGCCTGGGAAACCCAAAAAGCCATCAAAGAAGTGATGGTATTTCTGCAAGGTCATGGCGTTTCTACTGTCTATGCAGTGAAGATTTTTAAGCAGTATGGCGATAAGTCTAATAAAATTGGACGATCAAAGCTGACACGCCCTAGCTTATGCAAGACTTTAGACAAGAAATAAATGCCAGAGCTTCTATGGATTTGGAACAGCGAAGGACTTGGTATTCTCCCGTTGCTGATGTTTATTACAATGCAAGACCGCACTATCCAAAGGAACTAATTGATCGGTCTGTCGCTTCAGCCCAACTTGACTCAGATGCATCGATTCTTGAGGTTGGTTGTGGCCCAGGAAATGCGACGGTGGCTTTTGCTCAATTTGGTTTTTCAATGACCTGTATTGAGCCAAACCAGGATTTTTATCATTTGGCACAACACAACTGCGATCAATATCCAAAAGTTACAATTTGCAATACTTCATTTGAGGAGTGGGAACTAGAAGCAAAACAGTTCAATGCCGTTTTATCTGCTAATGCCTTTCACTGGATACCGCCAGAGATTAGATATACCAAGACAGCATCGGCAATGTGCGATAACGGTTTTCTTATCCTGCTATGGAATCTGACCCCAGAACCGAAATACGAAGTTTACCAAGTTCTAGAAGAAGTGTATCAAGCTTATGTGCCCTCCCTTGTTCGAGATGAAGGTGCCCAGATTCAAGCGGAGATTTTGAGGGGGTTTGGACAAGAGATTTTAGACTCCAATTGTTTTAAAAAGTTGGTTGTCGAGCAAACTGCGTGTGAAGTCACCTATAGCATTGATGACTACCTCAAGCTTTTGAGTACCTTGCGGAGACTAGAGCCACAAGCCAAAGAGTTACTATTTGCAGGATTGCGCCAGAAGCTAGAAAAATTTGGAGATAGCGTACAACTCTCGTTTCTTTCTGCTGTTCATGTTGCCCGTAAAGCACCCGTGAGAGGTTAAGAGAACTGCTACAAAGTCTGCTCGCTGCTGGTAATTCAAGTCCTGTACGAAGGCTAATTGCTGCAACTGGCATAATTTTAATCAGATACTTCCAGAATGCCAGTTGTTAAATTTTGTTGTGGTATTACTTGATATCTTAATTTTTTGTTTCCCAATCAGGGCAGTCTTTATTAATATTGAGGCTTGCTGCACAAGGTAGATATTTCTGTTGATGCAAGTGTATTATATTTAATGTAATTTTTGAATAAGCCTGAAAAAATCTTTCCCCAAAGTTTTTATTGGGGAAAGTAAGTGTTTTTACAAAGTGATGAACATCTTAATTAGGCAGTTTGTAATTGAGACTTCATCTGAAGTTCTTGTACCAGTTGTACCCATGCAGGTGCTTTTTTACCTTTAATGGGAGTAAGATTGTTCCAATGCCTTTCGAGTTCAGATTGAGATAAATGTGGGAGTTGTTCCTTACCCCAATTTATAGCATCTTGGATTGTTTTCCAATTAGTCCAAGGTTGTTTTTCTTCTTTGATATTGCTTAACTCAATGAGTGTCGCTTCCAACCAAAGTTTAGCTGCCTCCGAGTCACGCATTAACTGTTGTCTTGACATTAATAGGGCAATACTTGCCTGAATCTGGGTTAGTTCCCACATCTGAGAAATAGTAATGAGTTCCTGCCAAGTGTCTTCCTCCAGTTGAGTAATTTGTCTATTATCAGGAGCAGTTTTAGCCACTAGCAGGTCTTTGAGAAACCCAGTTAAACTTGAGTATATGACGAATGGGTTTTTGCCATACTCAATTAAGTCTTGGAGGATTTGTAAGTTAGCTGTTACGTCTCCTTTAGCAAGATTTTCGGTTAGGGTAAGTAGGTCATGTTCGGGAACAACACCTGATAATTCCCAAACCCAGTTTGGCGTGATTTCATCTACTCCCAGGTTGCTCAATTGATCGAGCAATACAAGACAGTTCCGAATAAAACCTCCACAAGACTTGACGATCGCCCAAATACCAGGTGCGTTACCCGCATTTCTCACAAGTGAGGAAAAAACACTTGGATTAGCTAGATTTAGGATAATTTAATTGATACGTCATCAAAATACGTCCAGAGCGTGGGTAACTCAACGTAAAAAACGAAATAATTAAA
>JAHHHF010000037.1 GCA_019359495.1 Goleter apudmare HA4340-LM2
GCCTTCAGCCAGAAGGCTTAGAGAGGTTCGAGCTAGGGAAACACCCGAACGTCCGTAACTGTTATCGGCTCTTGGTCTAGTCACTACTACGGAAACCTGGCTGTTTCCAAGCCCCCGATCTTCAGTCGGGGGTCAGTGACGTCTCTATTGCGTGTTCGACACTATGAAATGGATGCTTTAGGACACGTCAACAACGCAGTTTACCAAAATTATTTAGAACAGGCAGCTATTGAACACTCGGAACATCTGGGTTTAACACTGGATCTTTATCGGGAATTGGGTGGTGTATTTGTGATGCGGCGAGTGGAAATTGACTATCTGCGCCCATCTGTAGCAGGTGATACCTTGGAAGTGACGACTTGGCTCAGGGAAATCCGTGGTACTCGTGCTTATCGGCGGTACGAAATTCGCAAACAAAGCGAAGATGATTTGTTAGTGACGGCTGAGGCACTATGGGTTTGGGTAGAGGCCAAAAATATGCGTCCTCGACCGATTCCCTCTGTGTTGTTAGAGAAGTTTTTGACCAAATAGACCTAGTAGCTTGTCAAATTAGTTTTGCAGGATAAAGTGACATAGACGCGCAGCGGCTTCTCGTAGAGTAGAGTGCAAAGTAAAAAGAATCAAAAATTGATTGATTCCTCAATTTAAACTTGACAAAGTACTAGCACGGCTGCGTCTGTGACACAACTTAAGAACCTATTATGCGATCGCCCTTTTCACCTTTTCAATGGAGAATTTTTAAGGCAATCCTTAAGAATTAATAAAATAACCAAAATAGAGCAGCACTTGTTTGTAGCTTCTAATCATCCCCCTCCAGAGTGATTTCTGTGAAAAAGATATTAATTCTGAGTGCGAACCCAAAAAATACAAACGAATTGCGCCTAGGTGAAGAGGTAAGGGAAATTCAGGCGGCGTTGGATCAGTCCAAAAATCGAGACGAGTTTGAAATCATGACTCGTTGGGCAGTGCGAGTGGACGATCTACAGCCGATTCTCTTGGATCATACTCCTGATATCGTTCATTTTTCAGGGCATGGTGGGGGGAGTCAGGGGTTAGCACTAGAAAACGAAGTAGGGCAGATGCAACTGGTCAGTTCTACAGCGTTAGCAGGATTGTTTAAGTTGTTTAAGACAGACATAGAATGCGTCTTCTTAAACGCCTGTTATTCTTAGCTGAAAAAAAACAGCATGAATGGCAAGCATATCCAGAATGGCAAGAACCTCCAGAAAAAAGATTTGTTGATTCGCATGTTGTGCCTCTCGGTGTGAGCGTTAGGTTTAACCCAAAAGATAGAAACCAATTAGTAACAGCCTTAAATGGCAAGGAGATGAAACGATGGAGCATATCTGGACAACTACAGGGTATAATTCCTAATCTCAAGACTAATAACGAATCTGATCCCAATCTCGTTGCTTATGGCATCAGTTTCAGCCCTGATGGAAAACGTCTAGCAATAAGTGGAAGAATATTGGATTTGTCGGGGAAAAGGCTAATAACTTATAACCCGAATCTTCAGGGTGATGTTCCTGGTCTCTATGATAATAACTATGCTGCGGATGTGAGCTTTAGCCCAGATGGAAAACGGCTAATTACAACTAATACAGTCAAGGCTGTGATTTGGGATTTGGCAGAAAAATCCGGTTCATCAGAAACAGAGCGATCGTGGAGCGCTTATCCTGAGTTTGAGCAGTCTGGAGTAAGATGGTGGCAAGTTTACGTCAGTCCAGATAAGCAGCATATTGCAACGTGGGGGGAAAAAAGAATAGCTCGCATCTGGGATTTATTCGGTAAAAAGATTGCTGAATTCAAAAACGTTACCAGCATTAACTTTGATCGCAAAGGTGAATTTCTAGCTATTGGCTATCAGGATGGTGATGTTGAGATTTGGGATAGTTCCGGTAAACGACAACGTATCCTTCAATGGTCAGCCCACTCTCGTCAGCTGGTCACGAGTGTCAGTTTTAGCCCAGATAACCAACGACTGCTCACAGCAGGATATGACAACATGATTCGGATATGGGACATCTCTGGCAAATCGACCCCCAAAATCCTAACCCAATGGGCTGGAAGTGGTTACGCGATTTTCAGTCCTGATGGTCAACGTATTGCTGGAATAATTCCTGGTTTTGCAAATGGTATAGCGATTTGGAATTTGCAGGGGAATAAGTTGGCACAATGGAGAACCCATTATGTAACTAGGAGTTTAATATTTAGCCCAGATGGGAAGCGAATTGCTACAGCCGTAGATGACTATGTTGCTACTGTCCGGCTGTGGGATTTGTCTGGTAAAGAATTGCTGAGAATTTCTGCTAACGATAACAGGAATGCTCGGATTGAACAGGTAAGTTTTAGCCGTAATGGTCAACTTCTAGGAACAGCTGGCCTTGATGGTACAGCCCAACTCTGGACTTTATCAGGCTTGAAGGTAGCTCAATTTGCTCCCTATGGAGTCAATGCAGGCCCCTGGATCAGGAGTGTAAATTTTACCCCAGATGGTAAATTCCTGGTAACAGCAGATGATCCTTATGGTAAAGTTCGATTGTGGAAAATTGAAGGGCAAGATAATTTACTCAGACGCGGTGAGCTAGATGATTTACTCAAGCGCGGATGTGCATGGCTGAAAGATTACGTTGCTAGCCACCCTGAAGAAGCTGCTGATATTTGTCCTAATCGGTCTTGAAGATCAAAAATAGGCGATCGCATTCACATTTCTAGAACGTGGTTGGGATTAGTGCAAAGATCGCCAGCTATTGTCGGTGGGTCATAGCTATTACAGCATTCACTGTCAGTTCAGGGAGAATACCTAAGCTGGGTAGACAGTCTGTTCCCGCAAAGACTAGGGGTAAGTCATCTCCTTGCCAGACCCATATCTGCTGACGAGCAAGATCGATTAACCAGGCTAGTCGCGTTCCATGACTGAGGCAGTGGAGAATCTGATTTTGTAAGTCTAAGGTGCTTTGGTCAGGCGAGCGAATTTCAATTAACCAATCTGGCGCTCCATTGAATGGGCCGTCCTCATCACCAAGGCGATCGCAGGCAATGACGGCAATATCTGGTACTGGTGAGTAGGGAGGTACGATGCAACGTAGCTCCTGCACAGCTTCAAATTGATCGGTGCGATGGTTGATATAATTGACGAGGTTGTGTTGTAGCCGTGAGTGAAAAAGAGTTGGCATTGTTTTTTGCACGGCTCGCCCATCAATTAATTCCCATGCTGGGGAAGCCTCAATATTGGGTTGAGCGAGAAATTCTGCAAGCGAAATCGTAGCGATCGACTGAGGCATATCTGGTGAAATATTTTTACTTACTTGCTTGCACCAACTCTCGACTATATTTCACAATCATACTCCGTTTTCCAACCCTAAATGCAGAGTATTCCACAGAACCCTGAAAACTCAGAGTTTTGAGCCTAACACTTGCAGCAAAAAAAGCGATCGCTGTACTTCCAGGGGCGGTGCCTGCGGTATTTGCTAGCCTACGCTACCACAAAAAGTGAAATCAATCACGTCCACAAACATTCCTGCTGGAGCGATTCAGGCAGTTGTTGGAGGTGTTCGAGGATAGTGGTTTCAAGCATCAGATCGCCTCCTATCTGGATCAAAATCTCTATTCTTTCAAAGATATTCTGCCTACATTGTGTAGCTGAAACTGTTCTCTATAGTCACTGTGAAGCTCAAGAAGTGTTCCTTATCCCTACGAGCAGACTTTTTCAGCAAGCCCTATATTAAGTAAGTGTTCAAGCGAACACGATCAGCTATGTGCAGACTATGATATTAAATGTGCAAAATATCAAGCTGTAGGTACTGCCATCAAGGTTACACCAATACATCAAGATTCCCAGGTCAAAATTATGGAGCAAAATCAAGATCAACAGCGCCAGTCCGCTGCTCAAGAGTTTCAAGCATCTCTTCATCAATTGGAGGATATTTTACAAGAAAATTCGGCTGAGGCTGAAGTTGTCACAGCACCCCTCCAGCTAGAGGAAGATTTGACCCCGATTGATTTAGAAGCTTTAGAGGAGGCGGTTGCTGATATTGAGCAATACCTGGAAGAAAAGAAAAAATAAGCGCGAAAATATAAAATTCCTTATTGATAAATTATTTGCCGCCGCGCTTCATATAACATTAAGGCTGCGGCGATCGCTACATTCAACGATTCTACTCCTGGACTCAGGGGAATTTTCACTTGTTGGTCTGCCATTGCTGCTAAATCTGGCGACAATCCAGCACCTTCATTGCCTAGTAAAATTAAGCTGGGTTTTCGCCAGTCTACTTCCCAGTAAGTTAAAGTGGCGGTAGGCAAGGTTGCTACTACCTGCATTCCCTGAGCTTGACTTGCTTGGACTGTAGCTGTTAAATCTTCGCTAACTGCCATTGCTAGGCGAAACCATTGCCCAGCCGAAGCACGCAGGACTTTAGGATTATCTAAATCTACACTATCCCCACTCATCCACAAACCCGATGCCCCAGCCGCCGCCGCCGTGCGAATCATTGTCCCCAGATTACCGGGGTCTTGAATAGTTTCTAAGGCTAGCACTAAACCCGTCATAGGCACTGGGATTTGGCTGTGACATCGTTTCGCCATCGCCACCACGCCATCCGGTTGTATTGTAGTGGCGATCGCTGTTAAAACTTCCTTGCTCACAATTTCTGTGCGATCGCTGTGGCTACAAGCTTCCGCCCACAACAAGGGATGAGCAGTTTGCCATTCGGGGGTACAACACACTACTACTAGAGGGTAATTCACCGCACAAGCTTCTGCCAACAGGTGGGTTCCTTCCAACAAAAATAACTCTTGCCTGTGCCGCTCTTTAGCGGCGTGCAGCTTGCGGATTTGCTTGACTAGAGGATTTTGTAAACTTGTCAACATGACAGTGCTGAGTTTTATTTCCTTAAGGGGGACTCAGTACTCCTGGCTCGAATGCGGAACCCGGGACTTGAACCCGGAAGCCTTGCGGCACTAGAACCTGAATCTAGCGCGTCTGCCAATTCCGCCAGTTCCGCGTATATGTCGTGGTTATTGACAATTTCCTATTATTACTTATTTTGCAGTGTTTGTCAAATGCAGTGTCCGTCTTGATCAGGAAATATGTCTTGCCCTTACTGAGTATAGAGTTTTGCTACAAGATGTAGATGAAATATGAGTTTTAGGCAAAATTTTTAAACTCCTAGAAAGCTGGTGCCTAATGGTTTTCACCCGTTAAATAACACCAAAAAAAATAGTTTCTTGATGCTAGATTTAGGGACAAAATGTAGATAAATCAAATCTTTACTGTAGAATCGAAACCAACTTCAAACCTTTAAAATTTACGTATTTATTTTGGAGGTAGGCTTATTAATCCTTCTAGCGGCTTACCAGATGCTAAATCCCCCTTAGAAGCAGACTCCTCAGTCTTGCAAATTTGGGGTGGGCATCCTTTGCGAGGCCATGTAAAAATTAGCGGGGCAAAAAATTCAGCACTGGTAATCATGGCTGGAACCTTGCTATGTTCAGGAGACTGTCGGATTCAGAACGTTCCCTTATTGGCGGACGTAGAGCGGATGGGCCAAGTTCTCTTGGCTTTAGGTGTACGTTTAACACGACAAGGCGACACTTTAGATATCAATGCCAGCGAAATTACCACATCAAAGGCTCCCTATGAACTGGTAACACAACTGCGGGCAAGTTTTTTTGCCATTGGCCCGATTTTGGCACGATTAGGAGTGGCACAGATGCCCTTGCCTGGTGGTTGTGCAATTGGTGCTAGACCAGTAGATTTGCATGTCCGGGGACTGCAAGCTATGGGAGCCGAAGTGCAAATTGAGCATGGGATTTGTAATGCCTATGTTCCTGGTAGTGGTGGCAGGTTAAAAGGGGCCAAGATTTACTTGGATACCCCTAGCGTGGGAGCGACAGAAACGTTGATGATGGCTGCTACTCTAGCAGATGGCGAAACAATCATCGAAAACGCCGCCAGGGAGCCAGAAGTAGTTGATCTGGCGAATTTCTGCAATGCAATGGGTGCGAAAATTCAGGGTGCGGGTACAAGTACAATTACGATTGTCGGTGTGCCTAAATTACACTCGGTTGAATATAGTATCATCCCCGATCGCATTGAAACAGGGACATTTTTGGTCGCAGGAGCCATCACTCGCTCAGAACTGACTCTGTCACCAGTCTGTGCAGACCATTTAATCCCAGTGATTGCCAAATTGCGGGATATTGGTGTGCCGATTATTGAGGAAGCACCAGACTGCTTACGCATTCTACCAGCTACAGCCCTCAAGGCTACAGACATTGAAACCTTGCCCCATCCTGGTTTTCCTACGGATATGCAAGCACCGTTCATGGCTTTGCTAACCTTGGCAGAAGGAGACAGTCTAATTAACGAATCTGTATTTGAAAATCGCTTACGTCATGCCTCTGAGTTGAATCGCTTAGGGGCTGATATTCGTGTCAAAGGCAATGCGGCTTTTGTCCGAGGGGTGCCAATGTTATCAGGGGCGCCAGTGTTAGGTACAGACTTACGGGCATCGGCAGCTTTAGTTATAGCCGGACTGGCAGCCGAAGGACAAACTACAATTCAGGGATTACATCACCTTGATCGTGGCTATGACCGACTCGATGTCAAATTACAGCGATTGGGAGCAAGAATCTCGCGTGTGAGCGAAGTACCAGCAGATGCAGAATTAGCTCCCGATGCTAATAATTCTCCAGCATCGATTACCACTTAGTAGTTAGGTGGGCAATGCCCAACCTGCTGAAATCGTTATACTAACTGTGGGAGGCTGTTTATCTGACCAGCTCATTCCACAGTTTTTTTATTATCAAGCTTGCAGCATCATGTCTTTCTTAAGAACTCCATTGATTGGTTTAAAAGCTGACTCATTTCGTCATCCCCTAGACTTGGAAGCTACTAACACTCTCAAGCAGATACCAGGTTTAGATATGATGGTACGGAATTGGCTGGGGCCAATGGCAGAGCAAATTTTTTATGTGGAAAATATTGCTGCTAGTGTACTGGTAGGTGAAAAACAACTGCCTGATTTACACAATCTGTTACTAGAAGCTTGCAAAATTTTGGATATCGAGCCTCCCCAATTGTACATCCGGCAACATCCCGCTCCTAATGCCTATACGTTTGCCATGCGGGGTAAGCAGCCGTTTATTGTAGTGCATACCTCTCTGATTGATATTTTGACACCAGAGGAAATTCAGGCAGTAATTGCCCATGAGTTAGGGCATCTCAAGTGTGATCACAGTGTGTACTTGACGCCTGTAAATGTTTTAATATTAGCCGCCGCCGCTTTGCCGAACGTGGGAGCTTTTATTGCCCAAGCCATTCAGGCACAGCTTTTAGAATGGGTACGCTGTGCTGAGTTTACCTGCGATCGCGCCGCCTTGCTAGCCACCCAAAACCCCAAAGTTGTGATGTCAGTGTTGATGAAGCTGGCGGGTGGTTCCCCCAGATTAGCACCACAACTAAATCTCGATGCTTTCGTAGCCCAAGCCCGCGCCTACGATGATATCAGCAAGACCGAACTCGGCGAAATGGTTAAAGCCGCCCGCACAGCCCAGTTAACCCATCCAGTACCAGTATTACGGGCAAGAGAAATTGACAAATGGGCTAGTAGCCAAGAATATCAACTTTTACTGCAAACCCCAGGGAAAAATACCACTGGTGAAGCCTTACCCAAAGGTGGCTGGCGAAACTGGTAATTAAAATTGGCAGGTGTAGAAAACCAACTCTGCTTTCTCAGCGCCCCTCTGCGTTGACAAATTAATCCTCAATTCCAGATGCACCATCCCATCAACCTATTTGAATACGAACAATTAGCCAAAGAATGTCTATCACAAATGGCGCTGGATTACTACAGCAGTGGTGCTGGGGATGAGGTGACGTTACGTGATAATCGTGCTGCTTTTGAGCGAGTCAAATTGCGCCCTCGGATGTTGGTGGATGTGAGCGATCGCAACTTACACACCTCCATTTTAGGACAACCATTACAACTACCCTTACTAATTGCCCCGATGGCTTTTCAATGTTTAGCACATCCTGATGGCGAAGTCGTCACAGCTTTAGCCGCAGCATCAGCAGGTGTGGGTATGGTTTTGAGTACCTTGTCTACAAAAACTATGGAAGAGGTGGCATTACCTAATTCTTTGCAATGGTTCCAGCTTTACATCCACAAAGACCGGGGTTTAACTCGCGCTTTGGTAGAAAGAGCCAACGCCGCAGGCTACAAAGCACTTTGCTTAACTGTGGATGCTCCTGTCCTAGGACGGCGAGAGCGTGACCAGCGTAATCAGTTTACCCTGCCCCCTGGCTTACATGCAGCTAATCTCACCACCGGGCTAGATATTCCCCATATTCAAGGAGAATCTGGCTTATTTACCTATTTTGCCCAACAACTCAACCCAGCGCTAACTTGGCGGGATTTGGAATGGTTGCAGTCTCTGAGTCCATTACCTTTGGTGGTCAAGGGTATTTTACGCGGAGATGATGCTGTGCGGGCTGTGGAACACGGAGCCAAAGCAATTGTAGTTTCCAATCATGGTGGTAGACAACTGGATGGAGCGATCGCATCTTTAGACGCCTTACCTGAGATAGTAGCCGCAGTTGATGGTCAAGTAGAAGTGCTGTTAGATGGAGGTATCCGCCGGGGTATAGACATTCTCAAAGCCTTGGCGTTGGGCGCAAAAGCAGTACTAATTGGGCGACCTGTTTTGTGGGGACTAGCAATAGGTGGAAAACTTGGTGTATCTCACGTCATTTCATTGTTACAACATGAGTTAGATATAGCTATGGCTCTGAGTGGTTGTGCCACACTACAGGATATTGATCCTAGTTTGGTTAATACTAAACGTAAATATGCCTAAAAGTTTTCAGAAATCAGCTTTCAGGAACTTGTATTAATAACTAGTCATCTTTGATACTACGCTTTCCTGAAACAGAAATTCTTATGTCGCCTAAGCAGCTTCCCAGCGAATTAATTACACCTTTATGCTTATTTTTATTAGGACTTGCGATCTCTCAAACTCTGGGATACAAAAGTTTTAGCTCTATTGCTTATCAAAATAATTCTACCTTTCTCGCCCAAACTTCTCCCAAATCAGAGCCTCAAGAAATCATTCAACCAGGGGAAGTCCGGGCGTTACCTGGCAAGCTAGATAAAATTCCTGTTTTTAATAGTAACAGTCCAGAATGGATTAAAAATGAGGGAATTTTACTTTCTACCTTTCCCCCCAACGGCAAAAAAACACCAGCAGCGCACCTGAATTTCCCTTTTCAGGGACGCTTTGATTTATTTGCCCATCACTATACCCACACTCCCAAGGATTTACAAACTCTATATATAGGCGTAGTTCTGCAAAACCCTGGCAAAAAATCCGTGACTGTGGATGTGTTGCAGGCGGCGAGTTATTTGATGCAGGATGCACCCTTTGTCACCTTACCTGCTTATATCGAAAATAATGATGGTAAGACTTATTCAGGGCCGGGTGCGCGTGCTGTGGCTGATGTCCTTCGGGGAGTTCGCCAAGCTGATTTTCCGGCAAAGTTGGTAATTCCCGCAGGACAAAGCCGACTATTGCTGAATCATCCCATACCTGTCAAAAATCTGGAAAAGCCTGTAAATGGTCGGTCTAGCTTCCTACGCCTGCGTAGTGGAGGCAAAGTTTATACAGCTAGTTTGGCAATGTTTGCGAAGAAAAATCCTGATGGTAGCGAACGCGCACCTACTTTCACAGAATGGCAAGCTTTACTAAATAGTGGCAACTTTGCAGGGCCGCGAGATAAAATCCCTACTCCTCCTAATGCTACTAGTGGGGCACTGATTTATGGGCGTGTAGCTGGTGTATCTCAGGGTTCCCAGTGGCAAGCAAACCTTGTAGATCGTCCTCAAGCTAAAAATCTTACCATTCCTCAGCGTGGTCAGGCTATTTCCTATGCTTTAGATACCCTCAAGGGTGGGCAATTAGGTAGCGGACAAAATCAAACAGCCAAGATGTTGGTACGCTATCCAGATACAGCCTACGAAGCCCACGGTAATTATGGGGTGGAATATAACCTCAGCCTGCCCTTAAGCAATAATACCAAGCAACCCCAGACAGTTACTGTTACCCTAGAAACGCCTTTGAAGGAAGACAAATTATCTCAAGGTGGTCTACGTTTCCGCAAGCCATCCTTAGATTTTCCTTTTTTCCGTGGTACAGTGCGGCTGCGCTACGTCGATGACCAGGGACAAAAAAAGACGCGCTATGTACATTTGTGGCATAGAACTGGTCAAGTTTTAGAACCACTATTAAAAGTTGTGCTACCACCCTCCACTCAGCGCCTGGTACAGGTTGATGTGATTTATCCTCCAGATTCGACACCACCCCAAGTGCTGAGTGTGAGGACGTTGTAAAAACGTGCCAAAATGGCCACAATACCTGATTTTTATTATCTATAATACTTGCAGATTCCAATGAAAATAAAAGCAACATTGGCGGGTATTGTTTTGGAATTAGAAACTGGCTACAAGCCAGTTTCTTATCTAATATTGCATTATTAAATTCGTGATATTTACAACTTTTAAATATATAAAATGATATTTTTATTATCGTGTAGTAATGCCTTAGAATATCTACTTAATTTAAATATTGTTAGCCAAGAAAATTCAGAAATTAAACAAATAGAAACACAAGAATCTACCAAAAACTTTAATATATTAATTAGTTTAGCAAATAATTGTCACTTACTACTAAAGCAGGAGCATTGCTATCAAAAAAATAACCCAGCTAATGAATTCTTTAATGAATGGCAGTTTTATGAATTATTCCATAAATTCCCTGAGTTAAAGTACCTATCTTCTTTGGTTTCAGAACTTATACATTTTGATCAACAGAATTCTATACTAGTTTATAAATACCTAATAGATTACCTTGACCTTGCTAATTTCTACCAGAAAGAGCAAACATTTTCTACAACAATAGCAGCTAGAATCGGTAATATTTTGGCAAGGCTACATAGTCTAACTTTCAATCACCAAGAGTACTATGATTTCATCACTTATACACCAGAGGATCAAGTCCGCTATCAGTTTGGGAATCCTGCTGAAAAAATAGGACGTATTAGTCCTGATATTTTTGGTTTAGTACCTGCAAATGCACTAAATTTTTTTATTCTTTATCAACGCTATGAGAGTTTAAGAAAAGCGATCGCCGACTTGGAAACCCATTGGTATCCTTGCTGTTTAACTCATAACGATCTGAAGTTGAATAATATTTTGATTCACATGGATGTTGAATATTTGCTTGCACAAGGAAGACAGCTAGATAATGGTATTCTCCGATTCATTGACTGGGAGCGTTGTGCATGGGGAGATCCAGCCTGTGACCTAGGAAACTTAATAGCAAGCTATTTAAATATATGGCTAAGTAGCTTAGTTGTAGACCCAGCAATTAAACTAGAAGAATCTCTGCGTCTAGCGACTATTCCACTGGAAGTACTGCAACCTTCACTAGTCAGCTTAATTCTTGCTTATCTTGATACTTTTCCTCAAATTTTGCAATACCGCCTTGACTTTTTGCAACGAGTCACCCAGTTTTCAGGACTAGCGTTGATTCAGCAAATTGAAGCAATGATTCAAGATCATCAATCTTTCGATAATACAGGTATTTGTATGCTTCAGGTTGCTAAGAGCCTACTTTGCCGACCACAGCAAGCAATTTTAACTCTTTTGGGGATGTCAGAAAGTGAACTAATTAGTTTGACGTATGTTTAAATTACTTGATTATGCTTCTGAGCAATTGGTGACTGCACTGGAAGACATCATTACCAACATTGAGATTCATTCCAATTTTTGTATTTTTCATCCTGATTATCAACCCTTTGTTCTCCCCACAGAAACAGCAGTCCGGTTTCAAAAACTCCCAGAACAGTTGCAACAAAAATATCTCAATTTGCTACTTGTAAATTTTATTTATGGTATTTATTACAATGGCTCTTTGCGATCGCGTCTTGCTAAAAACTCTAATTCAGCAGATTTAACACCACAGCACAATTTACAGAATCAAACTTCACTAGGAGCAGAACGAGCATTTTACGAGCGACTTCATGCCTGTAATTATGGTACAGGCTATTTTGATCCGGGTTGGCAAGTCATCCAGCAAGAGTCTGATGATAGTCTGGTTGTGAGCAAAAGTGGATTGATTCTACATATCGAACGCCAACGCCATCTTCAACCCCTGGAGCAATCTGCAACTGTTGGTGATGTTGTTAATATCAGAATGCCTAAGAATCTGATGCAAAATGGCTTTTATGTAGCAGTTGGTAATATCAGACAGAAATGGCAAAGCAGATCAGACATAGATTCTGCGATTGTACGCATCTATTTTAACTTGCAACCCGAAGGCGCGATCGCACTTATGGGGAATCTGACAGAACAACTAAATCAAGACGGAATTCCCTTTACTTTTAAGGTTCTCTATCATCCTTCTACATACTTACGTTATGATTCTGGAGTTTTATATTTTGAGCGGAGTTACTATCAAAAAATCAGACAAGTTGTCCAAAATCTATTTGTAGTAAACCAGCCTTATTTTCACCGAAATATTCCATTATTCAGCAAATTTTTAGCACCAGGAATAGGCTTGGCAGAAGAACCAGATAGGAAATTTACTGCTCAAGAAAGTTTTGGAATTAACCGTTGTCGAATTATAGCTGATGGGTTATTGGATGCTTGGCGAAAAGGTCAAAATACTCCTGAAGAAAAAATGCAATCAATCGATCAATCTTTTAGTCAAATGGGGATTAAATGGTATCTTCCTTACCTCAATGCTAATTCTGAGGATATTTATATTAGTCTGTACTAAAAACATAATTGATTGAAAAAAGACATGATATTGTCATTGTTGACTGTTGACTGCTCACAGTTAACGGTCAACAACTTGAATGTGAGTTCGACAACCTGACGCTGTATTCATTTTGAATTTTGCGAAAAGTTCTGTAGGCGGGTTTCCCAACCTAGGAATGCCACTTCCTACAACGGGGGGAACCCCCGAAGTTTGCCGGAAAGAACATCTCCCCAGCAACTTCTCTCCGCAACGGAGTGGCTCAACTTTTCAAGACGAATTTTGAATTCACGGCGATATTAGTCTGTTTTAATAGTTGAGATTCACATGAAAGTTTTGATATTTACAGTTCTTTGTGTCCAAAACTTTGGTTTTGAATTCCATGCAAAGACAGATGATTTTAGTTGAGGATATTGCTGTGATATAGCCAATGTAGTCTCGCTAATTTCAATCCTTGTTTTCTGGTAGACATCTCCACTTTCAGCAGCAACTAAAAAATCTTGTTCATCAACTAATTCATTGAGAAAGGTTTCTTCATCTGATAACAATTCAAAACCAGCAGGTAAATTGGTAGTTTTCATTATATTCATAAGAAATTTTATTCCACAAAAGTTTGACTGGAAATTAAATCCAATGGTTATGGAAAATAACAATTAGCTACCCAATTGAATCAATTAATTATCGATAATAAGCAAAACATGATCTCAACTAGTTAGCTAATTAAAATATGTTGAACTTAATTTAAAATTTACCTGTTTCTTCCGGGCTAGTGTGGTCATTTTGGCGTAATGTTACTCAACTTATAGCAATTTGATTAATCTGAGAGGATGTTTGAAAAGTTTTGGGCGAATATAATTCGCTACTACACAGGCAAAGTCTACCGACCTGGTCTAACACAAAATCAAGGATTTGAAACCTGCCTCCGCAGGTTTTGTCTGTATAGCCAAGCCACTGCTTTGGGGAGACAGCGCCGTGGGCGGGTTTCCCGACTTGTTCGCGCAGCGTCTCCCCTTGGGAGAGGCGACTGTCGTCGGATTCCCCGACTTGTAGCAAGTGGCGCGCGATTTCTAATCACCGGGGCTGGTGTTAATTTAGACTTTTCAAACAACCTCTTAGGGAGAGATGGATGGTTACTTGGTTCGCCCCAAATACAGCAAGGGATATAGTCGTGAAAAATTTCTATCAAGCGAATCATAAACCCATTAGAATGGTTTATGAGCTTCCCTAAAGAGCTTTTGGGCTTATCTGATTAGTATTGCACCATCAAGTGATGGGATTTTACTTTACAAAAAACCCACTACTTACCACTATAAAAAAAGGCAATTTCTTTCTCTTTGAGAGGAGCAAATCCAGCATCTACAAGCAATTGATCAAGTTTTGCTTGGGTAATATGTTTTGCACCAATGCGGACAATGCGCGATCGCATGGTATTTGATACACCACTGCGCTGTCTGTTTGCCTCTAATGCCATGACTTTGGTATATAGTTCTAGCTTGGCAGTCGGAATTGGCGAACCGTCAAAATCTATTCCCTGCGCGATCGCTTCATCAATAGCATCAGCACCTGTGGTTGTGGGATTTACTGGATTGGTTTCAGCAGTCATGTCAATTTGCTCTTCAGGCTATAGGTATATTAGATCACTAAATATGGGAACATCAGTCAAGAGCAGGCTATAAAGAATAGACAATGAAGAATTTTGCTTATTGCCTGATTCCTTGACTATGCCGCGAATTCTGTGAAAAACCTATTTTACCAGCCATGCTGACACCAAAGTCCTTAGCTTCCAGCCCTTAGACGCTTTTTTATCTAATAAATGTGTCTATACAACTTGTCACTTTTGCAAATTTTGGTTTAATCTCAAACCAACGGTGTAGCAATATGGTGATGCTATGTCTGACGCCCAAACTCCTCACAACCAAGACCGGACTCTAGAACAAGCTCTGACAAACAAAATCATCGATGATTATTTTGACAACTCTGAAAGTTGGCTAAGAGCGATTTTGCGGATGTGTATCTTCTCTTTGGCTTACCTAGATGAAGAACCAGTTTTCGTTGTCGAATGTCCCAATCAAGCTGTAGCCAAGCGCCTGAGCCGTAAAACTTATCCGTTCCGAGGGATGGTATATTTCTTAACTGATTGCCTAAATGGTAGCGATCGCACTCTATTTTGCTATCGAGAAAAAGGCGAGGGAATTTGGTGCTGTTTTGATACCAGTACTAGCTCTTGGAAAACCTTGAGTCATTTGCAAACACCGACTGCTTCGACTGACAGTTAAAAGTTGACAGTTGACGGTTCACTGCTAACTGTCAACTGTTGACTTGTGATTAATCACGTGCTTGACGCGCCACTAAACCGCCGACAAACGCTCCCAAGACTGTACCTGTCCATATTCCCCTGGTGCTACCTTGGACTATCGCCCCTGGAGTCACCCAAGTATTGCAAATCTCCTTTAAGCCCCAAGGTTGGTTTTGGCACTTCTGGCTATGGAGCATTAAGGTCAGTTGTCCACCGATGTAGCTGCCAAAAAATCCCGACGATAGGGCTAAAAAGGTACAAATTAGAATTGGGTGTTTGGTCATTTTTCCATGTTCCATACCCGATCAACCAGTATTTCTCATCCCGGCGGCGATCCCGTTAATGGTTAACAATGCTCCTCGCAGTAATTCGCCTTTGCTGTAACGGGAGTGGATGACTCCAGAGGTGGATGAAGTGTTGCGGGATTGTCGCAGGCGCTTGAGTAGGGAAACTTGGATGAATCCTAGGGGGACAATCGTACCATTACGTAATTGCACTGAACGCTGTAAGACAGGATCGCCATCTAAGAGTCGATGATGTCCAGTAATTTTTAATACTAAATCTCTAGTGAGGTAGAATTCACTGGCAATTTGCTCGAAAACTCGCTCAAACCTAGCTCTGTCTTCGGGATTTGATAATTCCTGGACGTAGTGGCGCGCCATTTGCATGTCTACTTTTGCTAGGGTCATTTCTGCTTTGGAAATCACCATTTTGAAGAAAGGCCATTTGATATAAAAGTAGCGGAGTAACTTGAGATGTTCCTCTGCTTCTTCCTTCAAGAATGCTTGTAAAGCTGTTCCTACACCGTACCAAGAAGGTAGCAAAAAGCGGGTTTGTGTCCAGCTAAATACCCAAGGAATGGCTCTAAGACTACTCAAATCTTTTTTACCAGAGGGACGACGTGCTGGACGGGAGCTAATTTGCAATTGGCTAATTTCTTCTATGGGGGTGACTTGGTGAAAAAAGTCAATAAAGTCTGGTTGCTCATAGATTAAGGAGCGATAATGACTACGCGATCGCGCTGCTAGTTCCTCCATAATCTCATTCCAGGGTTGGATATCATCAAACCCTGTTTTGAGCAAACTGGCTTGAATCACGGCTGTAGTGATGGTTTCTAGGTTGTATAAAGCCAAATCTAGCAAGGAGTATTTGGAAGCTAAAACTTCTCCTTGTTCTGTAATTTTGATGCGTCCATTGATACTGTGACCTGGTTGAGCCAAAATAGCTTCATAAGCTGGGCCGCCGCCACGTCCCACGGAACCGCCGCGTCCGTGGAAAATCCGTAAATTCAAACCATAATCCTCAGCAATTTTTTGCAGGGATTTTTGAGCTTTGTGAATTTCCCAGTTGCTGCTTAAAAAACCAGAGTCTTTGTTGCTGTCAGAATACCCCAGCATGACTTCTTGCAAGTTTAGGGTGAGGGGGAGGGAGGGAGGAGAGTCTTCTGTGTTGGGGTTAATTGCGGCGTAGCCTCCCGCTAATAAGGCGCGATACAAGGGTAGTTCAAACAGTTGGCGCATGACGCTGCGTGAGCGTTGTAAGTCTTCTACCGTTTCAAACAGGGGTACTACCTGAATTGTCCCGACAGCGATCGCGGGGTCAAATAATCTGGCTTCTTTGGCTAGGAGTAATACTTCTAGTACGTCGCTGACTTCGCGGCACATACTGATAATGTAAGTTTGGCAGATGTTGACACCAAACTCTTGTTGCAGCGATCGCACAATGCGGAAGGTTTGGATGATATCGTTGGTTTTGTCTGAAAATGGTAATTCTGCTGGAATTAGCGGCCTGCGGGTTTGGAGTTCGCCTGTGAGCCAAGCTACTCGCTGGGCTTCTGATAATTCGTCATAAGGTTGGGGTAATACTTGCAGGTATTCCAGGATTTCGTTGAGTGCATCCGAGTGGCGGGATGATTCTTGGCGAATATCCAACTGCGTGAGATCAAAGCCAAAAATTTCTACCTGACAAATTAGATTTTCCAGTTCCCGACAGCTTAAACCTGTCTCCGTCAAGTTGTGCTGAATTAACCGCAGTTCTGCCAAAAAATCGGTTCCCGAACGATACATAGGGGTGTGTTCATTTGTTGGCATTTCTCGTTTGTATAAAGCGAGATTGCGATCGCGGGTATTTTCTAAACGTCTCCGTACATAAGACAACTTTAGTCGATAGGGTTCTTGGCGGTAACGCAACGCCAGTGAATCATATACATCGCTCAACTGCGACTGATCTAACTCCAGAGATTCCAGCAAGTCTGGTAGCACATCGCTCCAGTGCATCGACACACTCAATAATTCAATCAGCTTTTTCACTGACTGAATATATCTCTCCAACACCATTTTGCGTTGATAACAGGCTGTCTTCCAGGTAGTTTCTGGTGTGACTGAGGGGTTCCCATCTCTGTCTGAACCTACCCAAGAACCAAAAGAGCAGAAATTTTTCTGCGGTGGTTCTAGCCAAGGGAAGGTTTTCTTCAGAGAGTATGTGAAGCGTTTGTAAAGTTGGGGGATGCCATCAAATAGTACTTCTTGGAAGTAGTGCAAGGCATAATCTACTTCATCCAATACTGTGGGCTTGAACTGGTGGAGTTCATCAGTACGCCACCACAGACGAATTTCTTCCAGCAATTTTTCTCTTAATTCTGTTGCTTCCCAAGGGTATCCACCCGGTGTATTGTCAGAGCGGTTTTCCACTGTATCCAGATGCTGCAAAAGCAAAACTACCTGTCGCTGCTTATCTCGGATGGTATGGCGAACAATTTCTGTGGGGTGAGCTGTAAAGACTAGGCGTACATCCAGTTGGGCGATGAGGCGTTGAATTTGCTGTGGTGGGACGTTCAGTTTAAATAGATGGGGAAATAAAGCCGAAAAAGTACCTTTTTGTTTCTCTTTCTGTTTCGTAACCCAATTTTTCGCTATTAAATCTGCGCCTATGGGGCCGTTTACTAGAGCGTCGTCTTCTCCTTGATTTGAGGAATAACTAATATTGGGTTGGCTTTCCGGCTCTGCTGCTGCTGCTTCTAGTTCAGAATAACGAGTCAATTGCTGCCGTTGCTCATATTCCTGCTCTATGATGTTGATCAGCTGGAAATACAGAGCGAAAGCGCGAGCTGCACGAATTGCTTCGTTGATGTTGAGTTGTTCAATCAACTTGACAGCAGAAGCAGCTTGGTCATCAGTGGCTTGTCCTTCTGGCGAACACAGGTCGCGTAGTTGTCGCAACAAATCCACCATATTTTGACCACATTCTTGCCGCAGGACTGTCTCCCACAACTCCTCCACTAATTGGAGGCGATGACGCAAAAATAATTCGGACGCGGGATAGATATTCACAGCCTGAGATAAAGAGTATAACAGGGAACTCATATTCTTTATGCTTGTAAAGCCAATTATTGGTGAGGATTTTAGGTCTTGCCATTGATACTCATGAGATTTACCCTGAGTCAATGATTTGTAGAGTAAAATTTTTAACTGTTATTTGATTCTTTATCGTCTGGGAAGTTGAGTATGGGTAAGCGATCGCCCCGAAATAATTCTTCGCTGGCTTGCCCTATAGCTTCTAGAGTTCTATTAGCGGCTTGCCCTGTGATCAACAACAGTAGTATGGACGCTGTACCTATTTGTAAAAGCAAAGATTGGGGAATGTTAAACAAACACAAATTTAGTTCAGGCTGAGATGAAGGAGTTTGATTTAGAGGAGGCATTGCTAATTTTTCGTTGTTTGCAGACGGGTAAAATAAACGGGAAACTCAATATCAGCATAGCTCGCAACTGGGCGAAACAATCTTGGTCTATTTTGCCAACTGATAAGGTAACAAAAGTGTTAAAAACAAACTTCAGGGTGTGATAAATCTATGGTTCTAGTTTACAAGTGCAGGCACTATCCCCCAATACTCGTTTCCTGTAAAGTTAATTGCCCATGAAAACAGCAATACTAGATCGCCAAAAATCCTTAGTGCAATGGGTAAGCCAAGCAACAGGGATTAACACTTTAGGGGTGAAAGTCCAGTTGCGGGGAAATGAGTTACACATTCTTTGTGAAGCTCAGGAATGTCCACAACGTTGGCACACTCTGTTTGACTTGCTACAAGCATTACAGCAAACAGATTTACAAGTCTTAACAGGTGAACAACCCTCAATATATCAAGTATTGGTCTATGGCCGAAAGAAAGGGGAGCCGCGACCCCAATGGTGTCATCGGGTTTACTTAAATCAGCTAGATCGGCATTTAGAGCAGGTGCGTCAAGCTCTGCTAGAGGATGCCGAAAAATCTGGACGACCAAGTGGGGCGATGATTGTCTCCAACGAAAGCTTGGCAAGACAAGGAAATCTCGATGCGATCGCCCGTTATCTTAGCGAAACTCTCAGTAGTTTAGGTGTGGCGGTACAGGTTAGAGTCAAGCCCCAACCACCAACACAAAAAGACCAACCTACCACCAATCGTCTCTGGATATTTTGCCAGTCGGCTTATAGTCCCGATGCTTCATTGCTAGGAGAGCCAATAGCCCAAAAGCTTAGACATCTCAAGCTGTCGGGCTACCAAGATGCCGTGATTGTTTCTCAAGTCAGTGGCGAAACTCAGCCTGATTGGCAATTGCGGGTGGATTTGACACCCCCAGAGGTGATGCTCAAAGAATGGGCACGTTGGGGAGATGTCCAGGCGATCGCCCGGTTGTTAACTGAAGCATTATCTGAGTTAAAGGTGGCTGTGCAGGCTTCTCTGCAAGAATCAACTCTACATATCTTCTGTACTCCCGCTTTTGACCCCCTAGCAACCGCCCCAGCCCCAGATCAGACGCTGTGTTTACAGACTATCCTCTCCGAATTACAAGCGATCGCCCCCCAAGGCATTCTCGCTGCTACTGTCTACGGACAGAAAACTGGTGAGAAGCAACCAGCTTGGGTTGACTGGTTAACTTTACCTGCTAAAGAGCATCCTGCATTGGCTCCTTTACCCCTAGAGTTAGCAACTGCTGGGGATGAACCCGCTATCACTTTTTTGCTGGAGCGGTTACTCAATCCTGATATAGAACGACGACTCAAGATTGGGGGAATTCGCGTACTTTTGCTTCATAAGGGTGATTTATTACACATAATGTGTGATGCTCCTGTGTGCCCAACCAGTAAACAAGTAGCAGCCACTGTTACTCAATTTATTCGACAATTAAAAATTTCCAATATTCTGGGGGTGCGTGTCTATGGTCGTCGTGCTGGTAACAAAGAACCATTTTGGCATCAGGGCGAGGACTTTGAGCCACGTCAGCGTCTAGTGCCAGAAGCCACTCCCGAATTTGCGGCTACTGCTATTTACATTCATGACCTTTTACCGTCTGAAACTAACGAGCCAATTTTCCGCCCCGACTTAACTAAAGAGGACGTGCAAACTTTTGTTAAAGATGTTGCACGGGACTGGGTAACAACAGCCAGGACGAAAACCAAAGAATTCCTATTAAGAACTTATTTATTTACAGAAATTAACCAATCAACACAATTAATCCCCGACGCTCAAGGACTGAAGGTGGCACTAGTTTGGGGTAGCTTAGGATTATTGTTGACTCTGCAAACCGATTGGGTATTGGGTCAAATTGTTACCCACACCAAACCGAGTCCGCTAAAAGTTGCCAACTCAACTCCACAGCCATCTTTACTATCTCAAGAGAAACAGCACCAAAGAACAGCCTTTTTTACTGATACTGCCAAGCCTAAATTACCTCAGAGTCAGAGTCCTGGATTCAATAATTCTGGCTTTACTCAAAGTGATGACACTCCAGCCCACAATTTAGCCGCCGCACCCCTGAAAGAGAAGGCAACAGCCACTGCTATTTTACTAGCAGCGCGATCGCGGATGCCCAGTTTTAATGCTAGGCAGTTAGATGAGCAAATAGCCCTCTATAAACAACGCCTGGTTAAAACTGGTAAACCGCCACAAGTATTAATTATTGGCTCTTCTCGCGCCCTCAGAGGTATCGATCCAGTTGCTCTTTCTCAAGCCTTGGCGACTCAAGGTTATCCAAGTATTGATGTCTTCAACTTTGGGATTAATGGTGCCACAGCACAGGTTGTAGACTTTGTAATTCGCCGTGTGCTAAAACCATCAGAACTACCCAAGCTCATTCTTTGGGCAGATGGTTCCCGGGCTTTTAACAGTGGTCGTGAAGATATGACATTTAAAGCGATCGCTGCATCACCAGGTTACAAACAAGCACAGGCAACCGATGGTAATCACAAATCCCCTAAAGACTCTACCACTACTTCTGGAGAAGGAAAACCTAAACAGCAGAAAAAAGAGGTAAACAGCTATGAAGCTGTTAATCAGATGTTCAATCAGATGTTAGCTGCTGTTTCTATCAGCTACCAAAGTCGTGAGGAGATTAAAACGCTATTACTCAAACAATTAAATCCCGTAATTTCGACTAGCGATCGCTCCTTGCAGTCTACATCAAAAACTCAGCCAGCAGCCAATAATTCTGAAGAAGATACTTACTTACAAGCAGTTGACTTTGATGGCTTTTTGCCTTTATCTATCCGATTCAATCCCTCTAAATACTATCAAAAACACTCCAAAGTTTCCGGAAATTATGATAGTGACTATCAATCTTTCCAAGTAGGAGGCGTACAAGATACAGCTTTTCAAACAGTAATTCAGTTTGCCCAGTCTCAGAAAATTACTGTAGTGTTTGTCAACATGCCTCTCACCGCAGAATATTTAGACCCAGTCCGTAAACAATATGAGCAAGAATTTCAACAATACATGTTGAGTTTTGCTGCTATTCCCAACTTTATTTACCGGGATCTCAGTCAACTATGGCCAAAAGCCAATGACTATTTTTCTGACCCCAGCCACCTCAACCGCTTTGGTGCCTACGAAGTCTCAAAAAAACTAGCTCAAGACCCAATGATTTCCTGGCCCACAAAATAATTTGAGTTAAACAAATAACTAATGACAAATGACAAATGAACTTTATTTCAATTGTATACGGACTATTTTTACTCAGTGTATTAGGAATTTATTGGACTTTTCCCCAACAAAAGTTGCGGTGGTGGACACTGTTGATTGCTAGTCTCGTTTTCTATGGTTCTTTGCAAATTCAGTTTGTTCCACTACTACTAGCGCTAACTTTTATTAATTTTCGCTTAGGTCTAGAGATTGGCAAAAACACCTCACCAGGAGAACATAATCTTGATGGGAGAATTTCTAATGAAGAGTGGCAGTTTGCCCAAGTTGAATGGGATCAGCGACGGCTAAAACTTTTGTGGCTAGGTGTAATATTAAATATTTTGCTGCTCCTAGGCTTTAAGTATTTACACCATGTATTGAATTTTGCTGTTAACTTACCTTCAGACTCAACAAATACTACTTTTAAATTAATTGCGCCTCTGGGGATTTCATTTTTTACCTTTGAATGTATTTCCTATTTAATAGATGTCTATCGTGGCGCTCCGGCTTCTGAACAATTTCTCAAATTTGCCACCTACAAACTATTTTTTGCCAAACTGATTTCTGGGCCAATTACTCGCTATCATCACATAGCCAACCAATTCAATACACTACAATCACTGACTACCGATAGAGTGGCGGAAGGACTGTGGTTGATTGCTAGGGGTGCAGTCAAAAAAGGAATTTTGGCAGATCATCTAGGAGTTTTTGTCGATTTATGTTTTGGTAACTTACCAAGGGCGGGTAGTGTTGATCTTTGGTTAGCTACATTTGCCTACGGTTTACAGCTATATCTGGATTTCAACGGTTATGTAGACATGGCCCGTGGTAGCGCTATGCTCTTCGGCTTGGTTTTACCGGAAAATTTTGACTTCCCCTACTTCAGTACTAGCATTGCGGACTTCTGGCGACGCTGGCACATTACCCTAGGAGATTGGCTGCGTAACTATGTTTACTTTCCCTTGGGTGGTTCTCGTCGGGGTTTAACAAACACTTGCGGGAATTTATTTATAGTGATGCTGATTGCTGGTATTTGGCACGGATCAGCCTGGGGTTTTATAGTTTGGGGTTTATTCCACGGTTTAGCCTTGTCTGTGCATCGAATTACAGATGCGATTAGCGATCGCTTTGAACCCATAGACAACTTTTGGCAAAATCCTCTAGGTATAGTTGTTGCTTGGTTTTTAACCCAAACGATGGTCTTTACTTCCTGGATCTGGTTCCGCCTCCCTAACTTCAAAGATTCTTCTTTAGTATTTCAGCGCTTTTGGGGTCACACTGCTGATGTGCAGTTTGGGCAAAAGGTCTATGCGGAAGCTCTGAATATGAGCCAATACCAACTTGCCTCCATGCTAGTAGCTCTAGCTGCTTTGATGGCTGTAACCTATTTCTTCAATGGTCGGTTAAAAATACAATTTAACTGGCCCATCAAACTGGTCTTTGTACCCCTCTGTCTCTATGCAGTCTGGTTACTAGCACCTGAGGGGAGTTTGCCTTACATTTACTTTGATTTTTAAAAAGGCATAAGTAAAATTAATGATTAAGGTGAAATAAATAAAAAAATAAATAATTTATTTAACTTAAAATCATGTAATGTTAACGGTTACAGGCAGAAAATTTTCTCCTGATTCATTTTTAACAAAAAACAGCACTCATAAAACAATGACAACAACCTTACAGCAGCGCAGCAGCGCTAACGTATGGGATCGGTTTTGCGAGTGGATCACCAGCACCGAAAACCGGATTTATGTCGGTTGGTTCGGCGTATTAATGATCCCCACCTTGCTAGCCGCAACCGTTTGCTTCACAATCGCCTTCATCGCCGCACCACCAGTAGACATCGATGGTATCCGTGAACCAGTAGCAGGTT
>JAHHHF010000038.1 GCA_019359495.1 Goleter apudmare HA4340-LM2
TAATTATTTCGTTTTTTACGTTGAGTTACCCACGCTCTGGACGTATTTTGATGACGTATCAATTAAATTATCCTAAATCTAGCTAATCCAAGTGTTTTTTCCTCACTTGTGAGAAATGCGGGTCAAGTCTTCAACCGCGACAACATCATATTTTTTCAATAAGTTGCTAGCAGTTTTGAAATGAAAATCTTTGCGTTTATCAGCAACTTTTTTATGTTGTAACCCGAGTTGTTTTATCGCTTTTTGTCTACGATTACTACCCTTCTTTCTGCGAGATACACGCTTTTGAATAACCTTTAATCGTTTTTGTGCTTTGCGATAGTGTTGAGGAATAGCAACAGTTTCGCCCTCAGAAGTTGTTAAAAACTCTTTTAAACCAACATCAATACCAGTTATGGATTCCGGGTTAAAATCGGGCTTAATTTCAGGAACTGTCTTATCCTCAAGGCTTAGTGTTACATAATAACCATCAGATTTTTTAGTAATCGATACTGTTTTAATATCAAATCCATCTGGGATAGGTCGATGAACAATAACTTTTACATCACCTATCTTTGATAACTTAATTTTGTTGTCAGCAAAATGATGTCGCTTAAATTGTGAATAGGTGAAAGTTTTGTATTGACCCTTGCCCTTAAATCGAGGTCTACCAGATTTTTTACCATTAACATCACCAGTCAGCCACCTATCAAAAGTTTTTTCAACTCTCTTAGGAACTTCCTGTAGTACTTGAGAGTGAATTTCCTTATACCAAGGTCTATCTACTTTGAGTTGAACAAGAGTTGCTTTTTGACTGTAATAGTTAGGCTTATCCTTTAGTTCAGGTATATGGCAAATTAATGGACATCTATCGACAGGACAACGATTTTGTTCATACCAGTCAAACCTTTGAGCAAGGAGATAATTGTACTGAAAACTTAGCATTTCCAGTGTCTTATCAATTTTCTCCACCTGCAATGCAGTTGGTTTAATTCTATATTGATATGAAATTCTCATCTTTGTCCTTTGTTTTTCGACCTATAAACAGGATAGCATAAATGCAAATACAATGTGTAGGCATTTATGAAAAGTAAAGCATTAAATTTAAGGATATCAGACCGTAGATTGAACAAACTGCGTCTGTACTCTGCTCAACACGATAAAACCATGACTCATGTGATTGAAGATTTTATTGATTCGCTTAAAGTTAAAGATGGCGATTCCGACGCTCGATGACTCGCTACCGCTTCGCTGTCATCGACCCCCTGCCCTGTCAATCTTGCAGATTGAATTGGTTGTGAGTCAATTCGTCATCGCCCAAAAATTCATCTCATCACCTCCTTTCGGGTAGGTGATAGGCTTCTTTTTGATTCAGCTAAAAAATCTTCTTTATCGCCTGTATCTATATCTTTGTTGGGATAAATCACCACTCCACGCCAGGGATTTTTATCTGCAACTTAGAGGTAAACAGCCACTAACCTTACTAGGAGTTTTGAAAAGTTCTAGCTTCAGACTTCTAGAAGCATTTAAGAGTGGTTGGTGTTGTTTTCGCCAGTTTTTGGGAGATAGCCCATGATGTTGACGAAACTGGCGAGAAAAATGACAAGCATTTTGATAACCCAATGCTAAAGCAATCTGTTCAATTGTCTGGCTAGTATCCATCAATAAGGGACGTGCAGCCGCCATGCGTCGCCGCACAATCCAGCCGTTGACAGTATCTCCCGTTTGTTTAGCGACTCGATGTGTCAAGTAAGCTGGAGAATAACCAACAGCCTCAGCCACATCAGACAAAGTAATTCCTTGGCGATAATTAGCTTCGATATAGTCAAAAACTTCTTGCAGTTGGGGAGCGACAGGAAAAATAGATTCCGAGACTACCGATGCAGTAGTATTTGTAGCTAGATGAGAATTATAAGTGTACCACTGACTGAGGAGAGCTTGCTTTTCTAGTCGAATAGCGATCGCTCTGAGCAATTCCTCCACAGTAGATGGTTTGGTAATATAATCATCTGCGCCCAACTCCATACCTTTGCGAACATCAGCCTTAGTGTCGCTACCAGTGAGAAAAATGAATGGAATAACTGCTGTTAAAGGATTTTGGCGCAGTATAGTCAGAACACTGTAACCATCTATATCTGGCATCAGAATATCGCAAATCACTAAGTCGGGTAGACATGCTTGTGCTAGCTGGATACCAACCAGACCATTTTGAGCACCTACCGCATCAAAACCTTCCGCCTCCAGACTTTCTAAGAAAAGATTACGCGTCACCGCATCATCTTCAATGACCAGAATTTTGTTCGACGATTCGTACATCATTAGACAAGCCCCTCACTCTAGTACAATCCAAAATCTAAAATTTCTATGGCGAGTATTCAGCTTTGTTGTCTTAATCTCCAGTTGGTAATACAACAGTAAAAGTAGTACACACATTTACGTCACTGTCCACGGCAATTCGACCGCCATGTAAATTCAAAAGGGTTTTGACAATTGATAATCCTAGACCAAAACCGGGGATATGATTGATATTACTACCTCGATAAAATGGTTCAAATACTCGCTGTTTATCCTCTGGTGGAATACCAATACCCGTATCTTCAACCTGGAATGTTACCTGCTCATTGTTACAAGAAAGTTTTAAATTAATCGAATTGTGGCTTGGGGAATATTTAATCGCATTATCTAGCAAATTCTTGAGAATCTGCTCTAGTATTTCTTGATCTATATGAGCAATTAAACACTTACTTTGACTCACAAAATTAATACGATTTTGACTACTCCTCATCTGTATTCGCACCACTAATTCATGACAAAACTGCACTAAATCTAATGGTTTTGGCTCAAAGTTAAGTTTTGCTGCTTCTGCTTTAGCAAAAAACAGCATAGTATCCAACAACTGGTTGATCTGTTCCACAGATGCTTGAATGCGAGCCAGCAAGGATCGGATTTTTTCTCCTGTCCATTCGTCTAGATGCCGATTGATTAAACTATTAGAGAATGAAACTACATTCAATGGTGTACGCAATTGATGACAGACCATTGAAACGAAATTGATTTTAAGTTCACTCAGTTGTACTATTGGTTTATCAATCTCTGTACTCAGTTTACGAGCAAAAGCACAAGCAAACTCTTGTCCTTGGTGTTGTATGTAGGTGAGCGTGATTGCGGCTAAAAATATCTGACCACTCTTTGTGCAATAGCGAGATTCAAAGGTAAGTGAGCCTGGTGATTTGGTCTTGAGATGTCGCCATTTCTCCGACCACTCTGTTATTGATAAATCTATGTGGATATCTTGCAGCTTCATTGCCAATAATTCCTTATGGGAATATTCAGTTATACGGCAAGTTGCATCATTGACATAGAGAAACTGCGCCTTTGCGCCTAAACAAAAAGCAGCATCTGTAGCCTGATTGATCAATAAATCAGCGAATTCTAACTCGGTTTCTGGCTGTAGACCCAGTTGAGAGTTGGATTGAACTAACGTAAAATCGCCAAAATTCATATCCCTACTCGCTCCTTTAAATAAGTCGGCACTATAGCCATAAATGAGCTGATAATCACAATTTCCTAAAATAAATTAAACCGTAAAGCTAGTAATATTATTTAGTGATTCTATCAGCAAAAATTAAATATTTAATTTTGATTGTATGAAGAAAATTTATTCTATAAATAAGTTTAATAGTTTCCTGCCGCCGAAATAAATTGCAGTTCGAGACATAATATGTGTGGGGGTTTAACCCCTGATTCAGTGGACGAAAGAGTAAGATATATTGTTAAATCCGTCCTTGCAATATTGGAGAAGTTTTGACCCACATATATCTGGCGTATATTGGCTAATTTAATTGTAATTGCAGGAGCATTGCTAGATATTTTATCACCTTAGCAAGATGATTTTTTGTTTTATTTTGAACTAGAGGGAATCAAGAATAATCATTAGCATATTCATTGACTCACACATGCAAAATCCTGTTCCACAACATCACAAAAATGCTGAGACTAAATACTAATTTTGATTTTGGCTAATTATTTTCTCAGTATGACATCATAAAAAGCATGATTCAGTATTGCGTTTTTTTGTCAATGCCTATTTGGTTGCATTTACATTGATTGTTCTAGGATTAATAGGCAAATTTTGCTCATATATTTTACTAGCCTTAAATTACTCTCTCAGGGATTTAACTATATAATAATATGCCCGATCATCTGTCATAAGGAATACATTTTAATTTATAGTTTTGTGCATATTCCCGAAGTATCTCTCGAAAGGAAGAGAAAATGTGAAGAATTTAAGTGTTCATCGATACAAAACATGTCAAGTATTGGGTATTGGAAATATTGGGGAAACATAGTACGGGGAAGGAGAATCGGGAATCGCTTCCATTCAGTCACTATTCCTCAACAAAGGACTAAAGATGGTTGCAGTCTCAAGGATACATAAATTTGAGGAGGAAGCCCCTTCAGTCTTGAATCACCTAAATCTGGTAATGAGAACGAATAAAATTTCAACAGCGAAAAAACAGATAAGTCTATCAAAAGATAGTTCATACAACCGTTGTTGAACATTGAGTAGTCTTAACGAAGAAGCGGCTTCCGTACTCTGGATTTAACTAGATACCCACATCAGCAACAATCTTGGCAAGCAGTCAATTTGTTTATTTTATCTTTGCTTCATAATTCCACATCAACAAGTAAAAAATAATTATTAAATATCAAATATAAATCCATCTAATCAATACGTAAATTTACACCTCAGAGATAATGCCATGACTCAAAAAATCAGTGGTTTTAACACTCAGATGGGCAAGAAAATAAATACTGAACAAATTGAACAAATTGTCAAAGCGATTATCGCGGGTAAGTATTCTTGGGCATGTGTTTTAATTCTGCGCTTTATCGGCTATAACCCTATCGACTACATACCTTACCGTACCTACATCAGATTGCTCAAAAATAACTGCTTAGTTGATAGACAAAACTCTGATAAAAAGGAAGAAGATTTGGATCTCAAATCCAAATTAATTAGGTTGTGAGACTCTGAAAAATTAGGGAAAATTGGCATGTTTATCTCTCTAGGTTAGGCTAACAACCGCATAATTGATACTTGCTTGGTCATTCTATTTCCTCATTCCTAGTAGCTTATGTCTTATTCAGTAACTAACGTTAATACTCATTTACAACCTATTCTCAAAGAGATTATTTGGCATAAAAAGCAAGAAGTAGCACAATTACATCAACAGATGTCTTGGGCTTCTTTGCAACGCCAGTTAACCGCAGCCCCCACAGTGCGGGACTTCTTCAGTGCTTTACAGCAGAGTCCTTACCGACCTAGTTTAATTGCAGAAGTCAAGAAAGCATCGCCAATTCATGGCATTATTCGCACAGATTTTGATCCAATAGCGATCGCCAAAGCTTATGAACGTGGTGGTGCAACTTGTATCTCTGTGGTCACAGAAGCGACGTTCTTTCATGGTAGCTTTGATCACCTGCGTGCCATTCGCCATAGAGTACCATTACCTCTACTGTGCAAAGAGTTCATCATCGACCCCTGCCAAATTTATTTAGCACGAGCATCAGGAGCAGATGCAGTGCTACTGATAGCTGCGATTCTATCAGATAGAGAACTCCAGGACTTTATCCGCGTAATTCACTATTTGGGGATGAATGCATTAGTAGAAGTGCATAACTTAGCAGAACTAGATCGCGCACTCAAACTTGATGACCTGCGCTTAGTAGCAATTAACAACCTCAACTTAGCAGATTTCACCGTCAATATTGAAACCACCCAACAACTACTAGCATCTAGGCGATCGCAATTGCAAAACATCGGTGCGATGGTTGTCAGTGAATCGGGATTGTATACATCTGCTGACTTATCTTTGATGGCTGAAGCTGGGACAAATGCAGTGATAGTTGGAGATTCCTTGCTAAAACAGCAAAATGTCGAACAGGCTGTAAGGCGCTTGCTTAGGCGCGATGCTCCTACTTCCGGAGATTTCGGAACGAGAATTTGATACCAGTAACTGACAAAAAACAACCCCGGCTTTTTTAAAAAAGTCGGGGATTTGATTACACAAGGGCGGGGAGACCCCGCCCCTACCGTTGCATGATTTTTTCAAATTTCAAATCCATAGCGTTGACAATTATTTGGGCGATCGCTAACAATACAATAGCCCCAGCTACACCGAGGATATCTTTGAAGGCGATCGCTACTTGCAAAAGCGACTCTGGGAGATTTCTGATTTCCATTCTTCCCATAACGTCAGCAGGTTCGTAGATCAATAGCTGCAACAGATATACAGCGATAAAAATGCCGTATGTCACCGGAACTAGGCGAGAGAGTTGCAATCCATAGCGCCGCAAGCGACCAGTCTCCCTTTGGAAGTGATGCGCGATCGTCATTAGCGTTTTCCAGATGAAAATGCAGAAGACAACACTCCATAAAGCATTCCAGCTATCAATTGGGTAACGGTCATAGCAGCGATTCAGGTCATCGTGCAAGCGATAGATCCAAACTAACGACAGCAGTAGGATTGCCAGATTGACTAAGATTGAAGGTATGGCAAATATATGTAGTAATTGCTTTAAGGCAATTGCTGGTATGGCTTTGTCAATTAGTTTGAGTATTGATAATCCTAGGGAAATACCCAGCAGCCATATCAGTACTTTACCAACTCCTGCTGATTTGAGCAGTACAGGGTGTGAATTCATATTATTGATAAATTTTAGATAGCGATCGCACCAGATAATATTGCATAACACACTCGCCCATTACCTATTAAACAAACGTAACATCAAAACATCCGGAAATACCCTATAGGTAATTGTAGTTTCAAAGCGAGTGCAATCAGTATATTTAGCATTTTGACTCAAGGTAGTATGTGATGGAGCAGAGATTTAGCTCATTAATGTACAAGATAATTGTTGGGACTCTCCTCTCAGCATCTTGGATTACTCCAGCATTTGCACAGCAAGATTTACTTACCCGCGCCGAAGTATACAAATTAATTAATCAAGTGCAACTGCTGTTGAACGGGAAGCCGCCACGCCGAGCAGTAAAAAAAGATGTGCTAGTCCCCCTAGATGAACTACAGACAAGAACAAAATCACGGGCTGAACTGCTGTTTAATGAAGGTTCCCTAGCTCGCATTGGTTCTAGCGCCACATTTCGATTCAAGCCTGGACTACGTCGCTTTGACCTACGTGGAGGGGTTTTAAAAGCAGAAACCATATTTGAACTGAGAAATGGCACTGCCCTAATTATGACTCCATCCGGGAGTACGGGAACTACAATCGAAACCCCCGAAAACCGCATTGATTTAATGGCTATGGTTTTACCACCAGGAGCAGAAACGTTTCCGCCAAATGAAACAGATGGTGCGGTGGCTGTTACCTACAACAGCTTAACCAAAACAGGTCAAGTCTTTAATTTAACCAATCTGCCTGTACAAGTTGCAAATCTTGATGGTACCCAAGTCCAAGTTTTGCAAGCTGGTCAAACAGTCACAATGATCAACGGTGTCATTGGGCCAGTACAGACCTTTGACCTCCAGAAATTTTACCAAACCAGTCAACTGGCTGCGGGGTTAGGGCCAGGACAAGAAGCACTAGTAGCTCAAGAATCTCCCAATGTGCAGTTAATTCTCAACAAGGTGCGAAAGCAAACACTAGTAGGATTAGAGACGCAAACATTGTGGATTGAGGGATTGTGTAATCTTAACTCCCGTGGTGGAGCCAGTACACTGTCAACCAACTGTATCACCACTGGTTCTGATGACCCTATCCGGACTTTTGAAGATACTCGTGAGCCTGTGACTCCACCACCAGAACCACCACGAAGAGAAGATCCAATTCCCAATCCAGATCCCAATCCTAGAGATCCAAGAACAGCACAGCCAGCAGGGGTAATTCTTTTACCACAACAACCTTAAAATTCAGGTTTTTGTAAGTAGATAAATCCATTAATTTTGAATTTAGTTATGCGTATATATCCGATCGCACTTTGTTCTTTAGCAACATTGTTGGTTTGTGATTTCAACCACAAGGCTGTTGCTAGTCCCAACCCGGAAGTTGTTCCTACTACAAAACCTTTAGAAAATATAGAGGCTATGACAGAAACAGCTTCTGTCATAGCACCACCAGAAATTATTACTGAAACCCAAAAAATATTTTTAACTCAAGTACCAGGTTCTCCAGTTCAACCAGTAGATGACACAAATCAACAAATTGATCCAGCAGATGTTGAGGATGAATTAGGCGAGATTCAAATTATCCCCACCCGTCCAGTCCAACAGCCACCCCAGCGCCGTCAGCCAGATGTGCAACTGTTGCTACGTTCTTCAGCTTTTACCAGTTCCAACATTTCCAGTTTAGAAATACCACAACCCAGCGACGCTATATTTATCAATAGTGCCACCTTACTAGCCACACCCAAACTAGGAGAAGAGACAAGGTTAATTGCGGCTGCGGGTGGGGGTTTGGTGAGATATGGCGAACAGGGAGACTTTAACTACAACTACCTCAACTTCAACGTGGGATTACAGCAACGCCTCACCAAAGAAATGTATGGTCAGTTGGGGTGGTATCAAGAGAGACTTTACAGAAATGGTAGTGGTGATCGCTTATTATTAGATGACTCTGTGCGCCTCAGTGTTGGACGACAGGATCAATTAAACTCCCGCCTCCGAGTAGATTCCTTCTACGAACTACGCGCCAGCTTCGCCACACCCAACGACCAAAACCGTATCGCCAACACCCTAGGAGCACGTTTGCGTTACGATATTACACCCAAGCTGCAAGGTGCATTAAATTATCGCCTCAGTCTGAAAGACTTCACCCAACAAGATAGATTCGACACTCAAAATCAATTCGGTTTAGAAGCAATTTACAACATTAACCCAGATTTATTTATTGGCGGTTCAGCCTCTTACCTTTTCGGTTCCTCCTCCGATGCTTCCGTAGATTTAAATAATGTTTCTGTGGGCGTAAGTATAGGTTTAAACGTACCTTTGTTTTAAGAGACTGCCCAATAGAAACATACAATCTCCTTTCTCTTCCTTGGCGAACTTGGTGGTTCGTTAAAATAAAACCAACATTTGTCACAACACGAACTGATGACCCATACTCCACCCAGGACTCAACACAAGTTTTCATGAGACAATCATTTCTGGCAAATACGGCGATCGCTCTGATTTACATTGGCGTTGTTTCTCAGGTAATCTTGAATTCGGGAACATCCCTGTAACCTGAGATGATCTAAATCTAAATCCCATAACCTCACCCCAGTATCCTCACTCCCACTCACCAAGGCTTTACCATCAGCACTGAAGCTGATACTGTTGACTTTACCAGGATGCCCCAAGAGGGTTTTCAGCAAAGCGCCATCATTGATATTCCATAGCTTAATCGTCCCGTCAGCACTACCAGAAGCCAGGATGTGACTCTGGGGAAGAAAACTTAAACTGGTGACACCGTTGCTATGTCCAGCCAGGGTATGAATTACAGTCCCGTCTGCCACATTCCACAGTTTGATGGTATTGTCCATACTGGCAGAGGCCAGGACTTTACCATCTGGGCTGAATTTTACGGAGGCGATCGCTAGTCCATGGCCAGGTAAACTTTTAACTAGGCTACCATCCAGTCGCCAAAGTCTCACGGTGTTGTCGTAGTCTCCAGAAGCCAACATCTGACCATCTGGACTAAAACTGATGCTAGTAATTTCTTCAGTATTGCCTTTAAAAGTTTGTAATAATTTCCCATCTGTAAGTCGCCATAACTTGATAGTTTTATCGGCACTACCAGCAGCGAGCAGTTTACCATCGTGGCTCAAACTAATACTTGTTACCCGTTCGGTATGACCTGTTAAGGTAGTAATAAGTGAGCCATTTTCCACATCCCATAATTTAATAGTTTTATCATCACTAGCAGATGCCAAAGTTTTACCATTAGAGCTAAAATCAACAGCAAAAATTATTCGTTTATTACCAGAGATAGTTTTCAATACTGTGTTATTTTGCCAGATTTTGATATTGCCATCCCAACCAGCCGCAGCAAAAAGCCGACGTTTGGGGTGAAAGCTGACGCTATAAAAGCTGCCGGGATATGAGGTTTTTGCGATATTATTTACTTGCCAGAGTTTGACAGTTTTATCAGCACTAGCAGAAGCAATTATTTTACCATCACGGCTAAAGCTAATATCAGTGATTTGTGCGCCATGTCCTGGTAAATTTTGCTTGAGAATATATTCTATTGGAAATTTATCCTTAATACTCCAAATTTTTAACATGCCATCGGCATCAGCAGCAGCTAATAATTGGCTATCGTGGCTCAAGCTTATACTATTAATTTGGTTGGTGCTGCCTTCAATAGTTTGTAAAAATTCACCTTGACGGTTCCAAACCTTAATAGTTTTATCACCACTAGCAGAAGCGATAATTTTACCATCATGGCTAAATTTGATGCAGGTAACACGCTCTTTATGTCCAGTAATAGTCTTAATTAACTTACCGTCTCCAGTTTGCCAAAGCTTGACCAAATCATCCTCACCACCAGAGGCGATGATTTGACCATCGGGACTGAAATTGACGGTATTAACCCAGCCATTATGAGCATTCCAGGTTTTGAGCAAACTGCCATCAATACGCCATAATTTGATAGTTTTATCTCGGCTAGCTGAAGTCAGAGTTTTGCCATCTGGGCTGAAAGCAACATCGGTGACAATATTAGTATGTCCGATGAAAGTTTGAATTAGCTTGCCCTGAATATCATAAATTTTGATAGTTTTATCTGTATTTGCCGAGGTGAGCAATTGACTATCAGGACTAAATTTTAAAGAAGTAATTCTAGTATTACCATCTCTAATAGTCGTGATTAGTTTTCCCTGTAAACTCCAGATTTTTATAGTCTGATCATCGCTAGCCGAGGCGATAAACTGACCATCAGGACTAAAACTCACAGCATTAACTTGCTGATTGTGACCTTGCAAGCGATTAATCTCTTGAGTTTGAGTAATCGCTTGTTGCAGAGTTGCCACAGTTGCTACTTGAATATTTTTGTTGGGTGCAAAAACTTGTTTGAGTTCTCGCCCAGCTTTCACACTAGCAATTAATGCTTCTAAGGGCTGATTTGATAATAACAAGGCTTCTGACGAAGCATTCAAAGCTGCAATTTCGCGTAACTGGGCGGCTTGTTTTTGCAAATACGCCAAACCCCCAAAAGCACTAGCTGCAATTCCCAATACACTAATAACTGCAACAGCCCTTTGAGCTTGACGTAATCGCTTTTTCTGCTCAAATTGTTGCTGTTGTCTAGCCTCTAAACAAGCAGCGATGAAATTTTGGACATCTTGCGATAACTCATCAGTATATTTGACGTAGATTTCTTCCGCCTCTGCCAGCCGGACACCTTGTAATAAAAAATCAGCCTGCTCATGGTTATGTTTCCACAAAGCCGCCGATTGTTCAATTTGACGCTGCGATCGCAATCTACTACGATTTTCCTCCAACCACCAGCGCAATGTTGACCAGTGGCGAATCAGGATTTCGTGGGCTACTTCTATGGTGACTGGGGAAGGTGTCGGGGGGAGGGGGATAACTTGATTTCCTCTACTACTCCCGGTTTCATCTTCCAGGTTAACTACGATTAACTTGGCAGAGGTTAAGGCTTGTAGGGTTCTTTCCACCAATTCATCTGGATACTTCTTAACTACCAAATCTGATTTCCACACCCGGCGTCTCGTGTCTTCCGTTCCTTCCCCTAATTGGGTAAGTGATAAGAAAATCCACCGCGCACACTCTTGAGCTGCGCTATCTAAACCTTCATAAACCGCCTGCGCCTTACGTTCCAATGCACCTTTAATTCCCCCCACCTGTTGCTGATACGCCGCCAAAGTTAACTCACCCCCTTGGCGGAATTCCCACAACTGTTCTAAAACAAATTCTAATAGGGGTAAATCTCCCGCCGAGTGGTTTAACTCCTGCACAAGAACTTCCACCAATTCCGGCTCCACCTTTAACCTCACCTGTTCCGCCGGGTTGACAATCACTCGGCGATAATCACTATCAGTTAAGCTGGGAGGAACCAACACACTAGACTGCTGTAATAACGTCGCCAGCGCTGGTACTTCCAAACAGGAAGCGATAAAATCTGCCCGTAAAGTAATTACTAATTTAAACCTATCAGGGGCATACTCTACCGCTCCCAACACCAATTCTAAAAACCGTTGTCTATCTTCACTGGCTGCTAGGGTGAACAATTCCTCAAACTGGTCTATCACCAACACCACCACCGACTCAGGACGGCTACGCAACCAGTACACAAAGCCTTCTACACCCTGGTAGAGCATTCCCTCCAGGACGAGGTGAGGGGAATTAGAAGCTTCACTCTCCCCCCTTTCCCCTCCCAACCGCCTCGCCAACACCTCCAAAGGACGCGCGCCGGGACGCAGACTTCTAATCAACCATGTGTCACTACCGGGGAGTTGTTTACCGGGACGCAATTGCGGAATTAACCCCGCTTGAACAACGGAAGATTTACCGCTACCAGAAGCACCCACTACAGCCAGGAAAGATTTATGCGCTATCTGGCTAATTAGGTTTTGGGTTAAGGATTCTCGACCATAAAAATATTGAGCATCTTCCTCACCAAAAGCCCTTAATCCCCGGTAAGGACAAATTCTTAAATCTAAGGCTGCGGCTTTGTGGTGACTGCGTGCGCCGATGGTGGCGGGAATAATTTCAATTACCCCTTGTGTACTCGATAGCCAAAAATGCAGGGGGAGAGATGGGGCAATTTGGGTTTGACTAGCAAATTGAACTTGTAACTGAGTAATCCAGCCAGCAACCGATAAACCAGCAGATTGAGTAGTAGATTTTAGAGTAGTAATCAGGGTTTGGGCAAATAATTCCGAATTGTTTTTGGGGGAAGTTGCCACGATAATACATTGTCCTTTTTCCGAGTCGAGTTGCAACTCGTCAACCCAATCTTTGAGAGCAGAAACAGCAGTAGTAACAACGGGAAAATCTAGAATAATAATTTGTTGATTAATTTGCGAACGGCGTAACTGTTGCCTTAACCAAGAACGACTCAGCCAAATATCTTCTGATATTAATAAAGCAGCTTCACCAGTGGGAGTCTCTTCCAACCTTCCCCGGAAATATAATAAAACCGTTGTTGGTTCTTCATTCCTGCATTTTTTTTGAATAGGCGATCGCAAACTTTCTTGAATCGCTGCACGCACATCTTGAGTCGTAGTTTGACCAGAACAAGACAAATAATCTAACTCAAAACCACCAGCATCAACTAACTCCTTACTCAAATCTAAAATCGCCTGGGAGCCGCTCAGTCCCTCAACTACCAAGGCTGTTCTCAAAGATGCAGATTCTGTGACTGTGGGGATAGCACCCAAAATTAATTCTCCCACACCTTCCACAATGCGCTTGGGAGTTTGTAAGGGGTATTCACTAAAAATTTGTGTGTCTCCTTTGCCCCGTTTCTGTTGGTTAATTAGGCGTAATTGTTGGTTGGTTTTATCAATATATTGCAGCGTTTGATGATAGACATAGCGATAAAGACCATCGGCAAAAATCACCCCTTGGGCATCAGCAGCATCACCATTTAAACCCCGCATCAAAAAATAAGTAAATACCCCATGTCCCAGTTCTGGAAATTCCCAAGATTGTTGATTAACATCACAAGAAAGTAAAGCATAAAAACCTTTACCCTTCGCCGCACTGCGTTGTAAAACTTCCACCAATTGCGATGTGGGATTTGTACCTCTCAGTGTCATTCCGCCACTATGACAAGCATCCAACCAAACTACCTGATTTTGTGCCCCACTTTTACCTAATTGTGTTAATAGTTCATTAACAGCTAAACCTGTTCCATCTAAGTTATCTTTTTGCGTATCCGCCAAACACAAGAAGGCTTGCTGAGTGCTTGGTTGCAACATCCCATGACCAGAAAAATAAAATAGCACTGTGTCAATAGGTTGAGCCGCCGCCGCAATTTGCTGTAAACTTTCTCGTACAGTGGCTAATAGTGGCAGTTGGTTAGCAAAATCATGGTAAATCTTCACCTCTGTTTGCGGAAATTGCTCCCTAGTTGCACTAGCCAAAGCTTCCGCTAATACCTGACAATCAACTGCTGAATAACGCAGAGATGGAAGTTGTTCATCCTGGTATTGATTAACCCCCACCAGCAACAGCCACAATTTGGGGAAGATTGTTTGTTTGGCTTGAGTGGAGCGACTGGTAGTAACACCGCGTGGACACATGTTGGAGATGGGGGTAGGTGAGGGAATGGGTTTCGACTTCGCTCAACCCACGGGGAAGAGAGTATGTCAACCCTTTCCCCTACTGTGGCAAGAAATTTAGATAATATTAGGTTTGATTATCAGATATTATGCAGGCGATCGCCTACTCCCAAACTTTCTTGTGTAACTGTTGCACTCGTTCCACAGTTAAACCTTCCCTAAGCAAATTCCTCGCAATCTCTTCTTGTGCTTCCTGACGACCTTTTCGACGCCCTTCTAGTTCCCAACTTGTAACAATTTCCATATATTTCTCCTCACTGTTCCTCTTCTAAATGTGCTTGTAACTCTCGCACTCGTTCTACAGTTAAACCAGTCGCTCTAACAACTAATTCCACAGCTAAACATTCCCTAAGTAAATTCCTTGCAATTTCTTCCTGTGCTTCCTGACGACCTTCCTGACGACCTTCCTGACGACCTTCCTGACGACCTTTTTGACGACCCTCTAATTCCCAACTGGTAACAATTTCCATATATTTCTCCTCCTGTAATAATCCCATTCTATCGGCTGTGGTTTGAAAGACTTGATTCTCCTGTGCATTCAACCGCAAATACACATCCACAAACCCAGAAATCAATTGCATTCTTGCCGGGTCTAACTTCAAAGTAATTAACAACCGTAAACACTCAGCCTTCACCTGCGGACGTTCTGATATGGGAATAGACATTTTTGCCATCAGTGCAGCCGCTACTGGGTTTTGTTGCGTTAAATAATCTCGCCAACTCAATTGATTTAACTGAATCGCCTTAAAGTTAAAATCCAGCACATTTAAATCAGTAAACTTTACTGCATGATTGCTAGCTTCAGGACGTTTCGGTTCATCAAAAGAGAAAATCACCACCGGATAAATTGGTAAATCATATTTTTCATACAACCGAGCAAAATATTTAAACATCCGCTTGGCAAATTCTGATTGACTATAAGATTGATTTTCGACATGAATTAAAAAATAAGTATCCTGCTGCTGATAACGTACCTGTGCCAACAAATCAATTTCCTTCTTTTCGCCAGAAGTGACATCATTAAAAACTTCCTGCGGTAGAAACTGGATGGAATTGCGGTCGATTTGCTTAACTACTTCCGGTAGAAATAACTCTAAAAATTCTACAAAAAATGTAGATATTAATTCTTTAAATAAACGATCATGGTCAATCACCCTAGCAATTCCTCCAAAGTTTCTATACCCCTCTAACACTCTCAGTTTTGGCAAAACTAAAGAATTAGATTACCATTTCTAGACTGGCGATCGCCCAAATATAGCGGTTCTCCGTAGGGGCGGGGTCTCCCCGCCCTCTCTCGTTGCATTATTCAACTTTCACTACTTTTTCTATCCTCATCTAAGGCTTTTTGAATAGCGCGACGGCAAAATTCGGGAGGATTATCTTTGCTTGATAACTCTTCCTTCATTTCTTTAGTAACTCGTAAATGCACATACTCAGTTAACGGTTTTTCTCTGTCAGTGGTAAATTTTTTTAAATTTTCTGGATTACCTTGGGGATTAGGCATTTTTAATAAATGTAAATGAAGCTAGAACTACTGATATACATGTGAAAGAATTTTCTTGGTAGGCATCTACTTTCCAGGGTGAATGCCTACCATGTCCACTTTTTGAGAATGAACAATCCTATTTTATGTTCACAAGGTCAGAACTTGAAATCAAAACGGTTGAAGAATTGCGTAATTTGTGTCGTAGATATGGCGTTAAACCAACTGGTAATGCTGGTTACAAAATCTCTCATATCACTGCTTTAATGGCATTCCCTAGGCTAGCCCTGCTACAAATGAAGGAAAATAGAGGATTGAAAGCTCCTAGCTTTGGCAGTTTCCAGGAGATGGGTACACCCACAAATGAGCAAGTGGCATTAATCAGAATATCCCTTGAGGGTAGACGAATGAGTTACCCAGATAGATATGAGCAAGAAAAGTTGTTGAGCTTGTATAAAGCTAAATTACGGCTTGAAGAAGCGATCGCATTTTTGAATCAATAAATTCATCTTTAGATCCCCGACTTTTCAAAAAAGTCGAGGATCTGGGCGAACAGCGACAATTTTTTTATCCAAAATTTATCCCAGGAAAGATTTTCAGCGATCGCTCTCTCAACATCAACACTGTGCGATCGTCATGATTTATATTTTTAATAGCTGACAATTAGCGTAGAAAAAAAAGTCAGCAACATCGAAAATTTTAATGAATCGGACAACTGTTCGACCTCGCAGCCTACCAAGCTATCCGACTCGGTTTGATATTCGGAGGTCGTCGCCTTCCTCACTGGTTCAGGTCTGGACTCCCGATTGTACGCCCGATAAATTCCCATTTACCAGCTCTGACATTTAGGAGTACTCACGCCACAGCCACCGCCACCACGCGAAAACCAACGTTGTTGTTACGATTCGCGCGCGCGTTCCTATTGCGATTGGCAGAACGGCAATTCCTAGCGTTGTTGTTCCAGGAACCACCACGCAGCAGCTAAAATTGACCAGCCCCATGCTCAAATTCTCAACTCAATGTTTGAGTAATTTCGTATCGTCCAGCTAGTGTACTCAAGATGAGTGTTGAGTTAAGGAAATTGATGCTCTTGAGTATAACGGTTACTCAGTGTACCTGACAAGATATAGCCTTCTCTTTTGGCTTCATAACCCGCCGGAAACTGAAGTTCCCGTCTCATAGCAAAAGTCTACATTAAGTAGACTGAAGATTTTGAAGATATTTTAGTCATCTTGAGATGACTTCAGCTTGAAGCCGGAACTTTGAGTGAATTGCGGGACATGGATTTTAGCGCCATATCCCATGACGAAAGTCTTAGAGATATATACCTAATCACTCGACGAAAGTCACAGATAATGTCCTTATTTAGTTAATGTAAACTTCAAGACGTTTTGCAGATTTCTCTCCTCAGAAGAATTTTTAAAATTAAAACACCTGTCTTGACACGATAAAGTCAATAAAAGTGCTATTTTACAATCCGGTTTATAACCATGTTAGGTCATTTCAAACTGGCAACCAAATTTACCTTGCTCTTATCCTTCCTGTTTTTAGTCACCATCTTCATGAGTGGGATAGCTTTATCTAGAGTACTGGAGCAAAGAGCCGGAGAAGAAATCAACTATCGGGGACAAGTTCTCATGGAGATGATGGACTCAGTGAGAGACTACACCAACGCTCGTGTGAGTCCCCTGTTATCTTCCACCTCAGAACAACATCCAAAATTCATCCCGGAAATCGTACCCAGCTTCTCAACCAGAGAGGTTTTTGAGCGTCTCCGTCGTAATCCAGAATACGCCAACTTTTTGTACAAGGATGCTGCACTTAACCCCACAAATTTACGAAATAAAGCTGACGAATTTGAAACCCATCTCATAGAAAAGTTTCGTAAAGATACAAAATTAGAGAACTTATCAGGTTTTCGGACTTTATTTGACGAGAAATTATTTTACAGTTCCCGACCTCTGGTAATTAAAGAACAAAGTTGTTTACGCTGTCATTCAAAGCCAGAGCTAGCACCGAAAAATCAGATAGAAATGTATGGTAAGGAAAATGGTTTTGACTGGCCGCTCAATCAAGTGATTGGTACGCAAATTATCTATGTTCCAGCTAGTAAAGTCTTAGAAAATGCTCACCAGACTTTTACTCTAGTTATGGGAATTTTTATTTTAGTTTTCACATTAGCAATTTTCTTCATCAATGACTCCTTGGAAAAACACGTTATTCAGCCCATTAAACCAATGGCTAAATTAGCTAAAAAAATCAGGAGAAATACCATAGATGTTAATGCAGTAGATAACGATACAGAACTCAAAAAATTAGCAGTAATTGCCAAGCGAACTGATGAATTAGGCAAACTGGGTAAGATTTTCTATCGCATGGTTATGGAAATTCAAACTCGTGAGCAAGCCTGGAAGCAACAAATGCAACAACTACAGGTACAGATTGACCAAGGTAAAAAAAATCAACAAGTGGAGGAAATTGCTGGTTCAGAATACTTCCAAAAATTGCGTGCTGAAGCCAAAACTATTCGCAATAAATGGTCGGATGAGAATAAGTAAATAGGTACACTAATTAAGGTCATTATTTCCCATTTGTCAATATTTGAGGTATATTTATGTTACATATAGCGTTTACTAATCTACTGAGGTGCTGAGTAAATTGCAAATAAAATCGGGCGAATCTTCGCGTCACTCTGCGTTCCCCTCTGCGTTTAAAAATATTGGTTCTGCACCTCACTTAACTGGGAATTGATATAAGTAAAGTAAATATTTTTAAATTACGAATTATTATGTCTAAAGTCATATCCGTCCATTCATTTCGTGGTGGTACTGGTAAGTCAAACGTCACCGCCAACTTAGCAACAATAATTGCTCGTTCTGGTAAACGAGTTGCGATTGTCGATACTGATATTCAATCACCAGGAATTCATGTCCTTTTTGGTCTTGATGAAAACAGAATTACCTACACCCTCAATGATTATCTGTGGGGGCGCTGTACAATTGAACAGGCTGCTTACGATGTTAGCCAGACCGTCAAGATTAAACCGAAACCCTTTGGTATGAGTGGTGCTATTTACATGATTCCTTCTAGCATCAAGACGGGGGAGATATCCCGAATTCTGCGTGAGGGGTATGATGCGCGTTTACTCAACGATGGCTTCTCTAATCTTTGTCGGCGGTTGAAATTAGACTATCTATTTATCGATACTCACCCTGGGATTAACGAAGAAACTCTACTTTCCATCATCATTTCCAATCTCCTAGTCGTGATCCTCCGTCCTGATCAGCAAGATTATCAAGGTACCGCCGTCGCCATCGATGTAGCACGCAAGTTAGATGTTCCTAACATCATGGTGGTGGTGAATAAAGCGCTACCAAAGTTGAATTTTCAAGCTTTACGACAACAGGTAAGCAATGCCTACAACGCATCTGTAGCAGGGGTATTGCCTGTATGCGAAGAAATGTTTAACTTAGGCAGTAGTGATATTTTTAGCTTGCGCTACCCAGAGCACCCTTGGACAAAAGAAGTATATGCGATCGCTAAACAAATCATTCACACCAAGTGAGAATTACAGAGAAAATACCCTGTCTTTAACAAATCTACATAAAATAGCCCTGTAAAAATGCGTAAAATAGGCTTTTGTAACTGTTGCAATACTTAACCCATCAGAATTCAACAGTGCAGGGGTGAATATCGTGGTAGCTGAACATCATATCGATTTATCAATAGCCCGCGAGCAGATGCGACAACAAATCCTTCAACTTGAAGACTTGGCGGCCCTGCAAGAACGCCAACGCATTGCTCGTGAAATCCATGATTCTCTAGGAAACGCCTTAACAAGTCTCAATATCCAGCTGCAAACAGCACACAAACTATGGAATATTGAACCCGCCCTAGCAGAACAGTTTTTAGAACAAGCCCAACGTCTGGGAGCGATCGCTATTCAAGAAGTCCGTCAATCTGTGAGAAGTATACGTGAGGCTGCCTCACAAGAACAGTCACTCACAGAGATGATCGACTCTCTGGTGCAAAACTTTTATCAAGCTACAGGAATATTACCTGCTACCAGCATCAACATATCTGCGTCTTTGCCTGACGAAGTAACCGGAGCTATCTACAGAATCATCCAAGAGGCATTGACAAACATCTGCAAATATGCAGAAGCAACACAAGTAGAGATTGATCTCTGCCATAATTCCAACATTGTGCGTCTTTTAATCCTCGATAACGGCAAAGGATTCAACTTATCAGAAAAGAAAACTGGATTTGGACTCCAAGGAATACGAGAACGAGTCACAGCTTTAAAAGGTAATTTTAATCTTGATGCAGAACCAGGAGTAGGTTGTCAGATTACAGTTTATTTGCCTTTATCGCAAGAGACTATTCAGGAAACAGCTTTAAAAATTGTTGATACAATTCCCAGTCAAAAAAAACCAGGTAAAAATCGTCATCTCAAACTTGTAGAAACAACTTCAGATACAGACACTTTAATTAGAGATTGTTATCTCCAACTTGTGGATACAGTTTCAAAACCAGAAACTCTAGTCAGAGATTGTTATCTCCAGCTTGTGGATAAATTTCCTGACTTAGAAACTCCAGGTAAAAATTTAAACCTCCAAATTTTTGACGCCATTGAAAATGAAGAAAATGCATCTCAAATAACTGTAGATATAAATATAGATGATTTTCAACATCAGTTAGATATCAAAAACTTGAATCTCCAAATTTTTGATGCAATTGAAAATGAAGAAAATGCATCTCAAATAACTGTAGATATAAACATAGATGATTTTCAACATCAGTTAGATATTCCTCCAAAAGTCTACAAGCAACTAGAAGCATTTCTCAAAGAAATTGTTGGGCCGATAGCACCGAAATTACTAAAGCAAGTTGCAGAACGAGCTTATAGCTATCAAGAATTGCTTGATAATTTAAAGTTATTTTTAAATGACCAGCAACGTCTAAAATTAGGAAAAAAAATCAAGTTTTTACTCGATGAATCAACCAGCGAATCAAAAATAAATCTAGATGATTTACTGGAGGATGATCAATTAATCAATCAATGCGAGGAAAAGTTAGTTGAACTGCTTGGACCCGTAGCTTATTATACAATTCAAAAAATTATCGAATTCTCCCTACCAATTTCTCGAACAGAACTAGTTCAACTTTTATTAGCAGAAATTTCTGAATTACACAAATCTCAAGAATTTCATGAGCATTTACTTTCTTAAAACTATTTTTATGAGCAGCAAGAAACCCGACTGAAGAAGTCGGGTTTTTGATTTTGCCTTACTCAAATTCCTTGTACAGAGCAATAGGTATATTAATTACCAAAGAGAGAATTAGCATAAATTGCCAGTTGCGATCTGTTTTTGAGATTCAAGCGATTGAATAGGTGAGTAACATGGGTTTTCACAGTACCTTCTGAAATAAAAAGTTTCTCAGCAATTTCGCGGTTAGTCGCACCAATACCAATCAAGCGCAAAACATCTTGTTCTCGATTAGTGAGATTACTATATTCTTGCTCTGATAGTTTTTTTTCGCTAGCCGATGCTGGACTTGGTACTTTAGCAAGCATCTTTTCTAATAGTCCAGGCCCCATTTGGGTATAACCTTTATATACAAACCGAATTGCCTGTGCCAGTTCTTCAGATGGCATATCTTTTAATAAATAACCCTTAGCGCCAGCTCGCATAGAATCAGCAATATTTTGATCATCATCAAACGTCGTCAGCACTAATACCTTAATACTAGGGAAGCGATCGCAGATAATCCGGGTAGCAGTTTTCCCATCCATTACAGGCATTTGCACATCCATCAATACAAGATCAGGTTGCAGTAAAGCAGCCTGTTCAACAGCATTTTCACCATTATCAGCAGTTCCTATCACCTCCAAATCCGGCTCCAAATTGAGCATAACTTTAATTCCATCTCGAATCAGAGCCTGGTCATCTACTAGTAATATGCGAATCATTGGACACCTCTGAACAACTAAAAAGTTAAATAAACAAGCTTTTTAAAGGTAGTTGCCATCCTATCGTGATTTGCAACACTCTTCAAAGTTTTAGCTTCAACAGCAAAGCAAACAATTTCTGAAGTGGTACATAAGCAACTGTCCGCCTGTTCTGTTCCGGTCTTTGAGACAAAAGTTGTAGGTATATATATCTATTATCTCAACAAAGGTCTTAAGAAGGTTAGCTATTTTGCTGAGGTGAGAATTAAGACGTTTTTCAGATGTTTATTCCTAGCAGGAATTCTACTATGAATACAGTTGAAGCAAACAAAACAGAGGGCAGCAAACAAATCAATAAAAAAGTTGTTTAACCTCTATTTCAACTCACTGTAAATTACACAAAACAAAGGAGTCAATCATGAAAGTTGAAAATCAAGTAGCAATTGAATTATCTAGCGAAGAATTAGATGTAGTTGCAGGTGGTGTAGATTTCTTACTCGATGCTACCCAATTCAAGTCCAACACCTTACTAGTCGGACAAAATACTCAATCTGGTCCTGGTGGTAGTTCCACAACTTCCACAATTGCTAGACAAGTAATTGACACCAGCGCGTTTCACAATATCACCTTGGGTGTTTAATTCTCAAAAGTAACCAGTTAAATCATCAAGTAAACCTGAAAAATATAGGAGTATCAATCATGAAAGTTGAAAATCAAGTAGCAATTGAATTGTCTAGCGAAGAATTAGATGTAGTTGCAGGTGGTGTAGATTTCTTACTCGATGCTACCCAATTCAAGTCCAACACTTTACTAGTCGGACAAAATACTCAATCTGGTCCTGGTGGTAGTTCCACAACTTCCACAATTGCTAGACAAGTAATTGACACCAGCGCGTTTCACAATATCACCTTGGGTGTTTAATTCTCAAAAGTAACATCAACATAACCTGGGCAGAGGTTATGGTCATTCCACCTCTGCTGTTCATCAAGTAAACCTGAAAAATATAGGAGTATCAATCATGAAAGTTGAAAATCAAGTAGCAATTGAATTATCTAGCGAAGAATTAGATGTAGTTGCAGGTGGTGTAGATTTCTTACTCGATGCTACCCAATTCAAGTCCAACACTTTACTAGTCGGACAAAATACTCAATCTGGTCCTGGTGGTAGTTCCACAACTTCCACAATTGCTAGACAAGTAATTGACACCAGCGCGTTTCACAATATCACTTTGGGTGTTTAATTCTCAAAAGTAACCAGTTAAATCATCAAGTAAATTACACAAAACAAAGGAGTCAATCATGAAAGTCGAAAATCAAGTAGCAATTGAATTATCTAGCGAAGAATTAGATGTAGTTGCAGGTGGTGTAGATTTCTTACTCGATGCTACCCAATTCAAGTCCAACACTTTACTAGTCGGACAAAATACTCAATCTGGTCCTGGTGGTAGTTCCACAACTTCCACAATTGCTAGACAAGTAATTGACACCAGCGCGTTTCACAATATCACTTTGGGTGTTTAATTCTCAAAAGTAACCAGTTATAAGTCATCTTCAGCAGAGGTTATGTGCAACCACGATGGGAAATTTACCTCTGCTGTTCTTTAAGTAACCTCGGAAATAAAGGATTATTAAGTATGTCGGTTAAAAACCAAGGTGCAATCGAATTATCGAACAAACAACTAGATGTAGTCGCAGGCGGTACTGATGCTTCAGGGTACATCCGACCATCACAAAGCATCCCACAATTTGAACTACCCAATTTACCCGCGATCGCATTTCCACCATTTCCGCTATTTCCAGGTTAAGAGGCTTCATTACTTTTTGGACTTTGGACAAAAAGAAGTTGGTTCGCGAGTATGACTCGCGAACCAACAAACTAGTCATCAGAAATTACCCCAGTTATTTTACAAACTGAGTCAGACTGAGTTAAACCCCTAAAGCCTAA
>JAHHHF010000039.1 GCA_019359495.1 Goleter apudmare HA4340-LM2
GCCTTCAGCCAGAAGGCTTAGAGAGGTTCGAGCTAGGGAAACACCCGAACGTCCGTAACTGTTATCGGCTCTTGGTCTAGTCACTACTACGGAAACCTGGCTGTTTCCAAGCCCCCGATCTTCAGTCCTACGGTGTACACACAAGTCAAATTACCCCCTTAATCCCCCCTTGGAAAGGTGGGAAACCGGAAAATCTAGTTCGCTCACCCTTTACAAGGGGAGGGTTAGGGTGGGGTAAAAAGAGGACTGATAGTGATTCGATAAGTTGTGTGTACACCGTAGGATCTTCAGTCGGGGGTCAGTGACAATATTTACTGAATGTGTAGCTTGTACCAGGTTGCAGAATTGGTGGGCGACTCATTAAATCATCCCCTATGAAACTAGGATATCTTGCAACCGTGCCACCATTTCGGCACGAGCAGAAACCCCAAGCTTGCGGAACATTCTCTTCAAAGCTTGTTTGACGGAATTTTGGCTAATCCACAACCTAGAAGCGATTTCGGAATTGGTTAAGCCTTGGGCAACTAATTCGGCAATTTGTAGCTCCCTGGGTGTGAGAGGATTAGTGACAGCAGGCTGGAATGTTTTGGGTTTCGCCCGCAGGGTAGCAAGTTTTGCTGACAAATGAATACATAAGGCGCTCAGATCAGCTAAATCGTTACCGTCGAAAGCTGGATGACCTTTGGCACGAGCTAAGTTTAACGTGCCGACAAGACGACCATCGCAGACAATTGGCCCAGTCATCACGTGTTCGTGGTCATGACGTGGGCAAATATGCTTCCAATCTTCTGGTGATAAGATTAATTGCTCATGAGCAGGAGCGTGACGCTCAACTACATAGCGTCCGATGGGGTTTCCCTGTAAGCATACTTCTGGAATAGCTGGAACACCAATCTCAGTCTTTGACTGGTCATCTATGAGATAGAGACCCCAATGTTGCACGCCAAAGTGCGCGCCAATTTTATCCATCAGAGCTAGTTTAAGTTCTTGCTCATTGCGGACATTAGCGATCGCATGAAATGCAGCATGGAGAGAATTAGCCATAAGTGTACCCAGTTGGGGACTATGCGGAGCTTGATCATTACTTCTATGCTAATAGCAATAAAAGTAAAAAGCTAATTTGACTGCTAACGCCAGGAGAAGCACATGACAGTTACAAAACTCTCTGCTCAGGAACTTTTCCGAGCTGCTTATGAGAACCGTTACACTTGGGATCAGAATTTCCCTGGGTATACGGCAGATGTTACATATAAATATGATGAGGAAGTTTTGACTGCCCAGGTTCGCATCAATGCTGACTTGAAGGCGGAAGTCTTGGGTTTAGATAACGAAGAAGCTAAAAAGGCCATTCACTCTCAAGCATGGGAAATTGCAATTCACCGCATCCGCCGCGCTTTTGCAGATACTCACAGCGCCAACACTTTTAGCTATGGTGCTACTGATGCCAATGGTGCTGTGGAAATTTTAGTGGGCGGTAAAGCTGACGGTGATAAGTACAAAGTCCATAATAATGAAGTTAGCCACGTTCACCGTCTAATTCACGGTACTTTTGTCACCATTAACACCTTCAGTAGTCATCAAACTGGCGAAGGCTACCTGTCTCATACCTATGACTCTGTCTATCATGACCCCAAAACCGGGGAACAAAAGGGTGGTAGAAGCGAATTTACAGATGAATATGAAAAGGTTGGTAAATACTTCATTCTCAATCGCCGGGAAATTCGCACTGAGATAGCAGGGAAAATTTCTACTCAGGAATTTATCTTCTCCAATATCAAGTTGTTGGAGCCTGTTGCAGCTTAATCAACTGTATTTCTGAATAAAAACATGAGCGATCGCACCTTTTTTAGATGCGATCGCTTTAACTCATCATCTTTACATAGCTAACTTATTTCTCAAAACTGGGGCGCTAGGATTCGAACCTAGGGATGGCGGGACCAAAACCCGCTGCCTTACCACTTGGCTACGCCCCAATATCCATACTCCAAATAAATATAGCAGCTACTACTGGGGTATTGTCAAGTAGTTTCAGACTAGATCCCAGAAAAATGAGATTGTTGGTTCTGCATTATTTCAGTACAGCGATTTTATTTAAAAAGAAGCTGATCTTCTGGGCATATCATCTTTTCGCTTCATCCAACGGTGATATTGCCAAATCTAGTCAGAGTGATGATTTCCTAGCAGACTACAAAAATCATCACTTTGTCTATTGCTGAGGCGGTTTCTCAAAATAATCTGACCAATTGGAAGGCAAACAAGCGTTTACCCGTACAAATTCACTCACAATCGCATGGTATTTTCTATTTTGGAAATCTCCTGATTTCTGGCATCACACTTTAGTTTTCGCTACTGGTTTTTGAGTTATTGCCTGACAAATCGGTAGTTCAACTACAAACTCTGTTCCTTTACCAAGTTCTGATTGACAGTAAATCTTGCCTTTGTGTTTATCTGTGACAATCTGATAACTGATAGAAAGTCCTAGCCCAGTACCTTTACCGATAACCTTAGTAGTAAAAAATGGATCGAATAATCGGGAAATCACCTGTTGATCAATGCCGAGTCCATTGTCAGCAATCCGAATGCTAATCCAGTCTTTGTTGAGCAGAGATGTATAAATGCGAATTTCGTTGGGATGTGAGGCGATCGCTTCGGGAGACATCTGTGCTTGTCGTTCTTCTAAGGCATCAATGGCATTAGAGAGCAAATTCATAAATACCTGATTTAACTGGCCGGGATAGCATTCTATCAGAGGTAAATGATCGTAGTCCTTGCTCACATGAATGGTGTAGCCATCAGCTGAAGGCTTTAAGCGATGTTGCAAAATCATTAAGGTGCTGTCGATACCTTCATGAATATTCGCTGGTTTGAAGTCGGCTTCGTCTAGGCGTGAGAAGCTACGTAAAGAGGTAACAATTTCCCGAATGCGCTCAGTTCCCACCTGCATCGACTGGAATAGTTTAGGTAAGTCCTCGAATAAAAACTCGATTTCAGCTTTCTTAAAAAACTCTTCTACTTCCGGTGCAACATTAGGGTGATAATACCGATAAAGTTCTACACAGCGCAGTAATTCTTGGGTGTATTGGTGAGCGTGTTCCAAGTTGCCGTGAATAAAATTAATCGGATTATTAATTTCGTGGGCAACCCCTGCAACCAATTGCCCTAAGCTGGCCATTTTTTCAGCGTGGATAATTTGCATTTGAGCAGTGCGTAATTCTTTCAGTGCTTGGGCGAGGTGATTTGCTTCTTCACGAGTTTGACCGAGCAAGCTCGATTGTTGGAACAAGTTAGCTTGACGTAGCGCTACACTGAGTTGAGCTGCTACTTGAGTCACAAATTCCAATTCCTCCTCTTCCCAGTGGCGCGCATGGGTGCATTGGTGAATGCACAATAACCCCCACAGCTCATCACCTTCCATCAATGGCACTATAATCTGTGCTTTAACTTGGAATTGCTCAATCACATCCAGATGAGGCACCTTGGAACCAACGCTGTTGACATCAGAGATTACTTGCACTTGCCCTTGGCGATATTGAGGTGCGTACTGATCGCCAAAGCAATAGTCCTGCACCTTCACAGCTAAGGCAGAATCGAACTTGGGTAGCACGTCTTCAACGATAAATTCACCACTGCAAAAACCAACATCAGGATCAAAGCGAAAGATGCCAACTCGATCTGCTTGCAGCGATCGCCGCACTTCCTGTACCGTGGTTTTCAAAATTGTCTCTAAATCCAAGGATTCTCGAATTTTGACGACTAAATCAAATAAAATTCGGCGCTGTTCTGCCGATTGGTGCAATTCATCAGCGCGAGTTTGGATTTGGCTCACCATTTGAGAACTTTGTAGCGCTACTCCTAGTTGACTAGCAACCTGTCCCAAAAATTCTACTTCTACACTACCCCACTGACGCGGCGCAGAATGTTGATAAGCAGCAAGCAATCCCCACAGATTCCGTCCTACAAAAATTGGGGTTAACGCATAGGCGCGAATCTTAAACTGTTTTAAAATATCTAAGTGACAGCGTGAGTGTCCGACTTGGTAAATGTCGTTGACTGCAAAATTTTCATTGTTGCGATAGCGTCCACCTTTGGTTTCTTGGAGGTGGGTATCCTCCCAAACCAGATTTTTACCAAAAGGGTTGATGCTATCCCACTGTGCTTCCACCATACCGAAATTGCTCACGAATTCACCACTCCAGTCGGCGTTGAAGCGATATACACCAACCCGCTCAACTCGCAGCATTTTACAGACTTCTTGGCAAGTGGTTTTGAGAATCAAATCAATATCTAGAGAGGAGCGGATTTTCCCGACTACTTCTGTGAGTGCCCGTTGCCGAGCGATCGCATCTTGGAGGGCTGAAGCTTGTTGTTTGGATTGGGTTAAATTTTCTGCTTGCTGAATTGCTACCCCTAGTTGTGCTCCCACCTGTCCGAGAAACTCCACTTCGTAATTTGCCCATTGACGAGGCCCGGAGTGTTGATAGGCTGCGATCAGTCCCCACAGTTTTGTGCCGATAAAGATCGGTGCTAAAGTATACGCCCGAATCTTGAATTGTTCCAAAATGTCAATATGACAGCGTGAGTGTCCAGCCAAATAGATGTCATTGACGACGAAACTTTCGTTATTGCGGTAGCGCCCGCCTTGGGTTTCTTGCAGGTAGGTATCTTCCCAAACCAAATTTTTACCAAATGGATGAATTCTATCCCACTGCGCTTCTACCATACCGAATTGACTGACAAATTCACCGCTCCAGTCTTCATGAAAGCGATAAACGGCTGCTCGCTCTAGCTTCAGCAGTTTGCATAGTTCCTGACAAGCTGTGTCTAAAGTAATTTCCGTGTTGACAGAGGAGCGAATATTTCCTACTACTTCTGTCAAAGCTCGTTGCCTGGCAATGGCATCTTGCAGTTCTGCTGTACGTTGTTTGGTTTGTTCGAGGATTTCTGCCTGCTGCATTGCTACGCCGAGATGGCTGGCGGCTTGCACTAAGAATTCAACTTCGTTATAATGCCATTGGCGAGGAGCGGAGTGCTGATAGGCTGCAAGCATTCCCCACAGCTTTGCACCAATAAAAATCGGTGCGATCGCATATGCCCGAATCTGAAATTGTTCTAACACCTCAACATGACAACGAGCGTGTCCGGCATCGTAAATATCAGCTACAGCGAACGGCTCATTTTTGCGATATCTTCCTCCCTGGGTTTCTTGCAAATGCGAATCTTGCCACACCAAATCCTGTCCGAAGGCGGTTAGTGTATTCCACGGTGGTTCTGCAAAGCCAAAACTATTGATAAAACTCCCACTCCAGTCACTATTAAAGCGGTAGATTGCCACTCGTTCAATCTGCAATTGCCGACAAATATCTTGACAGGAAGACGAGCATAGAGATTCTATGTTTACCGATGAGCGAATTTTCGCCAGAATTCTCCCTAAGATTTTTTGGTACTGCACTGAAAGCCGTAGCTGGTTGTGACAATCTTGCAGATCTGAATGGTTTGCCGGCTCATAATAGTTTGTTGTCATAGAGTCTTGGGAAAATGAAATACCTAGTTTCAGTGTTCCCTAGTTTATTTTTCAGATCACAGATTGAAGATTAATTTCTTTACAGACGATATAGGCGATCGCTGTGCTGGTATACCTGTATATGTGAGCATTCCTAGCTGCTGCGTTGTTATACCATCTACGCTGTGACCTTTTCCCGTACTGAATCAGGAGATGCAGGCTCAAAACGTAACACCATTATTTGCTCTGGACGTAACCCGACAGATTCGTAAGTACGCCCATTGCGATCGCTAAATTCCACCTCAAACGCCTTACCACCAGCTAATAATTCAACTACTGTACCAACTTGACCACGGTAGAGATTATATTCAGGCAGATCAACTGTCAATGCTACTATATTGAGCAACTTAACTGTACTACTAGTCATATTGTTCATTTTATGGTTGCAATAAACGAATAAACCCTTCTTGCTCAAAGTGCTTATCAGTCGTTAAAGCTTCCCTAATCCCTTTTTTACGCATCAGAATAAAACTCACTGCATCGCACAAAGAATAAGTTTTGTCTTGTCGAGCCAACAATAAATCCATTGCTTCTCGATGTAGAGGTTCATCAACCCAAACCATCTCTATATTCGGATTTTCTATGAGTTCTAAAGTATACATTAACGCCGTATGACGTGGAAAACGCCGAATCAAAGCCAAAGCTATCAACTCAGCTAAAACATAGTTATGTGTGAGTAAAACAGTCTTTGAATTGCTAATTAACCCAACCGCCGTTTGGTGTTGTGGTTCATCTCGATGGATAAAACAAAGTAACCCTGATGTATCAAGTAACACTATTAGAAATTAAGCTTTATAAGTCATCATCATAAGCTTCTAGCAGATCAGCATCAATACTTTCATTATCTGCGCCTGTAGGATAACCGAGAGTTATTACACCTGCATAGCCAAGTAGACGTTGGCGTGCTTCTTCACTACAGGATTTAGAAGTAACTGGCAAGCTATACTGACGATTATTGATAACCGCAGCAACCAATTCTGCTACTGAAATTCCAGCATCATTAGCCTGTCGCTGCAAAGCTGTATAAACTTCATCGCTCAGTTCCAGGGTCAATCTTTGGCTCATGGAAGTAAGCTACCTTAAGTAACGTTGGGGTAATTATAGCTTTTTTGTACTTTATATGTGTAAATGCGATCGCGCTCCACTCCATATCTACAATGCGATCGCTCCTGAGTCTGCAAAAGTATTATAGTAGGCGATCGCGCATCTTTACAGTACTACTCCACCACATTTATTTTGATAGGTTTGTAGTGAGGACTCTCTTATCCCTGTAATCCCACTGATAGCCCCTCAACAAAACCCAAAGCGTCAACTAAGAATTTCTGGTAAAAAAGGGCAACAGGAATGGTAGATCCCAGGATAATGAATCATAATTATCCTCTATAGCTTTTTGCGATCGCCATCAGCCACAGGCAAAGATGGTGAATGCAACAGGCTGTTGATTCAACTTCACTACTTGACTATGAATTCAGAACAAGTCAAAGGTTCTCTAAATATTTCGCCAGCGATACGCATCGGAGTACTGGGTTTCGGTGGACTCGGACAAGCAGCCGCCAAGGTACTGGCTGGTAAACGGGAAATGATTTTAGTCGCAGCAGCAGATCAAAAGGGTTATGCTTATGCGGCTGAAGGTTTAAAAACAGATGCTTGCATTACAACTTACCAGGCTCAAGGTTCGGTAGGTTATTTAGAGCCAGTCGGGACTTTATCAAATAATAGTATTCAGGATTTAATCGCCAGTACACAATCTGTAGATGGGTATTTTCTGGCTTTACCTAATTTGCCAAATGATTTTATACCCTCTGTAGCCAAAGAGTTTATTAAATCAGGTTGGCGGGGTGTGCTGGTGGATGCAATTAAGCGTACCACGGCAGTAGAACAGCTATTGGAGATGAAAGAGGAATTAGAAGCGGCGGGAATTACTTACATGACTGGGTGTGGTGCTACACCTGGACTGTTAACAGCAGCAGCCGCCTTAGCTGCCCAAAGCTACGCCGAAATCCATCAAGTTAAAATTACCTTTGGGGTAGGTATTGCCAATTGGGAAGCTTACCGCGCCACTGTTCGAGAAGATATCGGACACATGCCTGGTTACACTGTAGAAACAGCCAGAGCAATGACAGATGCAGAGGTAGAAGCTTTACTAGATAAAACCAATGGCGTGCTTACCTTAGAGAATATGGAACACGCCGACGATGTGATGCTAGAAGTAGCGGGAATAGTGGGACGCGATCGCGTTACAGTTGGTGGTGTAGTCGATACCCGCAATCCCAAAAAGCCCCTCAGCACCAACGTTAAGATTACGGGACGCACCTTTGAAGGTAAGATTTCCACCCATACCTTTACCCTCGGAGATGAAACCAGCATGGCAGCCAATGTCTGCGGCCCGGCTTTTGGCTATCTCAAAGCCGGTAAACAATTACACCAACGCGGCATATATGGCATCTTCACTGCTGCCGAAATCATGCCTCAGTTTGTGAGGTAAGGAAATAGGGGTTAGGGGTTAGGGGTTAGTCCCTAATCCCTCTTCATGCCTTCTCTCTTCTGCCAACGGCAAATCTGGTATTTGCATAATAAATGGGAGTTCTGCCCCTACAAGGCCTCGCTGGATGCGTTCTGAAGTTTCACTAAAAACTACAAATAGGGGATATATAGTATTAGCCCCTTCACTTAAAATATGGCTATGACGAGGAGGCATTAACCACTCATAGTCTTTATCTAGCCAAACCTGAGTTTGTCGCCAGCGTCCCAACAAATCAGAAAAGTCTTCGTGGGGACGATGAATAAATACTAAAATTTCGGCTCCAGTTTTGATTTTCCACTCTGGATCACACATCAATATAGCCACATCGCAAGGTAGACAAGTTGCTTCTGCTACTATGTTTCCAGTATTGCGGATACGGACAATGGGTAAGGGGATGGTGATTAAACTTTCATCTGGACGGCGCAAACTAGGAATCATTTCCAGATAAGGACGGTGTTGCTTGAGTAAAGCGATCGCCGCTTGATGATTGCTATACTCTGCCAAGCTAGCTTCGTAGTCAGATTGTTGTACAGGCATGTTAAAAATTCAAAATTCGTCTTAAAAAGTTTCCTAGGTTGGGAAACCCGCCTACAGAACTTTTCGCAAAATTCAAATCAAATATAGCGGCACAGCATCTATAAGAATCCGATTTGATATCTGAAAAAATCTCAGTATGTGTAGGGTGTGTTAGGCGCAAGCCGTAACGCACCGAAAGCTTTGGGGGGGTGCGTTACGCTGTCGCTAACACACCCTACGTATCTGTTCAAAAATCAAATATGAGTCCTATACCATCATTCGTTATTTCAAAGATTTTTACTGATGTAGTACCCCTACTATGTGTTGTCGTATTCACCTAGCCTAGCTTTTCAAATACCGCAAACATAGGTAGATACATCGCTAGCAAAATCGTACCCACCATTCCCCCTAGTACCACAATCATCAAAGGTTCTAAAACGCTAGTCAAGGCTTTGACTGCCTGCTCAACTTCATCTTCATAAAAGTCAGCAACTTTCATCAACATCCCATCTAATTCCCCAGTCTCTTCGCCAATACTAATCATCTGAATCGCCATAGCTGGAAAGACTGCTTCTTTTTGCAAGGCAATGCTAATCATCCCACCTTGTTGAATTTCCATACGTGCAGCATCGATGGCGTTAGCAACGACTTGGTTTCCTGATGTATCCCGGACAATTTCTAAACAAGTGAGAATTGGAACACCAGAACGAGTTAAAGCACCGAAAGTACGGCTAAAACGGGCAACTGCTGATTTTTGGATCAAATCACCAAACAAAGGCATCTTTAAAGAAAAGCGATCGATAGTTTGGCGACCGACAGGAGTTTTGTAGTATTGCTTATAAGCAAATACAATTCCCATTACTACACCGATAACAACAAAAGCCCACGCACTTCTTAAAATTTCACTACAAGTCATCAAGAATTGTGTGAGTGCTGGTAATTCTGTACCCAATTCTGTGAAAATCTTGGCAAAAATCGGAATCAGAAAAACAGTCATACCCACGAAAATAGCGGTTGCTAAAAAACCCACAACCATCGGATAAGACAAAGCTGCTTTAATTTGGTTTTGTAGACGAGCCACATCCTCTAACAACTTGGCTAGACGATTCAATACTTCATCAAGTACACCACCGACTTCGCCAGCCTGCACCATACTCACATACAAACCATCAAAGCATTTAGGATGCTTACGCATTGCATCTGAAAGATTCGTCCCGCTTTGCACATCGCCACTAATTTCTACCAGAGCTTCTTTCAGCACAGGATTGCTACACTGTTCAGACAGAACACCTAAACTGCGAACAATTGCGACTCCTGCATTCGTTAAAGCTGCAAATTGACGGGAAAATATAGCTTTATCCTTAACAGTAACCTTGGTGAAAGAATTCTTAATTTTCTTCATATCAAGGCTAGTGGCAAAACCTTGAGATTCTTTCAGTTCTTGGACAACAAAACCCTTGTCTCTAAGATTAGTACGGGCTTGGACTAAAGATTCCGCAGCAAATTTTTGTGTTCTAGATTTTCCTTGTGAATCCCGAATACGGGCAACATAGTTTGGCATAGATGAATAAAATCAAAATTTGATAACTGGTAATTGGTAATTATTAATTAGTAATTGGTGATGGGTAATTGGTAAAGATATTACTTATTCTCCATTCCCTATCACCTATTCCCCATTCCCTCATGCTTAATGTGCCCTAGCTGCACCAGGTCTTGCACCCGCAGTTGGTGGAGGTGCCCCTGCACCGATTAGACGTTGGATTTCATCAGGTTTGGATGTTTTAGACATCGCTGCTTCAAAGGAGATAGTTCCTGTTTTGTACAAATCAGCTAAAACCTTTTCCAAAGTTTGCATTCCTAATTTACCGCCAGTTTGAATTGCTGAGTAAATTTGCGAGGTTTTACCTTCTCTAATCAAGTTAGAAATAGCAGGAGTAATAATCATGATTTCTTGAGCCATTACCCGACCATACTCGCCTGGCTTGGGGTTTTTCTTAGGCACCAAAGTTTGACTAAATACTGCTACTAAAGAGTTAGATAACTGTACTCGGACTTGGGTTTGTTTTTCATGAGGGAAAACATCAATAATCCGGTCAACTGTCTGAGCAGCAGAACTAGTATGCAATGTACCAAATACTAAGTGTCCTGTTTCTGCCGCAGAAATCGCCAAAGAAATAGTTTCTAAATCCCGCATTTCCCCTACCAGAATAATATCTGGATCTTCCCGTAACGCTGCTTTTAAAGCATTAGCAAAACTCTTAGTATCTTCACCCAATTGTCGTTGGTGGACCAAACTTTTAATTGGTTCATAGACAAATTCAATTGGGTCTTCCACAGTCAAAATATGCTCTGCTTTGGTGCGGTTAATTAAGTCAATCATTGCCGCTAGAGTTGTTGTTTTTCCGGAACCAGTGGGGCCTGTCACTAGAATAAGTCCTCTGGGCTTATCACACATTTCCCGCACCACATCTGGCAAACCTAATTTTTCAAAGTTAGGAATCTTAGAACTCAAAGCACGTAGACAAGCAGCGTAAGCACCACGATCTTTATAAACATTGACCCGGAAACGTGCCAAACCCTTCACACCATAAGAACAATCTAGTTCCCAAGTCTGCTCTAGAGTTTTACGCTGGGTATTATTGAGCATACTAAAAATCAGTCTTTGGCACTGTTCAGCAGATAATATTTGGTCGCCGATGGGGGTGAGTTTGCCACTGATGCGGAAGTAGGGAGGTAAACCTGCGGATAAATGCATATCCGAACCACCCATTTCAATCATCTGTTCCATCAAGTCTTCAATCATCATTTCCATAGTTATTTGTCCTTTGTTATTTGTTATTTGTCATTAGTCTTGAAAACGAGATGTCATACAGTACGGACAATCTAGCCATTCCGGTTGCAATGTGGCGTGGCAAGTCCGACAGGTGAGGCCACTCTTGCGTTTAGCTTTTAACTCGGCTTCTAAACCCGTATCAGTAAACGTCACTCGCTCGACTTCTTCTAAGGTGGTGGCGCCTTGACGTACTAAATCGAGGCTGTAAGCCAATAAGGTTTTCATACCTTCTTCCACCGCTACTTCCTTAATGCGTTCTGTGGGGGCTTCTTCGTTGATCAGGGTTTGGAGGTTTTCGGTGACTCGCATCACTTCATACACACCACAACGTCCTTTGTAACCAACACCGTTACAACTGGGACAAAGCTGATTTTTGGCTTTAGCTTCGGCAATAGCTTCTGTTGATAAAGTATTGGCTTTGTAGAAGGTAACTCCGACATCTTGGGAAGCTGATAAACCGTAGCGGGCCAGTTCTTCAGTTGTGGGAGTATAGGCAATACGACAATCGGAACATACACGGCGCACCAAACGCTGTGCCAGCACACCAATCAAGGAACTAGAAACCATGAAAGGCTCAATACCCATTTCTCCCAGACGAGCGATCGCGCCTGGAGCATCATTTGTGTGTAAGGTAGTTAATACTAAGTGACCTGTCAAAGCTGCTTCAATCGCGGTTTTCGCGGTTTCCTTATCTCGCGTTTCACCCACCAGTAACACATCCGGATCTTGTCGCAAAAAAGCTCGTAGCGCTGTGGCGAAATCCAATCCTTTTTCTCGAATCACCTGTACTTGAGTAATCCCTGGCAAGCTGTACTCAATCGGGTCTTCTACAGTACTAATGTTAATTCCTGGATCGTTTTTTTCTGCTAGAGCCGAATACAGTGAAGTCGTTTTACCAGAACCCGTTGGCCCGGTTACCAAAATCAACCCAAAGGGACGACTGACCATATCTTGAACAATGTGCAAAGTTTCCGGATCGGTGATTAACTTATTCAATCCCAATTGGGTGGATGAGTTATCCAAAATCCGCAACACTACCTTTTCCCCATAGCGACTGGGTAAGGTATTCACCCGGAAGTCTACTTTTCGTCCCTCGAACATCCGCCTGATGCGTCCGTCTTGAGGTAAACGTCTTTCAGCTATATCTAAACTGGCAATGATTTTAAACCGAGCTGTTACCGCCGGGATAATTTTTTTCGGTAGGGGGTCGAATGCTTCCCGCAGCACTCCATCCTTGCGAAAGCGAATGCGGAGATTTTCTTCCTGTGGTTCAATGTGAATATCAGAAACCTTTTCATGCAAGGCTTTAGCCAAAATTCTGTTGACAAGGTTAATGACCGGTGCATCTTCTGCACCCTTCATCGCTGCTCCCAGATCAGCTTCCATATCATCGGGAGCATCATCTAAATCAAGATTGCCGAGATTTTCTAAATCTTGATTGATATCTGTAAACTTTTCTTGTTCCAGGTGTTTTTGTTTGACAGCCAGTTCATCTAGGTATTGATTGATCAGCTGCTGGTAGTCTTCCTGAGTAATCACCATGCGCTGCAAAGCTAAACCTTGTGGGCGCAAGATGCGGTTAAGGTCATCTGAAGCTTCTAAATTATCCGGATCAACCATTGCCACTAAGACACAGGGGGGATTTTGGTCTTCGTGTTTTGACAGTGGTACTAAGCGATGGCGACGACAGATATCCACTGGGATGAGAGTATCAATTAGACTACCCACCGCCATATTGGCAAATTGGTTGACTTCCGGATCTAGGGACTCAACACCGTATAGTATTTTAAGTTCAAATAGCTGTTGTTTCTTATATTGCCTAAGTAACTCAGGAGACAGTTGTCGTCCAGTGATGGACTCTAGCATTTCCGTCAAAGGTGTGCCAGATTTGCGGCTTTCAACCAGCGCCTGTCGCATCTGATCTGTATTGACATAGCCAGCTTGTACTAGCTTTGTACCAAAGGGTGAAAACTCGGTTTTTGTAGTGAGAGCAGTACTACGGCGTTGTGGTGACGAGTAAGTCATAGATGAGCAATGATTTAGGGAAAACCTCTAGTTGAAGTATTCCCAGGTTGGGACAAAGAATTCTCATTGATAGCAAGTAAATTAAACTAGGGCATGGGGATGATAATTTTGAATTTTGAATTCCCCGCAGGGGTTAACCCTTTACCGTTTTCTCGCTTCTTGCTAAAGTGCATAAGTTCGGGTTATCACCCTTAAGGCGTCTACGCTAATGCGTTCACCATTTGTCACAATAGTAAGACGGTGATATCACTTCCAGGAAAATGTCGGCAATCAAATTAGCCTCAGTTGCCAGCCGTAAATGACAACGGTTGCAAGATGTGGTGACTTAATGCCGTGAACAGTATCTGGGATGAGTGGACAATGATAGACGAAAATAAACAGGTAAACAATACAAGCCAGCAATTGGGTGAACCAATAGAGGTAAAACAACCAATGACGAGCGACTCCCAAGCCCAAATAAACTCCAACGAACCTGGCAGCGAGGTTATTGAACAAGTCGCAGCCCCAAACAATGTACCGGGAGATACGGCACTTACACTAGAGAATGGCGTCGCTGAGAAGACTGAAGTTGAAACAGCAGCTTTGGCAGAATTAGCCCAACAAAATGACTCCCTCAAAACGCAACTAGAAGAGCGTAATACTCAGTATTTGCGGATTGCCGCAGATTTTGAGAATTATCGCAAACGCACCCAAAAGGAAAAAGAAGATCTAGAGGTGCAGATGAAGCGGAATACGATTCTGGAATTGCTGCCAGTAGTCGATAACTTTGAGCGGGCGCGATCGCATCTCAAGCCACAAACTGAGGGCGAAATGACAATTCACAAAAGCTATCAAGGCGTTTACAAGCAATTAGTAGATAGCCTGAAACGCCTAGGTGTATCACCGATGCGCCCTGAAGGTCAAGAATTTGATCCCAACCTGCATGAAGCCGTAATGCGGGAACCTACGGATGAACATCCTGAAGGAACAGTGTTAGAAGAGTTAGTACGCGGATATTACCTGGGCGAGCGCGTGCTGCGCCATGCAATGGTGAAGGTGGCTGCGCCCAAAGAAGATGCACCACCAGAACCAGAAAATCAGTCGAGTCCAGCCAACAGTTAATCTGTACTTGCTTGCCTCACTGACCAAAAATGCCTTGGTGTCAGCACAGGCGAGCGTCCCATATTAAAACTGCGATTGCAGATAGTAATTGAGGGATGGGGGGATGAGGGGGATGAGGGAGATGAGAAGGAATCATTCTTTCTTCATCTCGCCCTACTCTTCCTACTTCCTGAAATCTCCCACTTTCCTACAGATGCTTTTGTGAGCGTTGCTTTGTAGCAAGAAAGATATTCCGCGAAACAATACTACTGAAGGAAACTGTAAAAGTACTGAATCTTATGGGAAAAGTTATTGGTATCGACTTAGGCACGACTAATAGTTGTGTCGCAGTTCTAGAAGGTGGCCAACCGATTGTGATCGCTAGCTCCGAAGGTGGGCGCACTACTCCTAGTATTGTGGGATTTGGTAAGGGCGGCGATCGCTTAGTCGGGCAACTGGCAAAACGCCAAGCTGTCACTAATGCCGAAAACACTGTCTACAGCATCAAACGATTTATCGGTCGTCGCTGGGAAGATACGGCCACTGAACGCGATCGCGTACCCTATAGTTGTGTTTCCGGTAGAGATGATACTGTTGATGTCCAAATTCGGGGACGCAATTTCACACCCCAAGAAATTTCCGCCATGATCCTGCAAAAACTTAAACAGGATGCGGAAAATTTCTTAGGTGAAGCTGTTACTCAGGCAGTAATTACCGTACCTGCGTATTTTACAGACGCTCAAAGACAAGCGACTAAAGATGCCGGCACAATTGCGGGACTAGAAGTATTACGAATTATCAACGAACCCACCGCCGCCGCCTTAGCCTTTGGCTTGGAGAAACAAGACCAAGAGCAGCTAATTTTAGTTTTTGACTTAGGAGGCGGTACGTTTGACGTTTCCATCTTGCAATTGGGAGATGGAGTTTTTGAAGTCAAGGCGACTTGTGGTAATAACCAGTTAGGTGGAGACGATTTTGATAATGCGATCGTGCGTTGGATGATTGAAAACTTCCAGCAACAGGATAAAATCGATCTCGCCCAGGACAAAATGGCACTACAACGCCTGCGGGAAGCAGCTGAAAAGGCCAAAATAGAACTCTCCAGTATGGCGAGTACCTCCATCAACTTGCCATTCATCACCGCCGATGAAACAGGGCCAAAACATCTGGAAATGGAACTCAGTCGCTCCAAATTTGAGGAACTTGCAGGGCGTTTAATAGAAGCTACCGTCGAGCCGATGATTCAAGCTCTCAAAGATGCAGACCTCAAACCACAAGATATTGATCGGATTATTTTGGTAGGAGGTTCTACCCGCATCCCCGCAGTCCAAAATGCCCTGATTAAGTTCTTCAATGGCAAAGCTCCTGATCGTTCCATCAATCCTGATGAAGCAGTGGCTTTAGGTGCGGCTATTCAGGCTGGGGTACTGGGTGGAGAAGTGGATAATCTCCTGCTCTTGGATGTTACGCCTCTATCTCTGGGAATTGAAACCTTAGGAGAGGTGTTTACTAAAATCATTGAACGGAACACTACCATCCCTACCAGCAGATCCCAAATTTTTTCTACAGCAGTTGATGGGCAAACCTCGGTAGAAATTCATGTCCTCCAAGGTGAACGGTCTATGGCACGAGATAACAAGAGTCTCGGCAAGTTTCTGTTAAATGGTATTCCTCCATCACCCCGTGGTGTGCCGCAAATCGAAGTATCTTTTGAAATCGATGTTAACGGCATCTTAAAAGTTGCGGCTCAAGATAAAGGCACCGGTAGAGAGCAGAGTATTCGGATTACTAACACAGGTGGTTTAAATGCCAACGAAGTAGAACGGATGCGACAAGAAGCGGAAGTGTTTGCCGAAGAAGACAGAAGACGCAAAGAACTGGTTGAACTCAAAAATCAAGCCGATAATTTGTTGTTTAGTTACGAATCGACTTTAAAAGATAATGGCGACTTAATTGGTGAGGAGATCAAAGCCTTAGCCAATGAAAAAGTTGTACAACTGCAAACAGCAATGGCCGATTCTGGCATCTCTACAACAGAATTTCAGCAGCGCTTGACAGACTTCCAACAAGCTCTATTTGCTATTGGTGCGAATGTGTACAACCGAGCTAACGGCTCAACCGATGAAGCGGAACCAGTGGCAGATCATCTGTCAGTCCCTGAACCAGAGCCGGCAATGAGCGGTACACTCATACCTCAATTTAACTTTGATTTTGATGATGAAAGCACAGCACAAGCAGATTATGAAGCGATAGATTAGATTTGGGGAATCGGGAATAGGTCATTTGTTAACTCCCCTATTCTCATCATCCCAGTCCCCAAGTCTGCTAAATTGTAGAGGCGAATTACCGTAGGCTAAACAGTGTCTCAATACAGATGCAAAATTACTTTTGGGGGGTTTTCCGCACCTAATGGTGCGGCTAGCCCCTCTGGTTGATGAGCGGGGTTTTCCCTTCTAAGTAGCACAATTGTAAAAGAGACAGCCTTAAGCAGCGAGAAGTTTGAGCAAAGGTTTCCTTTGCTAATGGTTTCATCAGCTTTTGTCGTCTCCCACGAGGAAAGCACTTGTGCTTAAAACTTGTTGGTGATTTTTGTTAAAGGTAAAAGGTACAATTATTAACAAAAATTAACTTCTACCTTCTACCTCCTGCCTTCTTCCTCCTAACTTTTACCTTTGCTATATGGCCCGCGACTATTATGAAATTCTAGGTGTCTCGCGTGACGCCGACAAAGAAGAAATCAAACAAGCCTACCGCCGTTTAGCCCGGAAGTATCACCCAGATGTGAACAAAGAACCGGGTGCTGAGGAGCGCTTTAAGGAAATCAACCGCGCTTATGAAATACTTTCCGAGCCGGAAACCAGAGAGCGTTATAACCGTTTTGGTGAAGCTGGAGTTTCAGGTGCTGCTGCTGGCTACCAAGATATGGGCGACATGGGTGGCTTTGCCGATATCTTTGAAAGTATTTTCAGTGGCTTTGCTGGCGGTATGGGTGGCCCAACACAAAGACGGCGCAGTGGGCCAGCACGAGGCGATGACTTACGGCTAGACCTGAAGTTAGATTTTCGGGAAGCGGTATTTGGTGGTGAAAAAGAAATTCGCATTTCGCATTTAGAAACTTGTGATACTTGTGGCGGCTCAGGTGCAAAATCAGGGACTCGTCCTCGGACTTGTTCAACCTGTAGCGGCTCAGGTCAAGTACGCCGTGTGACTAGAACTCCTTTTGGCAGTTTTACCCAAGTCTCAACCTGTCCTACCTGTAACGGTACAGGGATGGTGATTGAAGATAAATGTGATGCTTGCGACGGCAAGGGCACAAATCAAGTAGCGAAGAAACTCAAAATTACAATTCCGGCTGGAGTGGATAATGGTACACGCTTGCGCATCTCCCAAGAAGGAGATGCAGGACAACGCGGTGGCCCACCTGGAGATTTGTATGTTTACTTGTTTGTGAATGAAGATGAAGAATTCCACCGCGATGGCATTAACATTCTCTCAGAAATCAAAATTAGCTATTTGCAAGCAATTTTAGGTTGTCGTTTAGAGGTAGAAACGGTGGATGGGTTAGTGGACGTGATTATTCCTGCTGGTACCCAACCAAATACAGTGATCAAGTTGGAAAATCGCGGTGTACCGCGTTTGGGGAATCCAGTTAGTCGTGGCGACCACATGTTGACTGTGTTGATCGACATTCCTACTAAGGTGATTCCGGAAGAGCGAGAATTGTTGGAGAAGCTGGCTAAAATTAAAGGAGAGCGCACTGGGAAAGGTGGTTTAGAAGGGTTCTTGGGAAATCTGTTTAAGTCATGAGTTTATCCTCTCTATCAACTCCCGATGCTCAACTTGATTTGCGTGGTACTCCTTGCCCAATTAACTTTGTGCGGACAAAACTCCGTTTGGAGAAAATGCCCGTGGGAGGTTTGCTAGAAGTTTGGTTAGATCCAGGAGAGCCAATTGAGCAGGTTCCTGATAGCCTAAAAATGGCTGGCTATCAGGTAGAACAAATTGTAGATTGTAGTGGTTATTTTTCTTTGTTAGTACGCCGTCCCAAAACAGATCAATGAAAGGGGAAACGGTTTTGCTCAGTGGACAGATAATGGGTACAGTGTTGGCTGTGCAGGCGAATTTTTACACAGTACAACTGGATCAATTAGATGGGGAGATAGGGAAGACAGGAGAGGAAGATCCTTCTGATCTCCCACCCTGCGGGAAGCCGCGATCGCGTCTACATTACCCTAATCCTTACTTGCTGCTGTGTACTCGCAGAGCACGGTTAAAAAAAATCGGACAAGATGTGATGGTGGGCGATCGCGTAATTGTCGAAGAGCCAGATTGGTCTGGGAGACGAGGCGCGATCGCTGATGTTTTACCACGTGAAACTCAATTAGATCGACCACCAATCGCCAATGTTGACCAAATCCTGTTAGTATTCGCAGTTGCTGACCCACCCTTAGAACCTTATCAACTCAGTCGCTTTCTGGTGAAGGCAGAATCTACTAATGTAGATGTAGTTTTGTGTCTGAATAAAAGTGATTTAGTATCGGTGCAGGTGCAGCAACAAATTAGCGATCGCCTGGTGGCTTGGGGCTATAAACCTCTGTTTATCAGTGTCAGCAATCACCTCAATATTGACCAAGTAGCCACCTATCTGAGCAATAAAATCACTGTGGTTGCTGGGCCTTCCGGTGTGGGTAAATCTAGTTTAATTAATACTTTGATTCCCGATGCTAACCTGCGAGTGGGGGAGGTTTCCGGCAAATTAGCTCGTGGTCGTCATACCACCCGCCATGTGCAGCTATTTGAATTACCTAATGGTGGCTTGTTGGCTGATACTCCCGGTTTTAATCAGCCAGACCTCGATTGTACCCCTGAAGAATTAATACATTGTTTTCCAGAAGCCAGAGAGCGTCTAGCAGTTGCTAGTTGTCGATTTAATGATTGTCTGCATCGAGACGAGCCTGAGTGCGCTGTGCGTGGAGATTGGGAACGATATCAACATTATTTAGAATTTTTGACAGATGCGATCGCCTATCAAACTCATCTGCATCAACAAGCTGATCCGGAATCTAACCTGAAGTTAAAAAGTAAAGGCAAAGGTCAAAATCAATACGAGCCAAAACTGGAAAGTAAAAAATATCGCCGTGTAGCACGCAAGACGCAACAGCAAGCATTACAAGATTTGTATCAGGACAACGAAGAATAGGAGTGCGATCGCACCAGATGCAAGGGCTGGTAAAGATAGGATAGCGTACAACAAAATTTATCCCATCAATCGGCAACGCCAGGAATTGGCAATCATCGATATTCAGGAATAATACTGAAATCTGGACTCTTGAGAGTCACTTTCCTCTCCTTGGCTGAGTTGACGTCAACGAACAGAGGGAACCTCATCATGGAAGTGGCTCCCCTAAATTCTTCACAAATGACAAATGACTAATAACTATTCCAACATTTAATTAGTAAAAAAACATTAACTACTACTACGATCCCAATAAAGTCTTAAAATATTGTTAATTTACGCCAAACCTCTCGTCCTTCAACTTACACGCACCACCCCAAAATAATTATGGCCATCGGTTACGTCGCGCTCGTACTCCACGCACATTTGCCCTTCGTTCGTCACCCAGAAAGTGATTATGTGTTGGAGGAAGAATGGCTCTATGAAGCCATTACAGAAACTTATATCCCTTTATTGAAAGTATTTGAAGGCTTAAAGCGAGACGGCATCGACTTTAAAATCACCATGAGCATGACACCACCACTAGTGTCAATGCTCCGTGACCCTCTGTTGCAAGAACGCTATGATGCACACTTAGCTCAACTAGAAGAACTGATAGAACTGGAAGCTGAACGTAATGCCCACAATGGTCATATTCGTTACTTAGCTGAACATTACGCCACTGAGTTTAATGAAGCTCGTCAGATATGGGAACGCTACAACGGTGATTTGGTAACAGCTTTTAAGGAGTACCAAGACACTAATAACTTAGAAATCATCACTTGCGGTGCTACCCACGGTTACTTACCGTTGATGAAAATGTATCCACAAGCTGTGTGGGCACAAATTCAAGTAGCGTGTGAACATTATGAGGAAACCTTTGGGCAAGCACCCAGAGGTATTTGGTTGCCGGAATGCGCCTATTATGAAGGTGTTGAGCGAATGCTGGCTGATGCGGGCTTGCGCTACTTTCTCACTGATGGGCACGGTATCTTATACGCTCGTCCCCGTCCCCGGTTTGGTACTTATGCCCCAATTTTTACAGAAACTGGTGTCGCAGCTTTTGGACGTGATCATGAATCTTCTCAACAGGTATGGTCTTCTGAAGTGGGCTATCCTGGTGCAGCAGAATACCGGGAGTTTTACAAAGATTTGGGCTGGGAGGCTGAGTATGAGTACATCAAGCCTTACATTATGCCCAATGGTCAGCGAAAAAACACGGGGATTAAGTATCATAAAATTACAGGGCGCGGCTTAGGACTTTCAGATAAAGCACTCTATGACCCTTATTGGGCAAAGGAAAAGGCAGCAGAACATGCTGCTAACTTTATGTATAATCGGGAACGGCAAGCTGAACATCTGCATGGCATAATGCAGCGTCCGCCGATTATTGTTTCGCCTTACGATGCCGAGTTATTTGGACATTGGTGGTATGAAGGCCCTTGGTTCATTGATTATCTGTTCCGCAAGTCATGGTATGACCAAGGAACTTATGCTATGACTCACTTGGCTGATTATTTACGAGCACATCCGACTCAGCAGGTTTGTCGTCCTTCCCAGTCGAGTTGGGGTTTCAAGGGGTTCCATGAGTATTGGTTAAACGAGACAAATGCTTGGATTTATCCACATTTGCACAAAGCCGCCGAACGCATGATTGAAATCTCCTACTTGGAACCTGAGGATGAATTGCAATGGAAAGCCTTAAACCAAGCTGCACGAGAATTATTGTTGGCACAATCTTCTGACTGGGCGTTTATTATGCGGACGGGAACAATGGTTCCTTATGCTGTGAGAAGAACGCGATCGCACTTGATGCGGTTTAATAAGCTCTACGAAGACGTTAAAATTGGCAAAGTCGATAGCGGTTGGCTGGAAAAAGTCGAGTTGATGGATAATATCTTCCCCAATGTCAACTACCGCGTCTACCGTCCTTTATAAGTAGTGCTTGTTTGTAGTCAGGACTTTAATCCTGACTACGAGCTTTTTCAAATAAAGAAACTCCAGAGCCGCTCTCAGTCGTTCTGGAGTAATTTACAGATGCTTAATACGAATCAATTTTTACTCGGTTAGCTTTGAATGTCTCTAGGGTATACACCGAAATATAGGACTCCTATTTGATTTTTGAAAAAACTCACGCTCAAAACGCCTTCTTTCCTGTTGTCTATTGCCTATCTACGTAGATAAGTTTAAAAATTAAAGCGGATTGTCATATAAGCAATAAAAAACCGTAGCTGGCTACTACGGTTTGATTAAGCGAACTGAACTCTAACTGACTAGAATAACCGGGAAGTTTTACAGATAAGGCTCTTTGGCACTCTGCAATCTCTTTGAGACTACAGTTTAATTACTCTAAACCCATTCGTCACTACTTACTTGACAGAGTTAGTTTGGTGAAATATTTGTCTTTCTCGTCCGTGAGATTATCTTTATTAAGTAAATGTGAAGCAGCAATCTGAAGCAGTTAGACCGTATAAGTACTGGAAATATTTAATATTAAAATAAATTATTACTACTGTGTAAGTATTGAAGACTAGATATAGTAGCAATTAAACAAATAAAACCCAGTAAGTAAACGCAAAAAAAGTTTTTATTTCGTCTAAAATACGACATACTTCTTTAAAATTCCTCCTCACAGTCTGACGAGAAATGTCTCTCAAAACCTCTTTTCTCCGTTTCCTCCGCGCCTCTGCGGTTTGTTATTCCGTAACTCATACATAAGTCACACCAAAGATATGGTTATTTTTTTTATTCACGTAGCATTATCGGTAGATAAATTTCTAGCCAAAATAAAACCTCGGCTCCACTTACCGAGGTCTAAAAAGAAAAATCCAATATTCCCAAATGTCAGATTCTTCTTACCGTTGTTGTTATTTAAGAATTAAATTTTTAGCTTTTGTAAGCTTATATGAATATATTTAACAGAATCTTCATATTATGTCAACTATTTGAAAATTTGTTAAAGCAGAGGCCCCTAATGCAATCTCAGGGGCTGTGTTTTTAGGCATGATGGCGAGCTAGCTATGGGTTAATGGGGTAAAGTGCGGCTAGCATAGGCATCCATCGCATAAGCAGGGGTGCGCTCGCTGTAGTCGATCTCTTTCCCAGTAATAGACTTAGCCAACTGATCAAAAGAATCAGAACGCCAGTTGCGCTCGTGGATAGGCTTGCTTTGCTCTCCCATGAAGTAAGCTAGAGTGCCTATCACTGAAGCTGCTACCCAACCAACAAGTAACAATGCAATTAAAATAGTCATCTTTAACCTCTGAGTTAATTTCTGTAACTTTATGTAAATAAATATAACAATATTGCAACAAAGTTAGCAACCATACCTGATGGTGTGCTAACCGATGGGCAAGGTAGGGGATTCTACACTGTTACCCTGCTATAAAGCTACGCCTGCGCCCGTACTTGCAACATTTATAAAGTAATACCAATTTAAATAGAATTTGCGACAGATTGATGGGTGGTCAGGGTGTAGCTTCTCCGACAAGAGTACAACCGTACCCTACGGGTTCCGCTTTAGCGGTACACCCCTACAAGTTATCTGCAACATTCTTTTTTCAAATTGGTATGAAATGGTACAGAAGTGTTGAATGTTAAGAAAAAGCCGATAAAAATAGCCCAAAATATGATAGATTTTGGGCGAAGGACTAAAATATCTTAGTTTAACGTGATTATAAAATCATTTCCCAAGATTGTCAAAGACA
>JAHHHF010000040.1 GCA_019359495.1 Goleter apudmare HA4340-LM2
TGTCTTTGACAATCTTGGGAAATGATTTTATAATCACGTTAAACTAAGATATTTTAGTCCTTCGCCCAAAATCTATCATATTTTGGGCTATTTTTATCGGCTTTTTCTTAACATTCAACACTTCTGATTCGAGGACAATTGCTGGAGAAGCTATCCATTCCCAATCAGCATGAGCAAAAATAAACTGAATAACTTTTCTCGGTACTCTACCCTCAAGGACAGCAGACACTAAAAAATTTGTGTCAATAACAACTTTCATTCTCCCCGTCGATAAGCTTCAATTTCTGCGATTATTTCTGATTCTGTAATGTTTTGCACATCTGGTAGTGACTGTGTTTTATCAAATAAATCTCTCAGCTTCTTACTCATATCGGCTCTTGGGCTATCTTCAGCTAAGATAATTATTTCTACTCTCTGTCCCACTTGAAAAGGTAAATCAGATAATATTAATTGGTTGGGATCTGTAATCGTAATGTATTTTTTGTAAGCGTTCATAATTGCTCCATTCACTAGAACTGAGTCTATTGAGCATGATTGCACTCTTAGTTTAACTCTGTATCCACTGCCAAGCAGTTGAGCTTTTATTAAGGATGTTTACTCAGTTCCTGACACTGATGTGTAGAATGGTCAGCGTATCTTGCTCAATGCAGGCGATCGCTCATGGCCATGACAAAACGGCAATTGCCGTCATTTTTGAATTTTGCTAAAAATCCTAGTCTTTCTCAGCGATTAATGATCATTGGGATAGCCATTACTCTGTTTTTTGTATTCCTGGCCTTGTTTGCTCCTGTCTTTCAAACTTGGGGATGGCTACAAAATCCTGAAAAGTGCCCTGTCAGTAACCCTGTACAAGCACCACCTGCGGCTCAATTTTGGTTTGGTACTAGTCGCTTGGGGTGTGATGTTTTTTCCCGAACCATTTTTGGTGCTCAAGCCGCCTTGCAAGTGGTGATTTTGGCTACCGCTTTGAGTATGGTCATTGGTGTCCCTTTGGGAATGGTAAGTGGCTATCTTGGCGGTAATTTGGATAAAGTATTGCTGTTTCTCATGGATAGCATTTACACTCTACCAGGACTATTGCTGTCAGTGACCTTGGCGTTTGTGGTGGGGCGAGGGATATTGAATGCGGCGATCGCTATTAGTATTGCCTACATACCCCAATATTATCGGGTTGTTCGTAACCACACGGTGAGCGTTAAAACTGAGGTATTTATTGAGGCTGCACAAGCGATGGGTGCTTCCACTTGGACTGTGTTGTCTAAATATTTGTTTTTTAATGTAATTCAAAGCGTACCTGTACTATTCACCCTCAACGCCGCCGATGCGATTTTAGTGTTGGGCGGTTTAGGCTTTTTGGGGTTAGGATTGCCAGAGCAAACACCAGAATGGGGACGTGACTTAAAAGAAGCTTTAGGAGACCCATCCCTTGGTATTTGGTGGACTACACTGTTCCCTGGTTTGGCTATGACATCAATGGTAATCGGGCTTTCTTTATTGGGTGAGGGTTTGAATGAATTTGTCAATCCCCGTTTACGGAGACAAAATAGTATCCGGAAATAGTCCAGAGTCCACAGTTCATAGCAATGAAACTTACCTTTTGACCCTTGGCTCTTGACCATTGACTCAATCAAGCAGTTTCATCGTCTAACATTTTGTAGTATTCATTACTGAGAGATTTGCGTGAAAGATCACATTTCCTTAATTGCGGCTGCGGCTGGTGGGTTTATGCTTTCTGTAGCCTTGACTGGTATTTTACGAGGTACGCCAGTCACAAGTTTGCCTGGTCAGTCGAGTCTGCGTCTAGCAAACGTTACGGATTTACAAATACCAGCGAAGAAAACAGAAACTCAGGAATTATTTCCTCTCAAGGCGCAAAAAAGCTAATATGCTTTTTTAAAGCTGAAAATTGACAATGGACACTTTGCTGAATGGGAGAAATCCCCACAGCAAGAGTCCTCGCCTTTGTGCGTTGGTGTGAGTGTTAGAAAGTGGTGAATTCTCAGGTAATTGGTATTGATGTGGGGGGAACAGCGATTAAGCTGGGACGATTTAGCCAAGACGGTACTTGTCTCAAATCTTTGACCTTAGCAACTCCCCAACCCGCGACACCAGCAGCAGTGTTGGCAGTAGTGGTAGATGCGATCGCGCAAATTGACCCTGATAATCAAGCTGTGGCGATCGGTGTGGGAACTCCCGGGCCGGCTGACGCCGCCGGACGGATTGCCAAAATCGCCATTAACTTGCCAGACTGGTATGAAGTACCTTTGGCAGATTGGTTAGAAGCCAAAACTGGTAAACCAACAATTGTCGCTAACGATGCCAACTGTGCAGGTTTGGGCGAAACTTGGTTAGGAGCGGGTCGCCACTTTCAAAATTTGATTTTACTCACCTTGGGAACTGGTGTCGGTGGCGCGATTATCATCGATGGTAAATTGTTCATCGGACATCAAGGGGCTGCTGGGGAGTTGGGTCTAATTACCTTCAACCCCGATGGGCCTATGTGTAAAAGTGGCAATCAAGGTTCTCTAGAACAATACACCTCAGTCACAGCCATTCGTCGCTACACCGGCAAAGAACCCGCCGAATTAGGCGCTCTTGCTCAAGCAGGAGATCCCAAAGCTTTGACATTTTGGCAAAAATATGGTAAGGAATTGGGCACTGGACTGGCGAGTTTAATTTACGTCCTCACACCAGAGGCGATCGTGATTGGTGGTGGTGTATACGCCAGCTTTAAGTTTTTCTTTCCAGCTATGCAGGCAGAAATAGAGAGGCGAGTTATGCCCACATCACGCGTGGGTTTACAGATTTTGCCAGCTGAATTAGGTAACACTGCGGGAATGTTAGGTGCTGCGAAGTTGGCGTTAACAATTCGTAATTTGTAATTCGTCAATGCCCAATGACACCAGTTTGCTTAAGTCGGGAAACCCACCCACGCAAATGGCTCTCCAATGTCCCATTTTCTAAGACAAATAATATCCTGTTGTCTTCTGGACAAATTGCATGACTTTTTGATATGACTCTGGGTTACTGACGGGGTTAATAATGATGGGGATAGTACCGTCTGGTAGCCAAAAAGTGATCCTACCGTTAGATTCTTGACAAAACGAACTGATACAGTTGAGGTTAATCACATATTCGTTTTTTTCATATAAAATTTTTACCCAGTGGGCGTTTTCTATTTCTAGCCCAGTGACAAGTCTTATATATTCGAGAATTTTTTGATAGTCTTCTAGATTACTTTGTGGGTTAATCACAATCGGAATAGCACAATCTGGTAGCCAAAAAGTAACCCTGCCATTGCCTTCATAACAAAAAGCATTAACACGGTCAAAATTGACTACATACTCTTTCCTCTCGTAAAGGATTTTCACCCAGTACGCCACATACTCTCCTCACATCCCAGGTTTATGAATCATGATTCCCCAATTACTTCACAAAATATCCTCAAATGGCAAATAAATGTTTTTACTCTAGAAGCATCCATCATCCAAAATGGAAACAAGCCCTTTTGAATTGAAGTACTGCTACTCAGTAATTGGACATAATTAAATGTGACTATGTTTTTTACATGATCCGTACCTGATGCTTGACCCTGATAAATGATATTTTTCTCTTTACCTAATTTAATGTTGCTGCACTAAAGGTGGAGTAGAACGGGAGATGGCAGCTTGCATGAACCCTTTAAATAGAGGATGAGGGTTGCTAGGACGTGATTGAAATTCCGGATGAAATTGACAAGCCAAAAAGAACGGATGTCTAGGTAATTCGACGATTTCCACTAAACGTCCATCGGGAGAAGTACCACTGATGAGGTAGCCAGACTCTAACAACAGTTGGCGGTAAGCGTTATTGAACTCGTACCGATGCCGATGTCGTTCATAAATTACTTCTTCTTGATAGAGTTTGAAGGCCAGACTATTAGGCAGGATGCGGCAAGGATAGAGTCCTAAGCGCATTGTACCCCCTAAATCGACTACATCCTGCTGTTCTGGCAACAGGTTAATGACTGGCGCGCTAGTATTGGGATCAAATTCGGCACTGTTGGCGTCGCTTAAACCCTCTACGTGCCTTGCCCATTCAATTACAGAACATTGCATTCCTAAGCATAATCCTAAGAAAGGGATTTGGCGATCGCGGGCATATTTAATGGCGGCAATTTTACCATCCACTCCCCGGATACCGAAACCTCCCGGCACAACTACACCATCAACGCCATCTAGATGTTCTTCGGCTGATTCGTGTTCTAAGGTTTCGGAGTTCACCCACCGCAGGCGCAGTTGTCCATGAGTGGAGATGGCTGCATGGTGCAGGGCTTCTACTACCGATATATAAGCATCACCTAGCCGCACGTATTTACCAACAATGGCAATTTCTACGGTGTACTTGGGATGGTGCAATTTTTGCACCATTGTTTGCCATTGCACCAGATTTGGTTGGCGTTGTTCCATGTGTAGCAAATCCAGCACTTGCTGTGCTAGGCCTTCCCTCTCCAGCATGATTGGGACTTCATATATGCTTTTGGCATCTTGGGAAGTGACAACACATTCTTCCTGGACATCGCAAAATTCTGATAATTTGCGTTTTAAGCCGACAAGTAGTGGGCGATCGCATCGACAAACTAAAATATCTGGTTGAATGCCAATGGATCTGAGTTCCTTGACAGAATGCTGTGTGGGCTTGGTTTTCATTTCCCCAGCCGAAGCAATCCACGGTAGCAGCGTGACGTGCATATACAGCACGTTTTGGCGTCCCACTTCCTTACGAAATTGGCGAATTGCTTCCAAAAACGGCAGTGATTCAATATCTCCTACCGTACCGCCAATTTCTGTAATCACCACATCTGGACTTACAACTTGAGCAACTCGCAAGATCCGTTCTTTAATTTCATTGGTGATGTGGGGTATCACCTGCACAGTGCCGCCATTATAGTCGCCGCGACGCTCTTTATTAATGACTGCTTGATAAATTGCGCCAGTCGTCACGCTGTTGAGTCGTGACATGGAAGTATCGGTGAAACGTTCATAATGTCCCAAGTCCAAATCTGTTTCTGCGCCATCTTCGGTAACAAAAACTTCCCCGTGCTGAAAGGGACTCATTGTGCCTGGATCGACATTAATGTAAGGATCAAGTTTCAGAATCGAGACAGAATAATCCCGCGACTTGAGCAACCGTCCTAGACTTGCTGCTACAATTCCTTTGCCGATACTGGAAACTACGCCCCCAGTTACAAAGATAAATTTAGTCATATTAGTTTGAATTTCGAGCAATTTCTAAAAAATACGTCCTGTTGTTTGAAGTATAAAGTGTGAAGTGTGAAGTAAAAAGTTTCAACCTTCAACCTTTGTTGGTAATTGTGCCACAGTCATTGTTGTGAAATCTTCTGTAATCTTGCTGTGAAAAAACTCTTAGGATTAGTAATATTAGGCTGTACTGTCACCTCCTCGGTAGCATTGGCAGAGTCATCTCTGATAGTTGTTTATCCTCGAACCAACCACCAGACAACTGCGGCAAAAATCTTTTTTATTGGCACTGCACCAAAAGATGGTCAGGTTCTCATCAATGGTAAGCCAATTAACCGCAGCCAGGCTGGACATTTTGCACCCAGTTTCCCTTTGCAATTGGGAGAGAATCTCTTTACTGTGCGTCACCAAAATCAAGCAGTTGAGATTAAGGTAACAAGACTGAGTACTCAGATTGAGCCGCCAAAAGGATTAGCCTTTGTTAAAGATTCTCTCACTCCAGCCTCTGACATTGCCAGACTACCTGGAGAACGAATTTGTTTTAGCGCCATCGCACCCTTGAATGCCAAGGTTGCTGTTAACTTGGTTAATCAAACTGTGGCCCTTTCACCCCAACCAACACAAGCAACACTTCCCAATAATTTGGCGGCTTTAACAGGGAGAAATCAACCTGCTATTCAGTCTACCGCTCTCAAGTATGAGGGTTGTACTGTATTACAACAGCCTAATTTTCTAATTAACGGTAACAATACAATATCCGGTGCTGATGTACCAGATTCCGGTCAAAATGTTGATTTGGGTAAACCAGAATTTCAGTTGACACTGAATAATCAGACCATAACTCAGTCAGGATCTGGCAAGATTCAAATCCTCTCGCCTGCACAATTGCCAGTTGTTGCAGTGACAGCAGACTCAGGCGTTGCTCGTACCGGGCCAAGCACCGATTACTCTAGACTCACGCCACTACCAAAAGGAACACAAGCCGCAGTCACAGGTAAGGAAGGTGAATGGTTACGCCTAGACTATGGTGCTTGGATTAATAGTAAGGAAACTCAAGTTTTAGCAAATGCTGTACCGCCACGCACTATGATTCGCAGTGTCGGATATCGTCAAGTTCCTGGGGCCACAGAAATTGTTTTCCCCTTACAAATTCCTGTTCCGGTAAGTGTCCAACAAGGCGATCGCTCTTTTACCCTTAATCTCTACAACACCACTGCCCAAACAGATATTATTCGCACAGATGATAACCCCATAATTTCCCGCCTTGATTGGCAACAAGTGAATCCAGGACAGGTGCAATACACTTTTAATCTCAAAAAATCCCAACAATGGGGATATAAGCTAAGATACGAAGGTACAAGCTTAATTTTAGCTTTGCGTCACCCTCCTGTGGTAGGAGAAACAAGACGCAGACCTTTAGCTGGTATGAAGATTTTACTAGATCCAGGACATGGGGGTAAAGAATCAGGTGCCAGTGGCCCAACTGGATATCCGGAAAAAGATGTGAATTTGGTAGTATCCAAGTTACTGCGCGACGAATTGGTGCAGCGTGGAGCTACAGTAGTGATGACACGAGATGATGACCGGGATGTTTCTTTAGTAGAACGTCAGGCAATAATCAGCAAAGAAGAACCTGCGATCGCCCTTTCGATTCATTACAACGCTCTCCCCGATGATGGTGATGCCGAAAATACTAAGGGTTTTTCTGCCTTTTGGTATCATCCACAAGCTCACGATTTAGCAATATTTTTACATAACTATATTGTTAAAAATTTAAAAAGACCTTCCTATGGTGTGTTGTGGAATAACTTAGCGTTAGCACGTCCCACTGCCGCACCATCAGTACTGTTGGAATTAGGTTTTATGAGTAACCCTGATGAATTTGAATGGGTTGTAAATCCTCAAGCACAGCAGCAAATCAGCAAAAGCCTAGCTGATGGCATCACTGAATGGTTTAAGAATGTAAAGTAGAATTTTGGGGCATAATTTACCCCAAAACCTGATAATATCTTTTCAGAAATAGCTTGCAATTAGCAACTTAGTCTATTCTGGCGAAAGTTAATATTTTCGTGCTGGATGCGTATTGTCACCTGTACTAGAAGCTAGTGACATAGGTGGTTATTTTTTCTCCACACAAGCTATCTGTAAGCTGTACGATTGAATTAATTATCTATAAAAACATCAGTTTTACATAGCTAAGATTTACTTTATATATTTTTTTCTGAGTATTGTATTTTTCTGCATTCATTTGACACCATAAGAATTTCTTTATAGTTTCTTTAAAGATAATTACAGCTTTTTACATATTAACTTTACATTAGCTCTTGGAAATTACTGAGAAACAAGTTATATTTACCCATACCTAGTAAAGTATTACTTGGTAGTACCAAGACCAAATTTAGGCAAAATTTGAAATTACATTTAGTAGGCAACCCTTGTGAGTCAACAATAGACTTACATCATGAATGTATCAGTTAATACCTTTCAGTTCATGCTGATGTTTTAATCTTTCTTGGGTTGATTTAGTTGTGTTTAGTATTTTCTATACCTCATTTCTTCCTAAGCTGAATATATTAACTGAAACAAGTTGCTCTCCTGTGGAGTCACGTTATACATATTTTTGCGTGGATCTACAAGACAAAGAACGCAAATGCTCATGAATAGTATTTTATCCAGACATCATCTATTTTTATTTTTTATAGGTATGAAAAAATGTCTTGGCTAAAAATGCATTGCTACCGTCAAATAATTTATTTTCACAATTGTGATGAGAAAGGTTAATCTTCTGAATGTAAGTCTACATAACATCACAATGTTCGAGTTGTTAGAAAGACTTAAGCTCGGTGGTGTTGTATTCACAACTAATGTAGATCACTTAATGAAATTGCAAAAGCATCAAGACTTTTATGATGTCTATCAAGATGCAGACTACAGAGTTTGTGATAGTAAAATCTTAATGTATGTATCTCGGTTTTTAGGTACACCAATATACGAAAAAATCTCCGGTTCAGATTTGTTTCCAGCTTTTTACAGATATTACCAGTATGATAAAAGCATTAAAATATTTTTACTGGGTGCTGAAGCGCAAGTAGTGAAAATGGCGCAACAGCGAATTAATTCTAAGATAAGTAGAAGAATTATTGTAGCTGCTCATTCACCTTCCTTTGGATTTGAGAAAAACGAGGAAGAGTGCCAAAAAATTGTAGACATGATTAACCAGTCAGGCGCTAACGTTTTAGCGATTGGGGTAGGCGCTCCTAAGCAAGAACTGTGGATTGCTAAATATAGAAGTCAGTTAAACAATGTCAAAATATTCTTGGCTATTGGCGCAACAATTAACTTCGAGGCAGGAATTATTAAGCGATCGCCAAAATGGATCAGCGAAATTGGATTTGAGTGGCTCTACAGACTTATAAGTGAACCTAAACGACTCTGGAAACGCTATCTTTTAGACGCTATACCATTTTTGTTGTTGATTATCAAACAAAAAATGCAGCTTTACAAGAATCCTTGGCAGTCCGATAATCAAAATCAAGTTCGACAGATACAGACTTTAGTAAAAAATGTAAAAAATATGTAGAAATGCCTGATAATTACTGTAGAGATACTTAAATCCTTAACTTACAGGTGTTACTCTTAGAACTTACAAAATCTCAGTAGAGAAGTGAATCAGGGAAAATATTGAGTAATAAATAGTAAATTTCTCAGACCAGCGCTTTTGTTATATCAAAAGAAATATTTATTTACATTCAGTTGCTCATTTCCTGATTTTTATAAATGTTTTCCACAACTTGTTCATCTAAAATACTCAGCGAATATTATGCAGACTAAAGGTTATCCCGAAGAAAAAGGTTATCCCGAAGAAATAGATGTTCAGAAATACTGGCTAGTGCTAAAACGGCGTTGGGTAGTAGCATCAGGGGTTCTTGTATCATCTGTAGTATTAGCAGGACTAGCTGCATCAACACAGAGACCTGCTTACCAAGCAACTGGGAAAATTCTTGTACAAGGCAATAAAACATCATCCCTAACTGGTGTAGGAGAAAAAATCGGGGATCTTGAATCATTGAAGCGAGAGGGTAATCCACTAGACACGCAAGCGGTAGTTGTGCAGTCTTTACCCATTATTCAGGAAGTGATTAATACTCTAAAGCTGAAAGATAAAGATGGTAAACCTGTAGATCCAGATGCACTTGTGATCAAAGTTGATCCGATTGTCGGTACAGATGTACTGAAGGTTTCCTTCACATCCGATCAACCTGAATTGGCAGCAGCAATAGTCAACCAGCTGATGAAGTCATACATTGCCAATAATATTTTGACTAATCGAGCTGAAGCTCTAGCTGCCGGGGAATTTGTTTCCAAAGAATTGCCAAGAGCTAAATTAGATCTAGACCGAGCCACAGAAGCACTACGCCGATTTAAAACGCAAAACCAGATCATACAACTAGAAGAAGAAGCGACTGCTGCCGTTGAAACACTGACTAATCTCAATGACCAAATCAATCTGGCTAGAGCAGAACTAGCAGACGTCAGTGCTCAAGAATTAGCAATTCGTAGTCAAGTAAATTTAGAAGCGAGTCAGGCTGTACAAGTTACCTCCTTAAACCAGATACCTGGTGTACAAGAAGTTTTAAAAGAACTGCAAAAAGTACAAACTAAGTTAGCCACTGAACAAGGACTGTACACAGCCGAACACCCATCGATAGTTTATTTGAAGAGTCAAGAAGCGGCTTTAAATTCTCTATTGCAGCAGCGAACTGCTCAGGCTGTAGGCGATCGCATACAAGTTTCTCCCGGTAATTTGCAAATTGGGGAACTCCGACAAAAACTCGCAGGAGAATTTTTACAGTTACAATCACAACGTCAGGGTATTCAAAGAAAAATAGATGCTTTATCTAGTCAGCAAAAAGCTTACAAGCAAAGGGCTGACATCTTGCCATTTTTGGAAAAGCGGCAAGGAGAGTTAGAACGAGCATTGTTAGTCGCCCAGAAAAATTATGAAACCTTAGTAACTAGACTGCAAGAAATCCGTGTAGCAGAACAGCAAACCGTGGGCAACGCCCGTGTAATTCAATCTGCCCTAGTGCCCAAAAAGGCAAGTACAGCTAGACAAATACTGTTATTAGCTGGAGGTGGATTTGTTGGTTTGTTGCTGGGTATAGCTGCGGCCTTCTTTGTAGACCTCATCGACAGAAGACTGAAAACCGTCAAAGAAGCAGAAGCACTTTTTGGCTATACACTCCTGGGCTTAATCCCCAAATTTGAAACAAATCAACCCTCAGAAGCCCTGACATCAGATGGCGATCATATTTCACCACGAGTCATTGTCGCCAAATCGCCTCGCTCAGTGATTCATGAAGCCTACCAAATGCTGCAAGCCAACCTGAAGTTTATTAGTCTAGACAGAAAAGCTCGGACTATCGTAGTTACGAGTTCTGTATCTGGGGAAGGCAAATCCGAAGTTTCTGCTAATCTGGCGACAGTAATGGCTCAAGCAGGACGCAAAGTCCTATTAGTTGATGCAGATATGCGTCAACCATCTCAACATCATCTGTGGGGACTGATCAACTCTGTAGGCTTGAGTAATGTCATTGCCGATGAAAATGATTTTTCCGAGGCTGTACAAACAGTTACCAGTAATCTTTCTGTGCTGACGGCTGGTGTCATGCCCCCTAATCCCCTGGCACTCATTGATTCTGAGCGGATGAATTCTTTGATGGAGATGTTCACCAAACAATATGACTACGTTATTTTTGACACGCCTTCTTTGGTCGGAACCGCTGATGCCGCAGTTTTAGGCAAAATGGCTGGTGGAGTATTAGTAGTAGCTAGACCTGGTGTTGCTGATTCAGCTAGTGCAGCAGCTGCTAAGTCTTTACTAGCAAGGTCTGAGGCTAATATTCTGGGGCTGGTTGCCAACGGCGTAAATGTGAAACACGAACCTGACAACTACTTTTACTACAGCAGTTCTCGCTCAGAAGTCAAAACAGCTCCTGTATCTAGGCAGCGTGCTACTGTATCGAGTAAGTAGAGATGGTGTGAAAAAGTATGCAGGTGCTTACCAGGATTTTTGATCTGGAGGCCTCTGCATTTAATTTGACTTGATCAGAGTCATAGATAGGGGTGCATTTATTACATCACCGATAAACATTTTAAAAATTGCAGTCAGAAAATCGCCAGCGCTAGTGTGGGCTGTGTCCAAATATTTTCAACTACATACGGGAACGCCTGATTCAAAGTGAACTTTGTAGGTTTTTGATAGAAATTTAAGTAATAATACGTAGTTGAGCAGTCAAAATTTTTTGATTTAGGTGAGATACTTGTAGCAAGTTTCAAACTGTCATCTGCTCAATAATTATGAACAAGTTAGAATTTGGTATCATTACTCCCAGCTATGCTCCCGACTTTGAAAGATGTCAAATGCTATCCTGGAGTGTTCAAAAGTTTATCTCACCTACTACCACTCACTACATCATTGTTGATGCACGGGATTTAAAACTTTTTTCGCAGTTGAAGAGTCCGAATACAGAAATTATAGCTGTTGAATCCATGTTACCTTGGTGGATTCAGCGTTTACCTTTAATTAAAAATGGATGGTTAAGCCTCAAGACTGTGTTTATTCGTAATTGGCTACTCCAACAGATTGTAAAATTGTCCATTGCTCAACATATTAATAAAGATATTTTTGTATTTGTAGATTCGGACGTAACATTTATTCGTCCATTTAACCTACAAAGTTTCATTCGTGAAGATAAAACTCGGCTGTTCCGAGTGCCTAATCAATATAATCAGGAATTCTTGGACGAATATCCAAGATTTGCCAAGTGGAAACAAACAGCTAGTCAGTTACTTAGTCTACCTCACCTCAAACTGCCAACTCCAGGGTACATCGGGAACATTATTACCTGGAGGCGTGACAATCTTTTCAAGCTGTACGAACATATTGAGAAGATTTCAGGAAGAGAGTGGATGAGGACTATATGCAGCTCGTTACATCTTTCAGAATATATACTATATGGAATTTTTGTTGACCAGGTACTGCAAGAGCAATCTGGTCATTATTATGATTCAGGGCGTATATGCCATGAGTATTGGTTAAATAAGTCTATGTCAGATCAAGAGTTGCAAAAATTTTTTGCAGAAACTCTTCCTGAAGATAAAGCGGTGATGATCTCTGCCAAAGCTAACATTTCCCCGCAGCGATATCGACCGATAATAATGGATTTTTGAAAACAACACAGCAGTATCACCAATGGAAACCAATAACTTAACAGTAGGTGCTCAACTGAAATTAACGTCCAATAAATCCTTTGCAAAAACCCCTTCCCTGGGTCTGTGGCAACAAATTCAAGAAGACTGGATTGCTCATGGACGAGATTGGACTAAGCCTGGATTTCGCGCTGTAGTAGTTCATCGTTTTGGAGTTTGGAGAATGAATATTCAACCCAAATTCCTACGTGCTCCCTTGAGCATTCTTTATCGAATGCTATTTCGTAGAGTTCGTAATAACTATGGCATTGAACTACCTTACACCGTCCAACTCGGTCGCCGTGTGATCGTTGAACATCAGGGAGCAATTGTCGTTCATGGAAACTGTGTAATTGGGGACGATAGTATTATTCGCCAAGGCGTTACCTTGGGAAACCGCTATCTCAATCAACCGTTTGATGCGCCGAAATTGGGTAATAGTGTGAATGTTGGTGCTGGTGCGAAAATTTTTGGCAATGTCACTATTGGTGATAGTGCAAATATTGGTGCTAATGCGGTAGTTCTGTGTAATGTTCCAGCAGGAGCAACAGCTGTTGGGATTCCAGCCAAAATTATTTATCCTGCAAAGTCTGAGGAAAATGTAGTACCTGAAATCAGAGGTTTGGAAGACAACTAAAGCATGGCAATTTTTTTATAAATTAAATATCGCAGGTATGATAAATGTTTATTTACAAATTGATTATTTTGTGCATTGAAGTACTATTGACTGTCGGCGCATTCGGCTTGTTAGTTTTGTGCTTACTGCTGTTGATTGAATGTCTTGCAGCTCTGTTTCCCCTACCTGTTCCAGTTACTAACAACGATTGGCAGGAGAGAAAAGTTGCCGTATTAGTTCCTGCCCACAATGAAGAACTCGTCATCCAAGCAACCCTAAAAAACTTAGTGCCAGAAATCAAGCCCCAACATCGCTTGGTTGTGATTGCTGACAATTGTAGTGATGCTACAGCAGAAATTGCCCGTGCTGCCGGGGCAACAGTGATTGAGCGGCAAAATCCTGATCTCAAAGGCAAGGGGTATGCCTTGGAATATGGATTGCAATATCTGGAGTCAGATCCGCCGGAAGTAGTGGTGTTTGTGGATGCTGATTGTCAAGTCCATCCGGGTGCTGTAGCCCAACTTACCCAACAAGCGATCGCTACAGGACGCCCCATCCAAGGTGTTTACTTGATGGCAAAACCTGAAGTTCCCACACCCAAAGATGCAGTATCTGCCTTTGCTTTTAGAGTTAAAAACTTAGTCCGTTCTAGTGGGTTAGCCAGATTAGGACTATCTTGTTTTCTAGATGGTACGGGTATGGCTTTTCCTTGGTCAGTGATTCGCTCAGTTGATCTCGCTAGTGGCAACATAGTTGAGGATATGAAACTCGGTTTAGATTTGAACATCGCTGGACACAGACCGATGTTTTGTCCCCACGCCAATGTCACTGGGTATCTACCCCAGCAAACCCAAGCAGCCACCAGCCAAAGAACCCGTTGGGAACATGGTCACTTAGAAACTTTACTTAACTATGTTCCTCAGTTGTTGAAAGCCTCACTGCAACAAAAAAGATTTGATTTATTTATCAGCGCCCTAGATTTGTGTATACCGCCCCTATCTTTGCTGGTTATTATCTGGTCAGCATTCATGCTAGTTTCGCTACTATGCGGATTTTTGGGAGCATCATGGATACCTGCAACTTTATTAGCCAGTGCAGGATTATTTTTACTGACTGCTATTTTTGTAGCTTGGGCTAAATTTGGGCGTACTGATATGCCATTGCTACAACTTTTAAGTATTCCTGTTTACATTCTGTGGAAAATCCCACTTTATTTTAAATTTTTGGTTAAGCCCCAAAAGAATTGGGTGCGTACAGAGCGGAACAGAGTGAATACCACCGAGTCTTAGTAAATATCCCAGCATTAAAACATCTAAACTATCATTTGAGAAACCCTGTGAGAAGTGAGAATTACTTAAACAAAAATTAAATAGAGTTTGGCCACGTCTGTATAAAGTAGCTGATAATACTTTTGTAACCAAAATTTAGTATGGAGTTGGTAAAAATGCGGTTGTTGATTGTGCAGTATGGTGGTGATTACCGTGAAGCATTTTACCGCCTGGCTAAAACTGGAGTTGAAACTTGTATATACAAACAATAAAACAGTGACTCGCAATAACTCTTTTATAAATTTTTACTCATAAATAAACCTAATTTTAATGAAAACAAAATATTTGGAACTGGCTGAGAAAATATTTGTCATTATAAGCCTAACTTTTTTCACTGGAGGATTTGGCATAGGAGCAACTGAAACTAAGCCAGGCATACTTTCCGATACCATCCTCACTGTAATCAGATATTTTATTTGGTTAACCTCTAGTCTGTTAATTTGTCTCAACTGGCAAACAGCCCTACGTACAGCTAGTCGAGATAAAATTCTCTGGATATTAACAGCAATAGTTTTATTATCATTTCTCTGGTCAGATAATCAGATATTAACTCTGCTTGATAGCCGTGAGGTATGGCAAATGACAACTTTTGGATTATATCTGGCTACAAGATTTAGTTTAAAAGAACAGGTGAAACTAATTGCCTGGACATTTAGTATAGGGGCTTTGCTTAGTATTGTTGTGGCTCTGGGACTACCTGCTATTGGTAAACATGGTGCAGACCATCCAGGAGCATGGAAAGGCATATACGACTATAAAAATACTTTTGGCAGCATGATGGTTATGAGTGCCTTTGCATTTTTACTGCTGCCATTGGATAAAGCAAATAATCACTTATATAAGTGGTTGGGCTTTGGTTTATCAGTAGCTATGATACTAGTTTCAACCTCCAGAACTTCTTTGATTGTTTTTGGATTAATCCTCTCATTTGTGTGGTTTTATCGCAATTTTAGATGGCAAGGAAAAATCACTGTACTGTTTTTAGATATTTTTATTCTCCTCCTCAGTTGTGTCGGAATAGCTGTTGTTGTTAACTGGGTTGTTATTTTAACTGGTTTGGGTAGAGATCCAACTTTGACTGGCAGAACAATTTTGTGGGATTTTATCGCCACTAAAATACAGGAGAGACCGTTTTTAGGTTACGGACGCGGTGCATTTTGGGCAGAAGGAAGTAGATATGCAATAGAAGCAGGTGAATTAGTTGCTAACTCTTTTGTTGCACCTCATGCTCATAATGGCTTTCTCGATTTGGGGCTTGATGTTGGTTATATAGGTTTAGCGTTGTTCTTAATTAGTTTTACTACCGGTTTGTTTTGGGCAATGAAACGAGCCTACGCAAATCAAAACCCAGAGGAGGTTTGGCCTTTAGTATTCTTATTATTTTTAGCAATGAATAACATGACAGAAAGTTATTTGTTGCGGCTAGCAAATGTGTATTGGGTTTTGTATGTCACAGTTATTCTTACCATTAAACAAAGAAGACCAAATCAACGATTAAAGATATAAAAATACCAATTAGTAAAGTTTTCTAGGAGGTGTGACCTTGCAACCTATTGGAATTGTAGTCATCGGTCGAAATGAAGGAAATCGTCTCCACCAGTGTCTACTGTCAGTATTAGGGGAAGAGATAACAGTTGTTTATGTAGATTCTGGTTCTACAGATGGTAGTGTTACCTTAGCGCGTTCTTTAGGTGTGCATGTTGTGGAACTTGATTTATCGATTCCGTTTACTGCTGCTCGTGCGAGAAATGCAGGATTTGAATATTTATTACAAATAGCACCAAATATTGAATTTGTGCAGTTCATCGACGGAGATTGCCATGTAGTTGAGGGATGGTTAGAACGTGCCCACAATGAATTACTAGCCCAAGATGAAGTTGTAGTCGTGTGTGGGCGGCGTCGAGAAGAATTCCCTAACAATTCGATTTACAATCTTCTGTGTGATATCGAGTGGGACACACCAGTTGGAGAAGCTACAGCCTGTGGTGGTGATGCAATGATGCGCGTCAATGCCCTGAAACATGTAGGCGGATTTAATCCCACATTGATTGCTGGTGAAGAACCAGAATTGTGTGTGCGGCTGCGGCAAGCAGGTGGCAGAATTTTACGTATAGATGCCGAGATGACATTGCATGATGCTCAAATAATCCGTTTAGGTCAATGGTGGAAGAGATCGCTCCGCAATGGTCATGCTTATGCTGAAGGTTCTTGGCTACACGGTTCTAGTCCAGAAAGACACTGGGTGAGAGAAAGCCAAAGAATTTGGTTTTGGGGTTTTTTGCTGCCGTTAATAGCGATCGCCAGTGCATTCTCAACTCATGGTTTAAGCTTATTTTTACTATTAATAGCTTATGGCTTCCTTGCTTATCGCGTATATGGAAATACACAGCAACGGGGCTTCAAAACCAGAGAGGGCATCTCTTACGCCCTGTTTTGCGTGTTAGATAAATTCCCTCAACTACAGGGACAAATTCAATTTCATTTATCTCGGTTGTTAAGACGACAACGCACTCTAGTAGAATACAAAAATTGAGGTACGGTTTCAGTGTCTTCCTCTACCATTGCCGCTTCTAATCTTAATACTAAAATCAATACCTACCAGACATCCATTGCCATTGTTGGCTGTGGCTTTGTGGCTGATTACTACCTAAAGGCACTGCCACTCCATCCAGAATTAAAACTATTAGGTGTGATGGATCGCAATAGCGATCGCGCATCTAAATTTGCAACTTACCATTCGATTTCTCGTGTTTACAATTCCCTAGAGGAACTCTTGGCGGATGACAATGTAGAGATTGTCTTAAATCTTACTAACCCCAACAGTCATTACTCAGTTTCCAAAGCCGCTTTAGAGGCTGGTAAGCACGTCTACTCTGAAAAACCTTTAGCGATGGAAATGTCCCAAGCTGAGGAATTGGTAAACATCGCAGAACAGAAAGGTTTATATCTCTCCTCCGCACCATGCAGTCTCTTAAGTGAAACCGCGCAAACAGTTTGGAAAGCTCTGCGGGAAAATCAGATTGGCAAGGTACGGCTAGTCTATGCGGAGATGGATGATGGACTAGTCCATCGGATGCCTTACAAAAAATGGTTGAGTCAATCCGGTATTCCCTGGCCTTATAAAGATGAATTTGAAGTTGGCTGCACCTTAGAACATGCTGGCTACTACGTCACATGGCTAACTGCCTTCTTTGGCCCTGCAGAGACTGTTTCCGCCTTTTCATCATGTCTGATATCCGACAAGCAAACAGATGTACCTCTGGATTGCAATGCTCCAGATTTTTCTGTAGCTTGTATTAAATTTGCTTCTGGTGTGGTTGCTAGGTTGACTTGTAGTATCGTCGCTCCCCATGACCATTCGTTAAGAATTGTGGGTGACGATGGTATACTCGGCATTAAAGATTGCTGGTATTATGGCGCGCCAGTGTACATTAAACGTAGTATTAATATTGGACGCAAAAGACTGGAAAATATTTGGAAACAAAATTATCCCTTGGTAAGGAAAGCACCAAGATTGGGATACAGAGGCTCTCAACAAATGGATTTTTGCCGGGGTGTGGCAGAAATGGCGGCGGCGATTATTCAAGAACGTCCTTCCCGACTGTCTGCGAGATTTTCTCTGCACAATAATGAAATTGTTCTAGCGATTAATAATTCTCTAGAAACAGGCTCTCCTTATAAACTGACATCTTCTTTTGAGCCAGTTGAACCCATGTCTTGGGCGAAATAATTTGATTTAATAAATACAGAAACAAAATTTCTTGTTTCTACTAGGAATGATTCATAATTTCTATTAAGTCAAATTTGATTGAAATTTTGTGGCGCTTCATTAAGTATCAATGGATTGAAATTGATGCTACAAAAATTGGCAAACTTTTGTAGCATCTGTGGAAAATATTCTCCGATAATTTGGTAAAAACTATGTAATTAATTTTGTTTAGCTACTTACCAAAATAGATACAAAATTTCGTCAAATCTTCCGGATTCCTCGTTTTATCGTTGTGTAGATGCGAACATACACGACGCTTTCGCAAAATCTGGAGTCCGAACTTCTGTTTCTTTTAGCTGGGCGATACCTCCAACAAGCTTTGCCTACACAAAATAAGCTATGCTAACGGTTGATGATAGTAACGCCAAGCGATAGTATTGTGATTATTAGTTATTGCATCTGAAGAGACAAAGCTGATTTTCGATGGCTTTATATCTTCTCAGTATCCGCTCAATATCCAAAAAACTGCTTTAAGAAAACTGCTGATCCTTGACGCTGCAACATCAATTAACGATTTGCGCGTTCCACCTGGTAATTGTTTAGAAAAGCTAATTGGCGATCGCAAAGGGCAGTACAGTATTCGTACTAACGATCAATGGCGAATCTGCTTTGTTTGGACGGATGAGAATAATAGCCCCTATTGTCACAACACTGAAGACTTATTTTCTGTCGCCTGAATAAATGCCTCAAATTCACCCTTTGATGTCCATTGAATCGCTCCATCTCTTCCTGTAAAAAACAATTTTGTCTGGCTTTTACTCAGTTCTGACAAATCCTTTGGTTCCAGATTAGCAGCAGCAGCGATCGCTACTTGTGGCTGTAGTGCGAGAACTAAATCTTTTAAAGACTGCGGGGTACACCATAGGACTTGTGGACGAGGTAAAGCACCAATTTTCACTAACTGCGCTACTTCATTTGACTTAACATCACCTACCAATAACCAATCTTGATTTTGAATCTGGACTCGTAAAATGGGCAATTGGTCGTTGATTAATTGGGCGACTATCCCACCAGTATTCAAGGTTTGACCTACAGACAAAGGTTGATAAATTCCTTGATGCTGTTGTACTTTTTGTTGAATTGCCTGAATGCCAATAATATTTTCTGGTTTCGGGGAATACCCATAAAAATTTTTGATTGCTAAACGCCGCATTATTTCCAACCAACCATGACTTTCATTACCTGGAAAATTACTAGCGATCACCCAATCGATTTGATTCACACCCTGCTGTTGTAAAAATGGCAAAATTGTGTAACGTCCTGTACTTTCATCACCACTATTAATTAAAGTGACCACTCCTCGGTCTTGAATCACTACAACCGGCTCTGAACCTGCTGCCAATACGGTAATTCTCAACAAAGTGTTAGCAGAGTGCCAAACCGGAACAATTACCAAACCTAATGCAATCACACCAGCAAACCACCACCGTTGTCGCCACCAATGCACTAGCCAAACCGATGCAATTAATGCATAAATTATCAACAATTGCAATGTAGATATACTGCCAACAGCAACAGAATTTCCCGGTAGTTTGCTGAAAAATTCTACTAAATTAATCAGCCAATCAGTAGGGTAATGTAAAAACCCAGCTACAAAACTTCCTGCCTCGTTCCAAATTAATGCTGCTAGGGCACTAATGATTCCACCTATACTAATGACAGAAATTAGTGGGGTAGTGATAATGTTTAAGATCAGGCTATAAGTTGGCACAACCCCAAAAACCGATAGTTGTAATGGTAAAGTCCAGATCGTAGCTGCTAGAGGTACGGCAATCAAAGATGCGATCGCTGGTGGTAGCCAACCCAAACGTTGAACTATGGGTGGTACTGTCACAATCAATCCCAGGGTTGCCAAAAAACTCAACTGAAAGCCCAGATCCCAAATCCATAACGGATTAAATAACAATAGTAGAGTTGCCGCCAACAGTAGTGATCCCAACTGTTTGACTTTTCTTTTTAATACCAGTCCCACTAAGGCGGCAAAACCCATAATTACCGCTCTCAGTACCGAAGGTTGAAAACCTGTTAAGCTCAAAAAAGTAATTAAAGCCAAAAAGCCTAGGGTAAATTGTGTTCCTTTTGTGGAACGCCTTGTAAGTTGTAAGATCACACCCAAAATCAAGGAAGTTTGAAACCCAGAAGCTGCCAAAGCATGAGCTAAACCCGCCTGAACAAACAAGTCACGGATATCATAGGGTAAATCTACAGCCTTGCTTCCCAAAACCATAGCACTGACCAGTGGCCCTTCTGGAATAGCCAATCCGCGAACTTGCGATCGCACAATTTGCTGTCGAATTTGCCACCATCCCCATTTATGTTCCTCATCCAAAATATTAATTTGTCTCCCAACCAAACCAGTAAATGTTCCTTCTTGCTTGAGAAACTTTTGAAAGTCGAAAGCACCAGGGTTAGACGCTGCTTTCGGTTTGTAAATCACACCAGTAATCGCAATTTGTTGACCAGGGTATAAACCAGTAGCCTGAAGTATGGGTACTGTTACATATAATTTCCCTGTCACACCTTTACTAACACCGGCTGGGCCTTTATTATTGTTAACCTCATCAAGCTGAGTCGCTTCTAACCAAAATTGTCCCCGTTGACTACGAGTCAAACGCGGTAAACTCGCTACCTCGCCACGAACAATCACCAGATGTTCTTGATTACTACTATTTCCTGGTGGGACAAATTTACTAATATCTTTTGCACCCGGTTCTGGTACTCTTACTTGAAAATAAAGACTTGCCAACAAACCCACCAAACCAGCAACCAAAAATATTCGAGGATGGGGAAGATTTTGCCAGGTATTTTGCAGTGTATTGGTTTTTGTTCCAGCCTTGTCTGTTTTTTGAGCAAGTTTTTGTGCTTTAGAATCACCTCTTCGCAACGCAATTGCGGCTAATATCCCTACAACTAAAATCCACACACCACCCCAAGGAACTGCTGTCAACAGCAAACCCAGAATATACCCAAGACAAATAATCACACCACTAGTCTGAATCATAAGACTTCTGAATCAAACAATTAAGCCCGCCGGCGCGGGCTTTACTTATATAACATTAGACTTCCAGTCTGAAGGTGTTTAGCAACTTTGGCAATAGCGGGACTTAAACATTTTTAAGGTAGAAACAAGCCTCAAACCCATACAAGACAAGGGAAATACATCAAAAACTCAAAAATGCTTGAAACCCAGATATGTCAACGAATTAGGCAAAATGATGTAAAAGTCCATCTGTATATACATTTGAGGGTTTTTTCTAGTTATTTTTTGTCTAAGTCCCAATAGGTCAAAATTTAAGTAACAGTCACAAATAAGACATAAATTTCAGCAGTAGGGGCGAGCAACCGTTCGCCCTGAGCAAATGTCACAAGAATTCTTCAGACTGGTATCAGAAAGATAAACCCAACTTTAAACCCAGTACCGCATGGACAAATAGAACCAAAAGCGCCGTGCTACCTAAATAAGCATGAACTATCCGTAATACTTGTTTATTTCCCCCAAATCCACCCAGAGAAATTGCACCGTTAATCAGTAACACCAAAAGTACCAGCGAACCAGTCCAAAAGTGAGGACTGGTGAAAATCGGTTGATGGTGCATCACTAAAGCCAACACACCGCCAACATAACCACCTGCTAAGAACAAAAACAACCACGGTGCTAACTGACGGTGAGCCATACGACTCTTAAAAGCTGCATCTTTATCTTTACCCTCAAGCAGTTTTCCCCGCCAACCAGCTACACCCACAAAACTACCCACCACAAAAACAACGATCGCCATCATCACCGGATGCCCCCAATGTACAATGACATGAGGTAGTCCCAGAGAACGAAACCAGGCAGCGATCGGTTCTAAAACTGTATTGACATCAACCATATAGCTCACACCATTCATCTTTCTATTTCAACAACGGAAAACCCAACTTCTCCCTCTGTTCTACATATAGATGTGCTACCTTACGTGCCAAATGCCGAATCCTAGCAATATACCGAGTCCGCTCTGTAACAGAAATTACACCCCGCGCATCCAGTAAATTGAAAGTATGCGAACACTTGATTACATAGTCCAAGCTTGGCAAAACCAATCCCCACTCTGTTAACTGCCTAGCTTCCTGCTCATATAAATTAAACAGTGTCAACAATAACTCAGGATTGGACGCTTCAAAGTTGTAGGTACTCTGCTCAATCTCGTTTTGCAGAAACACATCACCATAAGTAATATTGTCTGTCCACTTGATCTTGGTAAATGCTTCCACTTGCTGGAGGTACATCGTCAGCCGCTCTAAACCATATGTAATCTCAATAGACACCGGACGGCAATCAAGTCCCCCACACTGTTGAAAGTAGGTAAATTGAGTAATTTCCATTCCGTCTAACCATACTTCCCAGCCAGTACCCCATGCGCCCACTGTCGCATCTTCCCAGTTATCTTCCACAAACCGAATATCGTGGTCTTCCGGACGAATACCCAAAGCCCTCAAGGAATCAAGATAAATCTCCTGAATATTATCTGGCGAAGGCTTAATCAAAACTTGGTACTGATAATAATGCTGGAAACGATTAGGATTTTCCCCATAGCGTCCATCTGTAGGACGACGACATGGTTCAACATAAGCCACAGCCCAAGGTTCCGGCCCTAATGCTCTTAAAAAAGTATGGGGGTTTTTAGTACCTGCACCCTTCTCCATGTCATATGGCTGGGCAATCAAACAACCACGCTCACCCCAGAACTGATGCAATACAGCTATTACCGATTGAAAATTCACGCTATGTCCTTCCTTCGTCTGCACAGTGCATACCCTATTGTTGCCTACAACCCAACACTGTGGGCAGTTTTCGAGGGACATGAAATAATTTCCCAAAAAGATGGGAAAAAGAGTTGACAAGAAAGTGGAGGTTCGATATATTGAATAAGTGCCTGAGAGCGGAGCGCGAAAGAGCGACGCCCAAAGGGAACCGAACCTTGAAAATATTATAGTTTGAAAGCCAGTATACAACA
>JAHHHF010000041.1 GCA_019359495.1 Goleter apudmare HA4340-LM2
TAATAACAAACTAAAGCTGATTAAACGTTCAGGGTATGGATTTAGAAACTTTGACAATTTCCGAATTAGATGCGTATTAACTTGGCATTCTATTTAACAGTTTAGCATAACAAGTACCGAAGAACCAAATCTTTAAAAGAGTGCAACTAATTATTGCTGAACAATTATTAGTTGATACCAATAAAATAACCTACAGGACTAAATTTTATCCAAGATTTGGAAGCGGATTCTTTAGATGCAGTAGAGTTGATTTTGGCTTTAGAAGAAGAATTTGATATTGAAATTCCTGATGAAGTTGCCGAAAAAATTACAATTGTTCAACAGGTTGTCGATTACATTAGTCACAGTGTTGAATTACCAGATTAAAACTCCTCTTTCAGAGAGTATTAAACTTAACAAGCCCACGGAGGTGGGCTTTGTTTGTATAGCCCCAGAATTCAATTCTGAGGGCTATTTAATTAACTAACTTTGAGTCACCACTTCCTTATCCTTTGCCAAGAACTTCTCTAATTCCGTCAACGCATCAGCATCAACTTTAGTTTGCATCGGGCAGAACTTAGGCCCACACATTGAACAGAACTCAGCAGTTTTATAAATATCTGCTGGTAAAGTTTCGTCGTGATATTCCTTAGCTCTTTCTGGATCGAGAGATAATTCAAATTGGCGGTTCCAGTCGAAGTTGTAACGGGCTTGAGAGAGTTCATCGTCTCTATCCCTGGCATCTGGGCGATGTCTGGCGATATCTGCGGCGTGGGCTGCTATTTTGTATGCAATTAAGCCATTCCGCACATCTTCAGCGTTGGGTAATCCCAAGTGTTCTTTTGGTGTCACATAACACAGCATGGCTGTACCGTACCATCCCGCCATAGCTGCGCCAATGGCTGAAGTGATGTGGTCATAACCAGGTGCAATATCTGTTACCAAGGGGCCGAGGACATAGAAAGGTGCTTCCGAACACTCTTCCATCTGCTTGCGGACATTGAACTCAATTTGATCCATTGGCACATGTCCAGGCCCTTCCACCATCACCTGCACATTATCTTCCCAGGCTCTGCGGGTTAGCTGTCCGAGGGTTTTCAGTTCTGCTAATTGGGCGGCGTCGGAAGCGTCATGGGTGCAGCCAGGACGGAGGGAGTCACCTAAACTAAAGGAGACATCATATTTTTTGAAAATTTCGATGATGTCGCGGAAGTGGGTGTAAAGTGGGTTTTGTTTGTGGTGATGCAGCATCCACCGTGCCAAAATCCCACCACCACGAGAAACAATTCCCGTGATGCGGTCTCTGACTAAGGGCAAATGCTCAATCAAAATCCCGGCGTGGATGGTTTGATAGTCTACCCCTTGTTGGGCGTGTTTTTCGATGACATGCAGAAAGTCATCGGGAGTCAGCTTTTCAATTGTGCCGTGGACACTTTCTAAAGCTTGGTAAACTGGCACTGTGCCAATGGGAACAGGCGAAGCGTTGATAATGGCGGTACGAATTTCATCCAAGTTACCACCGCCTGTGGACAAGTCCATCACGGTATCAGCGCCGTACTTCACCGCCAGGTTTAGCTTATCGACCTCTTCTTGAAGATTGGAAGAGTTGGGTGAAGCACCGATGTTGGCATTTACTTTACATTTGGAAGCAATACCGATCGCCATTGGTTCTAGGTTAGTGTGATTAATATTAGCAGGGATAATCATCCGCCCCCGTGCCACTTCCTCACGAATCAGGTCCGCAGGAAGATTTTCTCTCTGGGCGACATAATGCATTTCTTCGGTGATGACACCCTGACGGGCGTAGTGCATTTGAGTAACATTGCTCTCACCACGCCGCTTGGCAACCCATTCTGTCCGCATATTGAATTCCTCGGATAAACAGCTTCCCTCCGCTGGTATTACCCAGACTCAGGTGTTAAGGGTGTGATCTCAGCCTGGCATTTCAGGCACCCCTAGCATGGAAATTGATTGTACCACCTTGGTTATGGGTGTGAGCAATGGTGTTAACAATTCCTGAGAAAGGGAGGTTAGGTAGTTGTTTCGGAGTTTTGCGTAGGCGCAGCGCGTCGTAGACATCCTTATTTTTGCTGGATAATATCTAAAATACTGCTTTTTGGATTTCTGCTTGTGTCCTTGAAGTGACGAGAGTCCTGTGGGTACTTCCTGTTGCCATGACGATATAAGACTTTTTATCTCACGCAGAGGCACAGAGAAGAGTGCGAAAATATTTTTGGAGCGATCCCACTCTCACTAATTTTAAATACCAAATGCCGCAGGGCGATCGCCTTGTTGAAATTTCACCCATGCCTGTTTCAGTGTTTCAGGAGCAGGGCTACTGCCATCATAAACTACAATCACGTTGGTTAGTGGGTGTCCGGCTGGGGCTAAAATTTTACTGTTGGCGGCTAATCCTCTCGATGCATTAACTGTTGCCTATTGCCTAATCACAAATGACTTTTAAATATATTATTTTTTATAAACCCTATGGTGTTCTCAGTCAATTTACGCAAGAAACACCCAAACACAGAACTCTGAAAGATTTTATTCAGATTCCTGATGTTTATCCTGTGGGGCGTCTGGATTGGGACAGTGAAGGGTTATTGTTGCTGACAAACAACGGACAATTGCAACATCGCCTCTCTAATCCTCGGTTTGGACATGAACGGACTTATTTGGTACAGGTAGATAGAATACCTGATGCAGAGGCGATCGCAAAACTGCAAACGGGTGTAGAAGTTCAAGATTACCGCACCCGGCCAGCACAAGTACGGCTATTACCAACAGAACCTACCTTACCTGAACGTGATCCACCAATTAGATTTCGGAAAAATGTGCCGACAGCTTGGCTGGAAATTACTTTGACTGAGGGAAAAAACCGCCAAGTGCGGCGAATGACTGCGGCTGTCGGATTTCCGACTTTGCGATTGATCAGGGTGAGCATAGCTCAGATACAGTTAAACGGTTTACAACCGGGTGAGTGGCGTGACCTCACATCCTCAGAACTCAAATTTCTGCATAATATCTCTAAAGTAAGCGGAATAGTCTAAAGAAGGGGAGTATAAACAGGTATTGCCTAGACAAGTAAGTATCTCGCCCTCAATCTCACAGGACTTACGTAACTGGCACTTAATATTGATTAAGAGTCAAGCGTGCAGAGCGGAGCCGGAGATTCTCCGCCTCCTGTCCAGGGTCAAAGGTCAAGGTGTTTTGGAGACGGCTTTGACAACAAAAATATGATATTTGTCGAAGTCATATCTCAAAGTCAGTCTATGGCAATGTCAATAAAATACATTACGAGAGTTATTACTTAAACGTTGTTTATGTTTACAGGACTTACACAAGCAAAATTTGTCATTGCGACCGAAACGTAGTGTAGGTAAGCAATCCCAGACTTGAGGCAATTACGTCGCTACGCTCGTAATGACGTAATTTCGTGACTTTTGCGTAAGTCCTAGTTTAATTAGTTGAGTCAAATGGCAAATTAATAAATATTAAGGCGTTAGTGGTTGATGTCAAAAGTTTTGTGAAGTTGGTAGTCAGCATTTTAGTGTTAAACCAATGAAGGACTAAAGTCCTGACTAACAACATACAGATCAAATAAAATTTGCTCCATCCTAATTAGGAAGGCGTCAGTGAAGATAACTTTGTGGATAGCTAAATGTTTAATGTCAATTCTTAAGAGCAATCAATTAAAACTTAAGAATTTGCTAAGTCTCTTTACATAAGTTTTTATTGGCATTTTTTCACCAAAATCGGTCTAAAAGCAGTATAATAATCTTTTTTTATTCCTGCCTTGTTTACATCAGCCCTTGGGTGCAAATTATAAGTCTTATGAGTCGTAATCAGCAATCGATCTGGCATGACCCTCGCCAACCGGAAGATTTTTTGTCTGCAACACCTGCACGGTTGGAACTTGTGCCTGAACGCGTGCCCGATGTCGAACTTTGCACCGCAGAAACCCTGCGTCGAAACCAAGAGGAACTCCAGTGGTATCGCAGGCTTTACGAAAATATCCCTTCTGTTTATTTCAGTTTGGATACAACAGGAATTATTTTGTCTGTAAATCAATTTGGGGCTAACTGTCTTGGTTACGCTCCTGAACAATTAATCAATCAATCGGTTTTCAATTTATTTGAGCAATCAGATCATCAAAGATTAGCTGATGCTTTTATGGGGCTACTCAAAGCCTTACCTCCAACTGAAGTTATCAATTGGGAATTTCGGTTGAATTGCCCTGCCAGTAAAATTTTATGGGTAAAAGTCGTGGCCCGGTTATTGCCTGCTGGGGAAGGAAATTTGCTTGTAGAAAGTAACCCATCTGAGAAGTATCTGCGGAAAAATCCCGTAATTCTCATGGTTTGTGAGGATATCACCGCTCACAAGCAAGCAGAAGATGCTTTACGAGAAAGTGAACAACGCTTTCAGGCTATGGCAAATACTGCACCAGTAATGTTGTGGATGGCTGGATGTGATGGACTGTTTACATTTTTTAATCAGTCTTGGTTAAAGTTTACTGGAAGTAGTACAGAGCAGCAGCAGGGATGGGGTTGGCTGGAAGAAGTACATCCCCAAGAGCAGAATTTATATCAAGAAACTTACGACACTGCTTTTAATGCACGAGCAAAATTTGAGATTGAATATCGGCTGCAACGCCATGATGGCGAATATCGTTGGATTTTAGATAGTGGTGTTCCTAGATTTACGCCTAATGGCAAGTTTGCAGGTTATATAGGTTGTTGTATTGATATTACAGAGCGCAAGTTAGCAGAAGTTGCTTTAAAGCATAGTCAAGAAGCAGTACAAGCGCAGTTAGAGGAAATGGAAAACCTCAATCGCTTGAAAGATGAATTTTTAAGTACTGTATCCCACGAACTACGCACACCACTAACAAATATGAAGATGGCGATTCAAATGCTAGGAATCGCACTGAATCGAGAGCAAAGATTTTTCCTGGAAATGGAGAAACCACAAGCAGAACGCTCCAAAGCCGCGCGCTATTTTCAAATATTAGACAATGAGTGCGATCGCGAAATCAATCTCATTAGCAATTTCCTAGATTTACAACGACTGGATACAGGCGCAAAACCTTTGGTACTGGAGAGAGTTCAAGTCCAGGAATGGCTGGAACGGGTTGTAGAGTTATTTAGGGCGCGCAACCGCAATTCCTGTGAGCAAAAGCTGCGTCTGAGTGTAACTCCCAACCTGCCGTCACTAGCATGTGACCCCTTTAGTTTAGAACGCATTTTGATCGAGCTACTGACGAATGCCTGTAAATTCAGCCCTCCTGATGCAGAAATTACAGTTTCCGCTCAATTAAGAGCTAATCACATCCAATTTCAGGTGATCAATTCCGGTGTAGAAATTCCTAGCTCGGAATTACCACACATTTTCGACAAGTTTTATCGCATCCCCAGTAATGACCCCTGGAAGCAGGGTGGAACAGGTTTAGGACTGGCACTAGTACAAAAACTCACCAGATATCTAGGTGGAACAATTGAAGTTGAAAGTGGGTCAAACCGTACCTGTTTTGCTATTCAATTACCGCTCAGTAGAGAAGGATGAAAAAGCAGGCTGAGACAGGGCGATAGGGGCAAAAGAAATTCAAAAGCCAACATAATTTCTACTCTGCCACTACCTCACTGATGAGTTTGTGAAAAATGGGCTTGTCGATAACTGATATATTTAGCTAATATGCGTCACAATTAATACTGCCACCAAAATTCACTAGTGAAACCACAATAGACCTCTTGTAAAAGCTACTTTGGCAAGAGGGGGGAAAAGATCAAAGAGTCAGAGGAAAGGGAAATTTTACCTTTCTTAGCCTCCATCTTTAGTATTTGCCCTACTTCTACAAGCACCTAATCTCTTGTAGATATACTGTAGGCAATAACAGCCAATTGTGGCACTTTGGATCTTAGTGGCTAGAAGCACCTTGGAATGGGAATGAAGGAACTTCCACTATGCTGATTTGCCCTCAGTGTAAATTTGAAAACTCCAATAGCAATAAGTTTTGTCAAAACTGTGGTGCCTCTCTGACCCACAAGGTTTGTCCTGAATGTAGTGCTTCTGTACCAGTTGAGGCACAAACCTGTGATCAATGTGGTGCAGAATGTGGAACAGTTTGGTGGGCAATTATCACTCAAGAAGTAGCTGGAGAAGCTTTGGTAGATCAGGAAGAAATATCTATTCCCTCTACCCTATTACAATTGTCAGCAGGTTCTTATTTAGACCAAGAGCAGCGTTATCAATTATTGGCAGAACCAATACTAAACCCAGAGGAAAAAACGATCACTAAAGAGGTAGGAGTAAAAGTTTTAGACTGCCAACCTTATCAAATTTCTCCTCTAGAGGCGATGCTAGCCAATCAGCAGCAGGGACTAGTCACGCCATCAACTCAAGCCAGTAAGATTCCTAGCCTAGCTCAACCTTATATTGACTTAAAAGTTCAGAAGCATCCGGGCATACCTCCGATTCATGATGCTTGGCAGCAGGGTGACACCCAGTTGGTGTTAATTCAAGACCGCTCTAATTGGCAGCTTTTAATCGACTTGTGGAAACGAGAGACAACAACTTCCTTACAAATTTTACACTGGTGTTACCAAATGACCCAACTGTGGGCATTACTAGAACCAGTTAATTGTCGTCAAAGTCTCTTGGATTTATCAAATCTGCGAGTGGATGAAGACCAAACACTAGCCCTGAGTCGGTTATATACGGAGCCGTTCAACAACCAGTCTACTGTTGCATCTACGGAACAAGAGCAATCCTTAACCGTGAAAACTCTAGGGCGAGTTTGGCAGCAGCTATTTAAAGATTCCCAACGTACTCAATTTGGTTTTGTTGTAAAAATGTTGGGGGACTTAGAGCAAGGTAAGATTGAGACGATCGCCCAATTGCGATCGCGTTTAGAGGACATAGCAACTGAACTCGAAGCACCCAAAACAGCAGCTTCTTTTGTCCCAGAAACAGACATCCCTACTGCTGCACCGACAACTCTACAATTAGATGACCTAGAAGAGTTCAACATCAAAAATGATGACCTACCCACAGTAGTACTGCCGATGCAATTAAGCAGTTTAGAAGAAGCCGGACGTACAGATGTAGGGCGTCAGCGCCATCATAACGAAGATAACTTTGGCATTGAAACTAAACTGAACAAGCTGGAATTGCCCAGAAACCGAGTCCTGCAAGCCCGTGGTTTGTATATTCTCTGCGATGGTATGGGGGGTCACGCTGGTGGTGAGATCGCCAGTGAGTTAGCAGTCAACACCCTACGACAATACTTTAAAGAACACTGGGTTAACAATCAACTGCCAACAGAAGATAGCATCCGTGAGGCAGTGTATCTAGCGAATCAGGCAATTTACGATCTTAATCAACAAGATGCCCGTTCTGGTGTTGGGCGCATGGGTACTACATTGGTAATGCTTTTAGTTCAAGATACCCATGCAGCTGTCGCCCATGTGGGAGATAGCCGTCTCTATCGTTTGACTCGCAAGCACGGACTAGAACAAGTCACCGTTGACCATGAAGTCGGTCAACGGGAAATTGCCCGGGGAGTAGAAACTAGCATCGCTTATGCCCGTCCAGATGCCTATCAACTCACCCAAGCCTTAGGGCCCCGTGATCAAAACGCAATTAATCCCGATGTCGATTTTTTTGAGATTAATGAAGACAGCCTCTTCATCTTAGTTTCGGATGGTCTGTCAGATAATGATTTATTAGAAACCCATTGGCAGAATCATCTCCTTTCTCTACTGAGTTCCGGTACTAACCTGGATGGGGGTGTCACAGACTTAATTGATTTAGCAAATCAATACAACGGTCATGACAATATTACTGCTATACTTATCCGGGCAAAAGTCCGTCCAAATCTAGAAAGTCAAAGATAGATAAATGGGCATAGGGGATAGGGCATGGGTCATGGGGATTAGCATCATGCCCTATGCCAATATCCCCCTTACCCCTTACCCCTTACCCTGCAAGTCTTATCGTGGTTACTCTGAGCCTGTTAGAACCGCAACAGAAAACACCACTCCAACAGTGGTGCTTTAAAAACTCCGCCTTGATTCGGGTTGGTCGAGCGGCGGATAATCATGTCGTTTTAACTGATAGTCTGGTTTCCCGGTATCATCTAGAACTAAGACTAGTAGATTCTCCTAGTAAAGGTGGTTCATGGCAGGTTGTTAGTCAAGGTACAAATGGTACTTTCCTCAACGGCGTCTTGGTAACTCAGAGTCAACTGCCAGATAATGCCCTCCTGCAAATGGCACAGGGAGGCCCCATCCTAAAATTTCAACTTCAGGATGTTTTAGATCCAGACTCAAGGGAACAGTGGCAACAACCGCCGGGAATCACTGGAAATAACGCCTTTGCACCAATTTCTACAGCACAAAAATCGCCAACTTTATCCTATACCTGTACCCACGAGGGGAATTCTGCGGGCAATCTGTTTTGTATCCATTGCGGTCAACCCCTTTCAGTCAAACAGCAAATTCACCATTACCAAGTGTTGCGAACCTTGGGACAAGGTGGCATGGGTACTACTTATTTAGCTTGGGATGCCGCAGGTGTGATTGCCGGATATCCACAAATGTTGGTGTTGAAGCAGATGAATGCTGATATGGCTAAAATTGCCAAAGCTCAAGAATTATTTGAACGAGAAGCTTACACACTGAAATCCCTACACCATCCAGGAATTCCCAAGTATTATGACTTTTTTGTCGAGGATGGGAAGAAATATCTGGCAATGGAATTAGTCCACGGACAGGATTTAGAAAAATGCATTTACACTACAGGCCCAGTCACACCCAATCAGGCGATCGCCTGGATGATCCAAACTTGTGATATCTTGGAATATCTCCACAGCCAAGAGCCACCACTAATTCACCGCGACATTAAACCCGCTAACCTAATGGTGCGAAATTCTGATAATCGCATAGTGGTGTTGGATTTTGGTGCTGTCAAGGAAACTGGTACAACACCAGGCACTCGGATTGGTGCAGAAGGTTACTGTGCCCCTGAACAAGAACGAGGACAACCCCTGACTCAATCTGATTTGTATGCCATTGGCCCAACACTAATATTCTTACTGACGGGAGAGAACCCTTTCAAGTTTTACCGGCCCAGAGGCAGAAACTTTAGGTTTGATGTCGCTAGCGTTCCTACCATTACTCCCCAGCTAAGAGAGATTATAGACCGCACTACAGAACCACTGCCACGCGATCGCTATCAAACTGCTAGAGAACTTGCTATAGCGTTAGCTACTTGCAAATAAAGGGGTTGTGGTACTGGGGATTGGGTACGATTGTTGCCCCTTCCCTATTCCCCTTGGGCTGAATCTCGACACCTCGACAGGCTCAGTGCAACGCTCCGCGAGAGTTGAATCTCGGCTTTGCGGGAGTTGAGCGTAGCCGAAACTCTATTCCCGCAAAGCCCAAGCCTATTCTTCATCCCAAGCTTCTACATCCAGTAATTCACTAATTGGATCTTGCGTACTGAAGCCAAAATCCAATAGTTCCTGTTTCCAGTGCGGCCAATCATTCCCGTAGAGCAAAGCTATTTTCCAAATGCTATCACTGGGCTTGATAATATTCGATTCTACGAGTGATTGCACATTACGCTGCAATTTCACCATTGGGTGAATCACTTGCTGAGTCATAACCTCGATTCAATTCAGATGTTGTTTGGTAAATTCTTAATCAAAACTGCTTTCCGTTTGGCAATTGTCATCGATGCGTAGAGTGTTGTAGTTTGGCAAAGCTAGTCTCAACTCCCTAAATATACCATAACTAACTCTACTGCGTTGGGAGAGAATTCGGTTTTGTACGGTAATTACCACCACAAAGTACTAATTCTGCCAAGCACTTATCATTGACACCAGAAGCACAAATTAGCCGTCTTGACAGTTGCACAGATGGAACTGGTAAAACTTTATTTGTCTTTGGTCACTAGAAAGCCAGTTATTCGCAACCCATATATAGGGGCTATGGTGCAACTTTTTTAATCTAGCGAAAGAATAACTTTCGTCTCTGTTGATGAGACATTTTATAGAATATCGCAAACATTAAGGCATATACACTCAGATTGCAAATATTTATGTAATCCAGGTACGAAAGCAGTAAGTACTTATGATGCCATCTGACTAACTAGTGTGTAAACCTGCTCTTAGTCAGAAATTTAGTGATTTATTCTTAAAGGACTGAATTCCTCTAGTGATTGGAAGCATTAAAGTCCCTAATACGAACCACTAGCCTTCAGAGTCAGCCTTTGAAGTTTACGTAAAGCATTTTGAGTCAAAATGATAGTTTCAATGAAGCAATGGGTATCCTCATAACGGGAGGATTGCTTTTATCTAAGTATTTACCACAGCATAGACTCAAACATGGCTAGTTCAGGGGAAGAATACGTAACTGCCCGTCGCAAAAAAATTGAACGGCGTCAAAGATTATTAACAATGGTGTCAATTGCTTCCTTCCTTGGTTCTACCATGTTTGTCGCAATTTCAACCATACAACAGGGTATTCAGAATCCCAAAACAATAGTTGAGTTTTCTGAATCAGCACTACAGCAAAGGGCGCGGGGCTTCGAGATAGTTTTGCAACGGGAACCAGAAAACCAAGTAGCGTTGGAGGGGTTAGTAAATGTACGACTACAGTTAAAAGATACTAAAGGTGCTATGCAACCTTTAGAAAAGCTAGTGAAGTTACATCCTGAACGGCAAGATTACAAAGTTCAATTAGAACAGTTGGCAAAACAAAAAAATTAGAGCAACCAATAAGTATTTACCAGTTTGTAAATTTAACAGTTATCAATATATGGAAAATATGGAAAGAAATAAAAATTTATTAAAACTCCACCTCGGCTGTGGAAGCAATATTAAGCAAGGATACTTGAACATTGACCAGTATGTTAATTCTCCTGGAATTATCCAAATGGACATTTTTAACCTTGCCATTGAAAGCGAATTTGTAGATGAAATTTACACAGAGCATATGCTTGAGCATCTCAGTAAATTTGAAGTGCCACTAGCATTGAAAGAATGGGCAAGAGTTCTAAAGCCGGATGGTAAATTAGTGATGAATTTACCAAATCTAGAGTGGTGCTTAGATCAATGGTTAGCAAAGACAGAAGAAGAGCGTTGGGGTTGGCAGTTAGATACTATTTTTGGTTTACAGACTCATCTGGGAGAGTTTCATAAAACTGGATTTACCGAGCAACGTTTGCATCAACTGTTGACAGACGCAGGCTTTATGAATATCGAAATTAGTGAACACTGGTCACATGGACAAAGTTGCTTTTGGGTTGAAGCCAGTAAAAATAATTTATTAAACAAATATGAAGGGTTGATTCAAGCGGCTGTTAATCAAACAGAAAAATTTTTAGATGATATTCCCAATATTAATCTAGTTAATCCACATGAGAATGCTAGCTTAGTTAGCACAATTAAATCTGTAAGTATAGTTGTACCCTGGTGGGATCATAGCGAACTTTTAGAAATATGGGAACGAAATTTATTCTTTCTCAAAGATTATGAAATAATTTTTGTTGATAATGGTAGCCAAATAAAAGCTAGGCAAGAGTTACAAGAATTCTGCCATAAGCACAATATTCATCTCATTCGTAATGAAAAAAATAAAGGCTTTGCCGCAGCTAATAATCAAGGATTAGCAGTTGCTACAGGTGAGTACATTATTTATTTAAATAATGACATAGAAATTTTGAATTCGCCAGCAAGTATTCTTTGTGATTTAGCTATTAATGGTATATCTGGTCCGGGTTTAATGTACAACGAACTATGTGAGGATTATATAGAAGGGTGGGCATTGTGCATTAAAAAATCCCTATTAGAAGCTTTGGGAGGATGGTGTGAAGACTATGGACCGGGTTATTGGGATGATGTTGATTTATGCCATCGTGCAAAATTAGCTGGATATTCCTTGATACCTCTTCCTAATCTTCATGACTGGATCAGACATAGACAAAATACTACGGGTAGAGATGGACGTATTAATCAACTAGAATTACATCATCGCAATAGAGGAATTTTTATTTCTAAGCACTATTCAATCCATCCTAAGATTATTGTTGATGGTGTATTTTTCCAACTCTATCAAACTGGTATTGCTCGTGTCTGGAAATCATTAATAGAAGAATGGCTAGATAGCAGTTTTGCTCAATATGTTGTCGTACTTGATCGTGCTGAAACTGCTCCTAAAATTGCTGGTATTAGATATCGCACTATACCAGCTTATAACTACGATCACACTGATGCTGATCGGGAAATGTTACAGCAAGTTTGTGATGAGGAAGGTGCAGATTTATTTATCTCTTCTTACTACACTACCCCTATCACAACACCTTCTGTATTTATGGCCTATGACATGATTCCAGAAGTCATGGGATGGGATATGAATAATCCTATGTGGCAAGAAAAACATCATGCTATTCAACACGCATCTGCATACATAACAATTTCACAAAATACAGCAAATGATTTAATCAATTGTTTTCCTGATGTGGAAAAAACATCTGTCGCGGTTGCTCATTGTGGAGTCAAAAATAGTTTTTCACCAGCTACACTTACAGATATTAATAATTGGAAAAATAAATATGGTATTACTAAACCATACTTTATAGTAGTTGGTGGTGGAGGTGGTTATAAAAATAGTATTTTGTTCTTCCAGGCTTTTTCTCAACTAGCTAGTAGTCGTGGATTTGATATTGTATTTACAGGTAGTGGTGTACTAGCACCTGAGTTTAGAGCCTATACATCAGGCAGTACTGTTCATACGCTGCAACTTAGTGATGAGGAGTTAGCAATTGCTTATTCTGGTGCATTAGCACTAGTTTATCCTTCTAAGTATGAAGGATTTGGGATGCCTGTAGTTGAAGCAATGGCTTGTGGTTGTCCTGTAATTACTTGTCCAAATGGTTCGATTCCAGAAGTTGCAGAAGAAGCAGTAATTTATGTCAAAGATAATGATATCGATGGACTAATCAATACACTTTGTGAAATACAGAAGCCTAATGTTCGTAAATCTTTAATTACTGCGGGTTTAGTACAAGCGAAGAAGTTTTCCTGGTCAAAAATGGCAGAAATCGTGAGTTCTGTTTTAGTTGATACTACCATTTTAAGTTTAAATCTTAAAGAGATTAACTTAATTATTTTCCCCGATTGGTCGCAAACAGAAGAGATAATTGGTTCGGAATTAGAGCAAGTAATTAAAGCGATCGCCACTCATCCTCACAGTGAAAATACTACTCTACTTATAAATACTGGTAATATTGCTATTGAAGATGCAGAACTATTTTTGTCGAGTGTGGCAATGAATCTTTTGGTGCAAGAAGATTTAGATGCTATTGAAGGATTAGAAATTTCTCTAGTGAGTAATTTGGCTGATATTCAATGGGCGACTTTACTACCTCATATTCATGCAAGAATTGTGCTTGCGTATGAAGATAAAAATGCGCTGATGCAAACAAAAGCAGAAACCCTAGTATTCTACAAAATAGAAGAATTTATTCAAGATAAACAGTTTTTTTTTACTTAAGTAACAAATTCTTTTCTGAGGGCAGATGGCAAGAAGCGATCGCTCAATATCAACAACTCCTAGAAATGCAATTGAGTGATGCAGATATTTATTGGAACTTAAGCTATTGCTATAGACAGTTAAATCTACTGGATGAATATTTTCATACTCTGCAACAAGGAATTAAACTGTACCCTCAAGATGAAAGACTATACTTTTCATTAATCATAGACTTGCGAAGAAATGGACATATTCAAGAAGCAATTTTAATAGCAGAAAATGCTGCTCAATTGTTGCCTGATGATTACACTTTTAAAATCCTCAAATATTTAACAGTTCCATCAATCTACGAAAGTCTAGAGGAAATTAACTTTCATCGCCAGCGCTTTACGCAAGGACTACAAGATTTAATTCAGCAAACTTCGCTGAAAACTATAGAAGCACAAAAGAGTGCTTTAGCAGGTATAGGTCGTCTGACTAATTTTTACATATCATATCAGGCACAAAATGATATTGATTTACAACGCCAATATGGCAAGTTAGTGCATGAGATTATGGCAGCGAATTATCCCCAATGGACTGCGCTTTTATCTATGCCTAAGCTTGGTAATCATGGAAAGATTCGCATAGGCTATGTTTCTAATTACTTACATTCTTACAGTGGCACACTTTGGCTAACTGGCTGGCTAAGTTATTGTAACCATGAAAGCTTTGAAATTTATTGTTACTACACAGGTAATGAACCAGATAAAGTAACACAACAATTTCAAGAAAACAGTAATTTTTTCTACCATATTCCCCATAATTTATCAGCAGTTTGTGAACAAATAATTGCTGATCAACTACACATCCTAGTCTTTCCTGAAATTGGTATGAACCCGCAAACAATGCAAATGGCTGGTCTACGGCTTGCGCCTGTGCAATGTGTAGCTTGGGGACATCCGGTGACTACTGGCTTACCCACAATTGATTACTTTTTATCTAGTGAGTTAATGGAACCAGAAAATGCACAAGAACATTACTCAGAAAAACTAATTCGCTTACCAAATATTGGTGTTTCGTATCCTAAACCCTGTATTCCACCAGTCATCAAAACTCGCAGAGATTATCAGTTACCAGATGTAGCCGTTATTTATCTATGTTGCCAAGCTCCCTTCAAATATCTACCACAATATGATTTTATTTTCCCAGAAATAGCCCGACGTGTTCCACAAGCTAAATTTCTATTTCTACGTGGTACTTTACTACAGCAAAGATTACAGCGAGCCTTTGCTGCTTTTGATCTAAATTATGAGGATTATTGCGTTTTTCTCACCATACCAGAACGGTTAGATTATTTGATGATTAACTTACTGTCAGATGTCTATCTAGATACATTTACCTGGTCTGGTGGTAACACTACGCTAGAAGCGATCGCTTGTAACCTCCCTGTCGTCACCTGTCCAGGAGAATTTATGCGGGGACGTCACTCTGATAGCTTCTTGAAAATGCTGGGGATGACAGACACTATTGCTGCAAATGAAGCCGAATATATTGAGATTGCTGTCAAATTAGGACTAGATTCAACTTGGCGAAATACCATATCCACAAGGATGAGTCAGCGGCATGACTATCTTTTTGATGATCAAGCCTGCGTCACAGGTTTAGAAAGCTTTTATAAACAGGTTATAGAAAAAAGTTTGTAGTAAGTACTTCAGTACTTCCAGAACTAGAGGACTAAAGTCCTCACTACTAGCTAATATACTTTTGCCACATTTGCTGGTAGGCTTTCTCCATTTCACGGGTAAACTGCTTACCATTCCATAAGGGTGCTGTTTGTCTGGACTGTCGTAATTTTCCAGCTACTTGCTGTCTTAAAGCCGCATCCTTGCCCAAGTGTACACCCCACTCTATATACTCTTCATCCGTCCAAGCAATACCTTCAGTTACACCCACATTCATCATCATCGTGTAACTGTTACGCGCTGCAAATTGCTCTCCCACTCTGGTGACTAAGGGGATACCCATCCACAGGGTTTCTAGGGTTGTCGTCGCTCCATTGTAGGGGTAAGTATCTAATACAATATCAGCAATGGCTAAATTGGCTCTGTGGACAGCTTCAGAGGGGTCTTGAGGTAAAAATCTCAGCCTCGAAGCATTGACCCCCTCTTCCTCTGCTATTTTATAGAAAAACTCCTTAATTGCTTCTTCTTCAGCGTCACCTTTAATTAAAAAGTAGCTATTCGGGACTTCTTTAATGATTTTCATTTGCCATCTTGTAGTTTCAGGATGACGTTTATAACCCCGTTGAGCGCTGAGATATACTACAGCATCGGTAGGAATATCTAACTCATCTCGCCGTAAGGTAGGTATACCCACTTCAAAGCCATCAACGGCTATGTATGTATGAGGTAGTCGCCAAATTTTCTCTGTGTAATAATCTTGGGCGTTATCTGGTAACACATAAGGATCAGCAATAAAGTAATCAATTGCAGGTATACCAGAAGCATCCCAACCCAGCCAAGTTACTTGAATTGGTGCGGTTTTAAGTGACATTACTGCACAACTAATATCTAGAGTAATGCTATCTAAGTCTATTAATATATCTAGTTGATCTGCATAGATTTTTTCAGAAATTTCTAAAGCTGTTATGCCTAATTTATGAGCTTGATCAGATTTATTTACATACCATTCTTGGGCAAGCTGATCTAGTGGATTATAGTTAACAAGATAAGTATAGATTTCAAATTGTTCATGATTATGATGTTGAAATAACCAGCGTGCTAACCAGCCTACAGAATGCCTTCTTAAGGCATAGGATACATAGCCAATTTTCAGTTTCTTATTCTTATTACAAATTCCCTGTTGTCTATGATGGGTAATGCTTTGAGAATAACGCTTGAATGGTTCATCATATATAGCTTGAATATTGCTTTGACAAATTTGTGCCAGTTGATTATGAATTTTTCTAAAATCATGAGGACTATCTTTAAGATGTGGTGTGGCGAAGGATGGTGTTAATACAAGCAAGGTTTTAACTTCATCTAATAACAATGAATCTTCTGTGATAAATTTTTGTTGTAAAGATTCCAATTCTTGGGTTTTTAAAGTTATTGTTTCCCAATCTCCACCAGTAGAAATTAAAATGCTGATTACAAGATGAACTGCAAAAATTTTATCAGGTATTCCTGTAGATAAAGAAAAATATAATTGAGCATTCTCTATACTCTGAGAGTATTTTTTAGCGTTGTAATATAAATTAGTTAAATGTCTTAATATTTCTAGGTTTTTAGGCTGAATATTTAAATATATTTCTAAAATATAAGCTGCTGTTGCTGGCAGTTTAAATGTGTAGCCAATTCTCATTACAGCGGGTAAAAGTACGTTCAATAACTCTGGTGTATTAATTAAGTATGGTAAACAAGATTGAATATAGTCAATAGAAAATTTATCTAAAGGTTGAATGTCTAGAACCTGCTGTAATACTTGTAGCAACAACTGTAGATTGATATCTATAAATTTTTGTGAATTCAATAAGTCAATAATACCTAATTCATCAAATTCTGTTGCTTTATGATTATTTAGTTTAAAACTAAAATAAACTATTTTTAAAAGATTATTAATATCATGACAATTAAGTTCTTTTATGTGCTGAGAAATTACCCAGGCGACAGAAAAATCTTCTAGATTTTCTTGTCTTTCTGCTTCTATTTGTAATACTTGAATTAGTTCTTGTGTATGAGATTGAATATTTTCTGCTTCTACATCTTCCAATGCCAGCATCCAAGTGATTTGAGCTTCTACTTCTTTTCCTTGCAACAATAACATTAAACCTAAATACCAATAATGCGAAATCATATTGGGTTCAGATTCTATTGCTTGCTCATATAAATTGGCTGCTTGTTCGTATTCTTTTATTATCAGGTATTGATGCGCTTGCCGTTGCCAGTTAATAACTCTGTCTTCTATAATTTCAATATTCATAGTAGTCTTATTACTCAATAAATGTAAAAAAGGTGAGTAGAGTATACCCACCTTTGAAAAAGTCGCTGACACTGTTATTGTCAGTTATTTAAATGAATAAATAGTTACTTAACTGCTTTTTGTCCTGCACCGCAGTTAATGTTATTAATGGGGGTTCCCTGAGGAACTCCAGTGTTCATAGTACTACCCACTTTCACAGGATCGTTAGTTTCGCACAAAATAGCAATTGTGGTTGCTTCTCCAGTTGCTGCACCTGTTGTTTGTCCAACAGCAACGCTACCAACAAAGCCTTTTAAAATGGCAGGGTTAGCAGCAGGAGTTGTTGGTCGAGCTATGACATCTGCACCTTTTCCACCTAAATTACCAAGGGTATAGGTATAGTTTTCCGTTTGTGTCTTGATACCCAGTCCTAGTTGGTTAAAATTAGTTTGAGCCGTCACGAAGGTGGGATTTTCCAGTACGTAAGCTTGTTGAGCACGATTGATGGAACCTACGTAAGTTTTTGCTTCTGAGGAGCGAGCTTTGTTTGCTTGGTTCAGGAAAGAAGGTAACGCAATAGCTGACAAAATACCGATAATGATGATTACTACAAGTAGTTCGATCAATGTAAAGCCCTCATCATTTTTCTTTTTGTTGAGGATATGTTGAATGAATTTGGCTTTCAATTCGGTTTTCATAAAGTGTTTTTCCTATGGGGTGGATTGGTATCTGGTTCTAGAAATAACTTACCCACTACCGATCCGTTTCATATCACACCCAAAGAAAAAAATTTTTGCTTAAATATCAACAGACATGAAATAAATTACAGGCTTAAAAATAAATTAATCAACAAGTAAGGGCACGGCATCCAAAGACTTTCGGTAATACAGACATCCTATGTGCGCCGTGCCTATACAATTTAGGTATTTTTTCTGTGTCGCTAGTTTGCTTTTCGAGAGAGTTGGGTTAGTTAGCTTGATTACCGACCTAATGAAGCACTAAAGTGCTAACTACAAGCCTTAAAGTTCTATCATCACGTAACCAAGATTTTCCAACCTCCACAAAAATTGTTGCAATGTTTTGAAGGCTTGCTCCTCATCTCTAGGCATTAAGGTTACAGGATCTATTGGTCTAAATTGCATCCAGTGCTGTAGGAGAGATGTTACTGACTGTGGTTGTTCTAACAAAGGTATCAAGCAAACTGCTGCTGCGCTATCTATGCTGATTAATTCCTCAGTTGGTGATAGATATTTACTGATGGGAAATGCTCTGATATCGTTAATACAAGCTACAAGGTCTTCTTGAAAATCACTAGTTTTCAATTGAGGAAACAAATACACTTTAGCTATTCGCCAATTAGAATTACTCCATTCTGAAACTGGCACAAAATCTTGTGCTTGCTTAGGATGACCACACCAAAAGTCTAGTAGCCGATGTACAGGATGGATTAATTCAAATAAATGTAGGCGCTCTTCTATAAAAATATCTGGTAGACTCATTCCCAGAAAAGCTGGTAAATTGTCTGGTTCTTTGAATAAATCAATCAAGTCCCAGTTGCGCCAGTTAACCATACTAATAAACTCTAAATCAGTAGATTTTAAAGCGCCAAATATATCAGGGATAGTGTAGCCTTTATCGGCTTGTAATAAGTGATTCACTAAAATTTTTTCTTTGCCATTTTCCCCTTCATAATCAGGTGTCCAAGTTGTGGCTTTGATAATGATGTTATCTTTCAAAGCTTTCATTGTTTCTACAACAATTTCAGTTTCTAACTCCTCTGGATTATTATCCATTAAACCCATCATTCTAAATAGTTGTTGAGCGCGAAAATAATGGGATCTCTGGATAGAACTATGAAGATTAGCACGAATAATACCGTCAGGCTTTAATACTGCTTTCATTGCTTGTAAAGCAACCACTATGTCAGGAAAAAGATAGAGCGCTTCATCACAATTAATATAATCAAATTGATAACCTAACTTTTCTAAATTCTCAATTGATAAAACATGAAATTCTGCATTGTCAAAGCCATGATATTCTAACCTTTGACGAGCTAATTTAATCGATTCGTCTGATATATCAACTCCAACAATTTTTGCACCTGGATTAGCTTCTGCTAGGACTAGTGATTTATAGCCAGTACCACATCCAGCATCTAAAATCAATTTTTCTTTGGTATCTATAACTTTTTGGTTTCTTAAATAGTAAGGTGTAGCTAAGTTATGAATGTACAGTAAGTTCGGCTGATTTTTCGGGGATATATCTACGGGAATTCTGGGATAGGGAGAACTGTCATACTGCTGACGAATTTTTTCTATTAAATCAGAGGCTAGACCTACCATTGCAATTTCTCCTGATACTGATTGTTGGGAATGGTTGTAACTTTACGTCTCGCTGTGGCTAATAGCTTACGTAAGCTTTAGTATTCCCAAATTTTCAGTTTTCTATCACAACCTGTTTTTATTGAAATTACCAGTGGGTAAGTTAGCTAATTGAGTTAATCAAATTCCGGAGGCCATAGTTCTGAGATTGCTAGTTCCCAACCAGGAAGCAAGTCTGGAAGGGTCAGGGTGTCCCCGTTTTGCATGACTATGGGCGTTTGGTTGAGGCGGTACACTGTTACTGTCAGCTTGTCAGGGTCAATCAACATCCCTACTGTAGAGCCAAGTTGTAAGAATAGTTGAATTTTTTCTTCTAGGGGTTTGATACGGTCTGATTTGGACTTGACTTCAACCATCAGGTCTGGAAGTAATTCCACAAAGTCGCGCTTGGTTTTTTTGAGTCTATCAGCCCGTACAAATGACACGTCAGGCGCAAGTAGGTTTCTTTTTTCTGATTCGCCCTCTTCTATACTGGGCAAGATAAACCCGGCGCTAGAACCAGTCACTCTCCCTAATTTGCGGGACATTACCCAGTTATTCAAGAAGGTAATTAGACGAGCGCCTATTTCCTCTGATTCGTAATCTGATGGCCTCATAACTATTATTTGCCCCTCCACCAGTTCCATCTGCCATTCTGGATGCTCGGTTTGTAGTTGTTCTAGGTCTGTAATGGTGAGGGACATAGTACACCAAATAATCCTTCTATATTTATCAGAGGTGTCTAAACTTACGAAAGCTAGAGTGTATTGTATTTAAATGAAAGTGGTTATAAGGAATGAAAACAGATGTAATTTTTTATGAAATGATTAAGGAAATACCACAGATATTTTTTGAAATTCTTGACAGAGTCGATATTAATCCTAGTATTTACACATTTACGACACCTGAAGTCAAACAACAATCATTTCGTTTAGATGGGGTATTTCTTACTGCTGAGGGATTTGAAAACGAACCGTTATATTTTGTGGAGTTGCAAACCTATAAAGATTAAGAGTTTTACGAACGACTTTTTGGGGAAATTTTCGTTTATTTCCGTCAATTAGATGCTGAAGTCCTTAGAAAAAATTTGCAACAACAGTCTTAGCTGATTACTGTAGTGCGGAGTTTTAATTGGAATAATAACTTCACAACTGACTCATAGAATGGCAAAGGCGGATAATGTGCCCTTTCCTGATGCCAGAATATTGCTGTTGATAGATTAATTGGTACGGTGCGATCGCCCTCTATCGCTCTCTATCATTGTGTGTAGTAGCCACTTATTATATTGTTATGTTATATTAAGCGTAGTCGTTATGAGTTTGTATAATTACCATGACCAACCCGACTGTAGAAAACTTGGTGATTATTGGTTCTGGACCGGCTGGTTACACAGCCGCTATTTATGCAGGACGCGCTAACCTGAAGCCTGTTGTCTTTGAAGGTTTCCAAGCCGGGGGTTTGCCTGGTGGACAACTAATGACAACGACGGAAGTTGAGAACTTTCCGGGGTTTCCCCAAGGGATTACTGGGCCAGAACTGATGGATTTGATGAAGGCGCAGGCGGAACGCTGGGGTGCAGAATTATATACAGAAGATGTAATATCAGTTGACTTGAGTCAGCGTCCTTTTACTGTGCGTTCCGAAGAACGGGAAATTAAAACCCACAGTTTAATTATCGCCACAGGTGCCACAGCCAAGCGTTTGGGTTTACCTAACGAACATGCATTTTGGAGTCGGGGGATCTCGGCTTGTGCAATTTGTGATGGTGCAACACCAATTTTTCACGGTGCAGAACTGGCGGTAATTGGTGCTGGCGACTCGGCGGCGGAGGAGTCAATTTACCTGACTAAATATGGTTCTAAAGTAAATCTGTTGGTACGCTCTGAGCAGATGCGCGCTTCTAAAGCGATGCAAGACCGAGTTTTGAGTAACCCCAAAATCCACGTGCATTGGAATACGGAAGTTGTGGATGTGTTTGGTGATGGTCACATGGACGGCGTAAAAATCCGCAACAATAAAACTGGGGAAGAAAGTATACTGCAAGCTAGGGGTTTATTCTACGCCATTGGTCATACTCCCAACACTGCATTATTCAAAGAGCAAATAGAACTAGATGAGGTGGGTTACATTGCCACCAAGCACGGCTCGCCAGAAACTAGTTTAGAAGGGGTTTTTGCAGCAGGCGACGTGCAAGACCGTGAGTATCGCCAAGCAATTACGGCTGCGGGTAGTGGTTGTGCAGCCGCATTGTTAGCAGAACGGTGGTTGTCATCTAATGGTTTAATTCAAGAATTCCATCAACAGCTAGCAAGTGCGGTGAATGAGTTAGAAACCCAGCCAGTAGCCAAGAAAACCGAAGCCGAACAAGCTGCGGAGTTTGATTTGCAGGCTACACGCCATGAGGGTGGTTATGCTTTGCGGAAATTATTCCACGAAAGCACGCGTTTACTCTTGGTTAAATACGTTGCTCCTGGTTGTGGCCCTTGTCATACTCTCAAGCCGATATTAAATAAAGTGGTGGATGAATTTGATGACAAAATCCACTTCATAGAAATCGATATCGACAAAGACAGAGATATTGCTGAAAATGCAGGTGTAACGGGAACGCCGACCATTCAATTGTTTAAAAACAAAGAACTGTTGAAGGAAGTGAAAGGCGTTAAGCAAAAGAGCGAGTATCGCCAGTTAATTGAGAGTAATCTTTGATTAAATAGGGCGTTGTTTCGACTTTGCTCAACAACCAGGCACAGGGAATTGGTAAAGACGTAGCAATGGTTATAAAAGTTAGTATTGCTACGTTTTTTACTGTTCTGTGTCACAGATTAATCGCTTAAACAAAGTTACAGAGATAATTCTGGTATTTAACAAAGTTTGCGCTGGTTAAAATCAGAATCACCTGTAATCAAAAAATCTGCTGCTGCGGCTATGGCACAGGCTAAAAACTTTGCATCTTTTTTATCTTGAGGAAATTCAATTTCTAAATTGACATCAATGAGTTTGATAAAAGCATCAATAATCTCAAACCATTCAGATAGGATTTCATCTGTTAATTTAAACTTACTGCGACTTAAGACCTCTTTATATTCGAGGACACAAATGTTGAATGCTGATATAAAACTTTACATTTTTATTAAGACTAAGCCTAAAAAGCTGAAATTAGTCAACAAAACATAATCTCCTCAAACCAGTGAACATAACTGATTTTCTGACACATACA
>JAHHHF010000042.1 GCA_019359495.1 Goleter apudmare HA4340-LM2
TGAGGAGGCTTTATTTCAGCGCTGTCGCCAAATCCTTGAGCTTCCTGATTTCATTCGCGGCTTGACTCATTTTTACTGGTGGCCTGAATTTGCCAGTTAATTATGGTTAATTAACCGGACATCATATGACTCAACATTCCGATTAATTTGTTGGGTAGCTTCTCACGATGAAAACTTTGATATTAGTTTTACAGTCATTGAGAAATATTTAGGGTACAAACGAGACAAAATTCGTAGTGCCATCAAAAATGCCCAAGAAAATGACTATTTAGTGAGAGTCCACGAGAATAATCCCAAGAATGGCAAATTTGATTGGCAATATTACATTTTTACCAACAAAGAAGACACAAAGTTATTTCGGTCACCCGTAGGTGGGTCATCCAACGTTGGTGAGTCCACCCCTCATATAGAAAAACAATATGAAGAAAAACAATTTATTAAAAAACAAACACAAGAAGACCATTTTCTTCTGAGTAGCGAACTAGATGCAGAACTAGAACAAACCATGCCTCAGGGTAAACGCGAACTACCGGAACAACCAGCCCCTAAATCTCTGACTTCGTTGTTAACAAAACCAGAATCTTCGTCTCAAACCCAAGATTCATCGTCCGGTTCGATAATTGCGGGATCGTTCGATAATCACGAACAAACGAATAATAAACCACCCAAACGGAGATTTGACTCGATTGAGGATTTACTCAACCAAGTTTTGCTAGACCCTGGCATCATGGCATCTGACGCGTTACCCGCAGTTTACAAAAACGAAATCAAATTGCGTTCCATGCGTTTCCCCTGGCGCACAACTACCAGAGACAAGATTTACCAAACCTGCGATCGCCGACTGGTGGAGTTGATCGCCAAGGAGAGAGCCTTGTGGAATGGGTGTGAATGGACAGAAAAAATCCCCACAGTTATCAAATCCATCGGCAATTGGGAATCCAGCAAGGGCGGCTTAGAAGAACTACTGGGCTATTGGTCAAAAGTGATTGAGTCTGCTGTACCACCGACTCAAGAAGCACAACAGGCTAACGAACCTGTCGGTTATTACGCCCAACGTAGCCTTGACTGGCACAAAGCCACATTCTCTGAACTACTAGACCAAAAAGATGAGGTTGGATGTGAGCAAGCGATCGCTAACTTCAGCACCCGCTATGACCAACAACACACAGGTGCAACTGCTGGCTGGTTGAACTGGTTGCAAGCCAATCATCCCCAAATCATCGCCCATCTGTATCAACAAGCAGCGTGAACAGAACCCAGGAGTCAGAAGGAGATTTTAAACTGATTTGCCAGTTAAATCCCGATTCTTGCTCCATTCTGACTCCTTTAAAAAGGTTTTTATGACCCAAGAATTAGACTTTTCATCCGATTCAAATCGTTTACCCCCACAAAGTATTGAGGCAGAAGAAGCTATTTTGGGTGGTATCATGCTTGATAGTGAAGCCATGAGCCGAATTAGCGATCGCTTAATTGCCGACGCTTTTTACATTGCCGCTCACAAGGATATTTATCAAGCCGCTTACCGACTTTACACTCAAGGTAGACCAACTGATTTGCTTTGTCTCACCAACTGGCTGGCGGACAATGGCAAGTTGTTTAGCATCGGTGGACGTAATAAATTGGCCACTCTGATAGACCGCACAGTTTCCGCCATCAACATCGATGCTTTAGCCGATTTGGTCATGGAAAAATACCAACGACGGCAGTTAATCAAAGCTGGCTCAGAAATTGTTCATCTCGGTTTTCAAACCGAAACCGATTTACCAATTGTCCTTGACAAAGCCGAACAAAAAGTTTATAGGATTACATCCGAGCGTTCTGCTGCTGATTTAGTTCACATTTGTGATTCGTTGGCTGATGCTTTTACCGAAATTGAAGCTCGTCATGCTGGTAATGCTTCCCCTGCCCTCTCCACTGGATTTTACGACTTGGACAGTTTGCTGGGTGGCGGCTTTCGCCGCAGGCGATTGTATGTTCTTGCGGCTCGTCCCGGAGTCGGTAAATCTGCCCTGGCTGGCAATATCGCGCTCAATGTTGCTCAACTCAGCCGGCTGCCTGTAGCTATCTTCAGCTTGGAAATGTCTGAGGATGAATATGTGCAACGCTTTCTCAGCAGCGAGTCGGGAATTGAAAACAGCTTCCTCAAAACTGGGCGGGTGTCAAACAACCAATGGGAACCATTGAGTCAAGCCATTTCTTGTTTGAGTGATTTGCCAATTTTCATCAATGATCACTCTTGCCCGACACTCACCGAAATTCGCAGCCAAGTCCGCAGGGTTTCCTCTCGCTCTGGTGGCGTTGGGCTTGTCGTTGTGGACTACTTGCAACTGATGGCTGAAGCTACTGATTTTCGATTGAACATGGCTCAACGGGTTGGGGAAATTAGTCGGGGGTTAAAGAAACTGGCCAAAGATTTGGATGTTCCTGTTCTGGCACTGTCTCAACTCAATCGTGAAGTTGAACATCGTCATGATAAACGCCCTGTACTGAGTGATTTAAAAGATAGTGGCTCGGTAGAACAAGACAGTGATGTTGTCATCATGCTTTACCGCGATGAAATTCACAATCCTGATACTCCAGATCGTGGCATTTCTGAGTTCATCGTTCGCAAACAGCGAAATGGCCCTACTGGTACAGTAAAACTCCTGTTTGATCATCAGTTTACCAAATTCAAGAATTTATCTCGCAGTCGGGGCTTTTAGATGATTACTCAATCCCAATTGTGGACTTGCTTGAACCGACGACACCCAAGCAGATGCTGTTGGAGATTGCTCATCAGTTTGAGATTCCCACTGAGGATTTATATCAAATCCGCTTGATACCTATCAAAGCGCGAGCGCATAATTGCGCTCGCCCATTCAACCCTAAAACTCCGGCAAGAAAAGCTCTCGACTTTGCCCCGCATAATGACGATAAATCATCTCCGGCGAATTACCCACCACCGTGGCAACATCCTTCACATCCACCCCATTCTTCAAAGCCATCGTAATAAATGTATGCCGAGTTTGGTAAAGCTTCCCATACTCAACACCATCAAGCGTTTCTAGCACAGTCTTCCAAGCTCGTCCACTGAGGTTATGCATATCTATCCACTTACCTTCAGGTGATGGAAATACTTTCGCTTCACCAGACACATCAACGGGTTGAATGGATTTCAACAACCCAGCCAAACGATTATTAATTGGGAAAATTCGCTTCTTCTGCGTTTTCAAACCTGGTTTACAAGTTAGTCCCGACTGGGAAACTACCACAGCTTGCTCAAACCGAATAATCGTCAAGTCCGACGCAATATGCTTCCACTGCAAAGCCACAGCTTCTGATGGTCGGCAACCTGTGATGAAAAGAAATTCAATTAACGGTGCGTAGTATTTGTAATATCGATTTTCCTTGAATGCGGTAATTATGAGATCGCGTTCCTCCAAGCTAAACGGATTTATATCCGTCTCCTCAGCATCACCTCTTGGCAATTTAATATCACTTGCCATATCCTCAAACGGATTATCATCAATCAACTGAGATTTCACAGCCCAATTACAGCAAGCCGAAAATTGAGTCAATATTTTTTTGGCAGATAACGGGCTTTTATTCGCAATTAACCAATCTCGAATTGCGATCGCTTGATCCAAAGTCTTCACCGGGAGATGAACATTGATACAACGGTAGATTTTCTTGTAATCCTTCGCCAAAGTGCTGGGAGACAAACCCGATCGCTTATATTCTGCATAACTATTCCACAAATCCGTTAAAGATGCATAACTTTTCACAACTGGTGTCAGCGATGGTGTAATGATAATTTGCTCCGATTGTGGCTTGTACTTCCCCAAAGTGGGGTCAAAATTATTACAGAGAATATCCAACTCAATTTGCCTAGCCCTCATTTCGGCTAGTTTGCGGTTAGCTTTGGTATCTGTAAATCCAGTTGAGAGATAATGACGTTTACCCCCAAAACTAAAAACAAGTTGCAAGCGATCGTTCGAGGTTTTGATTTGGACAGTACCTTTTGAGGCTTTACGTTCAGAGGTTTTAGAACCCACAGGTGACTCCTGACATTACAAGCGTTGGCAAAGGGAAACTGCTAGCGGGTTCTCCCTATTGCCTAATAGACCTGAATCAGTGCGCTCTGATTTACCCCAACTTTACCCCAATAATTTGTCCAACCATGTCCAAAAATAGCCAACGCAGTATCTTCCTACACCAGATTTACACCACCGTAAATGGCTGAAATGGGGTTTTTGGAGATAAAAGAAACCCCTGGAAGCGTTTACTAACAGGGGTTTTGATTGTAATGCCAGGAACCGGACTTGAACCGGTGACACGAGGATTTTCAGTCCTCTGCTCTACCAACTGAGCTATCCCGGCGGGGGTATTAACCGCACTTGCTTTTGTAGGGCACGATTAATAAATATAGCAAACTAAGTCAGATATTGCAAGTGTTTTAAGAAAAAAAGTTTATGCTACTTTTGCTGTCAATTTTACCCCGATGAAAACAGCGACGAATACTAAAAACTGCACCAGAACGATACTAGGGCCAGAGGCTAGGTTAAAAATACTTGAAACCATCATTCCTGCAACACTGCTAGCAGAACCGATAATCACCGACATCACCAAAAAGTGGGTAAAGTTGTGACTCATAAGTTTAGCAGTGGAGGAGGGAATTACCAAAAAGGCATTGACTAGCAAAACACCCACGGCTTTAATGGCTACGGCAACAGCTAATGACAGTAAGATGACAAAGCTATAGCGATACAATTGGATGGGAACGCCTTGAACCTGAGCCACATCTAAGTTAAGCGTCAACAAAATTTGCTCTCGCAATGACGACAACAAGAATATGCTACTTCCCAGCAACACTAGTAGCGTCAAGATCAAATCTATAGCATCAATAGCGAGGATATCCCCAAACAGCACTCTCATTAAGTTGCCGCGATATCCTTGAATGAGGCTAGTGAGAATGATACCGATCGCTAGTGCCCCGGAGAGGACTATACTCAAGACGCTATCGCTAGCTAAATCGGTCTTATCGATCAAATAGAGCACGATGACGCCAAAAACTAAGGTAAATGGCAACAGCATCCATGTGGGATTTAACTGTAGCAGCACGCCTAACGCTACACCAACCAATGCTGCATGTCCGACAGCATGGCTAAAGAAAGATAGCTGGCGTAAGGTGACAAAACTACCTAAAATACCGCCCAGAATTCCCATCAACACAGCACCGACGATCGCTCGCTGCATAAAGGGAAATTGTAATAAGCTTACCAAATCAGCATACATATAGGCATGGGCAATGGGGCAGAGAAATTACAAATGTAGAGACGTTGCACTGCAACGTCTCTACAAAATAACAAATAACAAATTCTTCAGTGATGATGCTGGTAGCGGCTAAAATTTGGGCCGTAGGTTGCTAACAGGTTTTGTGGAGAGAGGGCAATTTCTGGCTTACCAGTACAGACGAGGGTTTGGTTGAGACAAAGAACGCGATCGCAATGGCGACTAACCATATCAATATCATGGGAAACTTGTAATATTGTCCAACCCTCCTGCTGCTTTAACTCATTTAGCAAGGCGTAAAAATCGGCTGCACCTTGCACATCTACCCCAGCAAAGGCTTCATCTAGTACTAAAAGCTTGCGAGGCATCACTAAACAGTAAGCTAGAAGTACCCGCTTGAGTTGACCACCACTGAGAGTACCAATAGCTTGATGACGCAGATGATCAGCATCAGTGCGCCTTAAAGCTTCTACTACTGCTGTTGACTTTTCTTGGTTTTGTCTCCACAATCTTTTCCAGAAAGCACTTTTGTTTTGGGGATGCCGAGGAATTTTGCTCCATCCTAGTCCTACCAGTTCGCTGACAGAAATAGGAAAGCTGCGGTCAAAAACAAAGTTTTGCGGCATGTAGGCTAATAAATGGTGTAAATGCCCTAATCGATTCATGGGGCGACCAAATATTTGCACTGTACCAGTGCTGCGAGAAATCAAATCTAAAATGGCTTTGACTAAGGTACTTTTACCTGCACCATTGGGACCAACTATAGCAGTATCTGTTCCTGGTAATAATTCAAAGGAAACATCTCGAACTGCTAGATAACTACCTTGGTAAACAGTTAGTCCCTCTACTTTTAATATTGGTAATGTCATTTGTTATTGGTCATTTGTTATTTGTCAAGGATCAAGGGTGATTCTCCCTGCTCCTATTCCCCATTCCCTAACTATTTACATGCTGTTTCTAGAGCTTGCAAATTAGCTTTCATTGCCTGAAAATAATACTGTGGATCTGTTTCGCCGGTTTCTAAAGAATCTAGTGTTTTTAAGCTGAGATTTAAATCTTGAGAGAGACTTGTTAGTAATTTATTATCTACTCCTGGTTCGCTAAATAAGGCTTTGACCTGATATTTTTTTACTGTGTTAACGACATTTTGCACATCTTTGGGTGAAAGCTGGTCTTCGGGAATTTCTACTACAGCAACTTGCTTGAGGTTATAGCGTTTAGCTAGGTAGGGAAATGCATCATGGAAGGTGACAAAGGTGCAGTTAGGAGTTTTTTGCAAAGTCTGCTGAAATTCGTTATTTAAATTTTCTAATTTTTGCATATAAGCCGCCGCATTCTTTTCATAAGTAACTTTGTTCTGAGGATCTGCGGCAATTAATCCATCTCGGATATTTGTTACCTGTTGTTTTGCCAAAACAGGATCTAGCCAAACATGAGGATTACTATCTTCGTGGTTGTGGCTATGATCTTGTTTCCCTTTTACCGGGTTCACAACTGGTGAAATTTCTGCCACGGTTTTAATCCCTTGGCTAGCATCAATTTCAGTCAATTTGGCATTTTCGGCATTTTTGACAGTCGCTGCTAAAAATTCCTCTAGCCCCAAACCATTTTTTACCAGAACATTTGCAGTGGCGATCGCTTTGACGTTTTCTGGTTTTGCCTGATATTCATGTACTTCTGTCCCTGGCGATAGTAAAATCTCTACGTCTGCTGCATCCCCTGCTACCGCTTTGGAAAACCAGTACATCGGTAAAAACGTAGCCACTACTTTAGTTTTTGGTGCTTGGGGTGACGGGGCGGATGCAGCTTCTTCTACTTGTGGTGTCGGTGCAGCAGTATTTCCCTGATTTGTGTTCCCTTGGTTACACCCAGCAGTGAGTGTCAACATGAGTAGCGTCATTAACGTGACGATACCACCGCTTTGCCTGCCAACTTTACGTCCTATGCGATCGCTAATCACAGTTTTTTTCCTCCACGGAGATGCTTGCTCTACCTTCAGCAAAATTTTTTGACCATGAGACTCAGTTTTTACAGTATATTATAATAATTCTCATTCTCAAAACTCGTAGTCAGGGCTTAAGTGCTGACTACGAACTTATCAAACCTAATGAAGAGGATTTTTCAGCTTTTATTATGCGAACAAAACGCTGAATACTGATAAGATTTTGAGAATACTTTTTAATAGAAATTGTCGTCACAATGGCATAGTAATCTTACTATGCCGTCCGTTAGTGTGAGGAAAAAATGCGGAAATTATGGACACATATGCTGGTTAGTCCAGCTGTTTGTAGTGCGATATTATGTGTTGCTGCTACTGCAATTGCCGGAGAAACACCAATAATTGTCACGACTCCAGAAAATAAAGCTGATAATATTACTCAACAAGGGGTAATGGCTCAAGTTACCTCCGTATCTCAACTTTCAGATGTGCAACCAACAGATTGGGCATTTCAAGCGTTGCAATCGTTGGTGGAGCGTTACGGATGTATTGCAGGATATCCAAATGGCACTTATCGGGGGAATCGCGCCCTCACACGCTATGAATTTGCAGCTGGTTTGAATGCTTGTCTGGATCGGGTTAACGAAATTATTGCTACCGCCACAGCTGATTTAGTCACGAAACCAGATTTAGGAACACTGCAAAAACTGCAAGAAGAATTTAGTGCAGAACTGGCGACATTGCGGGGACGTGTAGATGCTGTAGAAGCAAAAACTGCTCAGTTGGAAGCCAATCAGTTTTCCACCACCACCAAATTACAGGGAGAAGTTGTCGCTGTAGTCAGCGATGTGTTTTCTGGTGACAGAGTCAACAATGCAGAAATCACAGACAAGAATACAACTCTGGGCGCAAGGGCGCGGATTGAATTTGTAACTAGCTTCACAGGGAAAGATACACTCTTTACCAGAATCCAGACTAATAATATTCTCGGCCCCGACATTGGGACACCAGAGGGTGGCTTGGCTTTTGCGGGTGAAACTGGTACTACTAATGCCGAGATTGACGCATTATATTACCAATTTCCCTTGGGTGAAAAAACACAGGTAATTGCGATCGCCAACGCTGGTGCCGCAGACGATTTTACTGATACAGTAAATATCTTTGATGGAGATGGCGGCTCTGGTGCTTTATCCAATTTTGGGACTCGTAACCCAATTTACTATCAAATGGATGGTGCTGGTTTAGGAATTACCCACGAGTTTAGTGATAGATTGGCACTCAGTTTAGGGTACTTAGCGAACTCAGCTAATGATCCATCTGCTAATAATGGCTTATTTAGTGGTGGATATGGTGCTTTAGCACAACTGACTGTGAAACCAAGCGATCGCTTCACCGTTGGCTTAACCTACATCAACGCCTACAATCAAGAATTGGGTACTGGTAGCAATGCCGCCAACCCCCGCACATTCCTGGGTAGAGTTGCCCAAGATTTAACAGCAAGTGAAGAACCTGTTGATGTGCCTTTTTCTAGCAATTCCTACGGTTTACAAGCATCCTTAGCCCTCAGCGATAAATTTGTCTTGGGTGGTTGGGTGGGCTACACCAATGCGCGCAACTTATCCACAGCCGACGGAGTGGTGAGTCGTGGAAAGGTTGACATCTGGAACTATGCAGTTACCCTCGGTTTTCCTGACCTTGGTAAAAAGGGTAACTTAGCTGGCATTATTTTAGGTGTAGAGCCTAAAGTTACAAGTTCCAGTATCAGTGAAATTCCCAGAGACAGAGATACTTCATATCACATTGAAGCCTTTTACCAGTATAAGGTCACTGATAACATCACCATCACTCCAGGAATTATCTGGTTAACAGCACCAGACCATAACACCAACAATGATGATGTTGTTATTGGGGCGCTGAGAACCACATTTAGTTTCTAATGTTTGCAGTTTAAGAGCAGAGAAGACGCAAAAAACTCCTTTGCGTCTTTTTGCCTTGACTTGACATTAAAACTCAGTCATAATAGTGAAATATACTGAACCTTACATTTCAATTTACATTACTTGTAAGTGTTATCACCCTAAGTAATACTGTTCTGGGGTAGTAGCAGATAGGTAACAAACTACATATCTGCATCATCCAAAAAACTTGTTCAGCTTTACAACTAAAAAAAAGACCAGCCTCCCACAGCTGGTCTAAGAATTGTTTTTGCGTTGTCTTCTCAATTAGAGTCAAAACCAAATTGCTCGTTCCCAAAATGCAACGGGCAACTTTTCTTAACAATATTGTAACAGTCAACACAGTTTTTTTGTGAAAATTTCCCGGAAAAAAGATAGTGGTCAAGATGATTAACCTCTATCTTCCAGAAGAATTCTACCTATCCGAGGGAAGAGACAAGAGCGGGGTAGCAAGAGAGCGTTACGACGCACCAGAAATCATTGGTGACAAGTTGAGGCTGTAAGTCTTTTGTCAAGAGGCTCTGAGAGAATTGTAGAAAAAACTTTTTAACCGCACAGAAGCCGAGTCAGCAGAGAGCAAAAAAGAAATTTCACGAGTTACCTTGAAAGGGCTAGTCCTAAGTCTACCGAATAACCTGATAAACCTCGTAACTAGTGACCACTGTTAAAGTCGGCGGAGGCGGTAAAATGTTGATTAGCACTGGATAAGTTGGGAGCCAGTATCGCTCTTGTGCTCAGGCTGCACAAGCCCTTATACGTAGAGGCATGTGTGATGTATAACGCAACTCCAACTCATCTTAACCGAGAATGTCTTTCGCCACAACTTCAGGACGTTGTGTTACCCATTGCACTCATCCATCAGGAGCTAAACTAATTAGTAGCTTACCACCTGTATCTGCTGCTTTTGCCATAGGAAACTGGATAAAAACTACCAATGAATGCTGATAGTATACCAAATCATACAGTTTTAGAAATCCAAGACTTGAATGTTAATTATGGTGGTATTCAAGCTCTGAAAAAAATTAATTTAGTTATTCAAAAAGGTGAAGTAGTGACTCTAATTGGTGCGAATGGTGCTGGTAAAAGTACCACGCTCCGCACTATCTCTAAAATAGTGAATATTAAGAGTGGTAATATTATTTATAATGGACGAAATATTAATAACCGCCAAGTTCATGAAGTTGTAAACCTTGGTGTGGCTCATTCTCCTGAAGGGAGGAGAGTATTAGCAAGACAAACAGTTTTAGATAACTTACTATTAGGTGCTTATATTCGCAAGAATCAAGCAGAGATAAAAGCAGATATTCAGCACCAATTTGAATTATTTCCACGCTTGGCACAAAGACGCAATCAACTAGCAGGAACTCTGAGCGGTGGTGAACAACAAATGTTAGCGATCGCCCGTGCTTTAATGAGTAGACCAAAGTTGTTGTTGTTGGATGAGCCAAGTTTAGGTTTAGCACCTGCTATAGTTAGAGAAATCTTCTCCATTATCGAAAATCTTCGCGCTACAGGCGTGACGATTCTGTTAGTTGAACAGAACGCCAACCTAGCTCTACAAATTGCCGATCGCGGATATGTTTTAGAAGCAGGTTCTATTACTTTAACAGGTACAGCATCAGCATTAATTAATGATGAACGAGTGAAAAAAGCTTATTTAGGTTAAGTACAAAAAAACTGAGAAGGTAAAAGAATATGGTAAATTCCCCTACTAAACTCCTAACCTTAGAAGAGTTTTTAAAACTACCAGAAACTAAACCAGCCAATGAGTATATTAACGGAAAAGTTATTCCAAAACCTATGCCACAAGGAAAGCACAGTATCCTTCAGGGTGAACTAGTCATCAATATCAATTCTGTAATCGAGCCGCAAAAAATTGCTCTAGCTTTCCCGGAATTTCGGTGTACTTTTGGCGGACGTTCAATAGTACCAGATGTAACTGTGTTTGCTTGGGAAAGAATTCCCGTAGATGAAAATGGCGATGTGGCGAATGTTTTTCCCACATATCCAGACTGGACGATTGAAATTTTATCTCCAGATCAAAGTCTAACGAAAGTCACAGGAAATATCTTGCATTGCTTAAAACATGGTTGTAAATCAGGTTGGTTATTGAATCCTGAAGAGCGTTCAGTTTTAGTTTATCCACAAAACCAGCAACCAGAATTTCTAGAAGAAGAACAACAAATATTACCAGTTCCTGATTTGGTCAAAGACCTACAATTAACTGTAGGGCAACTATTTGGATGGTTGAAACTTTAGGATTTTCAAAAAGTAACTTATTGTTATTGGTTTAGCCACAGTGTAAACTATCATTTCATATCTTGTGGGATTAACAAAGAGGCGATCGCTTCATCGCACCATTCAATCCACATGGTTTCGTAGCGAATACCACACCGCAGGGTGAGATAGATATGTCGTTGAGGGCGAGACAGATGATCCAGATCGCCGAATTCAAGCTCGCGGGAGCGATAGGACTCCAGTTTTTGCTGATGGAATTGCTTGCGTCGTTCAATTTCACGAATGAGTATCTCGTCAGGAACGATAAACCCACTGCGTACTTTTACTAGTAAATCTTCACGGATTGCGGTTGCTTCAGAAGGTTCAGCAATCCAAGAAATCAGTTCTTGTCTACCTGTATCGGTGAGGGAATAGACTTTTTTGTCGGGACGAACCGATTGGGGCAATACTTCCACTGCTACCCATTTTTTATCCTGCATTCGTGCCAGTTCTCGGTAAATCTGCTGAGAGGTGGCTTGCCAATAGCAACTTACTTTTTCATTAAATTCTTTGCTCAAGTCGTAGCCTGTCTGAGGAGACTGAAGCAAGATGGTGGCGATCGCATGGGCTAGACTCATAATTTTTTCTTGACATAGACAACTAGTTGCATATACTCTTTGGTTTATACAACTAGTTTTATAACAAGTAGTTGAATATTGCAACGCTTCTTGCCAACCTAGCACAAAAATGAGTGGTCAGCTTATGGAAGCCCAAGTTCAAGCAATAGAAGATGGAGCCGCCTCACCTCCAAAGCATCCAAGAAAGATAGGAGTGAGGAATTTGCTAATTGCGAGTGGGATGGTGACGGCGATCGCCTTTGGGGTGTATGACAGGTTGTCTGCTGGACAGGAAGTCGCGGTTTCTTCGCCGTTGGCAGTGCAAGTCATCAAGCTCAAACCCGTGCAGTCATATCTGGTAACGCGCTTTTATACAGGGGAAGTAGTGGCCACTCGCCGCAGCGATTTGGGCTTTGAGCGGGGAGGGAAAGTGATTGAAATTGTTTTCAATCGCGGACAAATCGTAGAAAAAGGCGCAGTCATTGCCCGGTTAGATACGCAAAATCTCAAAGCACAATTGGCACAATTAGCAGCACAAAAACTGCGTGCAGTTGCAGAATTACGGGAATTGCAGAATGGACCACGCAAAGAAACCATTGCCGCAGCTCGTTCTCAAGTGGCAGATTTAGAAAATCGGCTGCGTCTGGAAAATATTCGCCGCGATCGCCGCCGTTCCCTGTACGAAGAAGGAGCAATTTCTCGTGAACAGTTGGATGAAGTGGCATTTAATCGGGATGCCCTCGCCGACCGCCTCGCCGCTACTCAGAGTGAATTAGAAGCGTTGCAGAACGGAACACGCAAAGAACAAATCGCTGCCCAAGCCGCTACGGTGGCACAAATTCAAGCCAGCATGGGCGATGTGGAAATCAATATCGAGAAAAGCACTCTGCGTGCTCCCTTTCGCGGTGTGATCGGGGAACGAAATTTAGATGAAGGCAGTGTGGTGCAGGCCGGACAGGCAATAGTGCGCCTAGTGGAAAGTCTGGCCCCTGAAGTAGAAATTGGCGTGCCACCCCAAGTCGTGGAGACCTTGAAGCTGGGGAGCCGTCAACAAGTGCAGCTGGGCGATCTCACTTATGCAGCCCAAGTGCTGGCATATAAGCCAGAGATCAACCCCCAAACCCGCACTCGGACAGTAGTTTTGCAATTGGTTACTACCAATCAAACCATGCCAGCATCGGGAGAAATCGCCCGTCTGCAAGTGGAACAAAGGGTATCTATCCAAGGATTTTGGTTGCCAGCATCCGCCTTAATTAAAGGAGAGCGAGGATTGTGGTCTTGCTTTGCCATTGCGCCAGAGGGAGAAACCTATCGCATTCAACGCCGGGATGTGGAAGTGTTGTATACCGGAGGCGATCGCGTTTTGGTGCGCGGCACAATCGTCGCCGGGGAAGAGGTTGTTAATAATGGCACTCACCGCTTGGTTGCGGGGCAAATTGTGAATAAGGAGTAGATATGGCACAGCTATTCTTTCGCAATTTGCGCTTGCTATTGTTGGCGATTTTTCTGACTGTGGCTTGGGGAACCGTCACATATCAATCTCTACCCCGACTGGAAGACCCTGAACTCACTTCTCGCTTTGCCTTAGTTACTACTTTTTTGCCAGGAGGAACGGCCGAGCGCACTGAATCCCTCGTCACCGATTTGATTGAAGCCAAGATTGCCGAAATTCCGGAAGTGAAAACCTATGAGTCAACTTCCCGCGCTGGGGTTTCTACCATTGCCGTAGATTTACTCGATAGTGTGACTAGGAATCGTGTACCTTTGGTGTGGTCACGGGTGCGGGATAAATTGCGGGATGTACAAGGGGAATTGCCCAGGGAAGCCAGTGAACCAGAATTAGATGAGGGAGAAGTGCGCGCCTATGCCCTGCTTACTTCCCTGACTTGGGAACAGTCTGATACACCGAACTACGCCATTTTGCGGCGACGGGCAGAAGAATTAAAAAATGCCTTGCGATCGCTCTCTGGTACTGATGAAGTAGAAATTTTTGGCGCACCACAAGAAGAAATCACGGTGAATGTGAATACAGAAACCCTTGCCAGTTTGGGAATTACCGCCTCAGAATTAGCAGGACAAATTCAACAGAGTGATGCCAAAACTTCCGCCGGACAGTTTCGCGGTGACAATACCCTCCTCTATGAAGTGCAAGGAGAATTAGATACCCTGAACCGTTTGCAGCAACTACCCGTGCGCTGTTCTAACTGTGAATCTAACCGGGAATTTCGCCTTTTAGCAGACATCGCCACCATTAAGAAAGGAATTGCCACACCGCCAACAGAATTGGCATTGATCTCAGGTAAAGCCGCGATCGCCGTTGGTGTTTATGTGCAGTCCCAATATCGTCTGGATCGCTGGGCAGTGGCAGCCCAGAAGGTTCTTGATACCTTTCGGGCTGATTTACCCAAAGGGATAGGGTTAGAGATTGTCTTTAATCAGAGTCGTTATGTAACTGCGCGATTAAATAATCTGATTGGGAATTTGCTGTCTGGTGCTTTGATACTATTTGTCATTTGCATTATTATGATGGGCTGGCAACAGGCATTGGCTGTGCAAATTGCCCTGCCGCTTTCGGTGGCGATCGCCCTAATTGTTATGGGCTTGTTGGGCATTCCCTTACATCAGATGTCGGTGACGGGGCTAATTGTGGCCTTGGGCATTCTGATTGATAATGCGATTATTCTCGTTGATGAGATGAATATCCGGCTCAAAACAGGAATGCCTTTAGAAACTGCGATCGCAGAAACTGTGCAGTATCTCCGCGCTCCTTTGTTTGGCGGGACTCTGACCACCGTATTCTCCTTTGCACCCATTGCCCTACTCCCTGGTGCAACTGGTGAATTTGTCGGCACGATTGGTTTGAATGTGATTTTGGCAGTGCTGGCTTCGCTGTTGGTGGCATTAACAATTTCCCCAGCGATTACCGCCAAAATCTATCAATGGAATCACCGCCGTTCCTTCACCTCTAAAGGTGTAATTTATGACGCGATTGGCAAGCAGGGATGGTGGCAAGCCGGATTTTCTCATCCTCGACTCACCACCTGGTATCGCCGTTCTTTACAGTGGTCGTTGAGGTATCCCAAACGAGCGATCGCCCTGACGCTGATTTTGCCTGTACTGGGGTTTAGCCTCATGACAACCTTAAGTTTACAATTTTTTCCTGCTGCCGATCGTGAACAACTGACGGTGGAGTTAGAACTATCACCTACCAAGTCTTTAGGACAAATTCAGCAGTTGACACAAGAGGTAGAAGCTACCTTACGCCGTCATTCTGAAGTTCAACAAGTGTATTGGTTTTTGGGCAAGAGTGCGCCTAAAGTCTATTACAATCAACTTACTGATCGTGAGAATGAAAGCAGTTTTGCTGGGGCGATCGTGCAGATGAATGGCATTGCTGGCGATCGCTTCATTCGCCAACTGCAAACAGAATTTAATAATGCCTTCCCTAATGCCCGTGCATTGGTGCGTCTATTTGAGCAGGGGCCACCTTTTGAAGCCCCGATTGAGTTACGTATTTACGGCTCCGATGTAGAGCGCCTCCAACAATTGAGTGAGCAAGTCCGGGCAATTTTGGCAGAAGTTCCTACCATTACTCATGTTCGCAGCCGCCTCAATGATGTACTTCCCCAACTCGCTCTCAATATTGACGAACCAGAAGCGCGATCGCGGGGTTTGAGTCGTCGAGAAATTGCCGAGCAATTGCAAATCATCACCGAAGGGGTAAACGGTGGCACAATTTTAGAAGATACCGAAGAAGTGCCTGTACGAGTGCGCCTCAGTGATAGCGATCGCGCTGACTTGAGCCAATTGCAATCAGTGAATCTGCTACCGAGCGATCGCAACGGCTACATTCCCTTAGAAACCATTGGCAAACTGAATCTAATTCCCAAAAATGCCGCCATCACTCGCAAAAACGGCCGCCGAGTCAGCACTGTCCAGGGCTATCTCACCGCAGGAACCTTACCTGCCAACGCAGTCGCTGATTTTCGTCAACGGTTGCAAAACTCTTTCTCCCTACCCCAAGGCTATAGCCTGGAATTTGGTGGTGAAGAAGAAGAACGTAACAGTGCCACTGGCGGACTACTCGGCTATGGCATCGTGCTAGGGATTGCCCTGGTGGTAACTCTTGTACTTTCGATGAATTCCTTCGCCCTTGCAGGTTTGATCGGCATCGTAGCCATTCTTTCCATCGGTTTGGGGGGATTATCGGTTTGGCTATTCGGCTATCCCTTTGGCTTCAATCCCATCATCGGCACGGTAGGACTGATTGGGGTGGCTGTGAATGATTCGATTACCGTTCTCACTGCCCTCAAGAGCAATACCCAAGCACAGACAGGCAATCGCCCAGCGATGGTGGAAACTGTCATCCACACTACCCGCCATGTCCTCACAACCACATTCACTACAATGGCAGGCTTTATTCCCCTGATTCTCGGCGGTGGTGGGTTTTGGCCCCCTCTGGCAGTCGTGATTGCAGGCGGTGTGGGTGGTGCAACCATTCTCGCCCTTTACTTTATTCCCTCTGCCTATTTATTGTTGCGATCGCGTGAGGTGCCCTAGGTAATCGGCTTGGTCTGGGTTCACACATCCAAAATCCAAAATGGTAAAAGATGGCATACTCAGTTGCAATGTATGGCTTAGAATAAAAAGGTTGTCAAGAATTGCGATATCCGCTATTATGGCTGTTCCTAAGAAGAAAACATCCAAATCCAAAAGAGATAAACGCCGGGCTACTTGGAGACACAAAGCTGCCGTTGAAGCTCAAAAAGCTCTCTCCCTTGGTAAGTCAATTTTGACTGGACGTTCGACATTTGTCTATCCAACTGCTGAAGAAGAGGACGAGGAAGAATCATAATTCTCGATTCATTCAGTAAAAGCACGAGCAGCGCTATTCAAAAAGCGCTTTTTCGTGGCTTTGCTGGTGTAATTATGAATAATCAGTGGTCTGCAAACCTCCGGCCAAGTACTCAGAAATTGGTAGGTGGTAATTTAGAGAATTGCCTATTAACCACGACTTTGCCAATCTGAGATATTTTTGTAAATACTCCTGGTAGTCCACCAAAAAAACTTTTCTTGGTTTGTAGTCAGGCGCTAAAGCGCCTAAAAAACATTTAACCTTAAAAATCCCTGATTGTTTGGCTTGCTAACAATGTAGTTCAAACAAACATGCTAAAACAGATAACTATCTTGAAAAAACTTGTTTTTCTAGAAATATGCTAGGAAAATTTTTTCAGAAACCACAGGGAGAAGAGAACGAACGCGTTCCTCCCGGACAATACTTGACTAAGGGTTTCCCTGTATTAACTTACGGAGCAACACCCCAAATCAGTATAGAAGAATGGGAATTTCGGGTTTGGGGATTGGCAAAACCTGCTACCTTTAGCTGGTCTGATTTTATGTCCCTACCTCAGCACGAATTCACAGCAGATTTCCACTGTGTAACGCGCTGGTCTAAACTCGATGTCAAGTGGACTGGGATTAAGGTGGCAGATTTTTTAAGTCTGATTGAGCTAGATGCAAAAGCCGCCCATGTCATGGAACACTGTTATGGAGGTTACACTACTAATATTGCGATCGCAGACTTTATCAGGGAAGAAAATTTCTTCGCTTTTAAAGCTTTTGGTGAGCCATTGACAGCAGAACATGGCGGGCCGATGCGGCTAGTGGTTCCTCACCTCTACGCTTGGAAAAGCGCTAAGTGGATCAATGGCTTGGAGTTTTTAGAACGTGAAGAACTGGGCTTTTGGGAGCGTAATGGCTACCACAGCCGTGGTGAACCTTGGGCTGAGGAACGTTATAGCAGTATTTAGTCTTGTTGGACAAAGGTCAACATAATTCGTAATTGATAATACCCTTCTCCTGACGGAGACACGTAGCGGCTTGCCGCAGGGTATTACGAATTAGTAATTATTTGGTCAAGGGTCAATTATCCTTATGCCCAATGCCCCATTCCCGATAAATTACCCCAGAATTCGTTTTAGTAAAGACAGTTTGCCTTTATAAGGAGCATATCGCCAATTCAAATCTAGTAAAAAGGAGTTGCGTAAGACACTTTTGTAATGGGAAAAAGTGTCAAAGCTGGCTTTACCGTGATAGCTACCAATACCACTATCACCTACACCACCAAATGGTAAAGATGAAACGCCAACTTGTATCACTGTGTCGTTGATACAAACTCCACCGGATGAGGTTTCCTGCAAGACTCGCTTTTGCAGGTTTTTATTTTGCGAAAATAAGTATAAAGCTAGGGGTTTGGGTCGAGAGTTAACTAAGGCGATCGCTTCTGTAATATCAGAGTATTCAATGATTGGCAAAATCGGCCCGAAAATTTCCTCTTGCATGATGGGGTCGGTCACAGAGATGTTATGAATTAGTGTAGGGGCAATATATCGCTCTACTGGATCAGTCTCTCCACCAACAATAATTTCACCATTTTGGAGAAAATTAACCAGCCTGTCAAACTGCTTTTGATTGATCATCCGAGCATAATCAGGGCTAATTGCCGGATTATCGCCATAAAATTCTTTGAGACTTTTTTTCAGACTATCCAGCAGCTCGTTTTTAATTTGTTTATTTACCAAAAGATAATCAGGAGAAATGCAAGTTTGTCCTGCATTAATGAACTTACCCCAAACAATTCTGTTAGTAGTATGTTCTAGATTAATTTCTGTATCTACGATACAAGGACTTTTACCACCTAATTCTAAAGTCACTGGTGTGAGATTTTTGGCGGCGGCTTCCATAACGATTTTGCCCACAGATGTACCACCAGTAAAAAAGATATGATCAAACTTTTCAGCCAGTAATTTTTGACTGGTTTCTACACCTCCTTCAACGACTGTAATATATCTTGGCTCAAAATATTTGGCAATGATTTCAGCCACGAGATGAGATGTGTGGGGAGCAATTTCTGAAGGTTTAATAATTGCACAATTTCCAGCAGCGATCGCACCTACTAATGGCAAGATATTTAGCTGAAATGGATAGTTCCAAGCACCAATGATCAAAACAACTCCCAGTGGTTCTGGATAAATTTTGGCTGAGTATGGTAAAAAGTCGATAGAAAGTGCTGCTTTTTGGGGTTTTGTCCAATTTTTGAGATGTTTGAGAGCATAATCAATTTCCCTGGTGACTACAGTTATTGTCAGATAAGACTCTAATTCTGGTTTATTTAAATCTGCTTTCAAAGCCTGGATAATTGCTTGCTCATGCTCAATAATTCCCTGCTTGAGAATTTTGAGTTGTGCAATCCGAAAATCAACATCTTGAGTTTTGCCAGTTTGAAAAAACTTACGTTGATTACAAATAATCTCCATATTAGGAATTGATATGTGATTGGTCATTTGTTATTTGTCAAGAATCCAAGGTCAATCTGCTCACTATTTCCTGTCATTTAAGAGGTAAAAGTAGAGTAAATACGCTACCTTTGCCTAACTCAGACTTAACAAAAATAGCGCCTCGATGTGCCTCTACAATGCGCCGAGAAAGGTAAAGTCCCAAGCCGCTACCAGAACTCTTATGGCTACCTTGGCGGAATCTTTCAAATAAGGTAGCTTGCTCTTCCGGAGGAATACCTGGCCCTGTATCTGCTACCTCAATGGTGATGTAGTCACTGCTAGTTAAAGTATCTGAGAAGCTAGGATAGGAAACTTTGCCAGCATCAAGTATAGAATTGAGCCGAATAGTAATAGAACCGGATTCGGTAAACTTGATAGCATTGCCGATGAGGTTAGTAAAGAGGCGATGTAGTTCTAAGCGATCGCCCATGACTACGCTTTTGGTTGAATCTTTAGTAAAATCCAGATTGATTGGTAGTGCTTTTTCTTGAGCTAAGGGTGTCAATTCTCCGGTGACTTCTTCTAACAACTGCACTAAATTTACTGGTTGAAACGTCAGGGTTTTACGACCGGCTTCAAAGCGATAAACTTCCAACAAGGTATTGACCATAGAAAGCAGGTTGGTATTACTACGAGCCATAATGGCAATCACCTCCTGCATTTGTGCGGATAGCGCACCCAAAGCCCCCTGCTGAAACAGCATCAGAATGCGATCGGCTGCTACTAAGGGGGTGCGTAAGTCGTGGGTGAGACGGGAGACAAAATCTTCTCTTTGGCGGGAAATTTCATCACGCTCATCTATACTATGCTTCAATCGCAGGAGCGATCGCACTCGTGCTAACAATTCATCTACAGTTACAGGCTTGCGGATAAAATCATCAGCACCTAAATCTAATCCTTGGGCGACATTGGGCGCATCGTGGGCAGTAATCAGCAAAATCGGGATATATTGCTGTAATTTCGCATTGCCACGTATCCGCTTAGTAACTTCGTAACCATCCATTCCTGGCATCATCAGATCCAGCAACACCAAGTCACAAGCAGATGCTTCTAGTTGCGCCAAAGCCGAAACACCGTTTTCTGCGGTGCTAACTATATAGCCTTCCTCCTCCAAAATAGTTTTGATCAGAAATATATTATCAGGAGAATCATCGACAACTAAGATTTTATCAGGGCAGGAAGATTGAGAACTCATGTAGCAGTAAGGTATGGGGTAAAAGTTTATTTTTGTCAGATTAGCTATATTAACGTGAGTTCGACGAAACTAAAAAAGAGCAGGTAAGTCCTGAGGGGAAATGTCAATCGATGGTTTGTGAGGTAAGCAGATTTTGAGAGTGCGGACTGTCAAATTTCTCTAGTCCTGAGTTCGAGATGATTGGCAGCCGCTCAACAAAATGTTTTTTTAATTTTGAACTTACTTGCTCAAAAGCTTGATTGACAAGGGCTTCAGCAGTCAATGCAGTGTACATTTGTTGCGTAGATGTGATTGCGCTTTTTAGTTAAATAATTTCAGACGGGCTTCGGAAAGCATTAATTACTTTATCAAGTTCCTGAGCGATCGCTAATAACTCCATCTCACGCCACCGTTTGCCAACAACTTGCATTCCAATCGGTAGATTATTCTGAGTTTGCCCAATGGGTATGACTACTACAGGATGTCCGCTGAGATTAAATGGCATGGTATAAGCTCCGTTTGCCACTGCATGAGGGTAGGATCTGCCATCAATCTCAACAGCACTCCAAGCAAGACGATGGGTAAAGGCCGCAGTCGCAGCAACTGGAGTGAGCCACACATCCCACGGTTCTAATGCCTCATCCATTTGAGTAATAAAGCGATCGCGCTCGGTTAGTACTTCAAAATATCCTTTCAGGCTGGGATTTAGTAGCTCAGGCAGGAGGCGGCTAAAATCCCCCAATTTTCGGAGTTTTTTATCGCCTTGGGTAGCGGTGCGAAAAATCAACTCTAAACTGCGTCGCACGTTATAGCGATCTTTCGGTTGAGCGTAGTTGTTGATGTATGCCGTCATCCGCCCGTAGAGGTTCAGTGTTTTTGATAGATCAAAGTTTTTGGGAAGCCAGCGTTCAATTTGGATACCTCCTTGAGTCAGGGTGTGTGCGATCGCACTCATCGCCACTCGAATTTCAGACGCAACAGGAACCTCTACCCATTCATCGATCCAAGCAATTTTGAGATTCTGCAAAGACTTACCTTCAGGAGTATCGAAGGGAATTGGCGGCACATCAGGACGGCGAATGTCAGAGCCTGCAATTAAGGAGAAGCACAGCCGGATATCTTCGAGCGATCGCGCAAAACACCCCACTGTAATCATTTGCCGAAGACACACTGGCATTCCAGGCACTTCTGGAATTTGTCCTGCTGTAGAAATGCGGCGATCCGTAGGCTTCAAACCATACACACCGCAGAAGTGAGCAGGCTGACGCACTGAACCTGCGATATCGTTGCCTAAATCCAATGGCGATAGCCCTGCTGCAACAGCCGCAGCACTGCCCCCAGAACTCCCGCCAGCAGTGTAGTCAAGATTCCAAGGATTATTTACCCGTGGAAAGAGGGAATTCGTACTTTGGTAATCGCCAGCCAGTTCCGCCATGTTTGTTTTTCCCAGGATGACTGCTCCTGCTGTCCGAAGTCTGGCAACGACGGTGGCATCTTGTTGAGGTACGTAGTCTTTGAGAGGAATGTAGCCTGCGGTGGTGAGCAATCCCTCTGTTTCAAAAATGTCTTTAATCGTGATGGGAACGCCATGTAAAGCACCCCAGTTTTCGCCTTTAGCTAAAGCCTCATCAGCCAGCCTCGCCCTAAGATAAGCATTTTCCTCATCCAGCGTGCAAATGGCATTCAACTTCGAGTTGTGTTTGGCGATTTGAGCCAAGTAAGCATTGAGAACTTCAACGGCAGAAACTTCGCGATCGCGAATCATTCGCGCCAGCTGATGGGCAGGAGCAAACGTCAGGCTACTCATAGGCGTAGACAGGTAATTCTTGATAAAGTTAATTATATTCACTTTTAGTTAATCGCATTAACTAAATTCTTTATGGGTCGTCCAGTCAAAGAAAAGTCCTTGACGCAGCAGGATGTAATTAATGCTGCGATCGCCTGTCTCGATCAAGAAGGGGAAGCTGCTTTAGGTGTGAATCGGGTTGCAAGGGAATTGGGTATTAAGCCTCCTGCGATTTACAAGCATCTAGATGGCAATTTAGCTTTGCGACGGGCAGTTGCACTCACCATTTGGCAGCAATAAGTAAGTCGTGGAGAAAATTTACAAGTATGTAACAAATAGTTAAGCAGAAGAGTTAGAGTTAAATCTTACACGCTGTGTACTGTAGTTGCCCTTTTCTCCTCTTGTTTGAATTCCATCAATGA
>JAHHHF010000043.1 GCA_019359495.1 Goleter apudmare HA4340-LM2
CTAGGTAGGCGCAGGGGAATAATAGTACTCCTGACCAACCTACAAATACGAAGCGATCGCGCTTCAACCAGTCGTCTAGAACGTCAAACCACCCTCTACTGGGGGCGCGTCCAACTGCGATGGTCATCGAACTAAAATCCTCTTTTTACTAAAATTGCAACGTTTTTCAGGTACTGCTGTGGGTGGTTTCCCGACTTTAGGCAACTACCGGGAGGAATTAACGTTTTTTTGACAGTCTCAGTAGCATAAAAGCATCTGAGAATCTGAGAGCTTGCCGCCTAAATTCAGTCAGCAGTTCTCAGAGTTATGCCATTACCCGTACCATTAGCTAGTAATCTAGTTTGTGGTAACTTAATGATTCTTAACTTATCACATCGGTTGGTATTTTTGCCCGATCCACTCAAGTGAATCTGGCATTTAACACGAAGCTATATTAATAATATGAATATCAGAATTTTTACAATCTGACACAACTTTTCTCAGAAATCTCAACAATTCGGAATAGGGAATGGGGTATTGAGAATACGGCACGGGGAGTTAACAAAGATTTTGGACAGTTTTCAAAACCCTAACAACATTAAGAGGATGTTAGAAAAGTCTAATTTAATACTAGCCCAGGCGACTGGAAGTCGCGCGCCACTTGCTACAAGTCGGGAAACCCGACGACAGTCGCCTCTCCCAAGGGGAGACGCTGCGCGAACAAGTCGGAAAACCCGCCCACGGCGCTGTCTCCCCAAAGCAGTGGCTTGGCTACGCGGACAAAACCCACCTTCGTGGGTTGAAAACCTTGATTTTGTGTTAGTCCGCGCAGGCGGACTTTGTTTGTGTAGTAGCGAATTATATTCACCCAAAACTTTTCAAACATCCTCACAAGAGGCATTTTTAATTTACAGCCAGGCGTAAATGCCCAATGATGCCACTTGCTACAACGGGGGTTTCCCCATACCCAATCCCCAATATTGACTTGCAAGAGGTGCTGCTCCAATGGCAGACTTTTATAGAGAACATCTCACGGGACAAGGTAGTTCAATGACGGCATCAACGATTAATCAAGGCGATTCGCCTAACGGAGGTAGCTCCGCTTCTAACGTCCTGCATCAAAAAGTCCTCGGTTCTCGTCGGTTTAGCAACTACTTGTGGGCAACTATCGTTACCTTGGGAGCCACAGGGTTTTTCCTAGCTGGGCTGTCCAGTTACCTAAGAATCAATTTACTGATAGTTACAGATCCAACTCAATTGGTATTCGTCCCCCAAGGACTAGTTATGGGACTATATGGCACAGCTGGCTTGCTTTTAGCCCTGTACCTGTGGCTGGTTATTCTATGGGACGTAGGCGGTGGATATAACGAGTTTAATCAGAAAACTGGGAAATTCCAGATTTTCCGCTACGGTTTTCCTGGTAAAAATCGACGCATTCAAATTGATAACAGCATAGAAGATGTGCAATCTGTACGAATTGTCCTCAAAGAAGGTCTGAATCCTGTTCGCGCCATATACCTCCGTGTTAAGGGTCGGCGAGACATTCCCTTAACTAGGGTAGGTCAACCGTTATCCTTGACAGAGTTGGAAATTCAAGGTGCGGAGTTAGCCCGATTTTTAGGAGTACCCCTGGAAGGATTGTAAAGAATTTTAAATTTTGGGAAAAGTTGCTATGTTTAGTTTTCTGGGCTAGCAAACTTTTCCAGAGAGATTTTTGAATTTACCTCAAATTCAAAAATTTGAATTCTAAAATGGTTGGAGAAGATTAAGATACTCTGGTTGAGTCAGTAATTTGTAATGCGGTTAAAACTTCCACAATTTTGGGTTGCTCTTTTGATTGTTGGTGCGTTGATGTTAGGGGGATGTTCAACACAGCAAGAAGCTTCTAAAGCTTCTTCGCCAATCTCTACAGCTAACTCTACAGCAACCGAGACCAGCGCCAAGACAACCACTGAAGCAACATCTGTATCTGAAACTACTAATGAGAGTATTCCAGGAATGAAAGATTTACCACGGCTTGAAGGTAAGGCTACGGTGGTAGTAACGGTTAAAGGCTCGCCGATTACTATCGAAGTAGATGGCACAAATGCCCCAATTACAGCTGGTAATTTTGTAGATTTAGTCCAAAAGGGTGTGTACAATGGTTTAGTTTTCCATCGGGTTGTACGTGAACCCCAACCGTTCGTGGTACAAGGGGGTGATCCACAAGGTAAAGATCCGAAGTTTCCGGCTAATAGACTGGGAACAGGTGGTTATATTGACGAAAAAACAGGGAATGAGCGTTACATACCCTTAGAAATTAAACCGCAAGGGTCAGACCAACCAGTTTATGGTAAAACCATCACCGAGACACCTGTGTTGACACATAAACTTGGCGCAGTCGCAATGGCGCGATCGCAACAACCCAATTCCGCGTCTTCCCAATTTTACGTTGCTCTAGCGGATCTGGGCTTTCTAGATGGGAACTACGCTGTATTCGGTAATGTCACCGAAGGTTTTGATGTGGTGAACAACATTCAGCAAGGCGATCGTATCGACTCTGCTAAAGTCACCCAAGGTGCAGAAAATCTGAAAACACCCGGATAGTCGCAAGGGGAGATGACAATAGAGACGTAGCATTGCTACGTCTGTACAAATCCCCCATCTCCATTACCAAATTTCAAATTTCAAATTGGTTAAGGTTGTTGTCACTGGTATTGGTCTAATTTCTGCCCTAGGAACTGGCTTAGAAAGTAGCTGGCAAAGGTTAATCGCAGGTAAAACAGGAATTAAACTACATCAACCTTTTCCAGAACTTGAACCAATTCCTCTGGGTTTAATTAATCACCAACCATCTGCATTGAAAAATCTCACTCAGATGGTTGTTACTTCTGCGTTGATAGATGCTGGCTTGCTTCCACCTTTGGTTGATTGTGGAGTAGTTATTGGATCAAGTCGCTCTCATCAAGCATCTTGGGAAATCCTGGCGCACCAAATGCACAACGAAAAGAAATATGCTGCACAAGGACGAGGGGAAAATTTTCAACAGTCCCTCTACTCTACTGACAAGGAAGGTGTGTGTTTAGCGGACTGGTTAGATACTTTACCTCATATGAATGCGATCGCTGCGGCGCGACAAATCGGTGCGACGGGGGTTGTTTTAGCACCAATGGCGGCCTGTGCGACAGGAATTTGGGCGATCGCCCAAGCGGCTGATCTCGTGCAAACTGGAAAATGTCAGAGAGTGATTACTGGCGCAGTCGAAGCACCGATCACACCCTTAACTTTAATAGGATTTCGACAAATGGGCGCCTTGGCAACAACAGGAGCTTATCCCTTCGATTCGCACCGGGAAGGCTTGGTGTTGGGTGAAGGCGCAGCTGTATTTGTCTTAGAATCAGCAGAATTGGCAAAGCAGCGTCAAGCAAAAGTGTATGGTGAAATTCTTGGTTTTGCCTTGACAAACGACGCATATCATGGAAATTCACCAGAACCTAGTGGTAAAAGTGCGATCACAGCCATTAAGCAATGTCTAGATCGTAGTTGCTTAATACCAAGAGATATTGATTATATCCATGCTCATGGCACTGCTACGCAGATCAATGACCGCATCGAGAGCATGGTTATCCAGCGTTTATTTCCCCAAAAAGTAGCACTTAGTTCGACTAAAGGAGCCACAGGTCATACTATAGGAGCCTCAGGAGCCTTGGGTGTGGCTTTTTCGCTGATGGCATTGCGGCATCAAATTTTACCACCATGTGTAGGATTACAACAGCCAGAGTTTGATTTGGATTTGGTAACAGCAGCACGTCAGAGCTTAGTCAAGCGAGTGCTGTGTTTGGGTTTTGGCTTTGGTGGCCAGAATACAGTCATAGCTTTAGCTTCAGGGAATCTAGACAGGGCTTTGTAAAATCCCCCGTGCTCAAGCCGGGGGAGGAGTTCAAAAAATGGATTTTAATTTAAAATATCCCTACTGTCCTAGCCTCAAATATCACGTCATTGATCTGACCGAATTTCAAGGCTTCTATCGGAGTAAGTCCATTCAAAGCTTTGTTTGGTCGAGTTAACCAACTAATTTTGGATAAAGCAGGAACATTAAGCGCTCTTAAAACATCTGGTAGTCCAGCAATCACCCCATCCGGCCCTTCAGGATCAAATTGCCAGGTGGGAAACTTCCACACTCCGTTATCTTGAGCTGCAATTAGACTATGCTTTTTTAAGCGATCGTGTGGTGTCTGTCGGGTTGTATTGAGTAGTTCAGCTACTTGCGGTGCTGTTAGTGAGTGCTTGAGTAATTCTTGTCTCCATTTAAAGTTTTTGGCAAGGGCCGCAAATTCTAATCTACTATGCTCTTCATCAGTGATTTGATTTGCACCTAGTTGCGCTGCGAAGTCGGTTTCAGCTTGGGAATATTTGGGATTGGCGTGAGTTGTTTCCCATGTTTCCGCTAAACATTTAATTTCCTCAGGCTGTAAAGAATTCAAATAATCTTGAAATCCTAATGCTATCCGCCCTAGGGCGTTTTGCATTACGTCTTTTGCGGAAGGAGCGTCTATAGTGACGTTAATTCCACTCATAATTCCTCCTTAGGCAACTCTGTAACATACTATTAACTCAAATAATGTAAGAGATGTCAAATAACTAGATCTCTAGATTCGCATTTTCTTGTATGATTTACAGCGAGGCTTGTGTATGACTTATGAATGACTTATGCATGAGTTGTGCATGACTTATTTTCAGGATAGTTACATCATCAACAGAAGTATATCTACTGGCGTGAAATGACTAGGCGATCGCTCCAAGCATCCACTGAGGGAATTAATAAAGCCAAAGCGGCGCTGATTCGTAATTCCTTGACGCAGCAGGGTTTGGCTGGGGAACTGGGGATTAGTCGTCAACCAGTCACCAAATTTTTTCAAGGTAAACCAGTTGATCGCTACATCTTTGTCACAATTTGCGAAAAGCTGAACTTGGACTGGGAAGAAATTGTTATTTCATCCTCATTCCCTGATATTGAAGCAGCAGCCAGCATTTCTGAAATTGAGACTCTGGTACAAAGTACACGGGAAAAAGTCCACGACAGGATTCACAGGGATTGTCATGTCTTCCGGGTGCTGAATATGGAGCAGCCGATGAGTTTGGATGACATCTACATCGATGTCAACATTTGGGAGCAAGTGAGGAGCCACAGACGATTAGATATTGAAGAACTATCACAAGGTTTAGAGCAACCGCAAAAATGCTTCCCAGGACTAGCGGTGGTAGAACGCTATGACAAGCTGCTGATTTTGGGTAAACCAGGAACTGGTAAAACCACATTTTTGAAATGGCTAGCGATTTTGTGTAACCTCGGTGAATTGCAAAGCGATCGCCTACCAATTTTCATCAATCTGAAAGATTTTGCTGAAACTAGAGGACAACCAAGTTTACTAGAATACATCACACAACAGTTGGCAGAGTGTGGAGTTATTGCGCCCCCAGTAACACCAACTCTGTTAAATCATGGACGAGCAATGGTGTTGTTAGATGGGTTAGACGCAGTTAAGGAAGCCGACATTGACAGAGTGTTGCTGGAAATTCGCCGACTGACAACGCGATTTTATGCTAATTCATTTGTCATTACCTGTCGCATCGCCGCACAAGCATATATCTTTGAGCAGTTTACCGAAGCAGAAATTGCAGATTTTAATCATGAGCAAATCACTGAGTTTGCTACTAAGTGGTTTCAAGTTAAAGATCCAGTGAACACAGAACGATTTTTAGAAAAGCTACAAGAAAATCAACCACTGCAAGAACTGGCAAATAATCCCTTACTGCTGACCTTTTTGTGCTTGTATTTTGAGCAAAAAGGTGATTTTCCCTATCAGTTATCAGAGCTTTATCGGGAAGCGATAGATATATTTATCAGACAATGGGATGCTCAACGTCATATTCAGCGAGAGCAAGTTTATAAACAACTTTCGCCACCGCAAATACAAGAGTTATTAAGTCAAATTGCCCGAATGAGTTTTGAGCAAGGGCAGTATTTTTTCTTGCAAAAAATTGTAAAGCAGCAGATTCAGGAGTTTATTTATAACTTAACAAATGCCAACAATGGCCCACAGACTTTAGAATTAGATGGCGAAGCTGTTTTAAAGTCTATTACTGCTCAACATGGTTTACTTGTTGAGCAAGCAAGGGGTATTTATTCTTTTTCTCATCTTACTTTTCAGCAATATTTGGCAAGTATTTAAAAATCTTGGTGTTTTGAACGCGAGGTACGCGGAGGATTTACGAGGGAGATTCTCTAGGAGCTTAATCTATTCCCATCGCCCTTCTTCCCAGGCTTTTATGGCATAGAATACCGATGAATAATCATCATTTCCAAATGACATTTTAATTGCTGCTTGCAAGATTTGCCTCACACCTTTAAGACTACTGATATCTAAATCAACTGATTTGGCTTCAGAGAGAAATAAATCTGTGTCTTTGAGCAAGTGTTTAGTAGGAAAATTCGGATTAGCAAAATTACCATCCAACATTCGTGATAGCTTTTTGTCAAAAGTAGGTGCATAAAGCGCACTTTCCCGGAGGATTTGCATAAACATTTCCGGGTCAATACCTTGACGCTGCACAAAAGCTAGACTGAGAGCAAAACCAGTAGTTAGAGATGCAATCAGTTGATTAAGTGCTAATTTCAGAGATGCGGCCGTTCCTACAGGCCCTATCAGTCTCGGTTCTGGTCCAAAATGTCGCAGCAGGCGAAAGTGGCGTTGAAATTGTTCTTCTTGAGCGCCTACCATGACAATTAAGTTGCCAGTTTGTGCTTCTGGGATGCTTCCCAATACAGGCGCTTCTAGATATTCACCACCAGCTGCAACCACTGCGTCTCTAATTTCTTGGCTTTCTGTGGGGGTAATTGTCCCCATTTGAATCACAGTGCGTCCTGACAAAATATGCCAAGAAGTATCGGAGAGCAACACACTATAAATAGCAGCAGTATTAGTGAGCATGAGAATTATGCAATCAGCCGCGCGAATTGCGTGGCGGGGATGTGTCGCAATTTCTGCACCAGCTGCTTGTAGTGGTGCTAATTTTTCTGGGGTGCGGTTGTAGGCAATTAACTCTATATTTGCTGCTAACAGCCTTTGAGCCATCGGTAGACCCATCAGTCCAGTTCCCAGAAATGCCACCTTCATGTTTATGTTCCTTTGTTACAGCAAGCCCGTTTCTATTATCAGTGAACAGTGAACAGTGAACAGTTACCAGATAACAGTGATGACTGATAACTAGTAACTGATAACTGGTTCTCATATTTAGTGGTTAGCCACCTGCGGCAAAAGTCGCCATAATCAAAACTGACAGTAAGATACCGGGTGTGAGTAAGGTGACTAGCATTAACAGGTCGTGGGTGCTCATAATTATTACTGCAAGAGTAGTTTTATCGTCACTGTAATCACTGTTATGCTAGTCTATTAAGACTGGCGCTGCCTTAATAGAGTTTTAATTTTTCAACCTGACTTTTACTCTGGCACAGTTAATCCTATGAGGAGTTGAGATACTTCTGTTTCCTGGAGTCCTTTGTTTTGCACTAGGACACCAAAGCCGCCCAAGCCGGAAGGGTCAATCAATTGGTGTAGTGCTTCCCGGCGTTGCAGTAACTGGGAAAGGGGTTGCTGTTGATGGGAAAGGGCAGCGATGCGATCGCCTAAACCTAAAATCATCAAAAATAATCCCTGCTGGGTAAAACCAGATGAATTTAAACCACAGCGATCGCCCCAGCGTTCTAAGGCGGTAAAATCAACTTGGGCTGTGATATCTTGCCGCCCAATATTGATGTAGGGGTTGTTATGGTGGCGATGCTGATAGTAGCACTGTAAAGTTCCCTGCGATCGCCTGGGATTGTAGTAACGGCTGGCAGGGTAGCCATAATCAATTGTTATCACATACCCCCGTTGCAAGCGGTTTCCTACTATACTCAACCAATCCAAAGCGGCTAAATTAATCTCACTGCGGTAGCCATCTTCATAGACACTTTGGGTTAAATCGATTCCCACTAAGTTGAAATACTCAGCCAATCGAGGTGTAGAAGGTTCCCCTGCGACTTCCACAAATGACGGTAGGAGAGATGAGGAAGTAAGATCCCCCCCATATTCTGGGATGGTCACATAGACCTCTCGCAATTCTCCAGCTTCTAAAATAAACTGATGCACTGGCAAAGCATCCACCAATTCGTTAGAAAAAAAGCAACCAGTAATCGAGTTAGGTGGTATGTCTTCAATATTGCACCAATGCACGGGAAAATCATGCAAGCGTTGCTGTTGTTCTTGCTTTAAAGCTGGGGATTTCTCAACTATTACATATTCCAAAACTGCAAATAAATCTGGATAATGCTGCTGATGGTAGTTCAGAATGTGTTTTGCTAAAAGTCCTTGACCTGCTCCCATTTCTACCAGAGAAAAAGGTACAGGTCGCCCTAAAACTTCCCACATTTGGGCAAATTGAATTGCTAGCATCTCACCAAAATCAGCGCCAAGGTGGACAGAAGTGAAGAAATCACCACCTTTTAACCCCAATTTGACAGCTTTGCTGGAATAGTAACCTTGTTCAGGGTGATATAGCAGCATGTCCATGTATTCAGCAAAAGTAATTCGCCCTTGGGGACTGTTGATGATGTGGTTGGCTATTGCTAAACACAGTTCTGGATTGGAAGGCATAAACTTGTGGATTTTTTTAAATTATCATATAGCGATCGCTTTATATTCTGACCCTTCCGAGTTCTCAGGCTAACGTTAGCCAAATAAGACGTTCTTCCGTAGCTGTAGCATCTAATATAGCTGTTCGCGTAGCGTCCCGTTAGGGAAGGCTATTAAATTTACCACCTGGGAGCGAAGTATATACTAATGCTGCATACACTGATTATACTACTGAAGATGACCTGGAATAAACTAGCCAAATATTCTTGAAAGTCATGCGGAAAAAGAATTCCAATTACCAATTGGTCTAACTATGCTTGCAGACTTTGTTATGGGAATAGGGAAGGCGATCGCTCTACAAGTTATTTGTTACATAAACTGCAACAATAGATACTACACACCCTCCCAGCAGCGATACTGGCAGTAAATTCATCTATCTGTAGTTAGTTTATGAACAAACCAACGGTATTTATAAGTCTGCTATTGGGAGGTTGTATCCTTAGCAGTTGTGCTGCTTATGCGCCTTCAGATTCTTCAAATTCAACATTACCTCAAAATCAAGCTAGAGAAGCCGCGCCTCCTGTTGCTGCTGATATAACACAGCAACAGGCGGAAGCTGCACAAGTACCTCGTACCCGTCCCCAATTGATTAAAAAGGCGGCAATTTCTCTCATTGTCAACGCTGTAGATAAGAGTATTGATGCTGTTTCGCAAATTATTAATAAACAACAAGGGGACTTGATTAGTTTGCGAGAACAACAGCCCACAAACGATGATGCCCGTCATACGGCATCAGTAACGCTGCGGATACCACAAAATTTATTGGAACCAACCCTAGATGAACTAGCTAAATTAGGCACTGTAAAAAGTCGCAATATTACGGCAGAAGATGTTGGTAATCAGTTAGTAGATTTTCAAGCAAGATTAAACAATTTGCGGAAGACAGAAGCCAATTTGCAAAAAATTATGGATCGGGCGGGTTCGGTGAGGGATGTACTAAGTGTTGCTCAAGAACTGAGTAATACTCGGCAATCAATTGAGCAAATTGATGCCCAATTAAAAAGCCTACAAAATCAAGTGGCATACTCTACTATCACACTCAGCCTAGAAGCAGCAGTGTCTAGCACTAGTCCCCAGCGTGGTGTAGATTCACAAATTCAAGAGACTTGGAATAACTCCACCAGTTCTTTTGGGAGATTTACCGTTGGCTTGATGAAGTTGGGGATTTGGTTACTGGTTTACAGTCCCTATTTGTTGCTTTTAATAGCTGGTGCTTACGGCTTTAACCGTTGGTGGCGTCATGCACAACCTGTAAGGCCGACACCAGAATTAAATGATGGGGAATGATTTTGTTATTTGTCATTTGTTATTTCCCCATCTGCTTATACCCAATACCCATAATATTCTCGATACCATTGCACAAAGTGATCGATGCCTTGCTCAATTTTTGTTACAGGTTTAAAACCTATGTCTTGGATCAAGTTATCTACATCTGCGTAGGTGGCGGGAACGTCACCCGGTTGCATGGGTAAGAGGTTTTTGATGGCTTGCTTACCGAGTGCTTTCTCTATAACTTCAATAAAGGTAATTAATTCTACAGGCTGATTGTTGCCGATGTTGTAGAGTTTGTAGTTACTTTGGGGTGGTTTGTGGATGACTCGAAACAGTCCTTCGATGACATCATCAATGTAGGTAAAGTCTCGCTGCATTTTGCCAAAATTATAAACGTCTATGGGCTGATTGTTGGCGATCGCTTGCACAAATTTGAAATATGCCATGTCTGGTCTACCCCAAGGGCCGTAGACTGTGAAAAAGCGTAACCCGGTGGTGGGTAGGTTGTATAAATGGCTGTAAGCGTGTGCCATTAATTCGTTAGATTTTTTGGTGGCGGCGTAGAGTGAGATAGGGTGGTCTACGTTGTCGCTGGTGGCAAATGGGACTTTGGGGTTGACACCATAAACTGAACTGGAGGAAGCAAATACCAAGTGACCAACTCGGCTATGGCGACAACCTTCTAGGATGTTGACGAACCCTGAGAGGTTGCTGTCTACATAAGCAAAGGGGTTGTTTAGGGAATGGCGGACTCCGGCTTGGGCTGCTAGATGTACCACACGCTCAAAGGTGTGTGTTTGGAATAGTTGGGATGTGGCAGGGCGATCGCTCACATCTAAAAATTGAAAGGTGAATCCGGTTTGGGGATACAATTGAGCTAGGCGGGCTTTTTTGAGATTGACATCATAATAGTCATTCAGGTTATCGATGCCATAAACCTCGATGTCGGCTGCTAATAGACGCTGTGCCAAATGAAATCCAATAAAACCAGCAACTCCAGTAACTAGTATTTTCATCAACTTGCCCTTGATCAAAAAAATTTAATTTTTCTGCTCTCTGCTATCTCAGCGCCTCTGCGGTTTTTTACAGCGTTTTTCAAGTAGTAGGGGCACGGCATCAGTAGGATTATTGTATGTATCAGAAGATTGTGGATGTTCCCTACGAGGATCTGTGGTTCCATTACCTGGAAACCTAATTACGAATTGCAAATTGCAAGGCATACATCGCCGCATACCTTCCACCCAGACGCAACAATTCCCTGTGAGTGCCCTGCTCTAAAATCTGTCCGCCTTCGATGTAGAGAATTATATCAGCTTGTTCGACGGCTCTGAGATTGTGGGAAACTAAGAAGGTCGTGCACTGCTGAGTTAAACGCTCTAGGGCTTCATTGACAGCGTGTTCGTTTTCTTTGTCTAAGCCAGTGGTCGGCTCATCTAAAATAGCGTAGGCAAAGCCCGTCGTAGACATCGCGGCTTGTCGAATCGCTGCCCTAGCAATGGAAATTCTCTGCCTTTGTCCTCCGGAAAGTGTCGCCCCACGTTCGCCCAAAACCGTGTCATAGCCTTGGGGTAAAGCCAGGATGAAATTGTGGGCATTTGCTAAACGGGCAGCTTGTTCAATGGCTTGATCAGAAGCACCTAAAAAACCATAGGCAATATTATCTCTGACGCTGGCAGCAAACAGAATGGTATCTTGCAAGACGACGCTGATTTGACGGCGAATCGATTGCAGTTTATACTCGCGCAAATCATGACCATCAACTAAAATCCTCCCTTCCAGGGGGTCGTAAAGGCGCAACAGCAAACTGACTAGGGTCGATTTACCGCCACCGGAAGGCCCCACTAGGGCGACGTGCTGACCAGGTTCCACTGTAAAGCTGACGTTGTGTAAAATTTCCTTGCTGGCTTCGTAGGCAAAGGTAACATTTTCAAATCTGACACTTCCTTTTAGAGGTGGTGCATCCACAGCCCCTCGTGCATCGCAGATATCAGGGACGGTATCGAGGACATCTAGGATACGTTCACCGGAGGCGGTAGCTTTGGCAATTTGCCCAGTGTATTTGGCGATCTGTCGCATGGGTTTAAAAGCAATCCGCAGATAGTTGACAAATACGAGCAAATCCCCTGGTGTGATTACCTTTCCCATCACCAGCTGCACACCCCGCCACAAAACTAAAGCGGTAGCTAGTCCCGTCAACAGTTCTACCATCCGCTCTAAACCGGCTGCTAGTTTTTGGGCTTGGGCACTTTCCTTTAAGCTTTGGCGGTTGTGACTGGCAAAAGTCCGCTCTAGCATATCTTGCAGTGAGAGCGCCTGTACAACTTTAATTGCTCCAATAGATTCCGCCGCCGTCGCCGCCATTGCGCCTTCACGCTGACGTTGCGATCGCACTACTTGGCGGATACGTTTTGTCAGGCGCATGGTGAAGAATACAAATAAGGGAAAGATAGCGATGGCGATCAGTGCTAGTTCCCAATGTAGCCAGAACATGACTAAAATCATGCCAGCCAGGGTGAGAGCATGGGCAATTAGGGGCAATACAGCCATCACCGTCACTTCTCGCAGGCGCTCAATATCCGAGGTGACGCGGGTAATCAAGTCGCCACTTTTGGCTTTGTGGTGAAAGGATAAGGAGAGATTTTGTAAATGGCTGTATAAATCAGAGCGAATCTCAGTTAAGACATTACTCGCCGCCAGCGCCATCCCCACCACACTAAAATAAGCCGCACTAGCCCGCAAAAGAGCGATCGCTATTAAAGCCAATGTCAAGCCAGTCAGCAGTACCAAAGGGTTAAGTTCTGACAGCCAGGGAATCCCCAAAGATTGAGAGCGAAAATCAGGTACAAGAATGTAGTCAAAAATAAACTTCAGCGGCCAGGGTTCTAGCAGGTGCAGTAAAATCTCTGCTATTAATGCGACAAATGACACTATTAATAGCGACTTTTGTTTACCTAACATGGGAGAAAATTGCCGCAATATTCTTGCTATACCTGGTAAAGCCGCTCTCAGACTTTTGGAGTCTCGTTGTGTCATATTGATCACGAATTACGAATTACGAACTGTCGGTTCGCTGATGTAGTAGTTCAATTTTCTTTCTAGGGAAATAGCTATTTTCTCCAACCACAGGGGATTTAAACCAAATGTCAGGCGATTGAGGAATGGTTTTAAAAATCCCTGATGGCGACGATGTCCCATCCGCTTGAAGCGCTTTTTGAAATACTTATCTTGAAATGTCAAATCCCACTTTTGGGCGAAGTATTCTAAACTCGCAATTTCCCAAGCATCACTCCAGCGCCACATAAAGAATTTCAATTCTGCTAAGTTCCAATGCAATCCTGGTACATAGGTAACTACCGAGGCGGGTTCACAGTAAAACATACCTCCAGCCATAGCCACTGTCAAACAAAAATCAATATGTTCTCGTGTACTCAAGAGTTTCTCATCCAACAACCCAATTTTGGAGAAAATCTCCGTGCGAACTAGCATACAGTGAAACTCAGCAAACTCACATTGTCGGCGCTGGAGTTGCTCTGAGACATCAGCAACTTTGCGATTCACAAAATAATGTTTTTCATGCACCCGTCGCTTTATCCCTTCAGTTTGTGACTCCACAACAATATGGGCTTCACCGCCTGCTAAATGTATTGTTTCCCCTAGAGGTTGTCCAATGCAAGTCAGGGGACAGACTACAGTCGCCGTTGTTTCTTGGGCACAGTTGAGTAATGCATCAAGCCAACCAGCACTAACAATCACATCGTTGTCAATAAAAACTAGATATTCACTGTCAACCTGTTGTAAACCAAGGTTTCGGGCTTGGTTAGGCGTCAGGTAATGTTCTGTGCGGATTAATTCAAATCCCCGAGTTTGGGCTTGTGTTTCTAAGTAGTGTTGGATGTGGGAAGGGGAACCACCATCTACATAAATTAGAGAGAAGGGTGTTTGTGTGTGTTCATAAATGCTTTCTAGGGACGCTTGAGTATAGCTGAATCGCTCACGTTGAGAAACAACAATAGTAATTTGTGGTTTATTCATGGTTAAGCAGGAGGCAAGGGGCAGGAGGCAGGAGGCAGGGGGCAGGAGGCAAGAGGGTTTTAGCCTCATTTATTTTTCTTTACATCAATACCTGCGCCATTTTTTGGTAGCGGCTGTCTTGACTTTAAAGACAGTCGCTACGAATCTTAGTTAACAGAATTAAATTCATTTGTGGAAACAGAGAACAGGAAACTTAATCACAGCCAATCATTAACAGGGAACAGAAAAATTAGAGTTGTAAACACTAGATTTTGGGTTGCCAAATACCATTTCCAATTGGCATAGGAGAAAATGAAGATGTTGCCAAAACTTTTTGGTAAACATGCATCCAGTGTTGGTGTTCTACAGCTGGTGCAAGTTTCTGGAGTGCTTTTTTATTGGCAGCTTTACCAAGATGGGAACGCAGTTGTGGTTGATTTGCAAGGTAGCGGATTGATGTCATCAGTTCTTCCGTACTGCCGGGATTGACTAGTAAACCATCTACACCGTCTGCAATAATTTCTGCGATCGCATCTACACGCGTACCGATGATTGCTCGACCCGCTAACATGGCTTCTAGGAGCGTATTAGGACAACCATCATTGAGTGAGGGAATCACGAAAATATCTAAGTGCGGTAGATATGCTAGTGCTTCTTGACGACTGGTAATGCCAGTGATCTGTAGGCGATCACCAATGCTGCTATGCTGTATTTGTTGTTGCCAGTATTCTTGCTCCTTCTCAACAAAATCACCTATGAGCAAGAGTGTTAAATCTAACTGTTTACTCAACGCAGCACAGGCATCAAGAAGAAATTCTATACCCTTTTTATCACGAAATCTGCCTGATGAACCAATCACAATTCCAGGTAATTCCTTGACTAAAGATGGCGTCGGGAGTTCCTCAAAATTAATCGGTGCAATGGAATTCCAGAAAGCTGATGATTTTAACTTAACACTGGGAGTAATCACACTAGCTCTTTTCTGCAAGTTTTGGCTGACAAATGTTACCCAAGTAGAGTTGTTTAAAATCCATGCTATTTGAGCATGATTTTTGGGATTCAAAATGTGCTTATGTAAGTCACTACCGCGCACACTATTAATTACCGGAATGTCATTTTCTTTAGCTAACAGCGTCGTCACAAAGCCTGTTTCATTGAGAAAAAAAGCATGAAATAAATCAAAATTATATTTTATGTATAAGCATTGTAGTTGAAAATAAACGTCACTAAAAAAGTCTTGAATCTCTGTTTCTGGATTACGCGCAGCCGACTTAATTCGATGCACAAACACACCATCTTGAATTATTGTTATGCAACTTGATCGGCGGCGACTACCATCAGTAACTAGACGTTGTTTAGAGCGAAATACAGCAATATGTACCTCATAACCACTATCAATCAGCATCTTAGCTATCCGATGCACCGACTCGCCAACGCCACCAACATCAGGCGGATATTCTAAAGTAGTAATGCAAATTTTTGTTTTATCCATGATTTAAAACTGTCTTCCATTACAAAACATGTAAGTAATGTCGCTAAGCGCCGTACCTGAGCTTTGAATACGGTGCGTTATCACGAAGTGTAACGCACCCTACAAATACTAAGCAGCCTGCTCCTGCATCCCCAAACCATTTAGCAAACTAGCAGTTTTCTCCACCCCTGCAAAATCAAAGCTAATCTTACTAGGTTCCTCTCGCAGATGATTAATCATCTTCTCAGCAAATAAATCAGGTTGCAAATCATCAGGACTAATCATCTTCACAATACCCAAATCACTTAACTTTTCTGCCCTAATACTTTGCTCTCTATCTTCATTACCCGTAAAAGGCATAATCATTGCCCTGACGCCTGTTGTCAATACATTCATTGTTGTATTGTAGCCAGACATACTGATAGACAAATCGGCTTTTTGCATGTAATTTAGCAAGTAAGGAGTATAGCGACGAATGCTGATATTTTTGCTATTCCCTATCATTGTTTGCAGTTCTTGAAATTTTGATTCCGGCATGAATGGACCAGTAAATATCTGGATGTGATGCGGTATTTTTGCCTCCAGTAATGGGGCAGTATTGACCACGCAATCCAGTAAGTCGTGACCAAATCTCCCACTACCCACACTAACTAAAATTAAGGGTTTTTTAGAGTTAAGAATTTCCTTGTCTTCAGCAGTGAAAACAGGATTTTTGGGAGGTTGCTGCACCACATAACCAGTATAATGTATTTCACAATTGAGGTCGTTAACTCTAGTAAAAGTTTCTTCTATAGGGGCAAATTTAGGGTCTCCATGTACCAACACCATATCAAAATATTGATTTATATAACGGCAGACCTTAGCTTCGTGTTTGACTGTTTTGTGTGGTTTGACTACAACAATATCCCGTAGACTAGAAACAACTTTTGTTGCGCCTTGAGTTGACTTGATACGTTTTAATAAAGGTGCTATTTCAAAAGAAAAGCGAAGCCTCCCAAAGGGAAATAACTCAATCATGAAAATATTAGGCTGGAACTGATCAAAGATATTTAAAAGCTTGTCCCTGCGAATTTGTTTAACTTCCGTGAGACTCAAGGCATCATCGACAGCTTGTAGTTCTGCAAATTCCGTATCAGTTTTAATTGCTGGTAAGTTGATAACTTCTACACCCGCAGGCATAGGAAATTCTTTGATGACTTCACCACCATTAATAAAACAAATTTGATAGTCTTTAGTGAGTCCGCGCACAATTTCTATGCTCCGAACTAAATGCCCTATACCTAAAATATGTTGGCAGTAAAACATTAGCTTTTTCATAACTAATTTACCTCGATAATTTTTATGGAGTTAAATGAGTTTGGCGATCGCTAAATCTGGTATTAGTTTGGGTAGTTGGCTATAAAATGGCACTAGGCTCTTTTTTTTTGCCAGTAAGGTGCAGATATATTGGCTAATTCTGGGCAAGCCGTTAAGATCAATAGCTGGAGTGGATTTTTCATCTGCTTGAAGTTGCTGTAGTAGCGATCGCCATAATATCTCTGGAGTCAGGTAATCTGGATGAATAGCCGCTACGTAACCCATTTTTGCTAAGTATTGTGCTCGTATCCATTGTTCTTGGGATGGTTTAATTCTCGGTATCACCACTGCTGGCTTACCCACAGATAGAATTTCACAAGTCGTGTTGTAACCAGCCATCGCCACCACAGCATCGGCGGCTGTCATATAACTCATCAAATCATCCGTAAATTCCCGTATTTGTACACGGGGATAAGCTACCGCTTTCTTCTCCAAAATGACTCTGTTTTCTGGAGGCATTTCCGGGCCGCAAATAATTAAACTACATAATTTATAATTTGTAGGTATTAATGCCAAGCTAGATAAATAGGTATCAATTAAGTTGTAACCATCCTCACCGCCTCCAGGTGTCACCAAAATCAGTTTTTCGTCTGGATATAGCCGCAACTCCCGGCGCACGAGATTTGGGTGTTTGAGTCCTGACTCCTGGCGGATGTAGCCACAAAATAGTACCTTCTGTGCAACCATCGACGGGAATTGATATTCTTGGCGGATGTCAAAAATTTCTGGAGTACCAACAACCAGCACGCGATCATAAAATTTAGCGATCGCTTCATAGTAACTATGCTTTTGCCATTCTGGGATGGTAACATCTGGATGATCTAAAATGTCCCGCAGCAGCAAAATCAGAGGGGTTTCTGGTAATTCTGCTTGCAGATATTCCACCGCCATCTTTAATTCATTGCGGATACCGTAGGGTTTTTTATCTACCAAAAACACATCCGGTTTGAAATTGGCGATCGCTGATAAAATTAACTCTGAGCGTAGTTTCACTACTTCATCAACAGCTGTCCCCAAATACTTAGCAGACATCTCACCCGCTCTTCCCCGATTCAGACAAGGTAGCTTGATGTAATCCAGTCTTTTTGGTAGACGGAAACTGTGCAACATTGGTGAACCAGAAACAACTAAAATAGCAAGTTCTGGAATTGCATCTAATAAATGGTTACAGATTGCCAACATTCTGCGAATATTACCCAGACCGAAACCATCATGGGAATAGACCATAATTTTCATGGTTACGTGTCCCTCAATCTCTGATTCAGTAAGGTGATTTCATACCCTATATATTTGGTAGTTGTGAAACATATACGCATTACTAGGCCTCTACACCAAACATCCAGTCAGCAAGAAACCTAATCATTGCCACAATGATTGAGTAACTTACAAAATGTACTATATTAATTTAATTAATATTTTTCCATGAGCCTTTCATGAAATGTTTATGAGAAAATTCTCATGAAAAATGCTGGGCATCATACTTTTGATAGATAGTTTTTACAAATTCTGCTTAATCAATCGCTCACTAGCGTCATGAAAAACTTCTCATGTGTTTTTCATCTGAAACTCATACACGTGTTTGATTCTGTATTTTAGAAAAATTAGAGCGAATTTTTCTAACCTCGTCAAAAAATGTCTGAAAAGTGATTTGCTACAATTATATACTCAGACATTCTTTGCTAATTCACTACTTAACATTTCCAGGAGTTTAATATGAATCCCAAGATTATCCTTAGTTTACTATTGAGTGCTACTGTTGGTTCTTTTTTGTCCATCGAAGGTCAATCAGCTAGTGCCGAACAACTCTCAAAAATCTCAAGACAGTCATCAGTTCAAATTGAGGTAACTAATTTAGATACAGAGTCTTTTGCAAAAGGGACAAAAGACCAAAGAAGACGCAGGAGAAGTAACTCTAATAGAAATAGCAACAACAATTCCAATAGCAACAACAATTCCAATAGCAACAGCAACTCCAATAGCAACAACAATTCCAATAGCAACAACAATTCCAATAGCAACTCCAACTCTGATGATTAGATTTGTAATCGCTATAATACTTTAGCCATACTAATCTAGCTAGGTTCCCGACTTCTACAATAAGTCGGGAATCTAAACCTCTCGCTGTTGGCAAATAAAATAGGATTGCTACATTAACAAAACAGTTCAATTTTAGATCATTAATTAATCATGAAAATTTTGCAAAAGCTACTTGCACCATATCCTGTTGAGCAGTTTTTAGCAGAACACTGGACACAAAAAGCGATTCACATTAGTGCAAGCCATCCTCAGAAATTTCGAGAATACTTTTCATGGGAAACTCTCAATTATCTGCTTAACTATCACAGACTTACAGATCCAGATATCCGCTTCTCTAAAAAAGGTGTATCGCTCTCTGAAACACACAACCCCCAAAACTGGAGTAGCTATCTACGTCAAGGAGCCACTCTGATTGTTAATGGGGTACATCATCGGGTACCAAAAGTACAAGAACTAACCGCAAATCTCCAATATGACATTGGCTATCCTGCTCATGTCAATTTGTATTGTTCGCCTAGTGAACAACAGGGATTTACTTGTCATTACGATACTCATGATGTGTTGATTTTGCAAATTGATGGTGATAAGGAGTGGTTTGTTTATCCAGAAACAATCAGTTACCCAACTCCGGAAATGCCTTCAGAAAAAGAGCTACCCCCAGAAGGTACACCATACTTACAATGCATACTTAAACCTGGAGATTTACTTTATATCCCTCGAGGACATTGGCATTATGCTGTTGCTTGTGGTGAAAAACTATCTCTACATCTGACTGTAGGAATTGATTGCCAAATAGGGCTTGACTGGGTGCGATCGCTAATCGACAATTTACAAAATACTCCAGCATGGCGGCAAAGTTTACCTCCAATTGTAGATGGTAATACCCATCCTATAGAACAGCATTTAAACACACTAAAACAAGGTCTCATTGAGTCTTTAAATCAGGCTGATATTTTGCACAAATATATTGATACTTTAAGTTATAGTAATCAACCACCGCTTCTAATCAACTTGCCTACACAGACGGGAAATGACATTTTTGCAGATATATTTACAACTCGTTTTACTTGGTCTTCGTTGCACCGAATTCGCCTGAAACAATTAGGCGAAGAACATTATCAAGTCCAGGTTGGGGCTAAACAAGTTGACTTAAAAGGTATTCCGGGAAGCCTCATAGAAAATTTATTTAATCGAGATGAATTTGGTTTGTTAGACATTGCTGATTGGGCACCAGAACTGGATTTAGATATTGATATAGCACCGCTAATCACGCGCCTTGTTACAGAAGGTATCTTGCTAGTCAAGACTGAAAAATCAGGTTTGTAGTGAGGGCTTTAGTCCTGTGTTCCGACACCATCTAAGATTTTTGGTTTCAATCAATATTTTGTTCAGTTTCCACAAGTTGGGCTTGGGTACGACGCAATTCAGCTAACGCCAACTCTAAACTTTGATTTTTTTCATTTAATTCTCGTGTTCGTTCACGTACTTTCTTTTCTAGTACTTGGCTGTATACTTCTAGTTGTTCGTTAGCGTCATTTTGAAATTTGATCAGTTGTTGTACTTCTTGAATGAGACGATTGAGAGAAGCAGCTAAAATCCCTACTTCATCATTTGTGGTGATGGGTGCTTGCAAATCAAAATTAGATTCTTCTGTGATTTGTTGGGCGATGTGGGTGACGGCGCGAATTGGATGGGCGATCGCCCGACTGGTGTAAATTGCTAGTAATGTAGCGATCGCTATTGAGAGTAACAAGCTACCAATGATAATCTGTAAGCGTAGTTTCTCGGCTGTGCGTAGTTCCCGGTTGGCTTGTTGATACTTCTGGACTGTAATTTCCTCAAGCATAGTAATGTCATCAAGGAAACTATCAATCGTAAATATTGATGACCCATGCATAAAATTGAACAGTTGGGTTTGTGCTGTCTTAATCCCGGTTAGTGATAATTTACTGGGATTTTTCTCCTGAAAGAAGGCTTCTGTGCGCTGTAAGTAAATGCCAAAACCATTATATGTCTGCAACAGCCGATAAACTGCTTCTCGTTCACGGTCAGAATCATATTTAGCAGCATTCTCAACGCTAGAATTTTCTCTAAATTCCGACCAAACTTGTCTGGCTTGGGCGACATACTCCAGCAACTGAGTATATTTTTTTTGCCATATATCTGGTCTATCCATGTATAAAATTAATTTGTGCTGCTTAGTTCTCACACGAAACACACTAGTTTTTAGCTGATGCACTTGGTACAACTCTTCTATAGCTCGTTCTTCTCGTCGTTGCGCCTGTCGTTGGTAGTAATCTGCAATCAGAAACCCAGTAGTCGTACCTAGTATGGCGATTCCCAGGATTAGTCCGTATCCCATACCAATCTTTTGACCAACTTTCAAGTGGCTGAACCAATGCTGAGAATTGTGACTCTGTGGTCTGGAGTTTTTTAACTGCAAAGAGCTATTTAGCTGACTGATAGGCAATTTATCAAGGTTGTGATGCTGTTTCATACTCAACCACGACCTAGATGAGCTTGGATTCGTTCCAATAGGTAAAAAAAGCGAAATGGTTTGGTAATATAATCGTTAGCGCCATGCTGGAAGGCAATAGCTTGTTCACGCTCATCTTGACGGGCTGTAACGATGATAATTGGTCGAGTTTCGCCCCGGCTACGCAGTTTTTTTAACACTGTCAAACCATCTATAAACGGCAATCCTAAATCCAGCAGCATCAAATCAAAATTACAACTTTCAGCTACCAGTAGTGCCTGCTGGCCATCTGTAGCTACGATGGTTGTGTAACCTTGTTTTCGTAGACCCTTTTCCATAAAGGCGACGACACCGACTTCGTCTTCAACAATCAAAATTTGATTCATATTCGCAGGCGATAACCCATCCCCCTCACTGTTTCAATCTTATTGCAGCCTAGTTTTTTACGGAGATAACCGACATAGACATCAACAATATTGGAGCCTGGATTGTAGTCGTAACCCCAAACATAATCTAATAGCTGTTCTCGGCTGATAACTTGTCCTGGATAACGGCAAAACATCTCTGCCATTGTAAATTCACGGGCAGGTAATTCGATCAAGCGATCGCCTACTTTCACTTGTCGCCTCCGCAAATCCAGCACAATCTCACCTGCTGTGAGTAAAAATTCTTGAGAATCTCTTATAGGCTTCCCACTCCGCAAGCGTAACTTTACCCGCGCTAGCAGTTCTTCAAAGCGGAAGGGTTTGGTGACATAATCATCAGCACCCCCTTCTAAGCTGGTAACTTTATCTTGAATTTTACTGCTGGCAGAGAGGATGATTACAGACAAATCTTCTCCCTGTCCACGCAGTTCCTCCAGTACCTCAAGTCCCTCTTTTCCAGGTAATCCCAAATCTAAAATTAGTAAGTCAAATGTACCACTTTGCAAAATATCTAGTACATACAACCCATTATTCACAACTGTGGTGGTAAACCCTTGCGATCGCAGGCCCTTTTCAATAAATGAAGCTATCCGGGGTTCGTCTTCAGCAATGAGAATGTGAGGCATATATTAGGGCGTGAGTGAGGAATTGAGATTGGGACAAATGACCAATTTATCAAAATAGATGTGGTTTATAACAATACTCTGGACAAAATTAAGCAGCAATAACGCCGTAAGATCGTAGGTTTTGGTAGTTAGGATGGGATTTAATTACAGTCGGCGAGAGTTCTAACATTGAAATAAAGGTGTCGAGCAAATGGTCA
>JAHHHF010000044.1 GCA_019359495.1 Goleter apudmare HA4340-LM2
TAAACTGTTCTGGTATACAATCATTTTTATTTGGGGTCATACTTCAAACTGCTGAAATTGTTGTGCAATATGCATTTTGGCAGTTTTTGACCCCTGTTTCTTCAAGCTTTGTGAGAAATCCGGGATTAGCGACTGGGATTTAACCCAGTTAAAGTTCATCTCAGAAAATGCCAAAGCTTTTGATTTAGGGCATACTATTGGAAACTTCAGAGGAGAGCAGCAATCTCAGGAGTCTATCTCTGAGATTAGAGTTCCCCTCCATCCGTCAATTCAGAAAGCTTGGAGCCGGTTGGAGACTCTCGATAGTTCTAAGTGGCACTCCAGCATAAGACAAGAGAATGAGCGAATCAGACAAAATCTGCAAGACTTTGGGGGTAAGCTATCGATTGCTGAACAAAGAGAACTATATTTCCAAATTTTAGCTCAAGAGCGGTTGGACTCCTCTACTGAACAAATTAAAATGCCACTACTCAAGGAAATAATGAAAGACCTACTTTCTTGGCGGCATGAGACTATATCTAATAGGTATACTCCCAAAGAACATATTCCCATGACCCAAGAAAAAACTGCTAGTAGAAATTCCACTAATTCCAGAAATAAAGCGGAAACATCACTTTAAAAAATAAAAATCACCTGATTTTGGTATGCTAAAATCGGGGCTTTAAAAAGTTCTTTGAAAATGCCAATAGTTCGACAAAGATACCCAAGCAACTGGAACGAAATTTCTATTGCAGTCAGAGAAGCTGCTAGATGGAGGTGTCAGCACTGCGATCGCCTTTGTTTTCGTCCTGGAGAAAAACCTAAAACTCTGACTCGTTCGGAATGGACAATGGCAACTCTCACAGTCCATCACGCAGATTTCGCTCCTGAGAACAACGACTTCGACAACTTGATTGCTTTGTGCGCTCCCTGCCACTTGGCGCTGCACGCTAGAACTAAACGTTCAAACGTCTCCCCAGGACAGCTATCTTTATGGTGAATATTTCCGAGAGAGTATTTAAAGTTGATGGTTTGTTGAAGGCTGTTAATGATACTCCTTGGTTTACTTTGTTGCTTAGGAATGCGGGTAGACTTTTTGGGTAAAGCGATGTCTTACCAACATGAAGGAAAGGCTTGGCAAGATTATCCCCTGCGAAAGCTTGTACTGTTGAACCGCGAGGAATTATAAATCGATATTTACTCAAAAAAGGTTGCGACCATTTATACGACTAGCAGCAAAATAATCCTCATGTCAAGCGAAAGTAAAATATTTTGACAGAGTTAGACAGTAAAATGTAGCATTATTTTGTTTCAAGGTGGTAGCCTGCGATATCATCGATTTATGACCTCCCAATTCCCAATCCTACTTGTTACACAAAAAGCTTATGAAGCATCCTCGAATGAAACTTTAGGTAGCAAATATAAGTTTTGGTTTTACCACGAAGAACTTGGTCGTTGTCTTTATAAGCAAAGCCGAGCAAATTTGGGAGAAGACTGGGCAGAAAAAGTTGCATCAGAATTATGCGAACTATTGGGACTTCCCCATGCTGTTTATGAATTGGCTTCGACTTGGTTCGGCTCGCGCGGCGTAGTCTCACCCAACTTTTTACCACAAGGGGGGACGCTTGTTCATGGTAACGAGCTTCTTTCCTCAATTGTGCCGAACTACCCTGCGTTTGGGACTTATGGTATATCACAACATACAATAGATGTAGTGCTGAGGGCGATCGCAGGCGAATCTGTAAATTTACCCATTGATTGGACACCACCCTCTGGCATCCAAACAGCAGTAGATGTGTTTGTTGGCTATCTTCTGCTAGATGCGTGGATTGGTAATGGAGACCGTCACCACGAAAACTGGGGGATTGTCCGAATGAAAACAGCATCAACTTCAGAAGAAACGGAACACCTAGCACCTACTTACGACCATGCTTCAAGTTTAGGACGTGACCTCTCTGACTCTCAAAGACAGAAACGCTCAGTTGAGGCTTATGCAAACAAATGTTTTTCGGCGTTTTATGGCAGTGTTGATGATAGCAAGACTCTTAAGACTTTTGATGCGTTCTCACTCGTTGCTAATCGCTATCCCGAAGCGGCTTGTGTGTGGTTGGCGCGACTTGAAAATATTTCAAAAGCCAATATTTTAGATATTTTTAATCGTATTAACCGCTCGCGTATCTCCCCTGAAGCAAGCAATTTTGCTCAGTCCATTCTGGAAATCAACTTTCACAGGCTACTTACCTTGAGGGAAACACTATCTTGAAGACAACGAAAACATTATTTTTAGCTTGGCAAGACCCTATTAGTCGCTTTTGGTTCCCCATTGGTCGCTTAACATTTGACCAAGGTATCTATCAATTTGTCTATATCCAAGGTGTAAAAGAAGCTGAATCCAAATGTGGTTTTAAGCCTTTGTCTTCGTTTCCGCGCTTAGATGAAATTTATACATCAACTCAGTTATTTCCAGTGTTTGCTAATCGGTTAATGTCGCGATCGCGTCCTGATTATTCAAGTTTTATTGAATGGCTCAATATTCTCAACGATGAAAATGACCCAATTACAATTTTAGCCCGCAGTGGTGGAGAACGAGAAACAGATACACTCGCTGTTTTTCCTTGTCCAGAAGTTGATGAACAAGGACAGTACCATCTTTACTTTTTTTTGCATGGGCTGCGACATCTGCCAAGCAGTGCCATTGAGCGGATTAATCAGCTTGAAAAGAGTGAAAAGTTATGGCTAGCTCACGAATTTCAAAATCCCTACGATTCTCAGGCTTTAATTTTAAACACCGAAGACCATTATATCGTCGGTTATTGTCCGCGATATTTGCTTGCAGAAGTTTTTGAGTTGCTTCGACAAAATTCTCACTTAGAGGTGCAGGTAGAGCGTGTCAATAAACCTCCAACTCCGTTCCAATTTCGCCTGCTGTGTAAAATGAGTGTCGATGCTACCAATGATTTTCGCCTCTTCGCCAGTCGTCAGTATCAGCCTTTAATTGCAGAAATTGCGACTGCGATCAAATAAGGAAGTTAAAATTTTTAGCGTAGGCGTAGCCCGCACTTCGGCAAGCTCAGTGACCATCGTAGACATCGCCTTGGGTGCAACAACATTCCTACAGTTTGTAGAACTGGGCGAAATCCTCCTAATGTTCAGTTTTATTTTCATAGGGCAGAAATATCAAGTGGAACTCGGCTCAATGCCGAGTTCCCCAGTCCCCAATCCCTTTGATCAAAATTCAAGTCTGCTTACGCAGACATAGCAGATGATTAGTGTTCACCTGCTATGTACGTTTATTTGTTGCACTTTAACAAACCAATTAATCCGAATCGACCTGCACAGCATTATTTAGGATTTACCAAAGACTTAGACGAACGCATCCGAGAACACAGAAAAGGAAAAGGCGCTCGCTTAACTCAAGTTGCTACCCATCGCGGTATCAGCTTCAAAGTTGCAGAAGTTTGGAAAGGAGACCGTTGCCTAGAAAAACAACTAAAACGCCAGAAAAATAGCCGTCGTTTCTGCCCCATTTGTAACAGTAACTTGTTAAAAAAAGCAAATATTTAGCTTTAAATATTCCTCACCAGATGAAAGATTAAGGGTGAGATAGACAATGAATTTTTTGATGAAAATTAGATACTTAAAATCATGCTTCTCAAAAAAACTGTCAAATCAGCAAACTAATTGAAACCCTAGAGATACTACCTTCTCACTGGTTCATAGTGCCAACACAGGGAAAAAGACCACTGGGATACCGATGGGAGCAATATCCCTTCACACCTCAATCCTTACGAGAACAACTTACTCGCACAGGAAAAGTTAAGGTGCGCGGTTGTGCCTGTTCTCTATACGAGACACAGCCTACGGGTATTGGTCTGCTGTGCGGTCAAAATCCTCAAGAATTTCTGGTATCTGTAGATTGTGATGGTTTTAGTGCCTACGACCAAATTAGAGCGATCGCTCCCGAACCTCTACCCCCCACAATAGCATTTACATCGGGGCGACCTGGGAGAGCGCAGTACCTATTCAAAATCCTAGAACTGCCCCAACACAAACGGCTCAAATCTAGGAAAATCGCTACTACTCCCGGAGAAGCCCTAGAACTTCGAGGCACCAACTTACAATCAGTGCTGCCTCCATCAGCACATCCCATTACCGGATATTATCGTTGGCTGCCTGGATGTCGCCCCGATCAAGTAGAGTTGGCAACAGCACCTCTGTGGGTGATTGAGCAGATGTCTCTATCTACAAAACCACAGCAAACACAGTACCTTAATCACCACTACCCTACACAACCAAGCCTAAAAACAACAGATGTTGACGTAGAGAAAGCACTGCTACTACTAGAGGTGATTCATCCCAGATTTGCTGATGACTATAACTCGTGGATAAAAGTAGGAATGGCTCTCAAATCCGTCAGTCCTAATTTACTCCCTGCTTGGGACAAATGGAGTCAATTGTCTCCCAAATACAAACTCGGAGAATGTCAATACAAATGGGATTCTTTTAAGAAATGGGGTATTACAGTACGAACTCTCTACCGATTAGCAAATCTTTCTTAACTCCCAAATTTTACTTACTCATCTTGAATTTTAACCGATGACTGATACTACTGACTATAAACCTGTAGATAATATCTCCAAAGCTTTGAGGCTGATGAGGGTATTCTATGATTTAACACAAAAGGAATTAGCAGTAAAACTAGGAATATCTAAATCACATCTCTCAGAAATTGAATCTGCAAATAAAACACCAACTATTAATGTTCTTAAGGGCTATTCAGAGATTTTTGAAGTACCAATGTCCTCAATCATGTTTCTCGCAGAAAACGTTAATAGTGATGTTGACCTTGACAAAACAACAGAATTTGTGGATACAAAAATTATAGCTATGCTCAAGTTCATCAAGCTCAGAAATTTGTCTCGCAACAATCACATTTCATCAGAAGCGTAATCTCTAACCTCCAATATCGCTGACGCGCTTCTCTCTTGAACTCAACCAAGAGAGAAATATATGAATTTACTGAACTATGAACTGCTGGAACTATTAGAGAAAAATACCCAAAAATTTCAGCAGTATTTTGTTGAGCAAAAATTTCTATTCCACTATTCTGAAAATATTACTCAACAAAACTTTGGCAGACAATTTCATCTTATTATGCAACAGTTGATGATGGAATTGCCAGTGGAACCGTTTCTCACAGCTTATCCAAAAATGGCTCATTGGATATCCCAGCTTCAGTTAATCATTAATATCCCTTCTGAAAGCAAACAATATAATGTTAATCTCCAAAAACTCATTTATGACACAGTTATCACCGCTAAATATGACTTGTTAATTGAGACTGGAGATAAAGTAATAGCTGTAGACTGGACATCTGAAAGATACATTCAGCAGCCAGAAAAACTAGAGAAATCATGGCAAACTCAACTACGATTATTTCTCCTTGCAGAAACACGAGAAATTACGCCTGATAACATCTCCATAATCTACTGCTTTGTCAATGAAGATGACTATCCCACCATCTACCAATTTGGCTATAGCCAAGAGAAACATGATGCTTTCATAGAGCGATTAGCAATGACATTATCAAAACTACCAAGCATCATTAACAGCACCAATGATTCCGAGTCATCAGCAGAAAATAGCATGAATGAACATGAATTAAATTTACAAAAGTTTCTCAAAGGAGAAATAACAGCCACTGAATACCTAACTACTGTTCCAGAAGTCAAAATTTAATGTCGCAAAATGAACTACCTTCTCCACCCTCCAACACCCCTATTACAAATCCAGAAGCGCAGTCTATACAAACAGCGATTCAAGTTTTGCAGAGGGCGCATACTACTATCCATCAGGTAATTGAACACCTGGATAGAGGCTCTCCTATTCATGCTAAACAACTGATTGCTCAAATTATCAGTTGGTTAGCTAATGCGTTGATGATTCTTTAATATATTACCAATGTCACTCGCAAAACAATATCTCGAACAGCTCCACCAAACTGCATCACAATTAAGTGAAATTGCCAATAGTATGGAGCTAGATGCTAAACATCTAATTCAAGAAAACCCACAAACACATGGCAAGTTTGAAGACCAGAATATTGCCAACGATACCTTGTTTGCTATTTTGTGTTCTATTAACCTAAAAAATCTGGCAGAAAACATGATTAGTTACTGTGAACAAAGGTTATCGGATATGCAGTAAACAGTGCTTTCGTTCGTTGGGTGTGTAGTTAATAAGCTGTTACGCATTTAACTTGTACATTTACTTGATGACTGTTGACTGTTGACCGTATTTCGATGGTCAAAAGTTAACGGTTAACCATCAACAGTTAACCGTTAACAACCATAAATATAGCGGTTATTGATTCTATGAGAACACCAAAGTCCTTGCTGTCAAATCATTTCAGCAAAGTTTATGTATCTCACTGAACTGCACACCGCTATAGTGTTTATGCAATGTTTTGTCGCGCATCAGCTTATCACATCCTATGAACAACGTAGATAAATCTAATGCTCAACATCACCAGGGTAGAACTGAATAGTGATGGATGGACTTTCAATATCCTCTCTCCCAGAGTTGCCACTATCACTAATCCATTAGGACAAAGAAAAGTCTCTTATTTCGGATTTGATACTCTAGAAAAAGCCAATGTTTTTAAGCAATGGCTCTTAGAAAATCAAAAATGCTCTGTTGCAACTGTGAGAAAAGCAGAACGATTATCAATGGCTTTTGAGTGTAAGGCGTGGGCTGTGCCGACAGAGCTAATTGTACAACTAGCTGAACAAGATAACAATCAACAACTAAATGAAAACAAAAGTCTAGTAAGTAATGTTGGTTTATAAACGCATCAGCTACATCCAAACTGAAAACGGCTATCAAACATATATCCATCCAGTTTATAGAAACTTCATTCGCTACAAACTACTCAATAATAAAGATGAATTAGAGGATGCACTGAATAAATGCAGAGAAGCTGGGTGGTTAATGGTGAACGCCACCAACTTAGTTAACAAAATGAATTCTCTAACTCCAAAACTCCCACGGCGTTAGGCGCTACGCGCTGTGCTTCCGAGAAATTGATATCGGAAGCGCAAGCTATGTCTACATACGCTTTTTCTAACTCAGCAAGGGTTGGGGTTCCGCAAACAAAAAAACCCCATCCCCTCATCTCTACATATGCCTTTTCTAACTCAGTAGGGATATGTCTAACCCAAATGCTTGCTCACCTCAAACGTCGCAATACTCGTAGAACTAGTAACATCATTTGGATAAAAATTTTAACTGCTAAACAATGAAAATATTGCATTCCTTCTCAGCCAAAATCACACAAGAAACATTTGTGACTTCCTACAGCAATGGGGATAGACAATGCTGTGCATTTGTTGAAGATGGAGAAACTCTAACCATCGTTTTTGGTACTGATTGTCTACAAAAACTATCAGAAACTATCCATATTCTCCAAGAAATTTACCAATCTATTTCCAAGCAACGACAACAACAAATCACTCAAGAACTGGAACGATTAAATTCTCATAGTTCAATCCACTCAAGCAACGGTAACGGCAAACATCACGAATCACGCGAAATCGCTTTCTAAACAACCATTGCCGACAAACCACTAATTAAAAACTAAAAAATGACTAAAAACCAACAAATGAAAACCACTGTTGAACCTACTGTGGAATTCCAAAACTCTGAGGTAATTCCTCCTGTACAAGAAAAAGATGAATTTTGCTCTCCTGAATTTCTCGACCCTGATGCCAAACTTCCCCGCATTCAATCACTCCGAGGCACTACCCCTGCTACCTGTGGCTATTTTGTAGCTGTTAATCAAATGGCGATCGCTGGTTGGAGAGAGTTCGACGAAAAACAACTCATTACCTATACGTTTGAGTCTAGTGGTGCTGAAGAACAGGGTATTCTTATCCAAAATCCTAGAATGCTAGTTTGTCCCAAAACACCAGTTTTGGGGTTTGACAGAAAACAGTCACAAGAGTCAAACTCCACACTAATTTTGGGAAGGTACACCGCCCAAATGAAGGAAGATGACAACATTGGCAACCTCCAATATTTCCAAGTCTTTCTGTTAGACCAAAACAACGAATCACTCCACCAAATTCCTCTCATTTATAAAGCAGCAGGTGCAAACCAAGCATCTTTCTCTGCCCACTGGCAAGAATTCTGTAGAGAACTCAATATCTGCCATTCTATTGTTAACGGTATCCCGGCCAAACAAAAGAATGCTCTATTCTACTCCTTGGGTATCTTTTGTTTCAAAACTGCTAGAGAACAAGTTGGCACAAAACAAAAAAGCTTCGCTTGTCGAGTAGTAGATCATGAACAACCAACAGTAGAAAACTGGCGTAACTATTTCTTGGGTTTCAACCAAAACATTAAGCAGTATGTGTGGGAATCACTTGAACCCGCCAAGCCACTTATGATTCCTGGTTCTCCTGAAACACCAGCCTTGTCTGCTGCTACTGAATCTAGTGCAATCGTAGCCACATGATAATTCTTACCTAGTAATCACTCATAACATCTCACTTCAAAGGTGCTTGGCATTACACTAAGCACCTCATCATCAACTATGTCATTTACGCCACATTATGAAACTCACAATTTCTCAAAAAGACCTCACTGATACACTTTCCTTCGTCAACTATGCTGTCCCTAACAAACCTCATCACCCCATCCTCAACAATGTACTGTTGATTGCAGATAAACACCTACAACAAATTTTAGTTACTGCTTTCGATTTTAGCTTGGGTATTAGAGCAAAATGCAAATCTAAGGTGGAAGAAGGAGGTAATATTGCACTACCTGCCAAACTATTATTACAAGTAGTCTCCAGTCTCCCCAAACAAGATATCATCCTAGAGATTGCAGACAGTACTGCTATTCTCACCCACTCCTCTGGTAAATGTCGCATTCAAACAGTTAATCCTCAAGAATTCCCATCACTTCCTAAAGCTGAGGGCAAGATTATTGCGCTGCCAGCAGTCAAACTTTTACAAGCATTAGAAGCAACACTATTTGCTGCAAGTCATGATGAAACTAGGTTAGTTTTAGCTGGAGTAAATTTTAAATTTAGTAGAACAAATTGGGAGGCTGCGGCTACTGATGGTTATCGTTTAGCAGTTGCTTCTGGCACTATAGAATCTAATGAGAATGCACAGGATGGAACTGAGTTAGATACAGTAGAAATCACAATTCCTCATCAAATACTTACAGAATTGCAAAAGATTCTGAGTAGTGTGGGAGAAAACTGCGAATGCACTATTAGCATTAATAATGGAATTGCAGTGTTTGACTTACCATGTATTCAGATAACTAGCAGATTACTAGAAGGGCAATATCCCCAATATCCATCTCTCATTCCCCAACAATTTCAACATCAATTTACAACAGACAGAAAAGTACTTGATAATGCCTTAAAGCGAGTAGGAATTGTTGCTGACCAAAAGGAAAAAGTTGTCGCTGTCAACTTTGACTACATCAATCAACAAGCGACATTATCTACAGAATCTCAAGATGTCGGTGGTGCTGTTGAATCTATCCTAATCAAGTCAGAAATAGATTATCCAGACAACTTGCAGATTGCTTTCAACATAAAATATGTTGCTGATGCATTAAAATTTATCCCTACTGATGAGGTACTGATTAAGGCAAATAAACCTACTCAGCCTGTTATCATCACTCCTGTAGGTGGCATTCTAAATCAGCTAATTCTGGTGATGCCAGTACAGTTAACTTCCATAAATGAAGAACCTTCTACAAAAGAGAATATCTCAGAGGCTTCGGAAGAAATTCAAGCGACAGAAGATGTCTCACTAATAAATGATGAAGCACCACCAACAACTGAGATAGCTGCTGAGGTAATAGAAGAAACTGCGAAAGCAGAAACTGCTCTTATAGCAACAAATCCTGCTGCACCAGAATCAACGGAGGAAACTACAACAACAGAAGAAGCAATAACATCTACAAATTCTCCTGCTACCAAACCTAGAGGTAGAAGGAAGAAAACTGAAGCTGCATAAACTACTCCCTTACCGCCCAAAGAATACCAATCTTTTATTTCTCTGTGCCTCTGCGTGTTAGCGTTCGCGTAGCGTCTCGTAGAGAAGCGGGGCGTAGCCCGATAAAAAAATCGGCGTTGCATAAATGCGGGATGATTTTATGAATTTTCCTTTGCAACGGACAGTTTGCTTAAGTCGGGGAAACAGCCCACGCAACTGTCCTCCGCAACGCGCTGCCTTGCCTTTGCATGAGACATTCATTCCTAGACTCAGCAACGCCAAAAAATCTTTCGGTATTCTTTCACTGTGAAGGAAGTAACCCTATAAACAACTGTTACACTCACTCGCTCATATATTACCAGAGAGCTTGGGAGCATTCAAGATATCTGCATTTGAAAAGAATGATATACCAACCACTTCACCTCAAATATCGTCCCCAATCCTTTGCTCAACTTGTTGGTCAACAAGCGATCGCTACCACACTCACCAACGCCATCACTTCAAAGAGAATTGCCTCGGCGTATCTGTTCACAGGCCCAAGAGGCACAGGTAAAACCTCTAGCGCTCGTATCCTGGCAAAATCTCTCAACTGTCAACATAGTGACTCTCCCACTCCCGAACCTTGTGGTAAATGCGATTCATGTAGTGCGATCGCTAGTGGATTATCTCTGGATGTAGTAGAAATAGATGCTGCTAGCAACTCTGGCGTAGAGAATATCAGGCAGATTATCGACCGTGTTTATGTTGCACCTGTCAACAGTCGTTACAAAGTGTACGTTCTGGATGAGGTACATAGTCTCAGTTCCCAAGCATTCCAGGCTCTTCTCAAGACTTTGGAAGAACCTCCTCGTAATGTAGTATTCGTCCTCTGCACCACAGAAGTTCACAAAGTGCCTACCACCATTGCCTCTCGATGCCAAAGGTTCGATTTTAGAAGAATTGGTGTTGATGATATGGTCAAACACCTAAACTACATTATCTCTGAGGAAATAATCGATATTACTCCAGAAGCGCTGCGGCTGGTAGCACAAATGTCTTCTGGATGTTTGAGGGATGCTGAGTGTTTGCTAGATCAACTCAGTCTGCTTAACACTACTATCACCCCTAATTGGGTATGGGAATTAGCAGGTACTGTACCAGAGTACGAATTGCTAACACTGGTGGAGAGGATTCAAGAAAATAACAGTGATGCAGTGATTGCGATTATTCGCAATTTACTAGAGTGGGGTAAAGAACCACTGGTAATTCTGCAAAATCTCACCAGCTTCTTTAGAGATATGTTGATTGCCAAAACATCTCCCAATAATCAAGAGATGGTGACACTTACTGAAGACACTTGGAAGGAATTGTGTGAAATCACGAAAAATTGGGATAGCACAACCATCTTACTCGCCCAACAACATCTCAGACAATGCGAAGTGCAAGTGAAGCTTTCTACTCAACCACAATTATGGCTAGAGGTGATCATTCTGGGGCTGCTACCTTCTACTAACTGTACTACTCCGGCTACATTCATTTCCATGAAAGATAATCCACCGTGGACTAACTGGAAAACACCTGGTGATGCGATCGCCTGGGCGCAAGAACAACTACCTCAGATGAGCATCGAATCTCTGCAACAACAGTGGAATTCTCTCATACCAGTTAATGGAAAAAAAGCACCTGCTTGGGTGGAAATGGTAGGACAGTTGATAGCTTCCAGGTAAAACTATTAGGACTTACGCAAGTGTCACATTTTTTTCGTTTAGGTTGTCAAGAGTCAAAAGTCAAGAGTCCAAAAAACCTCTATTTTTGACCCTTGACCCTTGACTCTTGTACCAGAAGATGAGTGAGCCAGTTGCGTAAGTCCTGACTCTCACAATTTCTGATTGCCAACCCCTCATTTTGAGGGGCTTTTTGTTATCAGCAATTGATGGCTAACGCCTTTTGCTATTGAAGTCATAACACACAATTTACATCATGATTAACCAAGACGATTTAGCCCACTTCACAGGTTCTTCTACAAACTTTAAACACTGGTCTAAGAAACTCTTATATACAGAGGGCATCCAATTTGTAGCAGAAGAAGCTCAAGCCTATTGGCTGATTGATGCTATTGCCTCTTATCAAACAAATGAACTTTTATCGAAACATCCAGAACTCAAAGAATTTCAACTTTGGCAATTGGAAGTTAATACCGATAAAACAGCAGTCCTCACTTGTCGTGTTGATTCAGATTGTCATCCAGATGTAGTGCAAAACATAGAATTTACCGACTTTCCCTTACAACAAATCAAGCTTTATGTCTGCCAAACAGTATTGATGCTACCGAGTGAGTATTGAGCATGGAAATTTCTTGTCAAACTGAAGATAAAACAGTCCATCATCAACAACTAAATAAAGTGGAAGAATTGGGTGAATTTATCTACACTCACTCAACCACAGATTATTACTTGAATATCAATTCCATTACTTACCATTTGCAGAAAATATCTAGATATGAATCATTATCTAGATACGATCCACGAAACTACCCCAAAATCTCTCTTAATCTGCAAGGACGCATACTCCCTCAAGAATTGACCATTACTAGTTTAGATGATTTCGACTATTTCCTATCTCAGCATCCTTCTCCACACTACTTTTTGGAAATCAACTCAATCGTTTTCAGAATGCGGAAATTAGGAAACACTAACTACTTGACTGAATAAACAATGGATGCTGCTTACAATCATCGTAACTTTATTACCAAAAGTGGCAACAAAATTGTAGTTCAAGAAAACAAACTAGATATCTTTTATACAGACGATGCAGAACCTCTCAAATGGCAACCAATAAGAACAATTAAGCCATATAATGCCCTGAAACAGATGATACTCGACATTGAAACATCAGGGCTGATATCTGAAAATGAGCGCATCCTAGCCATAGGATGCATGAATGAATTGGGGGAGTACTTTGTATTCATGGAAGAAAATGAATCAAAATTGCTCCTCCAATTTATCTCCCATTTTCAGCGCACATCACCCGATGTAGTTCTGACATACAACGGTACAGAATTTGATTTACCATTTATCATCCATAGGTGCAAAATCAATGGCATACCACATCCATTCACCATCTCCTCTAAATCTAGAACTATCAGAACGGCACAGGTATTTGGCAAGCCGATTGAGATTCGAGAAATATTCATTAGAAACAGCCAACACGTTGATATATATATCTGTGTATTAAGGTGGGATTTTGTCTCAAAATCTCTCTTTAATAGCCATTCCCTCAAGAAAGTCGTATTGCAGATGGGGTTAAGGGAGCATGAAAGATTGGTGCTAAGTCACCCAGAAATTCAACAGTGTTGGAGTGGTGGTTCAGGTTCTAGGGGATGGCAAAAAATTAGGGAGTACCTCATTTATGATTTGGAAGACACAAAACTGATTGCTGATAAGTTGGTTCCTTCCTACCACTATGAGTCTCTGATAGTACCAAGGATGAATCTGCAACAGCTTTCTATTACTGGCAATGGTACTAAATGGCAGCGGGTACTAGAAAGCCAATACCCAGGTTATGAACCAACAGCCGATCGCAAGATGAAGTTTGAGGGGGGTTTGGTAATATCGGTATCTGGATTGCACCGCAGCATTGCCAAAATCGATGTTTCCAGCCTCTATCCCAGCATCATGCTTAAATATGGCATTTGCTCTCGCAAGGATACGCGCCGAGTAGGATTGAGCATTCTAGAGTATCTCACCAAAGAACGTCTCAAACTCAAACAATTGGGGAAAGCTGGGGATATGGGTGTCAAACAAGCGGAAGCTTCTCTCAAGGAGCTGATTAACTCCTTGTTTGGCTTTTATGGTACTTCTGGCGTTGGCTTTAACGATATGGAAGCTGCTGCACTGGTAACAGCTTATGGTAGACGCATACTGCGATTCATGATTGATGTGATTGAGAAAGCAGGGGGTGTGCAGGTGGAATCGGATACTGATGGTATCTTCTTCTCTCACCCTAAACCGTTAATGGTGTTTGAGAACCTACAGAACTCTTTACCAAACGGTATCAACATAGAATTGGAAGTTCTAGTCAAAGCTATGTTTGTTCCTACCAGAGGAGCTAAGAACTATATCCTTTGGCACGAAGATGGAAAAATCACCACCAAAGGTTCGTGGCGTAAACGCGATCGCTCTCGCCTTGAGAAGCAGTTTCCTTTGAACTATCTCACTCAATATCTAGAGTCGAAAGTCAGCGCCGAGAAATACTACCAAGAACTGACAAAAATCATTGCCTCTGGGGAATTTCCACTTGAGGAATTACAAATCACACGCAAAATCAGAAAAGGTGAAAAGACTCTTCTTGCTCTTGGCAATACTGGTGATATCGTCACTTTCTATCAGGGGTTGCAAGGAATTACCAACTCTGCCCCATATTCGAGTAGCTACTATTTAGGGATGATTGCCAATAAACGAGATGAAATTCTCTCAATCATCGAACCACAATTATCTAGCAAATTGGGAGTACAGCTAAGTATTTTCTAGTCTAGAATTACCACTACACAACTTTAATTAACAAGGCAACACATGACAATTTGTGTTGCCTTTACTATAGAAATTCTAAGTGATTCATGAGAAAAAACTATTTTTATAAAAAAGAACTCAGGAGTCATAATTCAGTATAAATTCTGTGCGAGTGGCAAATGAGTATTGGTTAAAAACCTTCTCTCTTCATGGGCGAAACCAGTATTAAAGACTCTCCTTCCTAAAACTCTATCCCTTTATGGGTCAATACAGTTCAGTTAAGCATTTCTTCCTTCTCTCTGTGTTCTCTGCGCCTCTGCGGTAGCCTGCGGCTTCGCCCTTGGCGTTCTCGTAGAGTAGCCGCTCCGCATCTACGTTAAAAAAATTGACTTTCACAAAGTGCTATTTGTTATCTGCAACAATTTTTATGAAAAAATCACAGTCCAAAAGAAAAGCCAAACCTCGCCTTAACAACAAGCAGAAAGCATGGGTAAACAAGTTTAATGAAAAACATCCAGGGGCTAAAGTCAGAGAAATACATGAGGGTTTATCTGGGGATAGAATTGTCACTATAGAATGGACAGAAAATCTGCCAACTATTACATTACCAGAATGTCTAGATAGAGGCAGTGGGTGGATTTTTCATACACTTCGAGTCAAGCTAAGAGTATTTGGCGACCCCAGATGCGAGGCAGAGTATGAACATCGCATCATTTATCCTCATTGCAATCTTGATAGTAAGATACATCTGTCTCCTAAAGGACAACTATCTCTGACAATATCTCAAATTCTCAACATCAAGTCACCCCAAAACCCAGTTAAATTAAAATCCAAAAATCGTCAATCAACTTCTAATAAAAAAAGAAAAATTCTACAGTTAAAACTGCCCTTATTTGGAGTAGCTGCTCAACTCCATCATATCAATTTATCCAAGGGGGAAACTGTAGAGTCTGAGCAAGAACTGTTACTAGCTACCATATCTCATCGAGACTTAGATACTGGGAAGTCAGTCAGATTACCAGCAGCGATTGTGGAAATTCTCAAGTCAAAGAAAGCCAGCCTTAAGGAATGGGAAGATGCCATTTCTTTATATCAGGTAGGAGGCCCAACCTGTATTCTACAATTCCTTGAAGGACTTGACATTATCCGTCAACATTTTGGTACTGTGCAACGCCTTCAACTCCAAGATTATACACAAAAATCTGTAAGTAAAGAACTACGAGACGAAGTAAGAATTGTTGAATCTGAACCAGAGCGAAATACTTAAAAAGTGGGATGTATTTCCTTCTCCTCCTTGGGTAGTGGAATTATTGATAGAAGCATCCAACATTGAGTCAAATAGTTTAAGTTTAGAGCCATCTGCTGGATTTGGTAATTTAGCCATTGCTATGCGAGAGTCTGGGACGATTTTAGAAGTAATCGAACCGATTATAGAACTTCAGACTCTACTTACTCTCCAGGGATTTACTGTTATCGGCTCAGATTTACTCAGTACACATAATCTCCATAATCGCTATCACAACATCATACAAAATCCCCCTTTCTCGCAACAAATCTCCCATATAAAAAAGGCTTACCATTGTCTCTCTTCAGGTGGGAGGCTTGTATCGTTAGCTAGTAATACTCCTTGGCAATATAACAGCAGTTTTTACAAGCAATTTCGTCATTGGCTGACCACAGTTAATGCTCAAGTAGAGGAATTGCCCTGGGGATTGTTTGTGAATAGCGATCGCTACACAGAAGTAGAGTGCTGTCTCATCACAATCGACAAATTATAAGTGCATTCATCACCCTAAAAACAAATTACAAAATTTACCCAGATAAATATGCAGGCTATGACTAAATCAGCAGTAATTGCAGAAGCTGCAAGAATTATTGCGACTCATCATCCTAACCAAAGAAGCTATTTAAGCAGATGGGAAACTTGGAGAACTGCATTTGATTGGTTATGCAGAGATATTCCAGAGAATCAGGCATTAGAAGCAGCAAAAACAATAGTTGGGTATGTGCAGCATATTTTAGCGCAAAAGCGCAAACCGAAGCGAAAAAGACGGACTACTCGTAAACCTGTAGCGCGTTCGTCATCTACTAAACAATAAGTACTATGCCAGAAATTCAACAACTGAACAAACTCGAAAAACTTCTCAATAGCTTTGGTGTACATTGCAACCCTCGGCAAACATCTCAAGGCGGAATTAGTTTGCCAATTTTATATCAGGGAGATAGATTCTATGCCATTCTCTCCTGTATGGGAGGAACCCCAACAGAAGAATGGTGGGGTCAATGCAGTGCTACAGTACAAAGCAGAATTAGAGAGCATTTTCGAGCATTTTTAACTGTTGATTCTTTATAGAAATATACAGCACTCCTTCGTGGGGTGTTGTGTATTTTTTTTATAATTCTAAATTTTCTTTTCTAACAATATCTTTACCAAAATTACTCTGGATCACTGGAGGATTACGGTCATTAACAAAAGGGTTACTCCCATCTACTAACTCTCGCCATAATGGTACACCATCCCCATCGATATCACTTTCTAATATTGCTTCCTTCGCTGGGGGTGAAATACCTTGACGAAGTAGCCAATATACTAAGGATTCCACAAATTCTTTTGAGCATTTTTCAGTTGCCAAATTGCCTAATAATTTTTCAGCATCTACCTCTGTCATCTTTGACGGTTTTGGTACTCCCAAACTCTTCATAAATCCCACAAAAAAATCATCCTCTCTTTCACTACCACCATCAATATTCGCTATTTTCTCCAAATGTTTTAAAGCAATTTCTTTAGATGACTGATTATCCATATATTTGAACTAATGAGAGTAAATTTTATAGTTTGGCGCTGACACTCAGCTGCAACGGTTAGAAACCGCGCACGAATAAATTACTTTTTTAATAGCTTAAACCCCTAATAATCAAGGATTATATTTTTCCAAACAGGTAAGTTACTTCTGTTCACATTTTAAAATACCATCATAACTAAATCACAAATTAATAGTATTATTGTACTATCGAGAGAACGAGTTTCTTATGCATCGCGCCATTCAACAGTTACGGACGAGGCTTGACTTCTAGTCTGGATCTGGTGCTAACTCTTTTAAAGTAAGTACAATAGTAGTATATTGAATCGTAATAACCCTATGAATCCAGTAGTAATTAGACCCTCATCTTGGCTAACGACTGGTATTCGAGTCGAAAAAGTCAACAATCTCAATCTTTTCAAATTTACTGAAGAGCTAGGTTCGCGTTTGCAAGAACTTTTGGATAAGAAAAAAGCTGATTTACTGACACCAGAAGAAGCCGTTGAACTAGAGGCTATTGGAGAATTAGACACAATTTTTAGCTATATAAATGCCACTATTGCATCTGGGTCGTGACAATTCCTAACAGTATCCAAGAATTTGTACGGAACCGCGCTAATTTTCAGTGCGAATACTGCCATTATCCTGAATTTCTCAGCACGTCTCCCCTGACAATCGACCATATCAAGCCGCAATCTTTGGGGGGTTCGGATGATGTGGATAATTTGGCTTCAGCTTGTCGTCGGTGCAATGAACGTCACTATAATTTTACAGTAGGAATCGACCCAGAAACAGAGCAAGAAGTCTCGTTATTTAATCCTCGTCAGCAACAGTGGGCTGAACACTTTATCTGGTCGGCGGATGGTACAAAAATTATCGGCATCACACCTACAGGTCGAGCTACTTGCAACCGAATTGATTTAAATGATGAACGCCGGAGCGATCGCTTTATACAAAAATCTCGGCAACTTTGGGTGCAAGGTGGTTTTCACCCGGACCGTTCTGACCCGCGCCAAGAAAATCCTAATTCTTCAGGAGATATTGTCTAACAATATCTAGGTTTTGGGCGTTTCTCAAGCAGCAGAAGAGCTAACGCTCAGGCGCAAAGAAAGTGAATTTAACAACAAGCTTCATGCCAATACATTTGTACTGGGGCGAAAACGAGTTCTTAATGCATCGCGCTATTGGGAAACTGCGATCGCATATCCTAGATCGGGATTGGAACTGCGTCAACTATTCTGAATACTCACCTTCTGCTCAGGAGACAATCCCTCAAGCGTTTGCAGATATCATGACTCCTCCGGTGGGGGGTGGAGGACGGTTAGTTCATCTACCAAACAGCTCTTTACTGGGGGTTTGCCCAAAAACAACCCTAGTAAAATTGGAACAGATTCTGCCTGCAATCCCAGAAACAAACGTCTTGCTGATTACAAACCTTAACAAACCAGATGCCAAAAACAAATCAGTCCAACTATTACTTACATATGCACTCGCTATAGAGTTTCCCCTAATTCCCCACTGGCAGACGAACGCACTCATACAACAAGCACGCACCCTGGCTCTTGAGATGGATGTCAGCCTGACTGCGGATGCTTACTCTTTATTAGTTGAATCGACAGGTAACAATACGCGACTGACGTTTACTGAACTAGAAAAGCTGAAAACCTATGCTCAAAGTGGAACTATAAATGTAGATATAGTGAGAGAGTTGGTGTCAGCAAACGCAGCCAATAGCTTGCAATTAGCTAATGCTATTCGGTTGGGTAATGTTTCTCAAGCGTTGAAATTAGTCGAAAACTTAATCAGATGCAATGAGCCTACTTTAAGGATTGTCGCTACCCTGACTACTGCCTTTCGCACCTGGTTAATAGTCAAACTGATGGTGGCGGCTGGATGTCAAGACGATAGTGCGATCGCCCAAATTGCAGAACTGAAAAATCCCAAACGCCTCTACTACATACGCCAAGAGGTGAAGAGTGTTAGTACAAACAGACTGCAAAATGCTTTGAAAGTGCTGTTGGAACTGGAACTAATGCTCAAGTCTGGTGGAGACGAAAAGCTCGCCCTTCAAACTCAAATCATCAAACTTTGTTCATAGGTGCTAACTATAGCAATCCTAAATGATTCGTAAATATCGTGTTTTGGTTGTTGGCTGTTGACTGGTCAACTGTTAACAGCCAAGGAGCGTATTTCTCAAAACTCAAATGAGATTGCCATATCTCACTAAAATCAACAATTCAAACAATGAATCAACTAAATCTACTTAAAGTCACAGAAGAATCCTCTCTTTCTACCCCACCTCAAAGCACAGAGTCGGAATTTGTGCAACCAGTTAAGGAAATCTTCGAGTTGTCCGCCTTGGTGGGACAAAACCTAGCGGTGTCTTTACTCAAAGGAGCGATCGCTCTTCCCTCAGAGAGGCTCGCACACAATCGACTTGCTCCTGCATACTTGTTCGCCGGCCCAGAAGGTGTAGGCAAATCCCTAGCTGCTAGATGCTTCCTCGCCGAAGCTTTTAACATCCATAACCTCACCAATCAACCTGATTTGCTGTGGGTAGAGCCAACTTATCTGCATCAGGGACAGTTGTTGAACGAGAGTGAGTTGGCTGCTGCTGGAGTACAGAGGAAGTCTCCACCGCTTCTCAGGATTGAGCAGGTTCGAGAAATTACTCAATTTCTCTCCCGCTCTCCTCTCAATGCACCATTCAAAGCTGTGGTCATCCAAAATGCTGATAAGATGCAGCCAAATACTGCCAATGCTCTGCTCAAAACGCTGGAAGAGACTACCACTGGCACTATTATCCTCCTTTCCTCCCAAAAAGAGCGCTTACTTCCCACTATTACTAGCCGTTGCCAAATCATCCCTTTCCACAGATTAACTGATGTCGAAATGAAAGCAGTTTTTGAAAGAATTGGACAAGTTGAAATCCTCAATAACCCGGTGGTGATGGCGCTGGCGGCTGGTTCTCCAGGACAGGCTCACGCCCACCACGAACAACTTCAATCAATAGAGCGATCGCTTCTGAAGCAACTAGCTACACCTCTTACCAATCCTTTGACAGCACTGAGTATTGCCAAAGAAATAGAAGCAACACTGGAGTTCCACCAACAGATGTGGCTTCTCGACTATCTGCAACACTGCTGGAGGAAATCCCTAAATAATAGTGATTGGTTATCGAAATTGTCAGCAGCCAAAAACTCCTTGCTCAAAGCTTCTCCTAGATTAATATGGGAAGTTTTACTGCTGAGTGAATAATTCCAAGTAATACCGTTTCTTTGTGAGACTACACCAAACTCTGTTTTAGAAGAAAGCTTGTAGCATAGATTGAAGACGATTTTTAGTTTGGCGTATCTTCATATTGAATTGGCATAACAAAATTTTGCAACACAATAGCCCCTATGAGCTATGGGGGCTATTCACAAATTTTACAAACATTATAATGGCGCAATATTTAGGAGTCATTGGCAAAACAGACTACATCAAACTATACGGCAGAAAAATAGGTATTTGGGAACTTCTAGAAGCTCAACCAGATGGGTGGTTATGTTCTTTAGCTTTCAGACAAGCAATGATACCAAATTCTCTAATTCTGTGGGATTGCGGTGCATATTCCTATCGCCATTTAAATATTCCAAAGTTGAGGGGACAATTAGTAACACCCCATTGGGCAATTTATGAGTATAAGGAACGCAGCAAAACGGGAGATATTGTAGTCGCTCCAGATGCACTTCTTCTAGGAAATAACATCAGCCAACGTCGCCAATTTAACTATGACAGTGCTGCTCGATTTATTGAATTAGCAGCACTATTAGAAGGTAGACTACCAATGGCAGTGATTCATGGAATTTCCACAGAAGAAAGATTAGGCTATGCGCTGAAACTTTACGAATTGGGATATCGAGCAATAGCGCTAGGAGGGCTTGTCCCCAAATCTTCAGACAAACAACGAAATATGGGTATCATTCAAACTGTGGTTGAAGAATTACAAAAACTCCCAGAGAAAATTCGGATTCATATTTTTGGATTATCAGCACCAGAATATGCCAAAGCTTTTCACAAATTAGGAGTCACCAGTTTTGATGGTGCTAGTTATTTTAAGGAAGCTTTTTCTGCTGGCTCTTTCTTCTTTACAGATGGAGAAAAACTTATCAAATACAAAGCAGTTAAACCAGGTAAAACACCCACTGCACCCCAATGTAACTGTTTGTGCTGTAAAACGCTAAGGGAAGCAGGAATAGACACGCGCAGATACGGTTCCAAACAAAATAATGAAGGAAGAGCCATTCATAACTTGAATCAGTTAATGATTGCACAGCGTAGTGCAATTGAAAGTACAAGTTTATTTATCTCTGCTGATAAAAAATATAGGCAAATATCCTTGTTTTGATGAGGATTTAAACAAGTTAATTCAGGTAAATTTTATCTAAAAGTTGCGCTAAAGCGCTGACTGTAAGATTTAATTTACAGATAAAAAAATGAGCGCAATCATCACTACCAATCAACAGATTCATCTAGGCTTATAAACCTTTGCGAAAATCTCCTTATAAGGACAAGCACTACTAATTGCGATGAAAACACGTCGTTTACTAACTGTAATAACAGCCCCTAGCTTCAATAGTTTTGTGCGTATAGTCTCAACAGT
>JAHHHF010000045.1 GCA_019359495.1 Goleter apudmare HA4340-LM2
TAAGCTAATTTACGTGTTAGCAAAGAATCAATTTATTCTATTTATCTTTTTGCCAAATTTTGCATTTATATAAATGATTTTGAAATCCTTATTAGTTTTTGTTAGGAAATAAGGTGCGTTTGCCCTGACCTATACAGTGAGTAGGCTCACTTGTGGCAAATGAATGGCTCTCGTCCACCTCTATATCTATGTGTAATCCAGTATTCGGTTCTACAATTAAAAAATCAGCGGTGTAAGGACGCTCGTGACCATTTGGCAGCATCTCCTGCTGCGATCGCACCATTACACCAAAATAATGCACTAGCACTTCTCCAAACTGCTCTTCAGATGCACCCACAGGAGCAGTACCACTTCCAGAAGTTTTGATGTTAGGAAATAAGTCCTTGGGGGTAGAGAAGGAGGGGATGAAGAGGATGGGATAGACGGGAGTTGACTTAGCCATGCTGTGGTTGATGAACAACATCCCCATCCTAAAAACACCCATTCCCCAACCAAAACTACAAACTAATCTATTTTTTTTCACAAAAACTCATCTATCAAATGATATATATTTTTGCACAGTTTGATAGTAGCTATTAAATCAAAAATCCAATTAGTATTTTGTTAACAAATCATGGATAAAAGATGACATCAGATATCTTTAACCAGCTTATTAAACTAATTGAGCAGGGAGAAACTGTTATTTGTTGTGAATCCCCCTTTCAAGAAAGATATAGGATTCTGCGATATATTTCCCAATGTTGTGCCTCTATCAAAACTCCATGTTTGCTTTGGAATTTGGGGCAGTCAGCCATTAAAAAAATTGATTACTCTGATAGTGGACAGATAAATATCATAAACTTTGATGAATACATTCCACCACTAGTAAAAGACTCAAAAGACTACTTCATAATTTTGAAGTTTTGGGAAAATTATCAGGGAGAAGGAGTACTCATAATAGAAAACCTATACCCTTGGATTAGTGCCAATGTCCCTCAAGAAACTCAGTTTTTTCTGCTGTCTGAGTGGGTAAAATCCAATTTGCTCAATCTCTCCCTTACCAAATGTGCTGACTCTGGAATTAAGTGCGCTATTCTGTTGGGGCCACAGGCAGACCTACACCCAGAACTTGCTGCCCAAATCCCCCTGCTCACTCAAGACCTTCCTGACACTTCAGAAATTCTCATAGCTCTCAATGAAGAGGCAGAAGGACTGTTGCCACCAACATTTAATGAGAGGGACAAAATTACTATTGCCCGTGGTGGCATTGGACTATACATCTGTGACTTTCTCAAAGGGCTAAAATCAATTAGCTTCCATCATGATGATAGTCCAGAAGAAATAGCTAAAAATCTATTGCTATATAAAATAAATCTGCTCAATAGACTTTATGAAATTGAGTTTATTCCACCTCCTAAAGTTGCTTTAGGAGGATTGGAGTTGATGCAAGAGGCATTTAAGAAATTCAAAAGACTTTTTAGTCCCCTTGCTAAAGCATATAAGCTGAAAGTTCCCAAAGGCATAATGCTGGTGGGACCTCCTGGTACAGGCAAATCACACTCTGCTAAAGTATGCTCACAAATTCTGGGTGTTCCCCTTATCTTAGTAGATTGGGGTAACTTTAGAAGCTATGGCAACGAAGCAGAAAGAAGACTGAAAAAACTACTGAAATTAGCAGACCGCCTCAACGAAGTTGTAATTTATTTTGACGATTTTGATAAAGGATTTTCTGGAGATGATGATGTAGCTAGAAGGTTAGCAGGACAGTTGCTAACCTGGATGCAGGAACGCACTAGTGATGTAATTGTGATTGCTAGTGTTAACCGTATGGAATGGTTGCCTCCAGAACTTACCAGGGCAGGAAGATTTGACTATATCTATAAAGTAGACCTGCCCAACTATGGTGAAAGACACACCATTTTCAAACTACACGGCGCTCGGTTTGATAACAGATTTCGTGGCGGCGATGACCCCTACAGTCAAGAAGAATGGCGACGACTTCTTAAAGAAACCAATCGCTGTGTAGGTGCTGAAATCCAAACCATTGTGGAGAGGGCGGCAGCCAGCACTTTCTGCCAAATGTTTCCAGAAGATATTCCCATACCTTCAGATGCTGACTTGCCACCACTGGAAATTTCAGTTGCCACTCTTTTAGAAGAACGTCGGCAAATCAATCCATTAGCGATTAGGGAGGCAGACAGGGTGGAAAGTATGAGGAACAAGGCTGACCTTCAAGGATTACCGTCTTCTCCCGCAGACTCTTCTCAATATGCAATTAGCAATATAGATATATTTGGTGGATAAGATGATCAACCCTTTGAACAAATCTCAAGCAACAACTCTATCTCAAGCGAAAAACTCCCATAACTCCTTTCAATTTTTATTAAAGTGCCTGAACATAATTGGTCCGATTGCTGGTATTAGTTTAGCTGTAGGGTCAATGATCTTAAGTATACTTGCTCTAGCGGCACGTTCTCCCCAACAACTACCGATTACTGCGATCGCAAAAGTTGGAAGCAAACAGATTCAATTGGAAGTGGCGCAGACACCAAAGCATCTGGCATTGGGATTGAAGTACAGAAAAGAGCTACCCGAAAATCGGGGGATGCTGTTTGAAATTGCCAAAACGCAGAAAGTAGAGTTTTGGATGAAAGATGTACAGATACCCCTCGACATCATCTTCCTTCAAAATGGAGTAGTCAAGACAGTTGTGAAAAGTGCGCCACCATGTTCTAAAGAACCTTGTCCTTTTTACCATTCGGCTGAACTAGTCAACCGCGTTTTAGAAATACCTGCTGGCTCTGCTGTTAAGTTGGGGATTAAATCTGGGACGACTGTTATAATCACAAAAAAACCATAAAGTTTACAATCCTATGGAGAAGCAGGAACATCTGCCTCTCGTGCTTTATTGTGGAACGCACACCGCTCGGTTTGTCGTTGCGCGCAACTGCCTCAAAATAGGATTTACACACACACTAGCTTAGAATTCAAGAAACTAACCAATCGCTAGAAATTTTGTTTATACAATTTTACTATGTTATCTAGATAGGTAGATAACATAGTAAAATTGTATTTTTTAATATGAATAAACCTGTTAATGATTCAGAAGAATTTGTTTACCAAGTCTGCCATAAATCCTTCCTTTCTCTCTGGAGTTACGCAAATCCTAGAGGAAAGAATTCCAAAGAGCTATGTGACATCCTTATTGTCTGCGAACCAGATATTATTATTATCAGTGTTAAAGATATTAAGCTCACCGATAGCGGCAATATTGAAGTAGATTGGCAACGATGGCTTAGAAAAGCTATTGAAGGTTCAGTAGATCAAATCTATGGTGCTGAAAAACGGATTAAATTGACTTCACATGTGATCCGTAGCGATGGCAGCCAAGGCTTACCCTTTCCATCATCAGACGTGCGGCGTATCCATCGTGTTGCTGTCGCTTTAGGTGGAGATGATAAGGTTCCAATTCAATTTGGTGATTTTGGCAAGGGATTTGTTCATGTATTCGATAGGGTTTCCTTTGAAACAATACTAAGAGAACTTGATACAATAACGGATTTTGTGCAATACCTTATTGATAAAGAAGATTTATATCATTCTGGCAAGCAAACCGTATTTGAGGGATATGAAGAAGACCTTTTAGGTTACTACCAGAAACGTTGAATATTGATACAAAACTTTACATTATTGATTATACTAAGTCTACAAAGCGTGAAATTGTCAACATGACATCATCTCCTCAAACCAATGAACATAGCTGGTTTTCTGACACATACAAGACTGAATATAGCGAATTTTATCTAATAGTGTGTTTCCCCATTGTTCAGGAATAGATGAAAGCTGTAAAATGAGATAAGCTATCAAACTAACATATATTTGTATCGTGATACCATTGACGTTTTTGGTAATTAATTTGTCAAGCTTTAAGTGCATTTTTAAAAACTTCCACAACAATTCCACTCCCCAACGCAATCGATAAATATCTCTGATTTCATCATCACTAACTGCGGCTTCTCCAGAGCCAGGTAAATTAGTGACTAAACGAAACTCAGTTTTCGTTTCTAAATCACAAAAATTAACTACTCTATAGGCTTGAGTATCATCAGATGCACCAATTTTAAATAAGTCAGTTAATTCTTCAAATTTTAGCTTCCAATTATTCTTTATTCGCAGAACAAAATATTTTTTCTCCTGAACTAATTCCCGAATAAATTTCAATCCTGCAAATCCTCTATCCATCACGCCTACAGCATCTTCTGGCAATTTTGATATCATTCTTGAACCGAATTTATAATCATGCTTATGCCCAAAGTTTATTAGGTTATCTTCTGGAGTTCCTGTAGCTAAATTTAGCGAACTAAAAAGTTTGACTTGGTGATGACCTAGCACCCATAACAACTTACTTGTCAGCGTAATAATTGTCGAATCGATTGGACAAATGGTATATTTATCGTGTAATTTTTTGTGAGTTTTACTTTTTACTAACTCGTTTAATTTTTTATAAATTTCTTGGAATGGTTTTTGACTTCGATGCAAGTTTGCTTTGGAAAAAGTAGAAATATCTACTTCAAACCCTGTATTATTAAGTCTCTTAAATAAATCTCGCATACTTGTGAGGCTATTATCTAATACATAAGATAGCCAACACTCAAAGAACAGACGGCTGTTCAATACTGGATAATCCTTTTTTGGCAGTTCGCTCAAGATATCTTTGACAATCTTGGGAAATGATTTTATAATCATTATCAAACTAAAATATTTTAACTATTCGCCCAAATATTACCAAATTTTGGGCTATTTTTATCAGCTTTTTCTTAATATTCAACACTTCTGGGTTACTACATATATAATGGACGTTCTTACCCACAGGATTTCGATGTCATTGTTGTGGGAAGCAACATTTGGGATGAGATAATTAAGAAACCAGAATACAAGGCGAAAAGAGAAGCTGATAAAGACAGTTATATATGGGATAGACTCCTTGAAAATATAAGTGAGGATGTCCTGAACAATAATTTAGAATTCGGACCTGATTTAAATCAATCTGAACTTGCGCTTCGTGCAATGGCAAGAGAACCCCGATTTGCACGCCGAATATTAGGAAAATTCTTTAAGGATTTCATGGATTTGGCTGCTCAACGTAGAATCGAGTCAAGAACCCTAATATCACCGCAATCCAGTATAGCTTATGTATTTTTGGCAAAGCCGCACGGAGAAGACCGACAATACCGTGTCACTGAGTTAGGGGGAAGATGCTTTGTAGTGCGAGGGTTGCAACAGAATTGTAAAACCGTCATTGGTATTGCGACTGAGCAGTATGAACCTGGTAAGGGGTTTTCCTTCGATATAGTTTATCTGCATAAAGAAACCTGGACAGCCGAAGATCAGAAACAGTTAGAGTATGCCCAGAGAGAATTTGGCTGGTTTGCAAGTCCACAACAAAAATCAGTTCATGAGGACGAATATCCAACTGATTAATATTGCACAATCTGAATCTATTTCATGAACAGTCCGTTTTTTAAGAATACAATATCAACCTATGACCAAATGTTGGTATTTTATATCACAATGGGCTATGAGCAAATTGATTAAGCAAGAGTTTCGCCATGTCTGTATCTCTTGTACTGACCACCCCCAAATATCAAAAGCTGGTAAAACTCTTTTTTACGAAAACAATACGTATTTATATTCATGTCAATACCAACACCAGTTATTACTTATATCAATTGATATAAAGAGAGTGAAAAGCTTGAAAAAGCTAGCTTTTATAGGGAAATTGTGAAATATAGAGAATCGGAATTTTATATCTGCAAATACGAAATTTGATAGCAGACTGGAGAGAGGTAGATATTGCAAAATGATGCTAACAGAGAAGAATTGATAGCTTACAAAAAAGCATCTCTAGAGATTTGAACATGAGAAAATTCGACATTCCTAAGTACGACAACGAACTATATTTGGGCTACGAAGAGATGGAAGAATATCCAATTGTAGGAGCGAGAAAACGGAGGATTCAAGAAAAAAGTTCAATTGCACTGTTGATGGCAGTAGCAGCGGGACTGATGATTGTGGATATTTCCATACACCATCTGATCATATCCTCACTAATGTTCCTCACAGCCATTGTTTTAGCAGTTCCCAAAGAAGCCAACAAGCTGCTAACGAACTTTGAGAAATTGCAGCGGAGAATGGGGATTAACTTATATGGCATCTTATTTGCGATTGTGGCAGTAATCTTCATGCTGGACTTCACCACCGCCCCAGCTTCTGCACAATTTTTAAACAATGCAGAAACATGGATGACAGGTGCTTTTACAGGCATTTCAGCAGAAGCTATTAAACTAATTTTCAACGTTTTAAGAGGGCTATTCCTTGTCTATCTGGGTATTTCTCTAGTAAGGATTGTGAATGCTGCCAGAAATGATGAAGATTGGCAAAACTTAGCTAGGACTCCATTGATTATCGCCGTCACGATAGTGGTCGGGGACATTCTCTCAGGATTAGTTACTGGCGGTGGCGGTGGCGGCGCAGCATAATGATGTCTTACACTCGCAAGCAAGTTCCAGCGTAGCTTTGGGCTGGAACTACCCCAACAAAGAACACAAGTATGACAAAGCAGCGTAGAGAATTCAGAACGGTAAACCGAGTTTTGGGAGAACAGCCAAGAATTGGTCCGTTTCCCGCAGATCAAGTGTTCCCCTGGACAGCAATTGCAATGGCTGCATACTTCATCTGTAAGGCGATGTTGCAAGCATCATGGTTGGTAACTGGGTTAGTAATTGCTTGGGGGTGGGCGACCTGGTGGACTTTGACTAGCAACAAAATCTGGTTATCAAAGTTTGTAGGAGTTCCCAGAGTCGCCAGAGGTTACAAACGTTTCTATTCTCTTGTACAACAGCCACAATCCCTAACACCAAGTTTTAGAAAAAAAGTGAGCCGTCGAAAGTAAGTAAGCTGTTACACACCTGGCGTTGCACATTGAGACAGCACTTGTGCAGGGGAGCAGAGAGAAGTCCGTAGACGGAATGGAACTAAGGGACTTTCAAATAAAAAAATATCCCATTGCTCTTGAAGCTCTTGAAGTTGGGGAAGTTGGGGAAGCTTTTGGAGAAGAATCTGATAATTCAAATCAGTCAATAACGGAAAAATCCCACAACCAAACATGAAAAAAAATCTGAGCTTTCTCCTTAACTCTTCCCCTATTTTAAATCAATTCGCAATTACGTTTTGTAACTGTGATTTTAATTAGGCATCAAAATGTGCTGCCTGTAGAGGCAGGGGAATTAAACCACCAAACTTTGTTAAAGCTAGAGTCCTATATTACAGTCAAAAATGGTTCGTTACAATGAGTTCTTCAACTAAGGAAAAACCGCCTAAAGATAAGGTGGGAATAAAAACTATCTCCGCCAAAGAAATCGCAGTAGCCAAACGCCTGACTCCCTTTGAAGACTTAATTCATATAGCAGCTATTGCTAGTATTTCGATTGGGGGAAGAAAGGATATTGGAGCAATTATTCTCAAAAAGAATGATGGACTGCAAATCAAATTCTGCTTTGAATGTCAAGGGATTCACCCCTCTCTACCAGAAGAACAAATTGTGCCAATTTTTGAGGGTATAGAAGCAGGACTCAAAGAAATTCCCTACGGAGAAACACTTACCCTTCATCTCGGTTCTTTCACGGAAGATTTCGACCGTCAACAGGAACTAAAAGCTATAGAAAATGGATGTTGTAGGGAAGAATTAATGCTCCTGATGAGGTCGGAAAGACTGAGAATTAGGGAACTGACTAAAAATGGTACTCGCAAAAACAAGTTTCTCAGAATCTACTGCACATACACCTTGTCAGGGAGCGAGGATGGAAAGACCGCAGATATTGTAGAAAAATTTATTCTGAACTTGAAAGACGCTTGGGACAAATTCACTGGTCAAATTCACCAAGTTAGATACCAAAGAGTTGAGTCTATCCTGAAAAATTCTTTTACCTCTGGATTTCAACTTTGGGAACAAACCCTCACTAACAAGATGGGTTTAAGTCTTAGAGCATTAAGTGCTTCTGAAATATGGGCAATCTTGTGGAAACAGTTCAACACTAGCACACCCCCAAGCATACCCCAGTTACTGATTTTAGATGACGATGGTGTAAAGGAGGAGCAAAATAGCGACTATCACATCCGTCATCTGATTCTGGAAAGGGAAGAGTCCGTCCCCTTCCTAGATAGATCCTGGGTTTATTTGCAAAACCACTATATAGGCGCTCTTACGTTCGCAGAAAAGCCTGCGGGGTGGGTGGACGAATATGCTCAGTTGCGGTATTTGTGGGAGCTGATTGCTAGAGACAAAGTTTCTGACACCGAGATTATCTGTCAACTGAGTAGGGCGAACGAAGCTTTGGCGAAAACAGCACTACAGAGAATTACAAAACAATCCATCGTCTCTTCCGCTATGTCGGCGGAGAATAACAGTGTGGATGTGAAAGCCAGCTTAAATATGGAGGAAGCGATCGCGGCGCAAGAAACCATATACAAAGGCGCAGAGTTAAGAAAAGAGAGGCTAACAGATTTTAAGGAATTTTTGAAATCAGCATTAATGACAATGGTCTTGGGAACTAATGCCATTGGGATGGACTCAGCAATGGTGAGTAATATTGAGAGTATTATCACTCTGGCGATTGAGACATTTTTTGCAGATGATGATATTAAGCTGAGATACAAAGAAGCTTTAGAAAAGGGATTGGGAACACCAGAATGGAATGATACACCAACGCTGGAAGATTTCTACAAATACTGCTCTCCTGGCTATATAAAATTAGACACCATAACTAACAATAGTGAGAATATTCTCAAAGCCTTAGACCAAATCAGACTAAGATTGAGATTCTGGCTTAATAGTAGAGTTGGTCAATCAATCAGCAGACCTTCCAGTTTTCGCACAGATGCCAAGTTGCTAGTGTTTGCCCTACGTTCTCTGAATAGTGAGGGGGATGCAGCAATACTGGCATTAAGTGCTTATGCAGCAGCACTGCGTCGCGCCTTATCATCCAAAGCCTCAATTTTCTTTTTAGACGAAGCACCGATTCTCTTTCAGTTTGAAGCCATTGCAGAGCTAATTGGAACGCTCTGTGCCAATGGTGCAAAAGCTGGTATTCGAGTGATTTTATCTGCCCAAGAACCAGACAGTATCTATCAAAGTAAGTCAGCAGCCAAAATCTTTGCTAACTTGACAACCAGACTAATAGGACGGATTCAAACCAGTTCGGTAGACCCCTTTGTCAAGCATTTTAAATATCCTTATGAAATTATCTCTCGCAACAGTACAGAAGCTTTCTTTCCCAAAAAGGCAGGTATTTACTCTCAGTGGTTGCTTGATGATAATAGTAAATTTACTTTCTGCCGATATTATCCAGCACACTGTTTATTAGCAGCAGTTGCTAATAACCCTCAAGAGCAAGAGTTGAGAACATTATTCTTCACTAAATATAAAAATGACCCAATGTTAGGAATGGTGCGCTTCTCTGAGGTATACATCAAAATGATTCGTGGAGAAGAGTTGACAGGCGAAGCATACGAACTACTAAATCAAGCCAAATATAAAATAACTCAAAATAATAATTTCACAAAAAACTTAAATAAGGTGGCATATAGCAATCATAAATGAGTCGTGAGAATCTTTGATTACTCTCTCTGTGCTGTCTACGCCCACTGTACCCCTACGCTTAAGCCAGCTAGCAAGAGCGTCTGGGATAGGAGAATTTGAGAAGTTTTTTGCGTAAGTCCTACTTACAAATGATTTGGGATTGTTATAAATGCTTCGCCACCATAACCACCACAATCATTCTCCCAAAAGGATAATGTGATGAAACTCAAAATGAACAAGAAGAAAGTGATAATCAGTAGTGCAGTAATAGGGGTTTTGTTAGCAACAACAACGTTACCCAGTTATGCTTTCGGAGAATCATTAGACATCAATCAAACTCTCGACAAAGTATTGGGGCAGCTTTCCGGATACTTTAAAGGCATCACCGCCAAACTTGAGAAGGAAATTACCACAGGCTGGGGAAATCTACAAAAAGATGCCTTGGCTGCACTTGAAGACTCACAAGGAGATATGGAGCAGCCAGATCCTACCAAAGCGGCGCAGAAATTGGCAGAAAAAATCAAAGAAAAAGGAGGTACTTTTGCAGAAACCAACACAGTCATTGGTGCTGTGGAAGCTGGTAAAGAACTAGAGAGAGCCACAACTAGAGCATCAGTCGCCAGCGTGCTAAGTTTAGAGGGACAGCAGCGGACGAAAACGCAAATTGATGCAACCAAAGAGACAACAGACAATGCTCAACAACTAGCGGAAGATGCTCAAAACGCCGACTCTTCTCAAGACGTTCTCAAAGCGATCGCTGCTCAAAACGCTCAAGTAGTATCAATGTTGGGACAGATGCGAACTGATGGCTTGCAGCAACGCAATGATGTTCAACACACCAACCTGATGCTTTCCCAAATCGCAGAAAACGGGGCGGAGCAAAACCGTACTCAAAGAGTGATAACTGCTGGTGTGACCAGCCAATTTCTGGAAATTAGTGGATGGAGCCGACTAGATCCGTCCTACATCGGTAACAAGTAAGTACCGATGTACCGATGAATGCTCTGCTCTGGACTTAGTACAGCATTTCTCAAATTCGTAGCTTTTTTAAACGCAGAGGAACACAGAGTAAAGCGCAGAGGGGCGCTGAGTTTGAGTGGTAGATTCTCCATTCAATGCGTTATGAGCTAATGAAATTCTGTACTTGGACTTCAAGCCAGGGATTCCCGCCTAATTACTAAACCATCATCAACTACTCTCCAAACGTGAGTAGTTGATGATACCTAAGTTCTATTTATGCAGATATATGATTGGACAAACAATAATCGCAGCTAACAACTTTGGTGCTGGACAGTTATTAGAAAATGCTGCTGCTGGAGCCAGCTTAGTAGCAGATGGGTTCAATCAGCTGTGGGAGCAAACACTCACTGGCGGGTTGTACGCCTCCCTTTGTAAGGTAGGAGTGTTGTTTGCAGTAGGTTCTCTGGCGCTGTTCATGGTGCAATGGGGCAAACAAATGTTGGATGGCGAGGAGCAAAGAGCGATTTCTGAACTGATATGGCCCTTAGTAGTTGCCTTATTCTTAGCCAACAACGGAAAAATGTTAGCAAGCAGCACTTTGATGCTGCGAACATACATTAATACTGTCAATAATTACGTCTTGGAGTACACAGCAGCAGATGCAGATTTGAGAGCGGCGTACCAACAAGGGATAGGACAAGCGGCGGTGGAAGCAGCTGTGGGCAATGCCATTCAACAATGTCGTTCTGCCCAACTGTCAAATCAAGAACAAATAGAATGCCTGAAGCAAGCTAAGGAAGATTTACAGGCAAAATTCCCCAGTATTTTCAAAGGGGATAAAGGGGAAGGAATAGGAGCCTGGGTATTCCAAGGGCTAGACAAGATTGACCAAGCTGCCCAAGAAGCTGATGGTGGTAGTAATCCTATTGAAGGAATCGCTAATAAATTAACTGCGGCATCTAGTGCTGCTATCGGTGCTGTTGTAACCAGTCTCATAACTACTCTTTTACTAGCACTAAATAATGCTTATCAATGGGGGTTAGAACTAGCACTATTGTTGACAGCGTTGATTGGCCCTTTGGCAGTAGGTGGCTCCCTCATGCCGATAGGAACTAAAGCGATTGTGGGATGGCTGACGGGATTTTTTACTGTTGCTATTGCTAAATTATCTTTCAATATCATCTTGGGTTTGGCAGGACAATTGGTTGCTACTGCCCAAGCAAGCCAACCGATGATTTTCCTAGCATTTATCGGAATTGTTGCCCCATTCTTAGCAACTGGAATTGCTGCTGGAGGAGGGATGGCAGTACTGACACAACTAACTAAAGGTGCAGAATGGGTTGCCACTGGTGCGACGGCTGCTGGTAACGTTGCACTTTCCGCCACTATCAGCAGAATTAGCAAAACAATCAAGAAATGACTCTAATTTAAAATGCTACAGACAACTAAATCCAAAAATAGCAAACAACCGTTAAGACTACTTAGCTCTGGACAATCTGTCTCTAACCCTATCGCAATTGTTGCAGTTTCTTCTCTCGCATTAAGTGCTTTATCATTCCTGATCCAAATCGCTAATTATGGCGCAACCTCGAATTTAGCTCGTAAAGAAGCACCCTCCTTAGTACAGCTAGTTGATGGCAATACAGTAAATGTTAAAGCCCTTGACTCTAAAGAGCGTTCTGCTGAAGTCATTAAGAAGTTTGTCAGTGACAGCATGGTAAAACTGTTTAATTGGGACGGGTTAATGCAATCAACTTCTAGGGATGGAGAAGTAGTAACTAAACCTGATCTAGGTGTTCAAATCAAGTTAGCAAAAGGCACTGGGAGAGTAACAACAAAAGCTTGGGAAGCAGCATTTGCGCTCACAGAAAAAGAGGACTTTAGAGCTAGTTTTTTGAAGAAACTTGCAGAACTAACTCCCCCTGGTGCATTTAATGGAAGCATTCAAACATCTCTAATTCCACGTTACGTGAGCGAACCGAGAAAAATTGGGTCAGGGAAATGGCAGGTTGATGTAGTCGCTACTCTCGTCACTTTCTCCAAAGAAAATAATGCAGGAAGTGGAATAGCTTTCAACAAAACTGTCACTGTTCAATCTATCAGCACTCCCCAATCCCCTCCCGACACTACAGATATTGCTCAAAAAATTTACCAAGCTCGTCGCTCTGGTCTGGAGATTACTGAAATTATCGATTTGGACTTACAAAACAATCACTAATAACAATATTTACAAAATCATGAATGAGCATAAAACAAATTTTGAAAGTAATGGACAGACAAAAAGTACAGTCAATAATATCCTTGAACTAGAAGATGATGAAAAACTTATTTTGTATCCTACAGAGTCTGAGGAGAATGAACATAAAAAAACTACAGTCGATAGTCTTTTAAAAATAGAGGATGATGATGAAACTTCTAAATCAGAATTAGAGGATGATGATAGTGATTCTTCTGTGGAAGAGGAAGAAGACCCTGCTCTGATACAAACCAAACACTCAATAGTCAACTCTCCTTATACCAGGTTTGGAGTAGTTGGCGGTGGAGTAGGAGTAGTTGCTTTTCTGATATATCTATTTTTAGTACCCATTATGAATGGGGACTTAGCTAAAAAGAAAGAGGTACTAAAAGTAGCAGTGACACCAACTGCTTCTGAGGAGAAAAAAGAACCCAAAAAAGATGGGGATGTATATGCCAAGCTAGCACTGCAAAGGCAAGCAGATGAGCTAGCGAAACTCAATAGTCAAACAATACCAAAAGAGTCAAAACCAGCTATCTCTGAGAACAAAGACAAAATTGAAAAGCTGCCAAAAACTCCAACTAAATCAAGGCAGCAGGTAGTAGCAACTACGCCTGCGCCACCTCAAAGGCGAGTGGTATCTTCTCCTCCCCCACATATAACACGCTCTCCATTCTCACCCTTTTCTCCTTCACCACAAATACCAAAACCACAAGTTGTACCAGCTCGTTCTCAAACTCAAGTTGCTGCTCTCCCAGACCCCCAAAGCGAGCTAGAGAGACTGCGTTCCTTGGGGAGTGCTGGACAAATATACTACATGGCAAATGTAGTTTCTACAGACAATGGTGGTAACTCGAATCAAATAGATAACCCGGTTAATACAGGTGATACAGACTACATACCAAGACGTAGAACGATCGCTCGTCGCAATTCTAGAATAGAAACAACAAATGAATCTACTAGCCTTCCTTCCAGTGACTCAACTACTTTTAGTAGTGACCGGATAGAACAACTCAAGCCCAAGTGGACACCTGTAGCTTCTGTAGTTGCTAGAAATGGAGATGAGTTAAACGATACTAGTAACTACGGGGATTACTCACCAGAAGAAGCAGGAATTATTCAGGGGAAGCAAGAGCAATACCTAGTGGTAGGTGAAAATGCAGCTGCCACTTTGGAGACTCCATTAATTTGGTCTCCTGGTAGTCCCTCAAGCGACACCCAACCCCAATTTGTTGCTCGACTGACCAAACCATTGAGGAGCAACACTGGAGACGAAGCGATACCAGCAGGCACACTGCTCTCAGTAGAAATGCAAGGAGTAGATTCATCAGGGAGAGCGATCGCCCAAGTTACTGCAATTCTCAAAGACGGTACTGAGTACCCGGTGTCCAAGGGAGCGATCGCACTCTTGGGAGAAGGTGGGAACCCCTTAATCGCCAATCAGTATCACGATAAAGGGGGAGAAATATTTGGCTTGGATACAGGATTGGGGTTGGTATCGGGATTGGCTAAAGTAGGGGAAATTATCAACCAACCTGATATACAAACTAGCATTTCCCAATCTGGTGGGGGATTCAGCAGCGTACAGACAAGTAGCAATGGCAGACGGTCTATTGGCGCTGCATTTTTGTCAGGAGCATTTGGTGCCCTTTCCGAACAAGTAAAAGCACGAAACCAGAAAGCCATAGAGGAAATCATCAAAAGACCCAACATCTGGTTTGTAAAAAAAGGCACAAAAATTCTAGTCACAGTCAATAGGTCGATTCAGCTATGACAAACAGCAAATTGTGGATTTTAGGATTGGCTGCTTCTTTCATCACGAGCATTGGCTGTTCCCCATCATTGGCAGATACTGGCATTCGTTCTGTCCGCACCATTCCCCAAAGTAAAGTGACTGGTACAGAAGCGGAACTGCAAACAGTCCATGTATGGCCAGGACATGGGGTATCAATATCATTTTTTGAGACAGGAGAAACCATTAAGCGGCTATGGTTGGATGACCCCTCCAGAGTGTTGATTGATGTAGATGGCTGCTTAGAAGGACTTGCCAACAACCAGTGCAAAAACCCAGGAGCGGGACTCATCCACCTTAGACAAATCGAACCTCTACGCATCAGAGGAATACCCACTGCTACCAACGGCGCTCATTTAACAGTAGTGACAGAAACGCAAGGGGGGGAGAAAAAAACCTATAACTTTCGGGTGGTTATGGGCAAAGGTTTACCAACCTACGCCAGTGTGCAAATCACACCTGACGTAACCAAAGCTGAAGTAGCACCCCCAGATGCAATAGCGATCGCCGCCATCAATAAGGGCATACAGGTAGCTACACAAAGCAAGTGGATTACTCCCACAAATCCACTATGGGGAAAACTCCAAAAGCTAGTGCAACAGCTAGAAGCTGGCAAAAACCTGACCACAGCAGCGCAAAGTGCAAGAGTTTCCCAAAGGCTTGTAGAGCGGCTATTAGAACTAGGGTCTCAACCGCAAAAGTTAAGAGTTCGACCTTCAGAAAAAAGAATTCTATCTCCACAACAAACACCATCAAAGTCTCAAACTTCAACGGCACAATTTACAAATTTTCCTCATTAAAGTATTACCCAAAAATGTTAAAAAAAACTAACCATAACCCCAAAAATAACCAATCTTTGAATCATCCCAAGACCAACCTCAAATACTGGATGCTCTTTGGCTTACTAGCTTCTTTAGCGATGCATGGGTTTTTAGCCTTTCGTCCTGGGGATTTACTGGGTTTTTTTCTTAATCAAAAAGCAACAGCAGCCACTTTGCCCAATACTCCCACCATCCCCACAAAATTGTTAAATAATGCCCCAATACCTGATTGGGATAACATCAATTTTCAGTCATTCGTCTTCTTTAGCGATGGTAGTATTGAACTGCCCAAAGCCCGAATACCCGGATACAAATCAAAAATAATTTGGCAAGCGGGACAAAGCCTAGACCAGGTAATGGAATTAGGGGATTTTGAGGAAGTATTCGGGTTAGAAAATTTCAGTCTGAAGGATATTGAAAGACTGAGTGGCATTACCCTAAAAAATACTAAGTTGTCAGACTTCTCAATTGCCAAATGGCAGACATTACCTGAGTTGGTTCAGGCAATTCCCGAATTGGCTGATGAACAAGTGATAGACGTGCTGCCAATTAGAGACTTGGTTGAACAGACATTATCTAGAGGATTTACCCAAGAGCAAACAATTAGAGAATTAATCCAACAAAACCCCGAATTAAAGGATATAGAATTGGGAGAAATTGACCTTTCTAAATATAAGTTGACATCAATCCCAGGTATTGAGAATGCACAACTGAAGGAATTTAGCAACTGGCAGAATGCAACTATCTCCAAAGTGCCTGGACTTAACAAAGTCAGTTTCAACAATTTCCCCATTACGACCGTACCCCAAGGGAATATTGTGGGCAAGGTGGATTTACCACTAAAAGAAGTAGAAGCCAATCGCCAAAGGTCTATTAGTGGTAGCTACCAAGAAGGATTCAACGTATCCTGCTCCCAAAACTGCGCCCACATAGAATTGTCTGGTTCAGGAGGATTGACAGGCGCTCAATGGATGAGCGGTCAATTCCAACAGGTTCGCGGCGGATACGGAATATTAGGAAGGCTGAATGGGGGGAAGGAGCCAACAGGGAGACATCCTTTTGGAAAAGCATTTAAACAAGTGATATGGGATGTAAACGAAAAGGATGGGAGCATCACCACTGCTATGTTCTTCCGCATCTGCAAACGTAGCTTGTTTGTCGATTTTGGTTGCTCTCCCTACTTCATTGGCCCCTTTACTTTTATCCCATACAAAGAGAAATCCTATATCTTTCTTGGCACACCTCTCAACATTCCTCAACGCCCGAAAGCTAATTTAGTACAGCGTTTCATTAATTCGTAGCGAATTACCGACATTTCTGATTGAAAGTATGAATTAGCCTCACACAAAGACGAGCCAGGTGCTAACAGCAGGTTTCCCGACTTGAGCAAACTGTCCGTCGCAAACAATCGTTTTTTAGTCATATCGAAAAATGTCAATTCATACTCCGATTCAGCAACGCCAAATTATCTTGGGAAAGACTCTGCGTACCTTTGCGCTTACTCTGCTAAGAGGTGCGTTTAAAAAGGCTACGGTTTTACGCAAAGTTGTACTAAGTTTTCCTCAACATACACTATAGCTGGATTCAGAATTACGGTTCTTCAATAGACCTGCCTTGAAAATAGGGACTAGGAGCTAGGAAGATGGATTTTCATCCTTTATTGTGAATTATGTTCATGATGTCTTTTGTAAAAGTCTTAATTTTCGCATTCTTCTTTGCGTCTTTGCGCCTTTGCGTGAGCTTTTTACACTATATTCAGCAACGCCAAAATATTTATGCGATAAGTCTATTACCTGTTATGTCAAATATTAGTTTTTTCAGATCATTAAATCAAAAGTTTAATCATCTCTACTGTCAAAATAATAGAAAAACTTACTATAAAATAAGTCAAGATTGTTTTATAGTAAATTACCATATTTTGTGATAAGTAACGAAAATTAATGATAAATTTGAAACTACTTAATAGCAATAAATATTAAAGCAGTTAAGTAACATAAATTATATTTTTATGAGCGCTAATAATTTTATTCAAGACATCCAAAATCCTCAGTCTCCGATAGGCAAATATACAAGCAGCTTATTTAGTCCTAATGGCATAATCCTCGCAGGATGCCTATTAGGGATTGCTGCTTTCTCCATATTTTCTGGGGGAAAGAAGGGCAAACTGGCTACCAGCTACTTTGGAGGAGGAAAGGAGACGGGTAAAGCCAAAAAGAAGGCTCTCAAACAAGTCACAGCCCCCAAATGCGATAGCGCCACACTATATATTGGCAGACACAAGTTTAAGGATGAAAGAACAAAAGGGGAGAAGGGGATTGGAGGGACACCATTATACATACCCGATGTTCAAAGAGGAACCGCCGTCATTGGAGCGCCTGGAAGTGGCAAATCTTTCTCTGCTATTAACCCCATGATTTACTCTGCCATTGACCAAGGTTTTCCCATCGTCTTGTACGACTTTAAATATCCCACCCAAGCTCTTGTTGCTAGCTATGCCAAGAAAATGGGTTACGAGGTGCATGTGTTCGCCCCCGGTTTCCCAGAAAGTGAGGTGTGCAACCCTTTAGATTTCTTGCGAGATGCGACTGATGCTGAAACCGCCCGCCAGTTAGCCACGGTTATCAACAAAAACTTTAAAATGATGGCTTCCAGCAACGAGGATGCTTTCTTTGGGCCTGCGGGCGACCAGTTGACAGAAGCCATTTTGATGCTGACTAAAGGAATGCAATATCCAGACATTATGACTGCGGCTGCTATTCTTAGTAGTGATCGCATGGTAGAACGGTTAATGGCAGCTAACCTCAACCCGTGGATCAAAATTTCCTTCGGTCAGCTGTTCAGTTCTGCTGGTTCTGAGAAAACAATAGCAGGTATCGCGGGTACTGCCAGTTTGATGTTCACCCGATTCATGAAGAAAAACACCTTGGGTTGTTTTGTGGGCAAGACTACTCTGCCTTTGGAAATCAAGGGCAAGCAGATGATTATCTTTGGTCTGGATAGGGAACGCAGAGATGCAGTAGGGCCGCTATTGTGCAGTATATTGCACATGACAGTAGCTAGAGCGATCGCCAAAAAACGCAAAGACCCCCTTGTGGTCGTATTAGATGAAGTACCCTCCCTATACCTCCCAGACCTGTTTAAATGGCTCAACGAATCGCGTAGTGAGGGTTTCTGCGGTATCCTTGGCTGGCAGAACATGGGACAGCTTGAGAAATACTACGGTAAAGAAGTAGCCAAAACCATGTTAGGTGCCTGCGGTACTAAGTTCATCTTCAACCCAGGAGAAGAAGAATCGGCGCGTCTGTTTAGCGCTTACCTGGGAGATGAGGAAATCAAATACAAGCAGAAATCAAAAAGTACCGGAGGAGGTAAAACCAGTACATCAGTATCAGACCAGGATAAAACACGGAAGCTGTTTGAGCCAGCACAGTTTTTGAAGCTACCTCCAGGGAAGTGCATATTTATCAACCCAGCATACTCTAATAAAGATGAAGCTTCTGTACCATTGTTGAAAGCAATTAAGGTGCCAAAAGCCCTGATAAATATTGAACAAGCAAATGACAGTGGGTGGGAGAAATTGATAGTTGAGTTAACCAAAAAAAGCACTCAGAAACGTCCCACCCAGGAAGATTTAGACAAGCGAGTTGCTGAGGTAGATAAACTGTTCCCTATCCCTCAACAACCTGTTCAAGCAGGCGCTGTACCTCTGCCAGTGGATGCTTATAAAGGATTTTTGTAAAAAATGAATAACTTCTTGCCAAACAATTCTAAGCTGATATCAAAAATCGAGACAGCCAAAAGACTGCCCAGATGGAATTACAAATATTCTCCCTGTATTGAAGCCCATTTTCATGATGGAATTCTGGTTTATTGGCACAATAGAAAAATTCCTCAAGTAACTTATTGCGACACATACCCAGAGTGGTTAGCACCACCATCTCTCATTGAAATTTTTTTCGACAATCAATTGGTGTTTGTCAAGATTAATCATCAAGTCATTTTAGATAGATTACCGCATCTGCCATGTTCGATTCTAGAGCCACTCAGATAGCATCTTCCTACCAGGAATTTGTGGAAAATTCTATCCATAATCTCAGAAGTATTGGGAAAGCTATAGAAGAGTTACTAAAGGCTATTCGAGATAAAGAAAAAGAGAAAAAAGAGGAATTGTCAGCCATAAACGCACAGATTGGTAGTGATAAATATCGACTTGTGCCTGATGAAGACTGTCCAGGAGCGTGGAAATGGCAGTCTGCTCAGATGACAGATTTCCAAGCACAAACTGTGATCAGGCGCTTGGCGTGTGAGGAAGCTATTTCACCGGGGGTTGAATCGGATATTGGGAATGTAGAAAGAGATTTGTCACTAGCAATAATTGCCCACACAGAAAGTGGAGAAATTATTGTAGTGTACCACCAGAATCAGGAAGGAAACTGTCTTACCAATATAGTGACAGAAAATTTGTCATCATCAGAAATTATAGATGTAGTTTATGAAGTGATTACATCATCAGAATCTGAAGCTAATAGCAAACTGTTACCACCAGCTTCAACAAGAGAAGAGATGGTTGATAAAGAGAAACAACTAAGTTCATTTTCTGATGAATTATCACCAGAAAATGTAGGTATTAAATTAGATATTCATGGCGAGGTTAAAGATATTACTGAATCACCTAAATCCTCGCTTTCAAGTGAAATAAAAGTTGACAAAACCGAACCAGCGCTTCAAGATTCCCCGGCTTTTGACATTCCAATATCAACCCATGATGCTTCTCAAAAACACAGAAATACTCAATTAAATGAACCAGAAAATACTCCATCTAGAAAGCGATCCCCTCAAGTATCGCGGTTTGATGTAGCAACCCTGTCTGATAGCACAGATACTGAAATTCCAACCAGACCAAAACTAAAACCCGCAGCAGAATATAGCTATGAGCAAATAGCTTCTTCAAAGGAAGTAAGTCCTAAAACTAAACAATGGGTAAGAGTTGTAGAGGTTCCAGTCTTCAAGGCTGTTGCCAACAGTCGTGTTGAGCGTGAGCGCATCAAGCAGGAGAATATCAAAATTGCCCAAACAGCGGTGGAGATGCTTAAAGTTTATGGGGAGGAGACTGATTATGGATATAAGGTATACAGAAGCGATGCCTTTGTAATTAAGCAGGAAGGTTCAAAATACAGTATTCACCACCGACGGGACGAGCTTAACCAGTTTGATAATCCACTAATGCAGTTCTCCCTAAACTCAAAAGGCAATCCAAAAATTCAAATTCCTCCAAATCAAATGATGTCTGTGGAAAGACAGGAGTTTTTAATGGTAGGAGAGAGATTGGAGTCTGGTAAAAAAATACCGCAATTAACAAACTCGGACTTGAGAGATGTTGCAAATAATCTTGGTTCCCTCGCTCCTGCTGGCACTTTCAAAACTTTGGAAAGCTTTAGAGAAACTGAGATGTTGGGATTGCTAAATTCAGCATTACAAAAAGCCAACACAGACACTCTGACTGTGGGAGAATACACCATTTCTAGAACTAGGAACTTGGAAGCAGGAAGAGCAAATCTTTCTCTCTATAAAACTGCGGAGAGTGGGGAGAGAAAAGAGTTATTAGCTTTCACTCTCCAAAAAACAGAACAAGGACTTACCAAGCAGGTGGAGAAATTGAGTATTACCCGCATTTCTCACAAGTGAGGAAAAAACACTTGGATTAGCTAGATTTAGGATAATTTAATTGATACGTCATCAAAATACGTCCAGAGCGTGGGTAACTCAACGTAAAAAACGAAATGATTAAAG
>JAHHHF010000046.1 GCA_019359495.1 Goleter apudmare HA4340-LM2
ATGTGTCAGAAAATCAGTTATGTTCACTGGTTTGAGGAGATTATGTTTTGTTGACTAATTTCAGCTTTTTAGGCTTAGTCTTAATAAAAATGTAAAGTTTTATATCAGCATTCAACATTTGTGGTCTAATGGATATGCAATTAATTAAAAGAATTGAAAAGCCTATAACCAAAAATGTAGAAATAAAAGAAGAATTATCACAGCCAACTTTAAGAACTGATGCTGCTGAGATTAAAGAGCCAGTAATGGAGCAAAATTCAGTACTGGAAATAAATTATCAAGATTCTAACTATATTCCAGTGTGTGAAAATCCAATAGTCCAATCTGTCAGCAATTCAGGTTGGCAAGTATCTGATATTTGGCGGGATTTGAGGATAGATAACTGCTACGACTGATCAAATGGTCGAAGTGAGCGAAATTTATTTGACTTTCCATCTCTAGAGTAAAACTACTTTCACACACTCCGACAAGTTCGCCTTAGATGCTGCTTTCTTGCAGCTTGTTATAATTTCATCTTTAAATTGTAACTGCGTAAACAATTGTCATAATACCAATTCTATGTGAAGTTGCGCTATATTCGCCCTCAGGCTGGAAGCCTGGGGCTACAAAAACAAAGCCCACCTTCGTGGGCTAATTAGGCGCATCTTCATACAGAAACGGTATAACAACTTTATATGACAGTTACAGATCAAAATCTAGGGTGAATGTCTCGCCGTCTGAATATTCTTGTGTTTGGGGCGTAGATAGAGTAGGTGGAGACTGCTCAATTTTATCTTGGTTTGTAGTCATTGGTGTGAAAAATGATGTATGTGGAACTGCTTGTTGTATTGGGAATGCACCCTTTTTGAACGCAAAATAGCAATCAATAATAAAGTAGAGCGTCTCCAGGTAACTTTTATCTAGTTGTTGTGATTCCGCAAAGATACGTTCACGATAGCTATCTTTAATCCGGACTTTTTCTGGTGCTGAATCTTGTTTTTGTACCATTGTTATTATCTACCAAATATGACGAGCTTTTTTTGGAGTTTGAGATTATGAGAGCAGAAGAATTCACCCATGTTTAATTTCCAGCGAGACATGAAGCCAATCTATGACATGGTTTCATGAATTTTTTTTCACAATCGCTTTAGCCATTTCTAGAAGTCCCAAGGCATTAGCTTCCACAGGATTATCCAAAATTTTAAAACCGTTCTTCTCTAAGAGTTTCTTAAATCCAGGTAAGAGACAACCGCCACCAATCGCCCAAATTTCATCTCCAGCGTGTTTGGCATCAAGTGTGAGATTCACAACTTTCTTCAAGTATTTTGGTAGAGTCGATGGGAGGTATTACCCTCCGCACCTCTCTGTTAAATCTGTACGTGCGTATTTCTACGCATACAGCTTCCGATATTCTTATCGTAAAAGACTTCTTTACCTTATTCCTTTGGGGTTTTCCGGTCGTGATTAACTATATTTGTTCACTACCCCTCGCAGGACTAAAATTGAACTGTCCTCTACTTTTTGCTCATGTGGATATAGTCGTGACAGCTTTCATGTACTACTTTCAGGTTATTATCCTTCCAGTTTCCGTGATTGCCATCTTTGTGATGTAGATGTACCCTTTCTTCTGAGGTCAGTTTATGTCCGCAGTATCCACACGTATGGTTTTGTCGCTTTAATTGTTTTGAGGTTCTGCCGTCGTATAGTTTACTGTTCCTTTGAGACCAGTAAATTAAATCTCCATCAAAGGGTGATTTATTCCCTTGAACTTTGATATGGGCGTTTTCGGAGTATGGAACCGTAGGAAAGGCTTGTTTAGCCAGTTTTATGGCTGTTTTTGTATTCTGTTTGGTTTCCTTGTTAAATACCTTGAATGCTCTGTATTCCATGTGCCACAGTTTAAACCGTGACCCGTCCATTTTGCAGAACCTGTGGTATTGTCTCCATCCTCTAACAATAGGTGTAAGCTTTTGGGCTTTCACCTTAGCACCATAATTCGAGCAGTTGACGATTTTCTTAACTTTCTTACGGAAGGCTTTAAAGTTGTCCTCAGAGGGAACACATCTAAACTTCCCGTTTTGCTGTATATAGAATTTCCAGCCTAGAAAGTTAAATCCATCTGTCGAAGCGGTCAGTTTGGTCTTTTTCTCGCTTACCTTTAACCCTCTTTCTGCTAAGAAACGGCTGATTTTATCTAGTAACTCTTTTGCGTCATCTTCTGGTCTTAAGAAGAACACCATATCATCGGCATATCTGACACAGGCTTTCCTTATGTCTTTTTCGGATGTGTTTGATGTTATTTTGCACCCCTTAACTCTGTGATATTGATGTAAATCTTCAATACCATTTAGGGCTATATTTGCCAAAAGTGGACTTACCACACCACCTTGAGGAGTTCCTTGTTCGGGGAATTCTGGGTTTATTCCTGCTTTTAAGGCTCGGAATATTCCTTCTTTTAAGGCTCTAGGAGCTATAAGGTTGGACATTATGGTTGTGTGACTTATCCTGTCAAAACACTTTTCTATGTCTAGTTCTAGGATTGTTTTGGTGATGCCGTTAGCTTTTGAGTTTAGGCTTGCGTAAACTTGGTATTGGGCATCATGGGCAGAGCGCCCAGGTCTAAATCCATAGCTATGTTCATGAAAAGTTGCTTCGTGTGCTGGTTCTAATGCGTATTTTGCGATTGCTTGCCATGCTCTATCCGCAATAGTGGGTACTTTGAGGTATCTTATGGAACCGTCCTTTTTGGGAATTGGTATCTGTCTAAGTTTGTTGTGATACCAGTTAGGTTGTTTGAGTAATAATTCAAGGTTGAATCTTTCCTCGTGTGTTAGGGCAAGTTTCCCATCAATACCAGCAGTCTTTTTACCAGCGTTTAACTGAGTTACTTGACGTATCGCCAGAAACCTAGCTGCTTTGGACTTCAGAATCAGCTTTTGTAGTGACCTAGCCTTACGCTTGTCTCCCACTTGAACAGCTTTGAACACTCTCATTTGTAGGCGGAAAAGGTTCGCTCGGAATTTCTTCCAAGGTAATGTTTTCCAAGATTCACTAGCATTTCTGCTGTGCCTAATCATGCTCTAACTCCTTTGAATGTTTTCTGAATACCTCAGAGCAGTTACGCTCTGTCCTACCCGATACAAAGGGGTTACTCATCTCGTCTTGTCTACTGTGGGTTTTCGACCTTTCCCCAGACCCTTATACCGTTTTTACTCGTTCCGTTCTTTCGATTGTTTGATGGTTTAGGGTAGTCCAATTTGCCTATCCTCACCTCGGAGATTCCAGCTATCGTATGATAATGCTGTGAGATTGTAGAGGATGAAGACTACATTTTGTGTTCAGGTTGTAGCTCAGACTTAAGACACTTTTCTAGGACTTGTTTACCCATGTCATCCCCCCATTAACGCCAGTGTGCCATTCCTGCTTAGGCTCTGATTGCGTCCTGTTCCCAGCTTCAGCCTGTAGATTTCCGAGTCTACTCACTGTGGGCAGATAGGGAGTCACTTGTCTCCTCAAGGGTGGGACTTTACCTTTCTAGGGTACTTGGTATCACCCACATCAAAAGAACAGTTATACATTTCTAAAGTGGCTTTAGATTTGTACTCTGGTCATACCCCTCTAGTTTCTAGAGGCTTTTACCAGAAACGAGCCGCACTCATACCAGTCTTTTAAACAAGCACTGTAAACATCTTTGATATCAATGTCACGGCTATACCTGGTATGTCCCATTTCTAGACAAAATCGAATTTTTGATGGGTCACCGATTTTCCCGCCATTGAGATGTTTCATCTTTTGGGAGATATCATCTATGAGAACTTCTACACCTGTGGGATAGGGAGTGTGAACTTCACGCTTGCCTTGGCTGTAACGAGAATACAGAGTGGTACCGTTGCCAAAGTCTAAAACGGTTAATTTTGGGGGAAGTTGTTGCCCAAACAATGCACCCATTCCCTCTGGGACGACTTTGAGTACTTCAATCTTGACCTCTGAAACTTTGCCAGCAAGGAGGGGTTGGTATTCTCCGTTGAGTACTTGTTGTAATTCAGATGCCAAACCAACATCATGTAGGCTGACGACTAACTTTAAATGCCAAGCCTTACGGTGTGGCAGATGTGCCAATGCACCCAATAATGTAATCAATGCATTATTGACTTTATTTTCATTGTTATCAGTATTTCGTTCAAAATGATAACCTGTACGAAAAGCAGATTCTCCTACGGTGTAAGCACTACCGTTAAACACTACCCTTCCGGGTACGTCTTCCATTTCAATCGAAGAAATGTAGCTGGGAACGCGAACGACTCCAAAGCCATCGACTAAAAGTTTGAGGCTGCCGTAACCATTATCAAAGCCCGCTGGAAAAATTTTTTGTAACGTGTGAATGTTGGTCATGGGGGTCAAATGGGGTATAAAGTATTAATCAAGCAAAAATACCCTAAGCATCACCTATATATACCCTATATAGGAGCTAAAATGAGCATAAAAATTCTTAAGTATTTATGGGGTATATATAGCCCCTACTTATACCCCATAAAAATTCTTTGAAGCTTTTTATAGTTGCTCCCGCCATGATTCTTTTAGACAATTGCAAAAAAGGCAGCAATGGTGATCTGTAGGAATTAACAAACTTCTCTGCCAGAGGCTACGCCGTTTTCATGCCCAAAGGGCTGTACGGCGGGTTTAAGTCAAGAGCTTCTATCAAGCCATAAGTTTTGTGACTCTTGTCTTTATCCCCGTTACAAAACTGTACGAACGTCTTCCGACTTCCGACTTCTTTAATTCAAGCATCTAGCACTTTAGAAAGCGCTACCAATTTTTGTTCTAGTAGTACTCGCAACTGCTGAAGCTGTTCACTACTGGCTCCCTGGAGGGAATCTTCAGATAGTTCCTTAATTTTTTGGATTACGGCTTTCACTTCTTTCGATTCTGATTTTTTATGTTTTAAATATTTATCCTTGATTGTTTTAATCAGTTCACGGGTTTCTGGAACTGTCAGGTTTTCCTTCAATACTTTATTTGTGGCTGCAACTCGCTCAGAAGCTGCAAGTTCTTCCTCTATATCGAGTCCTTTTGCTGAAAGTGTTGCCAATGCTAAAGCATGAGCGCCCTTCAAGCCTCTTTGTCTGATTGTATCTTTCAAGTCTTGAGGTAAGAATAGCATTGGCATGAGATTAGCTTTTACAGAACTAGGATTCAAGCCTAGTTCTAACAGTACTAAAAGTAGACTCTGTTCAGTACCTGTAATCTCTAACTGTTCTAAGCCATGTTGCTGCTCTTCAATGCTGACATTGATTAACTTTGCCAACTCTTTGCTTTTTTCGTCTCGTTCTATTCGTTTAATTACTGTTCCCAACAGTGTAAAAATTTCATCTATTTTTAAGCCTGTAGACTTAGTTACTTCTTTAAATACTGCCTCTGCTTTATCTAAAGGGTTTAAATCTTCAAAGCCGAGAAAAGTTATGAGTGCTGATTGGTTTAAGTCTTTAGGCATTGGAACCACTACAGCACGAATGGTTGCCCAGCCTAAAACCTTTGCAGCTTCAGTACGTAGTTGACCATCAAGCAGCATATAGCGTCCGTTGGACTGAAGTACGAGAATAACTGAAGAAATTTGCCCATGCTTTTTTAGTAACCTTGCTTTCGCCTGAACTGATTCCGATGTAATTGTCTGTCGAGGCTGGTGAGGATTGGGATCAATCAGGTCTAAGTCAATTTCTACTTCTCCTGATTGATTTTGTAGCTGGAAGCGAAGTTTTTGCAGTTCTATCTCTAAATCAGGGGATTGAGTAGCTCTTAGCTGCTCCACTTCTGCCTGAAGGTCGGCAATTTTTTGTTCCTGATCTGTCTTTTGAATTGCGCCGCTGAATCTGTTAGCAATTTTAGGTAAAGCCACGGTTATTTCTTCTCCTTTTTATCCTTAATCAAAGCTGCTAAATCGTCTGCTATTGGTTTGAAATCTTTACAAGCAGGATGCTTGGGACGGAATTTCTGTAAAGGTAAGCCGTGAGCGCTAGCATTTTTGAATTCATTCGAGTTGCGAACTTTGGGGTAAAGCTTCAAGTGTAACTGATTGGCGATTTCTGGCAATTGCTCTAAATATTGTCGATGCATTGCCACCGACTCATCATACATACTTGGTACAAAACCTAGAATTGGTGGTCTTGGTTCAAGATGCAATTCCTCCGCCGTGGAAATGCACCATTCTACTAGTTCAGCTGATCCAGAAATGGCTTTCATTTCCAGTTGTACTGGTACTAAAATATGTGTTGACGCTGCTAAAGCATTGACATTAAGCATTCCTAAGGTGGCAGGACAATCCAAAATTATTAAGTTATGAGGTAGTGGGGAACTCTTAAGGCGATCGCTTAGTGCGTACTCTCCGCGTTTCCTAATTACCAATTCGTTTGCTACCTCAGCTAGTAGTGGATGTCCTTGACAAACTTCTACACTGGAATCTTTCCAAACTGGGACAAGAGACCAATTGCCTTTGAAGTCTTTGGATAAAACGTTCACTAAAGTGTTTGATGCTTCTGCTGGTGGTAGTCCACAAAATACATCCAAAGAACGTTGTGGATCTAGATCAATGATTGCAACCGTTAAGCCGCGCCGACTCATTTCGTAAGCAAGGTGTACACTAAGCGTAGTTTTGCCTACACCGCCTGCGTTTGCCAAAAGTGAGAGAACTATCTGCTTCATATGATTCGTTTTTGTCGAATTTCAAAATCCGACATTTAAGTGTCGAATATTTACTTTTTAGGACGTTCTTGGGAAAACGTGCCCTGGTTTAAACGTTTAGATTTAGAAACCAGCCTTTTTGCTTGATATGTAAATAGATTTTGGATTTTGGATTTGTTTTGCCCACGGTTGTACATGAACGGAAATAATCTAAAATCTAACTAAAATTTGTACGGTCAAAGTAGTTGCTTGTTCATGGGGTAAATAAGGCTAGCTTCTACTTTTGCTTTATTGATCGCCTCACCGATGAAACGCGCTTTTTTAAGGATTTGTGCCAACAACACCAACAATATAGTTGCAGCAGCTTAATACAACGGAGACGGTAGAGGTTATTCTATACAGTTGTCTGCCACATTATCATGTCGGATTTCAAAATTCTACAATTGCAGCATCTTAATTTTCTATTAACTGGTTTAATACCCTAGAAGATAATGATGCAAATTTGGTGGAGTTGTTTGTGTAATTGAGCCTATACAGGATGAGCATTTTCCTATATACAGGCAGCGTGAAGCGCGATCGCCTAAGAACAACTGGTACATAAAATACCTAACGGTGGGAAAATGACTATTAATGGATATAACGCGCCCAATCAGAACCATGAACGCTTTTGAGGTTGATCAGCAAAAACTACAAGCGCAACTCGCCCAAGCATACTCTCAGCTACCACCCCTAGAGCAAAAAATTGTCCAATTATTCTCAGTAATTTACGAACCTGTCAACAGAACTTCGTTTCTAGAATGTTTGAACTACATCGGTGCGCGTGATACAAATTACAAATATTTAATTAGCTCCACCTTAAAACCTTATATTGATGGATTACTAACAGCAGGTTTGCTGATTCAAGGACAAGGACAGGGGCCTCAGTGTCATCCATTACTGGTAGAGATTGCTACTCGCTCGGCAGTAAAAGCTGGCTGTTTTGAAGTCATGGCAAAAACAGTGCATGACAAGTTAGGAGTAAAAGCTCGTTGGCAAGATGGGCCACTGTATTTTCAAAGGGAAAGCCAATTTATTCGAGAAATTCGTATTGGTATTTACAGTCAGAACCTCAGTTACATTAATAAACAAATCGAAGACTATAACAGATACAATTACAACGATGACAAGATATCTATCGAAAATATCTTCGAGCAGATTTGCACTAACCCATTTGATGCTGATTGGTTCCGCACCCTGCCACAGGAATTGTATGACAACTGCATATCAATTATTCTCATTAACGCCACACTAAAATGTTCTCCCGCAGATGAAGCCTTTGCCTTACTGCAAGAAGAATGCGCTACAGAAGGTGGACATGACTCAGATTACTTGCACATAGTTTTGACAGAACAACTACTACTGCGGGGTTGTATTCAAGAAGCACAGGAGAGTTTAGATTGTATATCCGACGATTATCGAGATAATAGCCTTGTATACAGAGGTTGGTTGAATTTTTTACGCGGCGATAATCAGCAAGCCATAATCGATTACACTGCTGGTCTCAAAGCCATCAAGAAAGCCACAGGCAAGCGACAGGTGTATTTTAGCACTATGGGCGGCTTGTTTTTTATCTTGGCACTCATCAAAGATGGTTCGCGGGAAAGTCTTCAGGAAGCACTTGATTATACAAGTTTACTGGCACGTCAGTCAGACCATTGGCTAAGACCGATTTATGCCCAGTTAAAAATTCTGCTGCAAGTCCAATTAGGCGACATCGCGCAAAAAGAATTCATCACCAGCAACCGCATCTTGTTCCCTGAAGAACACAACAGTCTAGAAACCCTGTTTTTTGCCCTCTGCCATTACTGGGTAGATGCAGACAGAGCCAAAAAGCACCTGCCCAGTGTATTAGAACCCTTATATTCGCAAGCAGTGAAATCCAGTTACCACTGGTTGGCGATGGAAACAGCAGAACTTCTGTCCCGACTCAAACCGCACAGCACCTACGATACCCAAGCAGAAATCCTGCGCGAAGATATTGGCATAGACAGCATCGTTGACTTGATGCAGCCACAAGAACCTTGGGAAATGTGCTTAAATGCACTAGCAAATCTTCAGAAAGCATCGCCAATACCTGTAAAGGCTCAAGCAGAACTACGCTTGGCATGGTTTATTACTTTCTATCCCAGCAAATGTCTTCTGCAACCCCGCGAACAAAAGGTTAATGCCAAAGGTGAGTGGAGTAAAGGCCGTCCCATAGCCATCAAGCGCCTGAGCGGAAATCTGGGTGAGCTTGATTATCTCACATCCCAGGATCTCCGGGTATGTGGCTGTATTGAAACATTTACTTCCTACGACTACGGTTATCGTGGCAAAGTTGAGTATACCTTCAGCGCCAAGGCAATCTCTGCGTTAATTGGACATCCCTTGGTATTTTGGGAAGATGCACCAACCACCCGCGTGGAAATCGTCAAAGGAGAACCAGAATTAATCGTTAAAAAAGGGAAACGCGATCGCTTAACTTTAGAATTCTCTCCCAAACTAGAGCCATCACAGAATATCCTGACTGTCAAAGAAACTCCAACCCGCATTAAGGTAATTGAAATTACTGCCGAACATCGACGCATCGCTGAGATTATCGGCAAGGAAAATCGGCTGAACGTACCTGCCACTGCCGAGAAACAAGTATTAGCCGCCATCAATGCTGTCTCTGGCATAGTCACAGTGCATTCTGACATCGGTGGTGGATTGGAGGGAGCAGAGGAAGTACCAGCCCAGACTATACCCCACATTCACCTGTTACCTGCCAATGCTGGATTAAAAGTATCCTTGCTGTCTCGCCCCTTTGACCAAGGTGGCCCCTATTACCGTCCGGGTACGGGTGGTGAAACTGTAATTGCAGAGATAGAAGGTAAACGGCTGCAAACCAGACGTAATTTGCATGAAGAAAAGCAACTTGCCAATGCCGCAATCAATGCCTGTCCTACCTTGACTCGTGCTGAAGAACAAGATAGGGAATGGCTCATCGCAGACCCAGAAGACTGTTTAGAACTGCTGCTAGAACTGCAAGCATTAGAGGATACTGTAGTAATGGAATGGCCAGAAGGGGAAAAACTGCGTGTCAAGCACCAAGCAGACCTCAAAGATTTCCAGATGTCCATTCAACGCCAGCAAGATTGGTTTGCTGCTACTGGCGAGTTGAAACTGGATAAAGATTTAGTGTTGGATATGCAGCAACTACTAGAACTTTTGGATAAAACTCCAAGCCGTTTTATCCCCCTTGGTGATGGTCAATTCTTGGCTTTAACCCAAGCCTTTCGCAAACGTCTTGATGAATTGCGATCGTTTTCAGAAAAGCACAGTAAAGGTATCCGCTTTCACCCCTTAGCAACATTAGGCTTAGAGGATTTTGTCGATGAGGTAGGCAAGGTAAAAGCAGATAAACATTGGAAGGCACATATCCAGCGGTTGAAGGAAGTACAAAGCCTGCAACCGGAACTCCCCTCTACGTTTCAAGCAGAACTGCGCGACTACCAGATGGAAGGATTCAGTTGGCTGGCGCGGCTGGCACACTGGGGGGTGGGAGCTTGTTTAGCAGACCAAATGGGACTGGGCAAGACTGTGCAGGCGTTGGCTGTTATCTTGATGCGTGCCCATGAGGGGCCAACCTTAATTATTGCCCCAACTTCCGTGTGCATGAATTGGTTGAGTGAGGCTTCTAGGTTTGCGCCTACTCTGAATATTGTGCAATTTGGTGGGAGCGATCGCCAGCAACTACTCAACAACTTACAACCCTTTGATATGCTGGTGTGCAGCTATGGTCTGTTGCAGCAAGATGAAGTATCGCAAATGCTCTCCCTGGTGCAGTGGCAAACGATTGTGCTGGATGAAGCCCAAGCAATCAAAAATATGACCACCAAACGTTCCCAGGCGGCAATGAATCTCAAAGCTGGTTTTAAACTAATTACCACCGGTACTCCAATTGAAAACCACCTCGGCGAACTGTGGAATTTATTCCGCTTTATCAATCCTGGGCTACTGGGTTCCTTTGAAAGCTTCAATCAACGCTTTGCTATTCCGATTGAGAAATTTCAGGATAAACAAGTACGCAACAAACTCAAAAAACTCATTCAACCATTTCTGTTGCGTCGCCTGAAAAATCAAGTACTGGAAGAATTGCCCTCTCGTACCGAAATTCTGTTGCATGTAGAGTTGAGTCGGGAGGAAATGGCGTTCTATGAAGCGTTGCGCCGTGAGGCAATATCTAAACTGACCGAAACTGAGGCAACTGCTGGGCACAAACACCTACAAGTGCTGGCAGAAATTATGAAACTGCGCCGTGCTTGCTGTAATCCCAGCCTCGTTATGCCTGATACTGAACTATCTAGTGCGAAACTGCAACTTTTTGCTGAGGTGCTGGGGGATTTACTAGAGAATCGTCATAAGGCTTTGGTGTTTAGTCAGTTTGTTGACCATCTGCACATCATCCGCAATTATCTGGATAAGCAAGGTATTAATTATCAATATTTAGATGGCAGTACCCCAGCCGCAGAACGGAAAAAACGGGTGGATGCTTTTCAAGCCGGGTCAGGCGATGTATTTTTGATTAGCCTCAAGGCGGGGGGTACGGGACTTAATCTCACCGCCGCCGATTACGTCATCCACATGGACCCTTGGTGGAATCCTGCTGTAGAAGACCAAGCTTCCGATCGTGCCCACCGTATCGGTCAACAACGCCCGGTGACTATCTATCGCTTAGTAGCAAAAGATACTATTGAAGATAAGATTGTAGACTTGCATCAGCACAAGCGAGATTTGGCAGATAGCCTGCTGGAAGGTACTGATATCAGTGGCAAGATATCAACAGAAGCTTTACTAGAGTTGATTGGGGTATAAGGGAACTCGAAAAAATAAATTATTCTGCTTAAAGTTGTTGACTGTTGACTGTGAACTGTGAACAGTCAACAATCACTACGAGTAATTGTGCTATTCAGACGCGCATTAGCTTATGACAACTATTCAAAGACCTTTTGGTGACTTTAAACCGTGCCAGAACATCATAACTATGTATAGAATTAATCAAATGAATTAAGTGTATCTTTAAAAACACCCAATTGTTGATTGTTGACTGATGACTGTATTTTGTTGGTGAACCGTGAACAATCAACCGTCAACAGTGAACTGTCAACTGTTAACTATCAATTGCAAACTATCAACATATCCCTATGCTTCCGTCAGTATTTAAAACTTGCATTCCCAGAGAAGAAATCTTAGCAGGGGAACTCTCTCCCGAATTATTCGCCGCCAAGTTGCGACTGGTTGTTGAAGGGAAAGCACCCCAGGTATACCAAGACCCGACAGGATTTTTCGCCAATACATTTGCCACCGATGGTTTAAAAACTCTAATTTCTGAAGTCTTTGGGCGGTTAGTCGGGGAAGCTGTTGGTTCTCCGATTATTCGACTAGAAACCAGCTTTGGTGGTGGTAAAACCCACGATGAAATTGCTTTGTGGCACATTGCCAAAAATGGGCGAGCCACTTCTGGGCTAGACCGTTTTGTTGACCATCGCTCTTTGGGGAAAAACTCTTTGGTTTACTGATAATTCGTTCAAGCTCGCTTAATTAAAAATGCTACGCTTGTAGAAATCACTTCTGCAATATCTGCTGGATCAAGTAAATAAATCTGTGCTAAAACTTCTCTTTTAATCTGTTCAGAAGTCAAGATTTTACGTTTTTTTATACCCTCCACTTGTTGTTTCTCCAAACCTTGGCAGTATTTAGATAGTGAAATTTCTCCATCCAAGTAAAGCTGTAATGACGCACTATCGCCACCAGTTACCTTCGCTAACCGCTGAAAGTTCCTAGAATCAGCTTCCGGAATAGTTTTACCCTTCAACCACCGATAAACAGTTGTGAAATCTACACCAAGCGCTTCAGATAAGGTCGTTTGAGTCCAGCCATCTTGTAACAGATGCTCAATCAACTGAGCTAATCGTTTCTGGCGTTCCTGCATTGTAGAAGACCCGGAATTAAAAGTGGCAAATGATACTGGAGGCTTCATGCTTACGTAATTTAATTTAGTATTTATACCACTGGATACTAACCACTAAAGGATACTAGGGCAGCCGTTGTGGAGTTAGATTATTAATCTAAATATAACTAATTTAAGACTAAAATTCTAACATTTACAAGGGTTTCAGCTACCCCAAGTAATTGTAAAGAAATAAACAAGCAAAAATTTATGTCCCGACTCGTCATATTCGTAAGGGATACTTTCACTCAAACACCATCAAGCCTGGCCTTCATTAGCACGGTGCTTAATTTATCTCAGTTTTCAGAACTTTCTAGAATACTGGTTTTTTTCCTTACTTGCTTTGAAAGCAGGCATTTCGGGCTATACAGACCACGTTTCCTAAATCAGCACCCGCACAACATCATGATTCAATCATTTTTGATGTTAAATCGGGTACTTGCCTACTTATCAAGCAATAGTCCCATTAACTACATACAACAGAACGGATTTAAAAGGCAATAGCTAAATCACAGGTGATACCAAGCCATCACAATATAAATCCATTGAGGATTTGTGAAATCTGATATGAAGGCTTGTGGGCTGTTGACTGTCAAGGGTTAACAGTCAACAGCCCACAGCCAAAACCGATATTTTTCACAACTGAAATAGGATTGCTATATATGTTTTATGCACAAAACATCTTAACATTCAGTATCTTAGTATACAAATAATCATTATTAAGAAAATTTAAGCCTTGATGTAATTATTATTGCATTGTGCAATGCTTACTATTGCATCGTGCAAACTTACTTATGCGTATACTAAAACATCTGTTAGTAACAGCGTAGTTAAGTATACCTTCAGTTTACACAAAGATTTTAAACCTTGTCAGAGGAAAAAACATACAAATGTCATCCTCTAACTCTACCGTTGATTTGGATACACTTAATCTTCTTACTCCCGCCCATAATTGTGAGCCAGTGGAGTTAAACCAAGACCATAAGCAAAACAAGGCTAATGGCCAAAGTGTATCTGACATAGAAATTATTAGCGAGGCTGAGGCGGAAGAACTAAGGAGGTTAGAAGCTACAGTTGAACGTGGATTAAGAGCATTTTGGGAAATAGGAGAAGCCTTACGCCAGATTCAAGAACAACGTTTGTATCGGCAACACTACAAAAATTTTGAGGAATATTGCATTACTCGTTGGGAGATGTCTCGACGTTCAGCTTATCAGCTGATTGAGGCAGCCTCAGTTTATGAAAATGTGCGCCATGGCGCACATTTTCTTCCAGCCAATGAGCGCCAAGCCCGTCCTCTAACAGTACTACCTCCTGAAAAACAACGGGAAGCTTGGAATAAAGCAGTTTCTACGGCTCCAAGTGGTAAAGTCACATCTGTCCATGTTGCCCAAATTGCTAAAGAATATCAGCAAGGTAGTGTAGTAACCAAATCTAGGAAAAAGAAAACTCACAACCAACAACAATCAACTAACAACTCTACACAATCTATTACCCGTAGCTGCTGGAACTGCGTTCATTGCAGTCGAGAGTTAGTTAATGACCCCCAAAGCTTTTATTGCTATCAGTTGGGGCAATTGAATTTTATCGAAAAGGACGGTAATCAACGCGGAGCCGAATGTGAATTCTGGACTCATCGATGGGCAGAGTCAGATGAAATTAACAAGTCTCGCCCACCCTCACCAGAAAGCTTTACTTTAACTCTACAACTGCCTGCATACTTACAGCCATTAATACAAGATGCTGCCAAAGAATCTGGTTTAGTTGTAGTTGACTGGGTTGCAATGCTTTTGAAAGCCGCGGTTCTCAAAACAGAGACATCCCACAATACGCAGATTCATCAGGATATTATCGATATTCAGGTGTCAAAAATTGCCTGAAAAAGGCGAGGCAATCTTAAGTAAGTCTGTGTTCGCTTTAATACAAAACATAAATTTTTATCCTAGAGCCTGAAACACACAAAAGAGTCACTCTTCAGCCTGAATAACTGATTCTAGCAAGGATAGTTACACAAACTTGGTCATTACTGCCATGTGGCAGTACAAACTTTGCTGTTTGCTTTTTCTTTAGCAAAATATATGATTTTGGTTTCGTTTATGGGCAAACAAGCAGGCATTCCTAAATACAACTCAAATAATTTACCACTGTTGGCATTGAGAGCAGTATGGCTTAATGCATTAGATAATACCTTGAGAATTATCCTGACATTTTTTACCCCCAATTCTCAATCGCATATCTTGCGTGGCTGGGGAGGGCAACCCTAATGTCGGTCAAACAGGATAAAATAGAGTATGCTGACCCTCAATCATCAAACTATCAACTAAGCATTTCTGGGTTAGAAGTACCACCAACAGCAAAAACAAATAAGCGTCTTAGAAAACCAAAAAACCTTCCTTTTACAAAACCACCGCTGTTTACAAGCAAAAACTACGAGATGACCGCAACAGGCGCACCAATTGTTAGTGCCACTCAAGCATACCTTAAGCACCCAGACTGGAGTGAGTACAGTAATGGCAGCCTTTACTTCCAAAAACCATTTGGAAAGGGTCGTTATATTGAGTTTTACATTCTTCATAAACAAGAGCATCAACCGCAATACATCTTAGACCGCGCCGAACATCAAATTCTTGAGCAATATGGTGTGATGGCAGCAAGGCTCCATGCTGTGTTCGCCACATATGCAGCTGGACAAGCAGAACCTTGGAAACAACCATTTGTTTTGCGAGGTTCAGAACTTATCAAAACACTGAAGATATATAAAAGTAAAAAACTGACAAAATCCCAAAGATTAAAGGCGATCGCAGACTTAGCCTTGGTAGTAGGGACTTTGGGTGCAGTTATCCACTGGTATGAAGGAGAGTTAAACCTTTGCATCAAAGAGCGTTGCCTGCTTTGGATGGTGAGCGTACAGGAATATAGTCAACCAAATTTGTTCGGGGAAGATGATGATCTTTGCGAAGTTATAATCCGTGTGCAACCAGGTCTTTGGACTTATAATTTCCTTAATTATCAAGGTGAGCAATCAAAAACCGCTCTGTACCAGTATGGATTTATCCCCAAGCAAATCTTCGATCTAGATCCACATCAGCAGAAGCTAGCTACAAGTTTAGCATTGTATATTATTCAGAATAGTCGCGCTCACAAGAATGGCGTTTACACAGTTCATAGCTTACTGAGTAGCGTTTTGCCGTCTTCTCAAATAGAACAAGCACTTAATGATTTTCGTTACGGCTGGAGACTGAAAGAAAATCTGGAAGAGGCATTGCTAGTTTTAAAAGATAAAATTGGTATCAAAATAGAGTTTGATGATAAAACTTACCCATTATGGCTCAGACCTTTATGGGCTATGCCGAATGAACTGAGTAGTTTGTCTGCAAAAGAACGAAATCAGGCGCTTCTTGGAACTAAAAGGTTGCCAGATAACTATATTCAAAATGTTTTGTTGCCTGCAAAGTTGATTTTGAAGGTGTCAGTTCAAATCCAAAGGCATTTGAGTACATTGGAGACTCAAAAACAGCAAACTGCTAAAGAAATTTATCAACATGAGACAAAAAATCACAATGCACGCACCATAGTCAGCACCTCTAAAGTAGTAAAAATACATTCCCAGGCAGAGGCTACGCCACAAATTTTTGAATTAACTCAAACAAGCGAACTTACTGGGGCTATTTTACGGCAGATTAGAACAGCCAAGCGCATAAGTCAAAGGGAGATTGCTCGTGCGGTAGGGATGAGTCAGAGTTGGGTGAGAGATATTGAAACTGAGGGTAGTGATAAGGTGGTTGCAGAGAAGTATGCTGTAAAGCTCAAAGAAGTTTTGAGTCTGGTCTAGGCTAGCGGTTGACTTTATGGGAAAATACCTCAAAAAAGTGCTTGCAAATTCTGTGTCGTCTAGACTTGAAGAGGTGCCCCAACCATTAGATTGAGCCGCATAACGACCCAAGCTCAGCGACGACGGCTCCGAATCAGCCGGAACAGTCGGATGAGGACGAAACCCATAATTCCACCCCATAATGGCGCGCCGATGTAAGGGGGCAACCACACGCCCGGTATTGCCAGCACCTGGGCTACCACATACCACCACGGCTTCGATTCACCGCGCATACCCCAAGCAGCCATAATAAAAGTAAAGCAGAACACAGTGTATGCAAGCGCGCAGAGCGGGACAAACACCCAGTAAGGCCACCGCGACGGTCGTGGCAAAGGAGGCTGGATGACTGGAGGTTCACTTTTGGGCATAGTTTTTGTTAACGGTCTAAGGTAGGGCTTGCTGAAAAAGTTCTTTGGCGGGGGTAGGGAACAGGGAACAGTTTTACCCCTATTGTTAACAATTTTTTGGAGTCTAAAAAATCATCAATGCAAGATTTTTAAGCCTTATAATCTGATTCTTTTGCACTTTTTTCTCCAAAAAAAGCCTGAAAAGCTTATAAAATAAGAGTTTTAAAGCTATTCAGCAGACCCTAAGGTAGGCTGTTGACTTTGATGGAACTACACAAGTATTAGCCCGATTTTTTGCTGCGAGTACTCAACCCTCACTACTCACTTCAAATTATCCCCCTCATGTGATATTTGGCTTCTGATATGAGGGCTATTTTGTCTTAAACCTTTACACAGTAAGGCTCTTCGCTGAGTACTCAACCACGTTAAAATTAACGCCCCCTCGCGTGATAATAACGCCCCCTTGTGTGATAGTTACTTTTTTGAAACGCCTATATAACAAGGCTTTTGACGAAAAGTACTCATCTGATCATATTGATCTATATATATAGTGAAGTACTAAATTAGCGAAAAAAGCCAAAATGCTATTTTACAGACGCACATAAATCTCATGCATGGGAAATTCAAACTCCCGCTTAAGTAAGTTGCGTCTATGAAACGTCAATACACTAGCAAACGTAATCCCTGCCCCATCTGCGACAACCATCACGGCTGCGCCATCCATGCCAATGGCTTAATTGAGTGCTTGCGGAGTTTTAGCCAACAGGAGGCACCATTTGTTTAGATGCAAAACTTAAAGAACATCTAACTCTAATACCTGCCTTCGTCAAAAATAACCACGTAATCCTACGTGGTCGTGTGGTTAAACCTACATCTGTTTAGTATTTTAATATTAAAAATTTCTTGTATAGTTTAAAGGAAAAAATAATGAATTCAAGTGTTACAATCATTGGCTTTGATTTAGGTCATGGGAAAACAGCATTGGCACGGATGTTTTCAGGCGCTAACTCAGAACCAGAAATCGTGGAAATTGACAATAAAAAAATTATAATAACCGCAATTGCCTATGATAAAGAGACAAATTTTGTATACTTAGGTGAAGATGCTTTTTATAAAAGCCAAGCTCAAGAGTTTTATATTTGTTTTAAATACAAACCATTTGAAAATACAAACGACCAAGAAATATTCACCGCTTTTGTTAAAGAGTTATATAGAAAATTGCTGAATTCACCACAGAATATATCTAATATAACTCAACATTTTTATATTGGTCACCCATCAGGATGGTCTGAGAGAGAAGTAAATGAGTATAAAAAGATTCAGAAGTGTTGAATGTTAGGAAAAAGCCTATAAAAATAGCCCAAAATATAGTAAAATTTGGGCTAAGTACTAAAATATTTTGATTTCAAAATGATTATAAATTCATTTCCCAAAATTGTCAAAGATATCCTGAAAGAACTGCCAAAAAATGATTATCCAGTATTGAACAGCCGTTTATTCTTTGAGTGCTGGTTGTCTTACGTCCTGGATAACAGCTTAACAAGTATGCGAGATTTATTTACCAGATTAAACAACACAGGATTCGAGGTAGATATTTCTACGTTCTCTAAAGCAAATTTGCATCGAAGCCAAAAACCCTTTGAAGAAATTTACCAAAAATTAAATGAATTAGTCCAGAAAAAAGTTCAAAAAAAGTTACACAATAAATATGCGATTTGTCCAATAGATTCAACAATTATTACTCTCACCAGTAAGTTGTTATGGGTACTAGGACACCATCAAGTAAAACTTTTCAGTTCGCTAAATCTAGCTACTGGAAGTCCATCAGATAACTTCATAAATTTTGGACATGAACATGATTATAAATTTGGTTCAAAAATGATGTCTAGCTTACCAGCAAATGCCGTGGGTGTAATGGATAGGGGATTTGCTGGATTAGAATTTATTCAAGAATTAGTACAAGAAAACAAATATTTTGTTTTGCGGATAAAAAACAATTGGAAACTAGAATTTGATGACTCAAGTGGGTTAGTCAAAGTTGGTGCATCTCAGGATGCTCAATCTTATAGAGTGATTAATTTTTGTGATTTAGAAACGAAAACTGAGTTTCGCTTAGTGACTAATTTACCATCTACGGGAGAGGCTGCCGTTAGTGATAATGAAATTAGGGATATTTATCGCTTACGCTGGGGAGCCACTGCGTTGGACGGGTTCCCCGGCTTGAAGCAAGTGGCGTGGGGTTGAATTGTTGTGGAAGTTTTTAAAAATGCACTTAAAACTAGACAAACTAATTACTAAGAACGTGAATGGCATCACCATACAAATTTTTGTTAGTTTAATCGCCTATCTAATTTTACAGTTATTATCTATTCCACAACAATGGGGACATACACTATTAGATAAATTCCGCTATTTACAATCTTGTATGTGTCAGAAAATCAGTTACGTTCATTGGTTTGAGGAGATGATGTCATGCTGACTATTTTAGATTTAATAGAGTTAGTGTAACTATACATGTAAACTTTTGTATCAGGATTCAACATTTCTGAAAAAGATTATACAATCTTGCTTTACTAATGACGAAGAATTAGAACTTATTCCAGAATCACGCGCTGCTTTAATACATAGCATTTCAACCAATAAATTTAAGATGTATCAAATACAGAAGGGAATTCTCGTAATTGATATTGGTTCATCTACTACAGATTTGACATTTATCTCAGACAAATACTCTCAAGATTATGGAGAAAAAAAATATGATCTAGGAGGATCAATAATAGAAAAGGAACTTTTGAAAAAAAATCTAGAGATACATAACAGGGACGAGATTATTAAGAGTAATTCATATTATTATAACCGCTGTCAATTGGAATGTCGAAAAACCAAAGAAAAATATTTTTCAAGCCCCATTTTTATAAATGATCCTGATGAAGAAGTTATGGGCACTATGGTGAGACTCCCGGACAACATTGAATTTACGCCAAGATTTAACGGACGAATGATAGAAGAAATTATTAACACTAAATTAAGCGAATTATGTAATCAAAGCTGGAAAGAAGCTTTCGAGCAGCAATTGAATATAGCAAAACAAGAGATAATAAAAGTACAAGAATTTGGTGGAATACTCATCACAGGAGGAGGTTCTAAGATGAATTTCGTTAAAGAAATATGCCACTTAGTATTTCCAAAATCAGAATTTCCAGATTTGGAAATAAGCTCCGATACAGACCCTGAGCTTTGTATTGCTAGAGGTTTAGCTCGTTGGGGAAATATATCAATTATTAGGACAGAATCTCAAAATAAAATTAAGCTTTATTTAGACAATAACTTACAAAATTTTGTTAACAGAGAATCTCCAAACCTCTTGAATGCTATTTCACAATCACTGGAAAACAGTTTTATCGAACAAGTATTGCAACCTATTCTCAGAAGAACAAAATATCAAAATTTAGAAAATATTAATCTTCGAGATGAACCGGAATTGAGAAAATGGGCAGATAAATCATTTAAAAATGAAATTGTACCAACAATAACCCCTTCTGTAGAAAAAATTTTAAAAGAGATGCAAACTGAGATTCTTAATATTTTGAACGAATTTAGAATGCCAGTTATTAATATATTTGAAATTCCTCAATTAGATCTTCACAGATTACAGACAATGTTGAATGATTTTGAATTCAATAATTCAATAAAAACTATTCCTACGACTATAATTCTTTCAGCAATAATAGCTGATATGACATTAGGTATAATATCAGGTGGGGTACTTTTTGCTCTTCCTATACCTACCCCTGGTATCAGAAGTGTTGAATGTTAAGAAAAAACCGATAAAAATAGCCCAAAATATGATAGATTTTGGGCGAAGGACTAAAATATCTTAGTTTAACGTGATTATAAAATCATTTCCCAAGATTGTCAAAGA
>JAHHHF010000047.1 GCA_019359495.1 Goleter apudmare HA4340-LM2
ATATTACTATTTTTACAATGACTTTACCATCAAAGCCTCATTGCTCAACCTCTATACCAGAGTGCGATCGCAGCATTTATCTCTGTTTTAGTAACTATGTACTATATTTAGATGCGTTTGCCCTGCTGTATAGGTGATGATGATTATAGAAACAAATGTTTTCTGGATGCTGGGTGGGTGGTGATTCGATTTGCGGAAGAGCAAGTAGTGAATCAGCCTGTGAGGTGCTGTCGGTTTATTGCAAATGTGTTGGCTAAAGTTACTGGCAATACTGCCATTAACAAGCAGTTTGCGGATGTTCTTCCTGTCACTCCCATGAAGCAGTGGTCAAGACGACACGCTACCTCTTTAAAGAAAAAGAAGTATCGTCAAAGGTACTTGTCTGTTACATGATCATCAAAACTCGATATTTGGATCGCAGTTTTTTGGGTTCTCCTGGCGTTCAACAACACTAGGAGATTTACCAGGAGATTTATCTATGCACTCAGCTTTTGTTGCAGTGCTGCAACCATCTCATCCTTACGCAAATGCCGCTTTTTACCTGTTTTAATATCCGTCACTGCATCTTTCCATTTAATTCTCATTTGACTACATTCTTTTCGTAACTGCTCTGAAGTCATTTTGTTAAAATTCAGTTGTGGTAAGCTTGGCTTTATTGGCTTTAGCAAATTTCTAAATTCAGCTAAATCAATAGGCTTATCCTCAGTTGCTGGTCGTAGCAATATTGGTTCAGGGTCAATCTCTTCGTATGTAGTCTTGTTGGGAGATACTGCTAGATGCTTCTCTATCAATGCGGTGTTACTCCTGAAATCTAGTTGCAACTGACGTAATTCTGATACTTGCAATGCTTTCTTTGAAGACATAACCTTAGTGATTTCGCAGTAAGCAATGAGCAAGGTAAAGCAGATAGTTACTATATGGAATGCAGCAGTCAAAATCCCTTGTATATTCATCTGAAAAACTCCTATTTATTTATGACTGGCTTGTTTGTAGCGATTGCCAGCATCGAGTATTTCTAAGCTTTAGCTTGTTGTTATAACAATATAATAGCTAGCTTCCAACTTGTAATTTAAAGGATAAGTTCGTTGTAACAGGAACCTAAGATGGTATAGCAGTCCTCTCTGTACAGGACAAAAAATAGAGAAAAAGCTTGCAAGTATGACAGAGAAGGGGTTTCATAGAAAGTTACCACACAATCAAAGAAACCCCTATGAATCAGATTAACCTATTAAGAGATACACTCAAACCACACTTGGGATGGCATGGGGCGAGGTTAAGCTTTCTAGCATTATTTTTAATATCTCTATTAAGGGTAAAAACAGTAAACTTGGTAGAATTAGCAACTGGATTTCGGAACTCTGCTCAGACGGAATCGAATTACAAGCGATTACAACGGTTTTTTCGGGATTTTGATGTAGATTATGTAGTCATCGCCAAAATGATTGTGAAAATCATGAAAATTCCCCAGCCTTGGGTATTAAGTATTGACCGGACTGAATGGCGTTTTGGTCAAACTTGGCTAAATATCCTGATGCTGGGAGTGGTACATAATGGGGTCGCTTACCCCCTAGTTTGGCAGATATTAGACAAGAAAGGTAATTCCAACACGGATGAACGAATGGATTTACTTGACCGATTTCAACAACTCTTCCCAGATGTGCAAGTTGCCTATATCAGTGCTGACAGAGAATTTGTTGGCGGAGAATGGTTAAGTTATTTGTTTCTAGAACCAAACATTCCATTCCGAATTAGGATTCGCCAAACTGACCTGATTACTGATACACAAAAAACTCTTCCTGGTTCTGTGATTTTTGCTCATCTAGCTGTGGGTGAATCTCAAGTATTATCTACTCGTCGTTGGGTCTGGGGACGTTTAGTTTATGTGGCTGGTTTACGTCTTGAGGATGGTAAGTTATTAATTGTCATTTCTGATGATTCTCCACAAACTATGATTGCTGACTATGGCCGTCGTTGGGGGATTGAAACTTTATTCGGTATGTTTAAAACTCGTGGTTTTTGTTTGGAATCTACTCACTTTATTGATGCTCACCGATTGAGTAAACTTTTAGCTCTACTCGCATTAGCTATGTCTTGGGCTGTTAAAACTGGGGAATGGTTACATCAACACCGACCGATTAAAGTTAAAAAACATGGTCGAAAACAAAAAAGTGTTTTTCGTTATGGTTTAGATCATTTACGTTCTATTCTTCTTGATCTTGACTTCAATTATTATCCCTTTCTTCACTCTTTACAATTTTTGTCCTGTACTTAGAGCAGTCCTATTTGATTTTTGAACTTACGCCTGATGTGAATTAAAAATCGTCATTGTCTTTCTCGACCAGATCAGGGAGAACTTCAGGCGTAAGTTCAACGCTGTTGACTGGAAGAAGTGCAAATGCTTTTGGCGTTAATGAGATTTGTGCTTTGGTACTATAAGTGTCTACAAGCTGTTCTAAGCGTTCAACAGCATTGCCCTGAAGGATGACATAATTGCCTTGATTAGTGACAATCAACAATAGCTCGGATGCCCATTGCTCGTAGCTAGAACTGCCAATAATACCACTAGAGGATTGAATGTAGTTAACAAGGATGTTGTCATTGAAACCAAAGCCACTTTCACCCCAGATGCAAGCAGATTGCAGCAAATACTCATAGTCTGCGAACACTTTAAATCGGGGGTTCCATCTTGCAGCATTGCTTCGGTAGTGGACGAAACCATTGCTGTCGAATATCTCTTGTTGCCATAGAAGCTGCTGTAGGGAGCAGCAATTGCTAGGCGAAACAAACGGCTTACCCTGGCGAATAACACTACCATTGCAGGTGACATCGCGGCGGCGCTGCTGTCTTGCCATGCTGTATCGGATATTGGGATGTTGTTCAAAATACTGCCGCATTGAGGCAACGAATTCAGGAGCAATGCTGTTGTCATCGTCCAGGTATGAAACAATATCACCACCAGCTGCATCTAGTCCCAGGTTACGAGCGTAGCACAAGCCAAAACCACTGCTCGGTTCAGGGTGTTCCATTTCAATGTAAGTGATGGGGAAATCAGCTCTTGCCTTAATGCTGTTGATGATATCTTTGGTATCAGCATTAGCCCCATCATTGATGACGATCCACTCGAAATTGCGGTCAGTTTGACTTTGAATGCTTGGCAGTGCAGTAGATGCAAGCTGCATAGGTCTATTGTAGGTTGCAGTGATAATTGATAGTTTCAAAGCTCTATACCTCTATCAGTTGATTGCGTTATTGTTGAATTGATCGCGGCTTGAATTTGCTGCCAAATAGCGAGCTTATTTCTTCTTAGAAGAATGTTTGAATCTGACGTGCTTCCCAACTTCTATATCAGCAATTGCACTCACATCCTGACCCTGTTTGTATGCTTCTATAATTCGTTTGGTAAGAGGGCGATACTCCACACGTACCTCAAGAAATTCTTCTGGAAACTCTGGCTCTTCTGGATTGACTTTCAGTAGAACTTTGGGAGGATTATCAAAGAAGGTAATTTCCCTCTCTAATCCAAGGTTGCGGTCATTCAAAATACCCTGTTGGTAAAGATATACCAAGTAGAATTTGAGAGATTCTAGCTGCTTTTGTTTGCGAGTAATGACTGTGGTGTGCAACTCAGTAATTGCCTCCAGGCGACTTTGCCATATCTCAATATCTACTTTAAGTTGGTCAGCAACGTAGGCGATCGCATCGATTTTGCGCTCTGTTGCACCCTGCACTTGGAAGAGTTGCTCTAAAAGATGCTCCACAGAACCTTGTTCGTCTCCCACTTCTTCTAGCTGTTCCCAAAGTCGAGCTGCTTCTAGAGAGAGTTGTTGGAGAGTCAGTGAGTTAATATTTTGTTCAATTTTTGTTGTCATATTTTTCAGGTATAAATAACCGTTACCTGCCCAATTGTGGGCAAGTATTTATTCAGTAGGTACTGTAGGCTAAGTGGTAGTAGTAGGAACGCTCGAAGGCTAACTGAGCAAGCAGTTCCAATTCTGAGTTTCCGGCATGATTATGCTGTTCAGTGTGAGCGATTGGATTATTGTTTGTGTTTTTAATTTGTGGATTTATTGTGGGTGGTGCGCTTGGATTGGAGGAGATTTTCTTCATAGCTTTTGTATTTTAGTTACTCTCTCCTCAATGGGCGCGTAGCGCATTTGCCGGGGGTTGAATTTCACTCTTTACAGCTTGGGGGACAATAATTTCTGGACTGACTATCTGCAATAAGTGGAGAAAGCCACCCTTGGTAAAGAAAATCACATAGCACTCGTGAGAGAAATTAAACTGGTGTTATGCCAAAAATCAACAAGTGTGTAGGCGTATTTAAAATTAATAAAAATACTAACTTACCGGATGATATAATCCCGTATTTTCGTTAAATTCCCACCCCATACCCGATCTATCCTTCCCCTTGCACCATGCCACAAAAAGCGGTGGGTGCAGCTTAATTCGCTGTTCGCGTACAGTTTCTATCGCTAAACCAAGTCTTGAAGCTAAACCTTCTTCGGTCAATGGTTGGATTCGGGGAGTATGCCCTTTGAAGGATGAATTATTGTACGATTTATTGCCCCGCCTCGGTTGGTTATTGAGATGATTTTGAATTTTAATAATCGCCTCGGTAAACTGTGTCATTCGGGCTGTTATCCCCTCAATTTTTTCTGATAAATCGGCGAGATTATGGATTGCTCCGGTTTCGTTGCTAGATTCACTTGAAAACTGTGACTCGAGCTTATCCAGTCGTTCGCAAATAGCTAATATCGTTTCATTCGTCAGACTGGGGTGACTATTGTTACCAGCAACCAAGTACTCCTCAACACTTGCCTTAATCTTAGAGTCGAGGCGTTTATCTAAATCATTGCCACCAATTGCATCAAGGTTATCTATATCATCTAGGTAGAGTTCGATAAATTGGGTCAGCGTGGCTGTTGCCGTCGTGCCTTTTTTTTTGCAGCGGGCGATAAACTGCTCCCACATCTTTTGGTCACAGTTAAAAGATGCCAGTTTCTTGTTTTTCCCTGTTTGGCTCATGTCTAGGTACTATCTAGGTAAAACGGGACTGGACGCGGCTGAGTGAGCGCGTCATCCCGAAAAGATAATTACCTTGACAGTATCATTTTGGAGCGCCCATTTGAGGCGATGGCGTACTCGCCCGCCGCAGGCGGGAGCAATTCAATTGATGAATTACATGCAATTCAGTTGTGTCCAAAGGCTTAAAACCAGCGATGACCTACTACTCAGGAATTGGTGCATTCACACTACTAGTAGAGGGTACGGGGACGTGTTCCCACAGAGTTGCGGTAAAATTCTATCCCGTCTAAATGCTACACATTTATGACAAAAAACACCAAAGCCTTCTTTGTTGCTTGGCGACAAATACAATAGCCAGCAATGCCGGCACATCCACTTAAGCCTTAGAATAATATAAAAGCTTCCTGAAAACGGACTTCCAGGAAGTTAAATATATATCGGAAAGTAACCTATTTTTTTATATGGACGCTGCTAATACTGGTGTTAATTCTGTAGAAATTCTTTCTCCCAACCATAAAGAGAGTGTAATTAAAGCTACTAGTCAGCAGGTGACTCCTGAAATGGTTGAGGAAATTATTAGGCGATACTACTACCGTACTCCTGCTGTTAGTAATGATTCTGAGTTAATTTTGGCTTGGGCTGGGTCGCAGAACCGCGAACAAACTAAGCGTAAATACTATAGCTTTGGTCAAAAATTACTCAGATGGGCACTCTCTGAAGGTATACCAGATTTACGATTAGTGCAGCAGCCAAAGTTACTCGATTTTATTAATAGTTGGGGTGAGGTTTCCCCTTATACTAAATCTAACCACATTTTGATGCTGCGTTCCTTGTGGAGTTACGGTAGTGGGGAGAGTATTGGTTATTTTTTACGGAATATTGCAAGTACGATTTCTTACGAGAATTTCAGCAATTTACCTAAAGCCGACCGATATCTTGAAGACTGGGAAATGGCAAAGTTGGCTTCGGCTGCTAAGGATTTAGGAGGAATTCACTGGCTGGTATTTTGTTTGCTTTTTTACAGCGGGATGCGTGTTGGTGAGGTTGGTAGGGTGACGGTTCCAGGTGATGAACCTCTTAAACCTAGGGAGGATTATTCGGGTTTATATTGGCATAACTTTCAGTGGTATCCCGACCCCATACCGGAGGATAGACAGCGGGGATACTATACGATTAAGTTTCGAGGAAAGGGTGGGAAGTACCGCGAGATAGGGTTAGACCACGACACTTCGCTCGTTTTCAAAAAGTATCGAGGTACGGCTCGTGATAGCGCACCAGTTTTTCCAAATGTGTCGCGTGACCCAGCAAAAAGAGGGTTGCCGTTGAGCGATAGGGCGATTAAGCGGGTGATTCAAGATATTTCTCTTGTTGCAAAGGTAAAATTCTCGTGTCACTGGTTGCGGCATTCTCACGCATCCAGGGCTGTAGATAGTAAACCGCTGTTTGAAGTGCAAGACCAGTTGGGGCATAGTAAAACAGATACGACAAAGACGTATGTTCGTTCCAAGAAGGGTGCGGGCACGGGTACAGTGCTGCCGAGATTTTAATTGAAAGACCTATTTTTCGGGTCTTGTCCCATAAGAAAGACGAGATACGTACTCTTGATTTGGTTTTTGAGCCGTAAATAAAGCACTTATCTGGGGATGTCGGTAGTATTTGATGTAATTATTCAAATAGAAGTCAGTGTCTTCATTGTAGAAACACCATCTTTGCTTATTACCCTTACCGATAACTTGAAACTTGCGAGCAGTAAAATCAATATCTGATAAATCCAAAGCCAGTATCTCTGCTATTCTGGCTCCACTGCTATATAGCAAATGCACCAGAGCAGAAAGTCTAGCATCTTTTTGAATAGCTTGGTCAAGACCTTTCCTAAATGCCAGTTGAATTTTTAAGTAGTGAACAAGAGAAAAGATATGGGTGTTACAACGGTGAACCATCGCCCCAACAACTGGCAAAGTATTTTTATTTGGATGATCTTGATCTACAACTGATTAAAAAACGGCGGGGAAATCATAATCGCTTGGGTTTGGCATTACAGTTATGTACTGTCCGCTTTTTAGGAACTTTTTTAACTGACCCAACGGACGTTCCTTCAGTGGCGGTTAATTATCTGACATCTCAATTGGGTCAGTTGGATGCAGGTTGCTTAGAAGAATACCGAAATTCCGAGACCAAATGGGAGCATACAGCGTTAATCAAACAACGCTATGGCTACCAAGAATTTCACTCCCAACCAGAACATTGGAAACTGGTGCGTTGGCTCTACCAACGGTCAACTTTAAGTCCAGAATCTCCCAGTGTTTTGTTTGACATAACAACAGCTCGGTTGGCAGAACAGAAAATACTGTTACCAGGGGTGAGCGTTCTAGCACGGTTAGTAGCATCAGTACGTGAACGAGCCGCCAACCGTCTTTTTAAGGTTTTGTCTTTGCTCCCCAGTCAACAACAAGTCGGCACACTCGAAAACCTGTTACTTGTACCAGATAAAGCACGTTATTCAACCCTCGACCGTTTACGTCACTCTCCAACTCGCGTGAACGCCAAATCAATGTTAGCGGCGATTAATCGTTTGTCAGAAATACGCTCGTTTGGGATGAGTGACATTGATTTATCGAGAATACCACCCACACGAGTGAAATTTTTAGCACGTCTTGGAGCCGCTTCTCGCTCGGCAGCGATTGCCCGGATGCCTGATAATAAGCGAATTGCCACTCTGCTGGCATTTATCCATTTATTAGAATATACGGCAACCGATGATGTAATTGACTTATTTGATTTACTGGTGAAAGGATTGTTGTCGAAGTCTAAACGGGAGGGGGAACAACAACGCCTGCGGACGCTAAAAGATTTAGATGCCGCCGCACTTAAACTAGCGGAGGCGGTCGAAGTGCTGATAGACACAGAATGTGAGGATATCAATCAAAGATACCGTGAGGGTCAAGAAGACCAATTGGGAGCGTTGGGTTTAGTTGTGAATGTGATTGTGCTGTGGAATACTTACTATATGGATGCCGCAGTCAATGAGTTGAGTTCTCTTGGTCAGGCGACAAATAGAGAAGATATTGCCCGACTCTCTCCGTTGGGACGCAAACATATTAATATGTTGGGTCGTTATTATTTCTTGTTGGCAGAACCCATTTTGAAAGGAGAACTGCGTCCCTTGCGTGACCCTAATGCTCGTGAAGAATTTGATGATTTGTTGTAGGGTTGAGGGCTTATCCCAGTTTTCTGTTATGTAACATATCCTCATGTATATACATGACTAAAAGTGAAGAATGACGCAGTTTCAATGCTTTCAACTATGTATATACATGGCGTTGTTGCGTGAATAGGCAAAATGGTAAATTTTACCTATCGCTAATGTTCTCTTGCCGCCCAACCCAACAATGAATACGAAAGCCCAGTACAAAGTTCGGAATTGGAATGCATATGATGCAGCACTAAAGCAGCGAGGCAGCATCACGTTCTGGGTAAATGAAGAGATCATTGAGCAGTGGCGGAACCAACACAAGACAGGAAAAAAGGGAGCATCGAATTATTACTCTGATGTGGCGATCGCCACTATGGGGACAATTCAGTCAGTGTTTAATCTACCAGGGCGGCAGGCAGAGGGGTTTTTAGAGTCACTGTTCATGCTCATGGGGATAGAGCTAAAAGTACCAGATCACTCCACGTTGTCGCGCCGATTAAGTAAGTTGTCGGTGGAACTGCCAGTTATACCAAAGGATAAAGGGATTCATGTAGTGGTGGATTCGACGGGAGTAAAAGTATATGGTGAAGGTGAATGGAAAGTCCGCACACATGGAGTAGGTAAAAGACGGACGTGGCGGAAGTTGCATCTAGGAGTTGACTCAGAAAGTGGCGAAATTCTGGGTGCGGTGGTAACTACTAATGATGTAGCTGATTGTGAAGTGCTAACAGACATATTGGAGCAGATTGAACAGCCGATAGAGCAAGTTTCTGGTGATGGTGGCTATGACACTTTTGGCTGTGATGACACTATTACCGAACGAGGAGCGAAAGCGACAATTCCACCTCGCAGCAATGCCAAAATTCAACAAAACTCACACGATATAGCACAGCCGCATCCTAGAGATGAAAACCTACGCTACTGTCACCAAGTGGGACGCAAGCAATGGAAACAAGAGTCTGGTTATCATCGCCGTTCTTTGTCCGAAACTGCTATCTTTCGCCTCAAAACCATCTTTGGTGGTAAGTTGCGACGACGCTTTTTTGATAATCAGGCTGTCGAGTTATTCCTACAATGTGCCGCGCTTAATCGCATGATCCAGTTGGGCAAGCCAGACAGTTACAAAGTGGAAAACTAATTTCTGCTCTAATGCCAGATTGGTATGTCTTTTTTTTCTTTCATGCAACAAAGCCTATATACATGGCTACGGTTTTTTCTAGTTTTTCAACTCAATTTTCTTATCCCGGTTTTCTGTTCCGTTGCTACTCACGCCCCTATATCCTTTACCTTTTGGTTGTAGCGGCAGCCTGATTTCGCTACTTTTTTGTAACGATGATTCAAACGCATCTTTAAGTAATTGCTTTACTCATGGATACTTTGCTTGATGGATACCAATTTAGGCTGTCAGTAGAGCCACCTTTCATTCCCGCTTTACGGATTGATGGCTAGTCGCTACCGTAGGGAAAGTGCTTTCAATCCTGCACCTGGATGGTAGGTTTTGCACCTACATTGTCATTCAGTTGTCAGGGTTTATAGCCCTGCGGCTAATCCTTCATAACCCATACTGGGCTTGATTTCTAGCCAACGAATCGCACCCGACCTCACAAAATCGCGTTGCTCCCGATTCAATCGCAGGCGAGATCAATGAGAATTATTTGAGTTGCATTCAATCTCAGTACGCTTGGGTGATAACCCTCATTTTATCTGGTTTTTGGCTTAACCAAACCGTATTGACAGAGATTTTGGATGAGCAGATACCAGAACTGGAAGGTAGAAGCAATCCTCGTGTTGTCAAAAAAACCAGAGCCAAATTTCCGAGCAAAAAGCCCATACATAGAACACAAACAGCTAAATTACAAACACTTACTTTCTCCGTAATTAACACTGCTTAGAACTTAACCGAACCGTATTGATAGTGTGCCGGCCTACAATGCCATGATTGCCACACAACTAATTCCCCGCGATGAGCTACGCTCCACCGGAGGTGATCGCAATCTCCATCACTTGCGTCGATGTAATTTTGCGATCACCTCCGGTGGAGCGAGCCGTGTACTACGGAGGGGTGAACGAATGGTTTTCCATGCAGTTGCTACAAAACTTCTCTGGCTACGACCGGGACAATTGCGAATTGTCGCCTCCCCCTGCTTCTTCTCTCCCTGCCCCAATTGATGCGCCACTGAGATAAATTCCTTATTGCAAATATTTTCCTATTACTGTAAATTGAACTTTAACACTTTTTTGTTTAAAAATATTTTGCAATTAGCTATCTCCACTAGCCAGAAAATATGAGAAATAATATCAATATACGATGTCCCATTCTCAACTTAGATGGTCGTGCGATGGATCGCGCAAAGAGGGCATGAAAATCTCAATCCTTCTGATGGCAGTTGCTCCTCTTGGGTTGTACCTAAGAGGAGCAACTGCCTGCCCTCTGCCTCATTTCGACTTCGCTCGCTCAGTAAGCACCTTGCCTAGCCACCGAGCGAAGCCAAGGTGCTGCCTTATTTTCAAGACAGCTTAATTTAATTTCACTATCATGTTGAATATCAGTGTACATCTGTGGCAATTTGATCAACAAATATTCAAAAAGAAATCATCAAGATTTTTAGCTTTTATCCTCAGTGCAATTTTAGTTGTAGTTTTGGCGAGTAACAGTTTGGCAACTGCACCTAGAGCTACAGAAATCTTATGGGATACCTACGGCATACCACACATATATGGTAAAAATGCCCAAAGCACTTTCCAAGCATTTGGTTGGGCACAGATGCAAAGTCACGCTAACTTGCTGTTGCGCCTTTATGGTCAGGCTAGGGGAAAAGCAGCAGAATATTGGGGAGAAGAGTATTTAGAATCTGATAAATGGGTACTGACGATGGGAGTACCCAATCGTGCAAGTTCTTGGTATCAGGCACAAAGTCCAGCTTTTCGTGGTTACATAGATGCCTTTACTACTGGGATAAATGCTTATGCCAAATCACATTCAGATATGATTGATGATGAAGTAGAAATAGTATTGCCTATCAAGCCAGAAGATGTGTTAGCGCACTTGCAAAGAGTGCTGTATTTTACTTTTATTGTCAATCCGCAACAGGTAGCAAGTGCTACTCAGACGCAATCAAAAGCTGGTTCTAATGGTTGGGCGATCGCACCGAAACGTTCTGCTAGCGGCAAAGCGATGTTGCTGGCAAACCCCCACTTGTTATGGTCAAATTTATTTCTCTGGTACGAAGCACAAATTACGGACCCTGGTATTAATGCCTCTGGTGCAACTTTGGTCGGAATCCCTGTTTTAGCGATCGCCTTTAACGATCATTTGGGTTGGACTCATACCGTCAATACCCATGATGGTTGGGATATGTATCAGTTGAAGTTGGCAGAAGGTGGTTATCTTTTAGATGGTAAAGTCCGTCCTTTTACTACAGAAAACTTGTTGTTAAAAGTCAAGCAAAAAAATGGCTCCCTTGTAGAACAACCATTAGTAGTCAAAAGTTCCGTCCACGGTGCAGTAGTGCAAGAAAAAGATGGAGTCGCTGTGGCGCTGCGGGTTGTTGGTGAAGACCGTCCTGGTGTGTTGCAACAGTGGTGGGATATGGCACGTTCCCAAAACCTCAGTCAATTTCAAAAGGTATTGCAACGCTTACAACTGCCGATGTTTACCGTGATGTATGCAGACCGAGAAGGGCATATCATGCACCTATTCAACGGTCTAGTACCGATTCGGCAACAGGGAGACTTTGAATATTGGCAAGGCTTAATTCCTGGCGACACATCCAAAACCTTGTGGACAAAAATGCATTCCTACGAGGATTTACCACGTGTGATTGATCCGCCCAGTGGTTGGTTGCAAAATGCCAACGATCCACCCTGGACAACTACTTTTCCAGCTGCCATCAAAGCTGATGATTACCCTGCTTATATGGCTCCACGCGGAGAAATGTATTTCCGGGCACAAAGTTCTGCAAGGATGCTGGCTGAAGATACAAAAATTTCCTTTGCAGAAATGATTAAGTATAAACATTCCACAAAAATGGAACTTGCAGAACGCATCCTTGATGATTTAATTCCCTCTGCTCAAAAATATGGGGATAAATTAGCCCGTCGTGCTGCTGATGTATTGGCTGCTTGGGATCGCAATGCCAATGCGGATAGTCGCGGTGCAGTCTTGTTTTCCTTCTGGTGGCAAGAAATTGATGAAGACCAAATCTTTAGTACTCCTTGGAGTGAGAAATCCCCACTGACCACACCCGATGGTTTAAAAAACCCAAAAAATGCAGTGCAAGCCTTGCAAACAGCCGCAGCCAAAGTTGAAAAAGCTTATGGAAAGCTAGATGTTGCTTGGGGTGAAGTGTTCCGAGTACGTAGCGGCAGCTTAGATTTACCTGCCAATGGTGGTGATGGGGATAAAGGAATATTCCGCGTCGTCAATTTTGCTCCTGCTAAGGATGAACGCTTTCAAGCAGTTGCCGGAGATAGTTATGTTGCAGCTATTGAGTTTTCCCAGCCAGTCAAAGCAATGGCTCTACTTAGCTACGGTAACGCTACTCAACCTGGTTCGCACCATATTAGCGATCAACTACCACTGTTTACTCGTAAGCAATTACGTCCGGTTTGGCGAACTCGTTCAGAGATATTGGCACATTTGGAGGAATGCAAAACTTTTTGAAACCTTTGCCCAGATATCCACTATGGCTCCCCTCAAGCAGCTTTTCATTCAGGGCAAATATTTAAATAAGTCATCTAAAATTCGATTAGCTCCAATAATACCCCAGCCAGCAATCCAGATATCACCTGTAACTGGATAAACCCGATTTTGTTGTACAGCTTGTAACCGCGACCATAAAGGATGATTGGTGAATTGTTTTAACATTAATTCATTATGTCCTCCCAGAATTAAAAAAATCACATCACCACCGATTTGAGGAATTAATTCTAAAGAAATGTTTTCCTGACTTTTATCTTTATCTTCATATTCAGGACGAGGAAAACCGATTTCTTTGATGATTGAGCCACAAAAAGAATCATTCATATAAAGACGAGTATAATTAGCCCAAAAATTAACTAAAGATACTTTAGTTTTGGCAAGGGGTTCTCCCATCTTTTGACGCAGACTTTCTATTTTTTGCTCGTATTCTTGCAATAATTTTTCAGCTTTTGCTGTTTGTCCGAGTGCTTCCGCGTATATTTTTAACCAATCTTTCCATTCTTTATCTTGATCTGCTAAGATTGTTGGCGCAATTTGGGATAGTTGTCCATACAATTCAGCATTCCAAGAAAAACCTAAAATTAAGTCTGGTTTGAGATATAAAATTTTCTCTAAACTCGGTTGACTATTAGTACCAATTTTTGTAGTTTCTGATGTTAAATCTTGTAAGTATGTAGGAAATGTAAAATCACTTAACGTTGTAGCTCCAATTGGTTTGATACCTAAAGCTAAAACATTATCTAAGCCACCCAATACAACTACTCGCTGTGGATATAAAGGTATTTTTGTTTCACCCATAACGTGTTTTACTACTCGTATTTCTGAAGTGACATTCACAGAATTTATGGTGGCATTTTTGGGAATAATCAATCCACAGCCGATGATTATTAACGTTATGATTGCACTGAATACAAGTAACTTAATTGGGCGATAATAAACTATTGAATGCAGAAGGTTAAACACCCTAATTAATAGATGATGTTTGATTGACATTTTTTTAATTGCAGGGATAATTACCCAACTTACATCTAAATGATTTTACTATTGATTAAACCGGGATTAACTTTTTTCAATTTCCACAAGTTTTGTGATGACAAATTGGGGAAATTTTCTTATTTTATTGTAGCCGCACGGCCCTTGTAAAAACAAAGTTTTACTTTCATCTTCAACTACATTACATCTATATTGCTTCACAATACCATCAGACGTTGTGAAGGTTAGTTCTACTTGATTAAAGCTTTCATCATCGCTTTGTTCAATTACGCGACCTTGTACGCAATAATCAAACCAATCCCACTTATATCTTAACAGCAATTCTCTTTCTAAAATTTGCACTTGCCAAGGTAAAGTTCCACAACCGCGATAAACATTTTTTAAACATTGAATATCACCAGTCCGCGTCAAAATGTCAGTAAAACTTTGTTGGTCTAATCTAGCATAATATCTTCCATCTGGAAGGTTGAGCATAGTTGGTGCAAAACGATGTCCACCAAAATGGCTACTTTGCCAAACTCGAACATGAGATAAGGATAAATTTTCTAATATTGCTACAGCTTGACGATAGAAAGGAATGCCATATTTAGCGCAGCATTTATCATGACTACCATGAGTACATACTAAAAAATCTCTAGTTTGAGTGTTTGTTTCTGATGATTCTTCCAGAGGCTCATTTCTGATATACTTTTCTATGATTGGTACTGCATCATTAATATCTGATAAGATATATTCTTTCTTGCTATATCCTGAAGTTAATCCTACAGTTTGGTAATAGATAATTAAGCGAGTTTGCCCAATTTTATAGTAATTAGAATTGTAAATGAATAGCAACATTAGAGAACATTCGGCCTCATCAATCGCTGATTTCAAATCTTGCAATTTATCGGTAATCCTTCTGGAATCTAGGGGGTGAGATGTCCAAGGTGTTGGAAATTCGATTAAAATATAGTATTGACGATTTAGTCCAGTCCCAATGGGGTCTTCGTTCGCTTGACAAGATTCTTCTGCACAGAAAAATTTGTTCATAATCAACTAGAAAATCAAAGTTTTTAATTGCCGTTAATTATAATTATTATCAATAATAAAAGTTGATTTGTGTTTGATTGAGTACAAGTTTAAGGTATCTTAGCAGACTCTGGATATTCAGCATCATGATCGGGTACGATAGTTTCCACATTTCGTAGTTTGGGGTAAGTATATGCACTCAAACCAACGCATAACAAACCCAAAGAAGATATCACATACAAAAGTGCCATTCCTGCACCTTTCCCAGTACCAAATAAAACACCAAAAAACGGTGTGAGACTACCTCCTGGCATCATAGCAGGTTCCAAAACATGGTCAGCAAGTAAAGCAGTCATAAAGACAGCGATCGCAGAAACAATTTGTTGAATACTAGATTCAGTAGCAAAAACTCTTCCTTGTACATCTGGTCTAACTTTACTCAACAAAATAGCTGTACTAGAACTTTTCAACATGGGAAAATTGAAAGAGGAACAGAACTGTGCTGGTAGCCAAATCATTAACCCTTGTGCAAAACCGAATACTGTTTTGCTGATTCCAGCACCAATCATTCCCAATAAAAAGCCATGTATCCGTCGTTTAGAACCACCCCAAATACTTAAAACTATAGTTCCGCTCACCCCACCCAAACCAGCTGCGGAAGAGATGCTCCCTAAGACTGTAGCATTATTATCTGTACGTGCCAAAATCATAGGAGAAACCAAGGTAGCTCCAATATCATGAATGAACCAAAATAAAGAACCAGTAATAACGACAGCAAAAAGACTGGGACGAGCAGCAAGATAGTGAAAACCAAAGATGATTTCTTGCCAAAAACCAATCTTTTCTTGAGATTGATTGTTGATTGTTGGTTGGGGAATATTGACTACAAAGATTGTGGCAATCGCAATTGTAAAAGTAATCAGATCAATAACTAAAATTCCGCCGAACCCAATTATATAATAGAGTACACCTGCCAACGCTGGAGCTATGATCACTGAGCCGTAATGAATAGCAGAGTTCATAGTTGTGGCGCGGGTGTAGTGCTGTTTAGGAACTAGCTGAGAAATTGATGTTGAATATGCTAGGGATTGAATTTCGCTAAAAGCCCCATTCACAGCACCCGTTAAATAAAGATGCCAAACTTCTAATTGGTTATTTAAGTAAAGATAACAGATAAATAGAGTGGATATAGCCGCTATTGTATCACCAATTATCATCAATATTTTTTTGTTTACACGGTCTACAATCAGCCCCGAAACCAATGTTATCAAAATACTGGGAATCAGCGTAAAAAAACTTAGTAAAGCTAATGTAGTTACCTGATTTGTTAATTCCCAAGCCCAGAGTTTGATAGCAAAATAGGTCATGTAACTACCAATATTTGATATTAATTGACTTAACCAAATTATTAAAAAAGTACGCATTTTATATAAACTTTTTTATTAAACAAATTTAATTTTATTAAAGTTAATTAATTACAGTAAGTTGCGGGTAAATGAGGTACAGGTATAAATAGTAAAACTTTTATGGAGTGGGCATCTTGTCCACCCTTGTTTACCTTACTCAGATGAAATGTTCTGTATTTGACAAATTAGTCTTTTCGTGGGCGAGCGAAAACTCACCCATAAGAAGTGGTAAAATATTAATATTTACCAACTAATCCGATATCCAACGCTTAAGGTTCTACCTTGACCTGCGTAATTAGCACTATCAAAGAAAGGCGCAAAGTATTGTGAGTAAACCGGAAAGTATTGGTTGTTAAATAGGTTTTGAATACCTATTTGTAGTTCACCTTGACCTATTTTGATGCTGCTAATATAGTCTACTGTGATGTAGCTGCTAATTTTGCCATCTTCAACCCCATCTTCAAAAGCACGATCGCCAGAATAAAGCAGTTGTAGTCTGTTTATCCAACCTTTAAGGGTTTCGTTTTCTATATAAGCGGTCAATTTCAAAGGTGAAACTGTAATACTGTTGAGTGCTAGATATCTCCCATCATTATTTTCATCATTTTCACCTTCTGTCCAAGTAAATGTACCACCTACTTTCCAAGCTTGAGCAGGTTGGACATCAATCGCAGCTTCTATACCGTAAACCCGTTGGGGAGCGCGAACAGTTTCTAGGAAATCAGTGGCGCGGTTAAAGCTAAAAGCTGAACCTAAATCAGAATAGTTGAAGAACCCAGACAGTGATGCTTGGACATTATTCCATTGACCACGAATGCCAATTTCATAGTTGTCTACTTTCTGTGGTTCTGTCAGTCGCAAAGAGTTCAAAATATTGACAACTCCGGAGGGAGGGCGACGGAACACCGCACCTAAATCTGGTACGGAAAAACCTTGAGCAAAGTTAGCAAATACACTAACTTCCGGCGTAAATTTATAAACAATTCCCGCATTAAAAACTGTAGAATCAAAACTGCGATCGCCCCCTTGAATATTACGAGGTATAGCTTCCGCAGTTTGGTAGTCTTCCAAACTAACACCTATATTGACATAACGCAAACCACCACTTAATAGCAGCTGATCGCTAACTTCCCACTGCAACTGACCGAATATACCCAGTTCCCTAAAATCGTACTGTGGAACAAAAACCCGCTCGCCAGTTTTGCGATAAAGGCGACTACCTGTTGCATCAAATTCAGCAGCATCGAAAATATTGAATTTTTGAGAACTACGCTCATTTTGGTAGTCAAAACCCCAAAGTAAACTCACAGTTTTTTGAGAATTGAAGGGTGTTTCAACTTGCAATCTTCCTCCTAACTGTTCAGATTCTCCTTCTGATTGCGTGATTGCATTGAAGACAGTACCCCGGTTATCAGTGGGAATTCCCCCACCAAAATCATAGTTACGATAGTAAGCTTGAGCTTGGAGTTTGCTACCGAAAATATTGTCGTTATTGTAATTTAAACTTAGTAACGTATTTTTGATGAATCTCCCATCATCCGCACCAATTACACTTGTTCCGTCTGGTAACCTCAAAGCACGAGATTTTTGGATTCCGGGGATATCATCAATTGCTGGATCAGAAATAAAATCAGTATTTTGTTCCTGACTAAAACGATTAAAGGTAAATTGTAGGCGTTGTTCTGGCGATAATTCTACTCCTACCTTCGCCAAAGCATTTATCTTTGTGCTGTCATCATCACCAACAAAGTTAGCAATGCGATCGCCTACTGCATCATATAATCCCGCAGTTGTTACGAGGGAAAAACCTAAAGTATAATCAAATTTGCCTTCTGTTCCCGCAATTTGATGTGATAGATTGTAGCCGAAACTATCTTCGGATCTGGTTAAAGACGTATTCAAACCAATATTGGTTGTAGAAATTAATCTTTGACCGCTTGGCCTCCTAGTAATAATGTTGACTACACCACCAGTCGCTTGACCACCATAGATTGCATTCGGACCATCCGAAAACTCGCAAGCCAATATTTACAAGGCTTTGAGACCAGCCCTTGCAGATTCTGTTTCAACGAAGAAATCAGTGTTTGATATAGTTACTGATAGTTTAGAGCGGAAAAATACATAATCTTGCCCGACGCAAACACAATTTTTAATTAATACTAAGTTATTTCGGTAAGACAAAAGTTCCAATTCGCAGTCTTACCAGACCACAAACTAACAAAACTATTTCATTATAAACATCAGTATTTAATCTAAATCTTTGTGATGCAACTTGGAAAATTTTGACAACACGAATTAAATGCTCAACAAATATACGCTTACTTGATAGAACTTTATTTTCTTCTTTTTGTTGCTCATTTAATTGTTGTTTTCTTTTCTTCTTATGAGGGGTAGTAATATTATTCCCACCTTGATACGCTTTATCTCCCTCAAATTCTTGTTTTTCATCAAATTTTGTTTGTTGCTCTCGGAATAATTTTATGTCTGCCGTTGGTCCTGGATAACCTACTTTAATATCAATTATATCTTTCCCTTCTGGTAAGGAAACAATCTGATTTTTTACAGTATGCTGTTTTTTCTTTCCAGAAAAGAACTTTTTTTGCTCTTCGTTGTCAGATGGTCTATCAATCGGCTGTTCTAGACTATCGACCAGTAACTTAAAACTCGTTAATATTTCTTGTACAATCATTAAATCTCCTTCTTTATCTTCGACTTGTTCTATTAAACTAGAAGGTATAATCTTACGTAATATTTTTCTCCAATAATGAAAAATATCATTAGATAAAGTTTTTGATATACCAAACATTATTCCTAAAACTTCAAATGTGGGTATTTGTCTCAGATAAAACAAACACAAACATACTTGTTCTGGGATAGATAATATTTTTTTGCGTCCACCTCCACGACGATGTATTCTAACTTTCCTCTGTTCAAGTTTGAGTTGTTCTTCTTCATGACTTTTTTTTAGCATAGTTTACAAGGTCAGTAAATTGCTCATAACTAATCCCCAAAAGTTGCTTTGCACGCAAGGGATACTTTTGTATATAATCAAAGATACTAATCATTTAATTAGATGCTGGTAGAGGGTCAATTTTACTTTCTACCATTTTTTTGTACCCAAATCATATTCCGGACGTGTCTATTAGAAGTAGGGCCAGGGCGTACTTTGTGTACTCTTGTCAAACAACACACCCAAGAGGCAGTGGGACAGGTAATATTACCTTCTTTACGCCATCCCCACGAAGACAAATCAGATGCAGCTTTCTTGCTCAATATTTTAGGACGGTTGTGGTTAGCAGGAGTTGAGGTAAGTTGGTCTAGATTTCAGACCCATGAACAGCGTTATCGTCTACCTTTACCAACTTATCCCTTTGAACGTCAGTGTTACTGGATTGAATCTCAAAAAGCGGTAGTTGATAACCAAATACTTGGAAATTCATTTGAGCCAAAGTCAAATCTTGAAGATTGGTTTTATATGCCTATTTGGAAACAAAGTATGGCACCTATGACTTTGCAAATAAAAGACTTAGCACAGCAACCTTCTTTTTGGTTAGTCTTTCTCGATCAAGTGGGTATGGGCGGAGAACTCACAAAGCTACTGGAGCAAACTAATCAAAATATTGTCATAGTAAGAGTAGGAGAGAAATTTGCCAAACTCTCACAACGAACTTATATTCTTAATCCCCAAAGACAGGATGATTATCACGCCTTAATCAAAGATTTAAAGCTAAGTAATCAAATTCCAGAAAGAATTGTGCATTTTTGGAGCATTACTCAGAGCAATAACACCTCATTAACAAATGAAAGTCTTGTAGCTGCACAAGATTTAGGTTTCAACAGTTTGTTATATATAGCATTAGCGATCGCAGAGCAAGAACTCACTGAGCCACTTCAATTATGGGTTATATCTAATTATCTGTGTAATGTCACAGGTATAGAAACTTTATGCCCAGAAAAAGCAACTTTATTGGGGCCATGTCGTGTCATACCTCTAGAATTTCCTCACATCATTTGTCGTTGTATTGATGTGCAATTTGAAAGCTGGCAAGCGGAGAGACTTTTTGCTCATTTGTTAACAGAAATTATTGCATTGCCTTCTGACTTCCTGATTGCTTACCGAGGGTCACAGCGATGGATACAAACATTTGAAGCAATCAAATTAGCTGAACATCTTCATCAGAATTATCGACTTAAGGAAAAAGGAGTTTATTTAATTACAGGTGGCTTAGGCTCAATGGGAACGGGAGCAACGCGATTTTGTGAGGTTGGGTGAAAAAGCTGCGATCGCTAATAAATCTATTTAAGTACAATACAAATATTTATACATTTAAAGCAGTATTAACACTGCTTTAAATTTCCAGTTCTATT
>JAHHHF010000048.1 GCA_019359495.1 Goleter apudmare HA4340-LM2
AGGTCGCGTCATCGCTACTTGGGCAGACGTTATCAACCGCGCTAACTTGGGTATGGAAGTCATGCACGAGCGTAACGCTCACAACTTCCCCTTAGATTTGGCTGCTGGTGAAGTTGCTCCTGTGGCTTTGACTGCTCCTGCTATCAATGGTTAATTCTTAACTCTTAGCTACATCAAAAAGCGCTCTCCGGTAACGGGGGGCGCTTTTTTGCTGTATTTAAAACATTAGCGTCCCTGTTGATGGGACAATTGAAACGAGAAAATAAGCTTACCTGATGTTGCGTCCAGCCCAAAGGAATCTCTAGAAATGTGGAAACAAATTGCATTGATTTTGTTATTAGTGTTAAGCTTCAGCCTGAGTAACACCGATGAAGCAGTTGCAGCTGGACTTAAAAACTTTGTAAATACTACTGATGGCTATCAGTTCTCATATCCTAATGGTTGGGTGCAGGTTAAAGTCACCAACGGCCCAGATGTGGTATTCCATGATTTGATTGAAGTTAGTGAAAACGTTTCTGTGGTCATTAGCCCAGTTCCAGAAGGGAAAACCTTGGCAGAATTGGGAACACCAACAGAAGTTGGATATAAATTAGGCAAAGTGGCTCTCGCGCCCACTGACTCTGGCCGGACAGCCGAATTAGTCAACGCTTTAGAACTAGAATCTGAAGGCAAAAAATACTATATATTGGAGTATTTAGTTAAACTCCCCAATAAGCAAGAGCGACACAACGTCGCTAGTGTCGCCGTTAGCCGTGGCAAACTGTTTACCTTCAACGCCTCAGTTCCTGAAAAGCGTTGGCAGAAAGTAAAATCAATGATTGATCAGACTGTAACTTCATTCTCAGTATATTAAAGGGGAATGGGGCATGGGGTATGCTGAAAAGGGAATCTCCTCCTCTCCCACTTCTTGATTATGGACATTCCAGCCTTTGTACTTGCTTCTGCTTCTCCAGCCCGACGGCGATTGTTGCAAACTGTTGGCATTGAACCAATAGTTTGTCCCAGCGATTTTGATGAGTCGCAAATCCAAATTCATGAACCTAGTCAATTGGTGCAAACTCTGGCCCAGCGCAAAGCAGAAACTGTGAAGCCGCAGTTTGCATCGGATTTGATTATGGGTTGCGATTCGGTTTTGGCTTTGAATGGTGAGATTTATGGTAAACCAGCAGACGCCACCGAAGCGATCGCTCGTTGGCAGTTAATGCAAGGTAACTTTGGCGACCTTTACACTGGTCATACCTTGATTGACACCACTCAAAACCTCACTTTGGTCAAGTGTCAGGTAACAAGAGTACATTTTGCGAAGATGAGCGATCGCACTATTCAAGCCTATGTCGCTACAGGCGAACCCCTCAAGTGTGCTGGTGCTTTTGCTCTTGAAGGTTTTGGTAGCCTCTTCATAGAAAAGATCGCTGGTTGTCACAGTAACGTGATCGGACTCAGTTTACCTCTGCTGCGGCAAATGCTCGCAGAACTGGGATATGATGTCACCGATTTCTGGCAGAAATAGTCTGACTCTGGTAGTCGTAATTATTACTCCATAACTTTAATCACGAATTAGCAATTATCTGAAGTACTGCTTCCCCATGATCTGGTATCCAGGCGAGCCATTCATGATCTGAAACTGGACACAATAACAGTGCTTCCTCGAAACTAAAGGGATTAGGAAGTTGTAAAAGCTTTACCCAGGTGTAAGCTAACAAATTTTGCTTGTTTACCAAATCCAGATTTTGCATTCTTGTTACCACAGCCAAATCTGGTCTCTCAACATCTAGTTTCATAACTGATGTTAGTCCTCACTAGTGGACTAATATAGAATTATTTCTGTAACTTAGACTACAAAATATCTAATACTTTTGGAAAGTGACTGTTTCATAACTTTACGTTGTGCGGAAGTGTTTGCTTATGTTGCAAGCTGTAACGCGTGTGGCACGGCTAGCTGTAGACTGGCAACTAGACCACATTCCCCAGCTAGTATATGTCATTGACTTCTATACCCTCACTGCGTGAGCAACAGCATTCCCTAATTCGTCAGCTAGCTGACTGCATTGAGGCAACTTGGCATCAGTACCTAGATTTATCGCCCTACAGTTTACCTGTGGAGTTGGGTTATGTGGAAGGGAGACTAGAAGGCGAAAAACTGATAATTGAAAACCGTTGCTATCAAACACCCCAGTTTCGCAAAATGCATTTGGAACTAGCCAAAGTGGGGAATATGCTGGATATTTTGCACTGCGTCATGTTTCCCCGTCCCGAATATAACCTACCCATGTTTGGTTGTGATTTAGTTGGTGCTAGAGGTCAAATTAGTGCAGCGATCGCGGATCTTTCTCCTGTCGATAGCGAGCGGAGTTTACCAGAAGCTTATACCTCTGCATTACAGGCTTTAACATTGCTGAACTTCTCCCAACCCCGTGAACTACCCGAATGGGGATACATATTCTCGGATTTCTGTATCTTTGTTCGCCCCAGTTCCCCAGAAGAAGAAACGATGTTTCTCAAACGCGTGCAAGACTTTTTAACCATACATTGTCAGCAGGCGATCGCCTCTCATCCTGTTTCACCTGAACAGGTAACACAAATTCTCGCAGGACAACGCAACTACTGCACCAAACAACAGCAAAACGACAAAACCCGACGTGTATTAGAAAAAGCTTTTGGTACAGACTGGGCAGATAATTACATGACCACCGTTTTATTTGACCTCCCAGATTCATACCCAGTTGCATAGTTTCTGCGCTCTAATGAGAGAGAACGGAGCGGAGACGCTCCGCCTCTGGGGAACCTCCCGAAGTTTGCCGGAAATAACGTCTCACCGGGAAATTCTCTCCGCACAGAAATGGCTCCCCTTAACTCCCTCATCTCTTTATCTGTAGGCTCTGTTACGTTTTCCGGTAAGTAATGAATGTAGAATTCATTTAACTAAAGTTTGATGGAGTCATACAACAACGACAGTCAGAAGAGTTAAATCTTTGGAGCAAATATCCAAAGATACTTGGTTGTTTTGGTAGAGATCAACAACCATATATGTTTATATATTGACCAGAAAGTTAAGGAAAACATGATGTTAGGAATGCTCTATCTGATAGATATTTTTTGGTATGACAGAATTTGAGCATGAATGATTTCAAACTCTCGTATAAAAGTGCAAAACATCCATCTTTTTATCTGAGTGAGATTTTTATACAACCAACATAGCCATCAAAAACTTGATGAAAGTTAAGGCGATAGTTTTGGTAGATTCCAACTATATAGCGGTTCTTGGTTGCGTACAATACATAGTGTAAGCACGGGATTAGTAAGGTGAATTAGTAATTGTAAAAGATTGTCGATGTCATAACCTTACAAAATCTGTACCCTACCCCATTGAGAACGGCTATATTTAAATCCGCAGAAATGTTACCAAATACGATGTCTTAATACTAGTGAGTCCTTTAGCGTAGCATCACTTCAATCAGCCAGATTCATTAAAGCATCTATCTCTTGTGGTAATCATTAATAGAGTCTAGACAGGTACGATACTCTTCCTCATCAAAGACAAGTGCCACAAGAGTATCTACACCAGAAATCATCAATAAATCATACTCAAGTCATTTAATTGCCAATGCGACTGGATAACACTGGTTGTTGACTAACAATCCTTTGTGACTAATCCCACCGGGTGTAACTCGCTTTTTACTTCCATCAGCAAAATTCAGATAAACGGGCAACATACCATGTCAAGGGTGACTGAAAAGCCAACATTAAGGGAGCAGCCACTTGAACAACCTAAGGTTTGGTGGAGCATTGCTGTAGCCCTACCAATAGTAATCGCCGCCGGAGTGCTAGGTACAGCCAAAGTTGAGCAGTTGCGAAAGCTGACCTCTTCCATACCCGTCAGGCCAGTTACCAACAGCGTTAGTGCTGTGGGGCGTTTGGAACCACGAGGAGAAGTTATTAGACTATCGGCTCCTACGGGACTACAAGCAGGCTCACGAGTTCAGCAACTCTTAATCAAAGAGGGAGAGCGAGTCAGGCAAGATCAGGTAGTTGCGGTTTTGGATAACCACGATACCCAATTAGCCGCAGTAGAAGAAGCAAAAGCGAAACTGCAAGAAGCCCGTGCCAATTTAGCGCAGGTGAGAGCTGGTTCGCCAAGGGATATTCAAGCCCAAACATCTGTAATTGCTCGCTTACAAGCTCAGTTGCGTGGAGAAAGAGACGCTCAACAAGCCATGATTACTCGCATTGCAGCTCAATTAAGTGGCGAAAAAATTGCTCAACAAGCAGGAGTTAAGCGCCTAGAAGCGGAACTGCTAGGACAAAAAGATACTTTAAGAGCAACCCTCTCGCGCATACAAGCAGAACAACGTAATAGTAAAGTCGATGCTCAACGCTATGAGATGTTGTATAGAGAAGGTGCTATTTCCCAACAGGAACGCGATAGAAGGCGTCTGAGTGCAGAAACTAGTAATCAGCAAGTTGTAGAAAGCCAAGCCACCCTCAGACAAGCAACTGCGACTTTAAGACAACAAGTCGCCGAGGCCAGAGCCAACCAGGTAAAAACTCTAGCAACTTTACAACAACAGCTAATTGAAGCCAAAGTCACCCGCGACAAAACCATAGCAACTTTACAAAGGCAAATAGACGAAGAAAAAACTAGATTGAAAAGACTTGTGGAAGTGAGTCCCACCGATATGCAAATGGCCCAAGCGCAAGTCAGCAATGCGATCGCTATGGTGAGAAAAGCTCAAGCAGAATTGAAGTTGAGCTACGTCAAAGCGCCAACTAACGGTGAAATCTTAAAAATCTACACCAAATCAGGAGAATCCGTCAACCAAATGGGTATTGCTGAGATGGGACAAACCGAACAAATGATTGTCATTGCAGAAATTACTGAAGACAGTATTGGTAGAGTTCGTCTCGGTCAATATGCCACTGTCACTAGCGATAATGGGGCATTTAGTGACGAATTAAAGGGGACAGTCACTGAAATTGGCAGAAAAATCGGCAAAAAAGACGTGCTCAATACAGATCCAGCAGCAGATGTGGATGCCAGAGTTGTAGAAGTAAAAATTGCCCTGACTCCAGAAGATAGCCAAAAAGTAGCGGGTTTAACCTATGCCAAAGTGGTTATCGAAATTAATCTTTAAATTAGGGAATAACAAATGAGTAAAATCCCTCTATCATGGCTACAACTGACACGAGAAAAAACTCGCCTGGCTGTGGCTCTGGCAGGAATTGGCTTTGCTGATATTTTAATGTTTATGCAACTCGGATTTCGAGATGCTTTATATTACAGTAACGTCCGAATACATAACAGCTTACAAGGCGACATTGTATTAATCAATCGTCAATCTAATGCTGTCCTATCAATGCGGAGCTTTTCCCAAAGGCGTTTATATAAAGCCTTAGATTTACCAGCAGTACAATCCGTACATCCTATATATTTAGACTATACAAGTTGGAAAAATCCTGTAACTGGTCGTCCTCGCAGTATCCTAACTTTTGGTATTAATCCGGAAGTTAATCTGTTTAATCTGCCCGGAGTTGAGGAAAATTTAGAAAAACTTAAACTCCCTGATGTGGTTTTATTTGACCGTTCGTCTAGAGTGGAATATGGGCCAATTGCTGACGATGTCAAGCAAGGCAAAACTGTGACAGCAGAAGTGCGAAGACGGCGAATTAAGGTAGCAGGATTATTTACATTAGGTGCATCCTTTGGCGCAGATGGTAATTTAATTACTAGTGATGTGAACTTTTTGCGGATATTTAGCAACCGCCAAAGAGGATTAATAGATATTGGTTTAATTAAATTAAAGCCAGGGGCAAACTTAGCTGCTGTTACCCTGGATTTGAGAAATTACTTACCTGAAGAAATTAACGTTTTAACTAAGCAAGAATTTATTGACTTTGAGCGTAATTACTGGGCAAGCAGCACAGCTATTGGATTTATCTTCACCTTAGGGACAATTATGGGTTTTATTGTGGGAACCGTGATTGTTTATCAAATACTTTATACCGAAGTTGCTGACCATTTAGCTGAGTATGCAACTCTGAAGGCCATAGGATATACGCAAAGCTATTTGTTAGCCGTTATTCTACAGGAAGCCTTTTTATTAGCAGTTGTAGGATATCTCCCTGGAATTATTTCTGCTCTAGTTTTATATAAAATGGCTAGAGATGCAACACTTTTGCCAGTTTATATGAGTGTGGGGCGCGCTTTTATGGTACTAATTTTGACTATTATTATGTGCTTTGTTTCTGGTGCGATCGCTGTGCGTAAATTACGTTCTGCTGACCCGGCAGATATATTTTAATTAAAAGTCGAAAAAATAAATAAATCCTAAATGTTAAATAGCTATCAATATTTACATTTTATAATTCTGAGATGAGCAATGATAGTTAATTAGGTTACTACAGCTACATATCATTCCTGCTAACTTATAGCTACTCACTTTTTTATGAAACAAGAACCTGTAATTGCTATTAAAAATCTCAATCATTACTATGGTAAAGGCGGACTCAAAAGACAGATTTTATTTAATATTAATTTAGAAATATATCCTGGAGAAATTGTCATTATGACCGGGCCTTCAGGTTCAGGTAAGACAACCTTACTGAGCTTGATTGGTGGTTTACGATCTGTGCAAGAGGGTAGTTTGAAATTTTTGGGTACAGAGTTATCAGGTGCTAGTCAAAACCAACTAGTACATATTAGACGCAAAATTGGTTACATTTTTCAAGCTCACAATTTGCTGGGGTTTTTAACCGCTAGGCAAAACGTGCAAATGGCAGTGGAGTTAAATGAAGCGATCGCCCAAAGTGAAGCCATTGCTCAGTCAGCCGCCATGCTGGGGGCAGTGGGCTTAGAAGAACGGATAAATTACTACCCAGATAACCTTTCTGGTGGACAAAAACAAAGAATAGCGATCGCCCGTGCCTTGGTTAATCGTCCTCCACTTGTACTAGCAGACGAACCAACAGCCGCCTTAGATAAGCAATCAGGACGGGATGTTGTAGAAATTATGCAGGGACTTGCCAAAGAGCAAGGAACTTCCATTTTGTTAGTAACTCACGATAATCGGATTCTAGACATCGCAGATCGGATTATCGAAATGGAAGATGGTCTCTTAGCCCGCAATTCCCAAAGTGTGGTTACTAGTAACGATTAACCATAACTCAGTATAAGTAAGTAGTACCGCCGTGAATTCAAAATGAATACAGGGTAAGGTTTTCAGAGATTTTGAATAGTATGTCTATTTACGCAGTGCTGTACTAAGCGAGAATAATGACGATCCCCGTCAGTAGTTCCAATATGTCGCCCTACTTATAAAATTGCACCCTGAAGCCCTGCTGATTATTTAGCAGCACGTCATTGTTGGACTCCAGACTGCTGCTGCTGTTTTGGTGGATTAGCTTGGCGGCTAGTACGAAAGGTTACATTTACGCCTTCATTGGATTGTTCTAGCACCAACAACGGAGTTGGTTTGGCCTTTTGATCCCAATGCATATAAGCAATCCGCCCTTGAATTGTTGGTTGCCAAGTATCTTCATCTTCAATTGGACTTAGGTAAGTCTCAATACAGTCAATAATTTGGCTAATTGTGGCAGAAGTTGCTTGCGTTGGTAACTTCATCAACCGAATTTGAATGCGAAACAGCACACGTTTAGCTGTATTTGGCGCATGACCAGTCTCATACTCGACATCAAAAATCTCATCCACTTGTCGCCCAGTGTTGCTAGCAATCCCCACTGTTCCTTGTTGGGATTGATTGGGACGCAGAGCTTGAGAAATTTTATCTTTGACCTTGATTTTAACTTGATTAACGATCGCAAAATGAAACACCTCCTCTGACATCCGCATCCGCAGATAATCGAGGTTAAAGTCCCGTGAGTTCACCAAATCGGGATTAGTTTCCATCTTGCGAATTGTTTCCAGCGCTAACTTAAACTTTTTCTCCAGTTCTCGCGCCCGGAACTTTTCAAACCTGATTTTTTTCTCTAGTTTATTCATCAGGATTTTGCTATAAACAATCACAGCAATCAATGCTAGAGCTAATCCTCCAGAGGCTAACATCAACACAGGCGGTGTTTGTGGCGCACTAGCTGCTACTTCCTGGATGGTTTTTTTAGGCTTTGTTCCAGGAGATTGGGCAATCAACATCGAAGTGGACATAATTGGCAAATTAATGACATTTGACTTCTGATTTTTAGGATGCCCAAATTTGGGATGTCATCTTGCGGTATCATTGATGTTTTTTACACCTTCTCCCTAACCGCATATGTACAGTGACTTGAGCGTCCCTGCGGGGTGTTCTCTAAATTCCCTGCCCCTATCTGACATGGCATCCACTAGCTCACATAATATTCGCCTCGTTGCTACAGATATGGATGGTACTCTGACGAAAGGTGGCAAATTTATGAGTAAATTGCTACAAGCTTTAGAAGACTTAGCCGCCGCCGACATCAATGTACTGATTGTCACTGGACGTTCGGCTGGGTGGGTGAGTGGACTGAGTAGCTTGATGCCGGTAGTGGGTGCTTTGGCAGAGAATGGCGGTTTATTTTATCGTTCTGGTAATGACACACCCGTAGCCTTAACGCCCATTCCCGACTTAGCCGAGCATCGTCAGCATTTGGCCACAGCCTTTAGGCAATTACAAACCAAATTTCCCCAAATTCAAGAATCTACCGACAATCGCTTCCGCATCACTGATTGGACTTTTGATGTCGCCGCTTTGACTCCCCGCGAACTCCAAACCTTGAGCAATCTTTGTCAGGATATGGGTTGGGAATTCACTTACAGTAATGTGCAATGTCATATTAAACCCCAAGGTCAAGATAAAGCTGGGGGATTATTGCAAGTATTACGCCAATACTTCCCTGACTATTCTCTAGAACAAGTTGTAACGGTTGGCGATAGTCCCAATGATGAAAGTTTATTTGATCGGCGTTATTTTCCTATTTCCGTAGGTGTAGCGAACGTGTTACATTATGCCAATCAGTTGCAACATCAGCCTGCTTATGTCACCAGCGCTGCCGAAGGCGATGGATTTTGTGAGTTGTCTAATTACCTTTTACAAAAGTTTTGAGAGGTTTTTAGTAAGGACTTTAGTCATTCATTCTTAAGCACTAAAGTGCTTACTACGAACTACTAGTTTAAAATAGTTGTGTAGCACTGAAACATACAATCATGACGGCTACTTTACCTGTTGCAACCGCATCTGAAATCTTTTATCCCAGTGCTGATGGTGAACCAGTGGCAGAAACCTACGACCACCTCTATGCTTTACTTACCACTCTAGAAGTATTAAAACAGTATTTAGCAGGTCGTCAGGCAACCGTATTGGGAAATCAATTTCTTTACTACGCACAGGGTTTTCCTAAGTTACGGGTAGCACCAGATGTGATGGTAATTTTTGATGTCACACCAGGTGGTCGGGATAATTATAAAATTTGGGAAGAAGGTCAAGTACCCGTAGTTATTTTTGAAATGACATCTGTTGGTACTAAGGATCAAGACCAAATATTTAAAAAAACTCTCTACGAGCAGCTAGGTGTAAAAGAATACTGGCTATTTGATCCCAAAGGCGAGTGGTTGGAACGGCCTTTGTGTGGCTATCGCCTGCGGGGAGAAACCTACGAACCCATAACAGATGATCGTAGTGAACCTTTGCAGTTGCGCCTGGTAGTAGAAGGAAGGCTAATTGCCTTCTATAGAGAAGATACAGGAGAAAAACTGTTGATCCCCGATGAATTAGCCGCAGCACTGCAACAAGAAGTTGTGGCTAGACAGCAAGCAGAAGAACGGGCTGAACAGGAACGCCAACGGGCTGAACAGGAACGCCAACGGGCTGAACACGCACAATTGCAGATAGAACAATTGAAGGAGAAGCTGCGATCGCTCGGAGTTGACCCTGATACTCAGACATCAGAGTATAATGTCTGAAGTTAAAAATCATCCACTCAGCAGAGGTCATTTGGTGTCCAAATAATTTGGATTTTACACCAGACTCATCAGACTTTTTCTCAGCTTTGATAAGCCATTTTAGCCCATAAATTAGCTTCTACTTATCAAACGATGTTCTGCTAGTTATTAGATAATATATATATGAATTTGTGTAACATATACAACGTTTTACTCGCTGGTTAACGCTTTATAATCTACCCTCCTCAGAACTTATATCCAGTGAAACCGAACGACAGTAGGGATTAGTCTATATTTTTGCCTACAAAATTGTATCTTAAGGTACGGTATGGTTTAATCACTATGATTTTATCTGCAATATAGGGGATCGCTATGTTGTATATCAGCAATCAATAAGTTAAAGAAATACCATTTTTATATTTTCTTTGTTATTTTGTATTTAACGGGACAGTTCTTCCGCACTTGGTGAGTTTAAATAACAATTAGTTACACTATTTTCCCGTAAATTCTATTTCAATTAGTCTATTGTGCTTGTTTGAGGTCTCTTGTTAAGCACAATACAGATTGCAGAGATAGAACACATAGGAATACTCACAATCTGCAAATAGTTCATCAACATCAGAAAATTCCAATTAGACTATGATTAAGACCAGTAATCAGCGTATCATTCTACCTGCTTTCATTCACCCCGTAGGCGAAAAGCCCCAACCTAGATTTGATTTCTTAGAACCATTACGTCAATGGTTAGATAATCTGGAGATTCAAAATCGCAAATTAGCTAAATTGATTGCCAAACATATTCCGGCACAGTGTCCCTTCGAGCGTGATATTATGCTCTTTGGACGCAAAATAGGGCACATTCCTCCCATGTGCAAACTCAATCCGCTTTACGATCAATTCGTAGGTTTGCGGTTTCGCGCGCTTTGTTATTTAGTTGATCAATGTGGAGAGGATATCCAGTCCTACTGCTAAACACAATCCCAAGTAACGAGAGCATGGAAATTAAAATTGAGTATCAACCAACTCAAGAATGCCTCAAGCAGTTAGGCGTATTTAAATGGGCAATTTGGCAAAAGGAAGCCTCAAAATTTCCTTGGACTTATGATACTCAAGAAATTTGTTATTTTTTGTTGGGCGATGTTATTGTTACCCCTGATGGTGGACAACCAGTGCGAATGGGTAAAGGAAATTTAGTAACTTTTCCTGCTGGCATGTCTTGTACCTGGGAAATTATCAGCGACGTGAAAAAACACTATTACTTTGATTAGTTACGCGTCACTAATCAAGCATTATCCTTCTTGTCTTGAAGTCTTCTTGATTGTCTAGGATATCAGCATCTCAATTGCATTCAATATCAAAATCAGGGCACCATAATATGTAAGATTGTGCCCTGAACATGTAATGTGGATAGTGCTGCTAAGGTAATAGAAAAATTACTTTTAGGAAATTGCGGAAATACTCGCCGGAAGCTTTGAGGTTTGTAAGTGTAGGTAACTTGCCCACCATGAGTTTTTTTGATAATATGACAACCAAAATAACGCTCAATTGTTTGAGGTGTTTGGTTCAAAACATAGTGCCCCGCAAGAGCGGGATTGGTAAAGAGATTGAGCAGCAAAGGTATTGTTAAGTTAGTCATTGACAAAAATAACGAGATTTCATGGTGATTACCTGCACCTAAAAGCCAGGAAGTTCATAATTGTGTTAGCGGGAAGTAAATTATAAAAGATGCGATCGCACAAAAAAAGTTTCTTCCCACCGCAATATTGACGAGGATTTGAGAAAAAATGTTACTACATTTAAGCACCTGGCAGGAAGTAGAAACTTATCTCCAAACATCTAGAGGTATTATCCTACCCATTGGTTCCACAGAACAACATGGGCCTACGGGGTTAATTGGTACTGATGCTATTTGTGCGGAAGCGATCGCCCGTGGTGTGGGAGAATCAACGCAAGCGATCGTCGGGCCGACAATCAATGTGGGTATGGCATTGCACCACACCGCCTTTCCTGGCACAATTAGTCTGCGTCCCAGCACCTTGATACAACTGGTACGCGATTATGTAACTTGTTTAGCCAAAGCAGGTTTTACCAAGTTCTACTTCATTAACGGACACGGCGGTAACATCGCCACCCTCAAAGCCGCTTTTTCAGAAACTTACGCCTACCTAGAAGATTTGCAGATATCTAATTCCCAACAGGTGCAATGTCAAGTAGCTAACTGGTTTATGTGCTCTTCTGTATATAAGCTAGCTAAAGAATTATACGGCAACCAGGAAGGTTCCCACGCTACACCTAGTGAAGTTGCTGTTACTCAATATGTTTATCCAGAAGCGATTAAGCAAGCGTATCTCTCACCAGAAGTCGCCAGTGGACACAGGATTTATAGCGCCGCCGATTTTAGATCACGTTATCCCGATGGACGCATGGGATCAAATCCGGCGTTAGCAACCCCAGAACACGGTAAGCAGTTTTATGAATTGGCGGTGAAAGAACTCAGCAATGGGTATTTAGAATTTGTCAATGCAGCAGACAGGGATTTTCAATCCCTGTCTCATAGCTAAAGTCCTCTTTAAGAGGACTAGGAAAGAAAGTATTTCAATCAATTTTCTAAAGATGATTTCAACTATTAACCGGGGGTTTTAACCTCCGCTAAAAACGAATTAGGGATCATCTGAGTTTCAAAGCGACTATAAACAATTCGCGTAGGATACCAGGAAGACAGCCAGTATAAATCTTGCATAACTTTGTAAGAACTACTCGCCTCTGCTGATTCAAACTGAACCAAAGCTATATTATTTAGCCCGACTACTTCTCTACCTTCTTGAAACCAGCGAGATTGCCAAAATATTAAGGGCTGCAACCATTGCCATTTAGCTGTTTGTGCTCGTTTCCACGGGGTAATTAACGATGATATATCACTTTGCCAGCGAGGGGTTTGAATGCGATCGCGGGGTATCCACTCTAGGGTGCAATGCCAGTCAGGGTGAGGTTTTACATTGTGCTTGCGTCTGGCTGACAGTTCCACCATATCCGGTGGATGCTTCCAGCCTATCCAATGTCGCACTTTTTCTGGTAAAAGCCAATCTTTCAAGCGTGTGTGAATCAGTCGTGTGAGAGTTTCTTCGTTCTTCAGGGCACTGGCAGTTAAGTGTACCAAAATGGAGGGTGAGCGCACATTAGTAGGTTGATAAGATAAACGCCCAACACAACCGTAATGAATATCTCCAGACAAAATAATAACTTGTTGACGTTGGTTAAATATAGTGGTGAGGAATTGCGCCAGTGCTTCGGTGTGAATATTCCAACCATCTCCCACATCTGTAGAAAATACTTTCCCGCTCCGTAATTGGCAATGGTGAACCCAATCAATGACTTTGAGTCCAAAGACGTTGGTGGGTGCAACTATAAATGTGGCTTGAATATTAGTTGGGATAGATGTTTGTTGTAAAGGCTTTTGCAATTGTTGCTTTAAAGCTTGGGGACATAGCAACATTGGTGGTGCGATCGCTTTATCCTCGGCTGAATAACCCCGCCATGTCCGGGTATCCAATACTATTACTTCATGGCAATGGCTGCGGACTGTGTAGTTCCAAGTGAGTGCTTGTGAGTCTCGATCCAGGATTAACACTTCACCGTCTGGGACAAAACAGGGTAAACTTGTCCGGGGATCGGTGGCTGGCATTCCCACATAACGGGCGATCGCATTATAGGCATCTGTATCCGTACCTTGGGAATCTGACCAAGCTTGGGCAGCTAGCAGCAGCTTTTCACCAGGCTGATCGCTGGTAAATTGTTTTGGTGTATTCCCCCAGGCTTGAAATACTGCATAGGCTAACAGGGCATTTTGCACGACTCGCCGTCCTAGGGGCATTCCCAGCACGCGCAAACACCAGGCTTGGTTGAGGTTCCAGTCATCGGTGACATCATGATCGTCAAAGATGCTGTAGGTGGGAGTATTGGCGATTGCCCGCCGCACTTTTCCCAGAGTATAAATAAATTGCCGTAAATCCCTGACTGCTTGATTCCAGTGACGAATTGCTGTGCGATCGCGTGTTACTTGCTTACCTTGAGGAAATTGATGCGGCCAGCACACTGGCGACCAAGCTAATAAATAAGTAGCGTAATACTCACCTAAACTCAAAAGATGACTGCTCACCTTAGCAGTTTTATTACTAAATCCAGCAGTAAAACCTGCTTGCACTGTGGCAACTTTCGCCCTTTCTCCCGGTGGTAACTCCTGGGGAGTCACATAACATACATTGTTTGGCTGCCCCACTGGTAACTGTTCTTCCCAACCCAGTAGCGCATCACCCAAAGTACTCGCTACCCACAACGACGGCGCAGCGACATCATCCCCATAAATTTGGTCGCCGGTGAGGAATAGCTGATGGGGTCGCTTTCGGGGTTGATTCGCGGTTGCTGCAATCAAGCCATCTAAAATCGGCAGGGCATCAAACCCATGTCCGTGGGGTTTGCGACAGGAAGCATGAACAATTCGCAAATCTGGGAGACGATTTGGCGGTAAAACAAACGTCGGTTTTTGATGTCCAAAATAGCTGATGCTGATATCAGGAAAGCTACTTGAGCATAATGCTTGCTGTAGTGTGTGCCGGGATTGGTCAGCGATAGTAAACTCTAGGTCATATGCATAGATGTACTCATTGGTCAAACAATCCCCAACCTTAGACCGAGCCGTGACCGCGACAATATGCAAATATCTACCTAAGGCACAAGTAGACCTTGTACCCTGCAATAGGCAATTTCCCAATACTTCGCCATGATTCGTTGTCTCATAAACCTTGAGTTCTACCTGACAAGAGTGTTTCAGCGCTATCCATACCGTAACCGATTCAGGTTCAGTGTGTTGTAAGATTGGCCCTGCTAAAATTAGCGGCAGTTTTGGGAAAAACTCACCCCCAGTTTGGTATTTCATGGTCGACAGTCGATAACTGATGATGTTTTAAATCAAGTCTTTGAAATTTTTACCAATGAAAAATGACCAATGACGACTCTCGCCAGTGATATTTAATGACACCGACCTACTTATCTCAAGACCAAATCATGCATTAATCTCAATCTTTTTAACTTTACAGCAATTTATGATTGGAAGTAATATGCACACGGTCTGTTTCCTGAAAGGCGATTCACTGACGCATAGATACACTGCGCCAAGACTTCTGTGTACACCATAGCCCTTTGCGAGATGACAGGGGCTACCTCGCCAAAATCCAAAATGGTATTACCCGGAGCGAAAAATTATAGTGTGAAGTAGTAAGTATGATTCTTAGCTTGTGCTTGCTATTCTGCCCAATTAGCTAAAATGCTTCATCAACCCACTTCTGACACCAATTTGAAGAAAGAATGCTATGGACATCAAGCTGTAAACTTACAGAGAGTTTAACTTTCTTCATTACGTAGTTTGCGTCTCATGTCTGTTGATGGTCTTTGTGTGGGAAATATTACTGGTTTCACTGGCAGTAAAGCTACAAGTACTTAATGTCTACACGGTCATTTGGTTTCGGTTTTTATTTGCATGTCAATTGTTAGCTGTATATTTAGGGGTGCAACATAAATTACCATCACTAGAAAAACTGCATTCTACTTCTGGAAAGTTGTTAGCGATCGCTACATTTTTTTGGCGCTTGACTATTTTCTGGTTATGCAAGGTTGATCACTCACATCACCTACTCATGCTGAAGTAATGCTTCAGATGTCTAGTATGCTATTGGGTTTGGGGAAATGGTTGTTTTTGCAGAACACTATCAGCTACGTCAATGAATTAGTTTTGGCGTACTGATTTTAGTTTATAGTTTGTTTTTCCATGAACAAATAACAAATTTAATTATAGGGCACAATCAATTTATTTTAGATAGCAGTTTGATTCTGTTGCAAATAGCAGCTTGGGGTGTTTATCCTTGAGCACAAAAACAGTCATCAGGATATTTATGTTCTGCTCATAACCTGCTAGTTGTTTACAGATTATGTGCTTTTTTATTCACACCATTAGCCATCAGTAAAACTGTTTTACATTCGGTAACTTACATTTAGCGCTATTGCTGTTTTGTGCTTAAAATATGCTAATTGCTGACGGCGCTTTTACGGAATCATCAGCACATTGGGAAGCTTCACAATTCAGTACAGTACTGGCTTTAGCCTTCATTGTGACTTTAATGTCCGTAGGCATTGTATCAGTAATTGCATCCGTGATATTTTCACATGACAAAATGACATTAATCAGAACAATTAGAGCGATTTGATTTATGGTTACTGCAATGGCGATCGCCCTAGAAAAATCCCACTAATCAGCATAGTTTAAGAACTTTTACTGACTAGGAAATCAAGAGTATTCAGACATGTTTAAAGCTACATTAGAAATACTGAGGCATGGTATTTTTTTATTTGTTATGATTTCATAGTAAGCACAAACGAATTGAGTCAATCTCTTAGCAAGTGGATATTTTCTCTACTTGTGTGGCTCAGTTTCAGTTGATTTTGGATTTTGCGACCAAGAGAAAAAAAACAAAAAAAATCCATAAAGCTGAGGCGATTAATATTAACTAACCTTGCCAGGGTGTCCGAATAACTACCAAAGCCAACGCCTCGTGACACAACATCAGCGAAATAGTTGAGCGATGATTAGTTTGTTTGGTAATTGGGCCAGCACCCTGAGAAAAAATTCCCTATTGCTGGTTCTGTCAATTCTGCTGCCAACATTAGGAATAAGTAATTCTGTACTGGCAGCAGAACAAGTTCATGCATCTTATTCAGCCTTCGATCTGACCGTTTCAGTTCAAGCTTTAGAGAACTATGCCAAAACAGGTGTAATTGACAACGAATTATCACTTTATCAGCATTATTTACCACCCCAACACCTGGAAGAATTACGGCGGGTTTTACTCACGCCCGTAAAAATTAGTCCGGTTGTGGTTGCACAATTTCTCCACACGCAGCAAGGAGAATTTCTACTGCGACGGTTAGCAGCAGCAATTCAGAACAAACCAGTTCAATCACAGTCAGGATTCGATACCTTACGTTCAGCGTTAATTTCAGCCTCTGCTGAACCGGGAGGGCTAACGTTATTAAATCTGTTACGGAAGTATCCTACCCAAGTTCTGCATATTGATTTAGCACATAGCTTAAGCATCGCTGCGGAACTAGAGAAATTGGTAAATGAAACCAGTCAAGCGATCGCCACAGTTAGCAAAAAATCTCATATAGAAGCTGCTATCACCCAACAGCCCATCAACTTCAGCAACTTGCCAGATTTACGGCGTCCTGGAACGTTGGAGTTACGAAAACAAACCCTGAAGCTTTTTGACTCGAACCGCAACAGGTTATTGTTGACTGATATTTACATTCCTAATGTCAAGAGTCCAGCACCTGTAGTCGTGATTTCTCACGGTTTAGGTACAGACAGTAGTAACTTTCAATATTTAGCTACTCACCTAGCTTCTCACGGATTTGCCGTCGTGGTTCCGACCCATCCGGGTAGTGATACCAAACAACTGCGTTCTTTGAACAACTTGTCGAAGACATCGCTAAGTGACGTAGCAGAACCAAACGAATTCCAAGACCGACCTTTAGATGTGAAATACATCTTGGATCAACTGGAGAAGAGTAACCAGTCTGAACCACGGTTGAAAGGTCGCTTCAATCTGCAACAAGTGGGAGTATTTGGTCAATCCTTGGGTGGTTATACAGCTTTAGCCTTAGCCGGCGGTCAAATTAACTTTGAGCAACTAACACAAAACTGTCAAGCCCAAGCACTGCGAAATACGTGGAATATGTCCTTATTGCTCCAGTGTCGTGCTTTGGCGTTGAATAGCAGCAAGGCGACCCAATATAATTTTCGGGATGAGAGAGTCAAAGCAGCGATCGCAGTTAACCCCATCACTAGCTCAATATTTGGCAAAGCTGGTTTAAGCCAAATTGAAATTCCAGTCATGCTCGTCGGTAGTAGTGATGATACCGTTGCACCAGCCTTATTTGAGCAAATTTTACCGTTTTCTTGGTTTGCCAATTCACATAAGTATCTTGTGATGCTTGTAGGTGCAACCCATTTTTCCACAATTGGGAATGGCAATAGTGACAACGAGCCAACTGGGTTACATTCCCAGATCATTGGCGACAATCCTACACAAGCAAGGCATTACATGAATGCTTTGAGTTTACCTTTCTTTCAAACCCATGTTGTAGGGAAGTCACAATACATCCCCTACCTCAACGCCAACTACGCCAAAGCTATTTCTAGTCAACCTTTGAGTTTGAGTTTTGTGGAATCTTTGAGCGTCAATGAAATTGCCCAAGCAGTGGATACTGATGTCAAAGTAGGTAAACCTGTAAAAAAAAGTTCTCCCAACTCTATAGTTAATTTCGGCTTTTGGATGTTAGATGTCGGAGTAGCACTGTTGCATGTGATGATTTTTCTGTAGTTATTTGTTATTTGTCATTGGTTATTGAGAGAGACGCGATTTATCGCGTACAAGGGTCAAGAGTTATTTTTCAATTTCCCATTCCTAATCCCAATTCACGTTAATATTGATGATGTGAAAAGTAATCATCAGGGTGTAATTTGGCGTCGAAGATTGGCTCACAAATAACAAATGACAAATAACAAATGGCCAATAACAACCCTCTCCTCGCGGAGACGCTACGCGTAGCTTGCTTCCCCGTAGGGGTACACTAGTAAACTTAATTTGCGACTCTCAAAGTATCTAACTATATCGTGCAAGGTTTTCTCAACTTAAATAAACCATTTGACTGGACTTCTCATGACTGTGTGGCGCGAGTGCGAAAGCTCTTGCGCCTTAAACGTGTGGGACACGCGGGAACCCTAGATCCGGCGGCTACTGGGGTGCTACCGATCGCCTTGGGTAAAGCTACAAGATTGTTGCAATATTTACCAGGAGACAAAGCTTACAAAGCCACTATCCGGTTGGGTGTGCGTACCACTACTGATGATTTACAAGGTGAAATTGCGACATCTCAACCCTGCTCTGAGTTGAGTTTAGCTATGGTGAAAACGGTGCTACCACAATTTGAGGGCAAGATTGAGCAAATTCCCCCAAGTTACAGCGCCATTCAAGTAGATGGAAAACGCCTCTATGACTTAGCACGCCAAGGCGAAAAAGTGGAAGTTCCAGCACGAGTAGTGGAAGTATTTCAAATTGAAATTCTAGATTGGCGGGAAGGAGATTTCCCCGAACTAGACGTAGCGATCGCCTGTGGTAGTGGTACATATATTAGAGCGATCGCCCGTGATTTAGGAGCCATGTTAGAAACTGGCGGAACTCTCGCCGCTTTGACACGTACTGCAAGCAGTGGCTTTAACTTAGCAGACAGTCTGACCTTTACCGACTTAGAAGCACAACTACAAGCCGGGATATTTCAACCCATAGTTCCTGATGTAGCTTTGCAACATTTACCCATAGTGAATTTACTAGGTACATCCGCCGAGAAATGGTGTCAGGGACAGCGAATCCCTCTTAATCTTGATGTTGCGGGAATAGTCAGAGTGTATGAAGAAGAAACTCGCTTTTTAGGTATTGGGCAACTACAAGACGATGTGTTGATTCCGCAAATGGTGTTTGAACCCATTTCATGATTTTATTTCGATGTGATGTCTTAGCTCACATACTCCTGAATCTCACGATAGGATCTAAGTAGAGAGTTGATTGGAGGTGAGCAAAAATGGTGAAGTTGCGTACCCATGCTCTCCGCGAAGAACCGCGTTATCAAAAAACCAGTGTTGTTCCTCTCCAGCATGAGGAATCTATTATCGAATGGTTACAAAATACTGGTCGATTAATATCACGCGGAACTGACGAATTTTATTACCAAGACGAGGAGGAAGCGGAAGAACTGGCTGAAGTTATAGGTACTAACGATCTCTATGACTTGGATGCCGATGAGGAAGTGGAAGATTTAGAGTTAGATTGAGGTCTTGGCTCTAAATTGGTCATAATTCAATAGACCTATCCTTAATATAAGCTTTGTGGGATAATCAAAAAACAATTAAGCAATACGTATATTGAATAATGACAAGTCCTTTAGCAAGAATTGAATCACACCCGCAAGAAGCAAAGCGATTAATAGGTATTGATTATGAGCAATTTTTAGCATTAGTAAGTTTGGCGGAA
>JAHHHF010000049.1 GCA_019359495.1 Goleter apudmare HA4340-LM2
TTATCTAGGAAAAATAAGTTTTTATTCTTTCTATCTTTCCCTTACTAACTGATAATTTAGCTCGATAAATTCCCCAAAGCCTTATTGTTGCGTCCACTAAGCGAGTGCGATCGCATTCCGTTAAAATTGCTGAAATCATTGTGTAGTAAGTATTTCGCATTCTCGGATAAGTCTAATCAAGTCTGAAGCGGATTCGGTGGGAAGCTTGCTCAAGAGGTAGGTGGGTTTGTTGGGAGCGGTGAAGGCGACAACGCAGGGGCTACCACATGCCCACAAACAAGCGACAGGTTGAACTCTAATTTGGCTGTAAGATTCTACTTGATGTGTTTTGACTTGTTCTAGTAGAACTTTGCCATCAGCAAGTTGTCCTTCGGTATGGTCTTCTGAGAAACAGCAAGATTGACAGATGAATAGGGTGGGTTGAGTCATGAGACTAAGGGGAGTTAACGATATATTTTTCGAGGTCATCCAATATTTTATTCGCACCTAACATACCTTGGGCAGACCATGTTTCTTGATCGACAACATAGGCTCGCTTATTTTTCACGACTCTCAGACTGCTAAGAATCGGATGTTGAAAATAAAAGCTGGATGGTCTTTCGGCATTATTCACAATAAATAAGATATCCGTATCGAACTCATCAATCATCTCAAGGCTGACTGACGGCATGAAAGATCTGCGAGGCAAAAACTTATAGCGCAGCCCAACATCATTGAAAACAGAGGGGGGTAACATTCTAATTTGATCAGTAATTGTATAAAAGCCACCTTCGCGATAAAAAATTACAGAAATCTCTAATTGCTGTAATTGATTCCCTAAGTGTTTCTTTAACTCATTAACTCGTTGGTAATACTGATTTAGAATATCCTCTGCTTTTGTTTCTTGATTTAGTAATCTAGCATGGTATCGAAGATTCTCTTTAAAGAATGCCTGATCGGTCGATTTGTAAAGAAAATTGGGTTCATCAAAAAATGGATCAGGGACTGGAAGTGTAGGAGCAATAGCGGACATAAACTGATAGTTAGGAGTTTGGGAACCATCTAAAATCAGGTCAGGCTTAAGCATTAATACTTTTTCAATGGAAGGCTGATAGACATTGCCAACATACTCAGCACCTGCAACCGCATCAAGCGATGCACCAAAAAGACCTGGTTTTCTTGTATTTGGAATATCATAGCCAGCATATCCAACTGGCTTAATACCGAGCGCAATTAAGGCATCAAGGTTACCTTCAGGAGACAATGCCACAATTCGCTGTGGATTCAGTGGAACACAGGTTTCGCCAAAGTCGTGCTGAATGACTCGGCACTCAGCAGAGGGCTTCAAGGAAATCTCAGGTCTTTGAGTGACAGTTTGGTAACAAGCTGTAATTAAGAGTAAGGAAAAAGCCATTAGTAAGAACAGCTTCACTAGACGACATGACTGTTTTTTCATCATTTTGACTATGCTAAAGTCCTAGCTGGGAGCAATAGAAAACCTCTAGCTTGGTAAAAGTCAATGAAACTCTGGCAAATATTCAAATTGTTTACACCAAGTTGTACTCACAGATTTTTCTGCACCAAGCTAGGATAAATTAAAATTCCCAGGAGATAGTTCCCTGCACGGTGAATGGATCTCCCAAAAAAACTCTGTTCCTACTAGAGGCTGATACAAAATACTCAACATCAAATAAGTTTCTGATATTGAGAGCAGCTCGGTACTGTCCTCGCCTATAGAATAAGGCAGCATCGGTACGGACGTAGCTAGGTAATTGAAATGAGTTATCAAGATCGCCTTGACGTTCTCCAGCATAAAAGATCCCCAAACCAAAGCCCAGCCCTTGTAGGCTACCCGATTGAATTTCATACTTTGTCCATAAATTGAGTGAAGTCCTCGGCACATTATTCAATTGATTACCAACTGGAAAGGTATTATCTTCGGTGATTTTTGCATCCGTTAACAAAAAGCCTGCAAAAATATTCCATCCTGGTAAAATTTCGCCGGATAAATCTAGCTCAACACCTCGGCTGTTTTGTTCACCTGTCTGAATAGATCGTAAAGGATTAATCGGATCGGGAGTCACCACATTGGTACGGGTTATATCGAATAAAGCTAATGTCGCTGAAAGTTTGTCGGTGATATCTGCTTTCACGCCAATCTCATACTGTGTGCCTCGCTCTGGTCTTAATTGACCACTGACATCACTCGCTGAGCCTGATCCTGGAGTGAATGAGCGGTTATAACTTGCATAGAGCGAAACGGGTTTAATGGGTTGGTAAACAATCCCCACCTGTGGACTAAAGGCTTGTTCTGACAAAGACGCGCTTGGGAAAAACGGCTCAAAACTAGCATCTTGCCTGTAAATATCAAATCGTCCACCGAGCAGTACTTTCAGGTTTTCTGCCAATGTAATTTGATCTTGCAAGTACAATCCCAGCCCTTTATCTTGGAATCTTCCCTCAGAGAACAGGACATCGGTTAAATCTGCCAAAGTAGTTCTTCCATAGACTGGGTTAAACACGTCGATCGCAGGCAGAAGTCCTTCAAAACCACCACCCGTATAACGGAGATATTCACTGTATAAGTTAAATCCTGCTACGAGTTGATGTTGGATACTACCAGTCGAAAACTTGCCTACCACGTAGTTATCAAACTGATAGCTGTCAAGAAAATTGTCAGATTGGATATAGAGCAAGGGCTGTTCACGTTGGTTAGCTAGAAAACCTAAAGGTATGGCATTCCTGACATTCTCTTTATAAAACAGGGTTTGAAGGCTACTGCGAAGTTGCCAGTTTTCGTTAAATCGATGCTCAAGATTGTAGCCAATCCGATAAAGATCGGTATCATCATCATTTTCCAACGTAGGTTCACCCCTAGTTATGTTTCTAGGGATTCTGCCATTGGGATTGGGGAGTATAGTGCCTTCGGCTGGAAGACCGTTATCTGATTTTGTGCCACTAATTTTTTGATACTCAGCATCAAACGTTAGTGTTATTCGCTCACCAATTTGCCAGGTTAAACTGGGGGCAAGCAGGTAAGTTTGGCGCTGAAAAAAGTCAATAAAGCTGCCGACAGTATTGGCACTGGCATTCAAACGATACAAGACAGTTTTGCTGTCGTTGAGTGGTCCAGACAAATCAATTGCACCCCGATAGGTATCGAAATTACCAGCAGTCACATTAATCTCATAAAAAGGCTCTCGTAGAGGCTTCTTGGTGATCACATTGGCGACTCCACCGGGGGCACCTATCCCAAACAGAACAGAAGCAGGTCCCTTCAGGACTTCTACCCGCTCAATATTATCGGTGACCGTGTAGCTATAGTCAGCCCCAAGAGTATCCGGCGCTCCATTTCTCAGAATTTCCAGTTCAAAGCCTCGGCTGTTAAAAAAATTAGACACTGAACGAGGCGATCTGAATGACCCTGTTACCCCTGGTGCATTTTCTAAAATTTCTCCTAAACGGTTTGCACCCTGATCTCTAATCACCTGCTGAGGAATTACCTGAATCGACTGCGGGATATCCCGCAACGGTGTATCCGTCCGCGTTGCAGTCGATGTGATTGATGGGTTATAGCCTTCATCCTGCTCTCCTGTCACCACCAACTCAATTGGATCGTCCTGCTGTGCTGCGGGTGTTTCTTCCGGTTTCTCTGTTGCTGGCTGTTCTTCGGTTTGTGGTGTTTGGGGTTGCTGTGCAGATGTTGTAGATCCAACTGCAAAAATTAACCCTTCATCCCCATCAAATAACTCAACCGCAGGTAAAGCCTTCTCCCCAGCCACAGTTACCCGCACAGTATTTACATCAATATTTGTAACTGTGATTTGGCTAATTCCCGCAAGGGGATTATCTGATTTAAATGTGAAAGCATCCCCGTTTGGTAAACGTAACTGCGCTCCTGGTAAATCTGCAATAAAGTTGTTACCTTCACTGCGATTGGTAACTTGCAGTTGTTCTCCTTGGCTTGTCTCTAAAATTACCTCCACACCTTTATCTGTGGAATTTGCCTTGACTCCTGTCACGATTACAGTTGATTGCGTATCAGGAGTTGGTAATTGAGAAAATAACTCTTTATCGCTGGTAGGAGGAAGATCGGTTTTGTTAAGTCTTTTGATTTTGGTAACAACTGTATCTTGCTCGTTATGTGATGCTAATGCCTGTTCAGGTTGAGCAAGTACACTACTCATACTGCCGACTACAATCACTAGCAACCCTAGATAAATTTCGAGCGTTAGCGCAAAACATTTGTTACCAGAAGTAGAATACCAACTTTTCATACCACTCCCTACACCATTAAACAATACTACTTATTGCTTATATTTCTTGATTGCAATAAACGAGAGTGTAGAGGAGTTGAACTAGTTGAGTCTATCCCAAAACAATACTTATAGTCCCGAAACAATAGTTTTGCCGAAAAAACATTCTCTGGGTGTGATGCCAAACTTGCGTTTGAAGGCAGCAGCAAAATGTCCTAAATGAGAATAACCAACAATGTTAGCAACTTCCGCAACTGTGAAATCACTACTGTGTAACAACTGATGAGCTTGTTCCATACGCTGATTCGTCAAATAACCAAACACTGTTGTACCGAACTGCATTTGAAACCCTTTTTGCAGGGTACTCTCACTCACACCTACCTCTTGTGCCAACTCTGACAATAAGGGTGGATTTTCTAAGCGTGATTGTAAAATATCTTTGGCATAATGAATTTTGGCAATGGTGTCTGTTTTTAATCGTGGTGCTAATTGCCTGACCTTATTATCTTCTAAAAAAGGAGCTAACTGCAAAGCCATCAATTCTATGACCTTACCCTGCAAATACATCCGTTTGGTTATTCCCTGGTAAGGGCAGTTAATTATTTGCAACACCACACTTTGGATGGCCGGATTAGTTTTGGGATAGATTAATGTTTGCCAATCGTTTTCTTTTGCTAAAAATTGCAACTGTGGTAGCATTTCTCCATCCTGCCCAGGAAAAAAAGTCCTCAATAAATGAGGTGGCATGATGATATCAACGCCCAAAATCTTTTGGGAATGGTGATAACATGAATCAGCTTGGCGTTGAACGCCGCCACCAGAAATAAATGTGTACCCTTCCCCAACCTGCCCATCAGTATCTGTATACTTCCCTAAAGCTAAAGCGCCAAACTGGAGAGCATGATTACTTACAGGAATTTTCAGAGTAATATCATGATCATATTCCTTATCAACAATAATTAGTAAAAGTCCAGGATACACTTCAATTTCTCGAAAATAACCTCTACCGAGATGTTTGGGTATCTCCTCAAGATGTTCATATTGTTCTAAAGCTAGGTCAAATGTACTATCTTCCAACAGTTCCTCGTAATCTTCGATTGTTAAGGTGATTGTCATTGCTGGTAATTGTCAAATTTTAATGATAAAAAATCTCAATAATTTTACCATAAAGTTCGGCTACCTACACCTTATTATTAAGACTATGAACTATCAATCAACTGATGACAGAAGAACTTCCAAGAGCCGATAATGATTCACCCTGGAAAGAAATCCTCGAAGCCTACTTTCCCCAAGCGATGCAATTCTTCTTTCCCCAAACAGCCGCACTGATTAACTGGGAACGTCCCCATCAGTTTCTTGATAAGGAATTTCAACAAATCACCCGCGAAGCCGAACTTGGTAGAAGATACGCAGATAAATTAGTCAAAGTCTGGCAAATCCAAGGAGAAGAAATGTGGCTATTAATTCACGTCGAAATCCAAGCCATACCAGAAGATAACTTTGCTCTGAGGATGTTTACTTACAATCTGCGAATCTTTGACAAATTTGGAAAACCAGCCATTAGCCTCGCCATATTGTGCGATGCCGACTGGACATGGCGACCAAATCAATACAGTTACAATTATCCTGAATGTAGTCTGCACTTTCAATTTGGCAGTGTGAAACTGCTGGATTATCAAAATCGGTGGGGTGAGTTAGAAGCAAGTGATAATCCATTTGCGACAGTGGTAATGGCACATTTAAAGACGCAGCAAACTACTAAACAGTTGGGAGAACGGAAAACCTGGAAATTTAGCTTAATTCGACGCTTGTATGAGCAAGGACTACAAGAAAAAGATATCCGTAACCTCTATCGATTTATCGATTGGGTTATGATTTTACCAAAAGCATTAGAAGCACAATTTTGGCAAGAGTTTAAACAATTTGAGCAGGAGCTTCGTATGAGTTACATCACCACAGGTGAGCGAATTGGCTACGAACGGGGTAAGGAGGAAGGTAAACTCGAAGGTAAACTCGAAGGTAAACTCGAAGGTAAACTCGAAGGTAAACTCGAAGGAGAGCAAGCACTCGTTCTACGACAACTGCAAAGACGCATCGGAGATTTACCTCCAGAAGTTCGAGACAATATTCAACGTCTGTCTCTAGAACAGTTGGAAGCACTGGGTGAGGCTTTATTAGATTTTAGGGCGATTTCCCAAGGGGAAACGGCAGAGCCTATCGCCGATTTGCTCAACTGGCTACAAGCAAATCAAACAGTTTAATCTGATCACACCTTACCTTGAGGACTTCTGAAAAATCATGACCTGCATGGAGTATGGAATTTTCTGCCATTGCGGTTAATAGATTTGTATTATCTGAGTGTAAAATTTCGATTGTCATGAAAATTTAGCAAAACAGAAGTAAAAATGCTTTACGAAGCAAATAATAATTATTTGCAATAAGTATACAGTATTTCCCCCTTACACTCAACAGGTAAATGTATCTATGCGATCGCTCTGGCATTACAGTGTCTTGTATACTGGATGCGATCGCCCAATAGGCTTGTTTATTAATAGCTATAAGAGTGGCGCAACAAAAAAGAACTTGTTATAAAAGATGTCAGCGGATGGTTTGAGTGAGAGAGAAGGCAAACCCCAAAACCCAACCATCATTAACTTTCTTAATTACTAATTATAAATTAGTATAAAACTCTTTATCGGAAAAATAGTATGCAAATTCAAGCTCCTCAATTCATTTGGAAACATCCTATTATTCAAGGCGAACCTCCTAGACCAAGATATGGTCATTCAGCAATTCTCTATCAAAACTCTATGATTGTTTTTGGTGGAGAAGACAACAATACTGGTAAAACTCTTAATGACGTTCGCTTACTCGACCTCACTTCTTGGACTTGGAGAAAACCTCAAGTTTCGGGTGAAATTCCTACCAGTAGGAGCTTTCATACAGCCGTATTAGCTGAAGATAAAATGCTGGTCTGGGGAGGATATATAGTAGCCAAAGATGGCGGATATATTTTTAATGATGTTGCTGTTCATATTCTCGATCTCAACACTTGGCAATGGTCACAAATTACCCCTAGTGGTACACCACCAGCAGCTCGTTCCCACCACAGTGCTGCTTTAGTGAAAGATAAATTATTTATTGATAGCGGCTCTTTTGATATCTATGCAGCACTAGACGATTTGCATCTGCTTGATTTAACCAAGATGCACTGGATAAAAATTCAAGTTGAAAACTGTCATAGCTCCGCCTTGGCTGGATTAAAAGTTCGTGGCAATACACTTGTTAAGTTTTTGGGCGATGCTGCTTATGGTGGGTTTTGTCAAAATATTTTAACTTTAGAATTAATAGATTTGGATGAGAAAAAACCACTGAAATTGCAATGGCAACAAGCCGATTTTCAAGCAATAAAAAATCAGAATAATATTGAAGATGGAGAATATTATAATGAAGAAGACGAAGAAGATATAATTCCCTGTCGCACTATTCATGGCTATGGGGAATTTGCAGACAACCTAGTTTTGTTTGCAGGTATGGCTCAAGGGCATGGAGTTAGCCATATAACGATTGGCGATTTAGTATTATTGAATCTGCCTTCACTAGCAGCAGCTTCTTCTGGAACCTATACTGCAATTATTCCAGAAGTAAATGGCAAATTTCCACCACCTAGATTCGGTCATTCCACTATACAGTATAATCGACAAATGATTGTTTACGGAGGCTTATGGATCGACACTGAGGGAGGAAATAATAGCTATGATAATGACGTATACATTCTGGAAGAATTATAAAGAAAAATGCAAACATAGAAATAGCTTTAAGGGGTGTTAACTAAGTATTTAAATAAGTCATTAATGACTGCATCAGCCGCAAGTAAATTTCCTCCTCTCCAAGTGAGATAGTTTATGGAATAAACATGATTTTGTTGAACGGCTCGAAGATGTTTCCAAAGTGGTTTTTGCTTGAGTTCTTCCAGAAACTTTTGGCTATCATCATTCAAGGTTCCCACAAACATAATATCACCGTCGGCCTTTTCTAATTCTTCTATGGAAAAGTACAGTTGTGTATGGGGTACGATCGCATTTTGGGCTTTGGGACGTTTCAACCCCACATCTTGCATAATAGAATCGGGAAACGAATTTTTAGCTTCGCTGAATATCACGCCGGGAGCCAAAAAGACAATAGAAATTTCTTTATTCTTGTAGCGATCGCCTAAAGCTATTTTCAGTTTTTCCACTCGCTGATTATAATGTTCCCAGGCTTGCTGTGCAGCTTCTTGTTTTCCTAAAACCTGAGTCACAAAATCGAATAAATCTCGCCAAGTTTTATCTAGTCGAAAATCAAATAGTACAGTAGGAGCGATTTTTGAAAGTAGCGGATAGAATTGTCTTTCCGCGTTCCAACCTATAATAATATCGGGCTTAAGCAGTAAAATTTTTTCTAGATTAGGTGAAGAAATTCCTAATGAATTTATACCTTCAACTTTTCCCTCTAGATATGTATCTTCACCTAGCATATCAATGAAGGTACTTCCCAGGGGCTTAACTCCAAGGGTAAGCGCGTTACCTAAAGTTGGTAAAGAAAAAGTGACAATACGCTGGGGATTGAGAGGAACGCAGGTTTCTCCCATTGTGTGTTTAACCATGCGGCAATCTTTACTTACCACTTCAGTAGGAGAAACTGTGTTTTGAACTGTATAGCTGCTACAAGCCGTAATTAGTCCAAAAATCACAAGCATTAATAGTAAACAACGTATCCAATAGCGTATTGTCATTATTTTGATGGTTTCAATCAGCTTTTCAAGATTTCTACAAAATTAGCTCCTGATTAAAACTGTACTGAAACCGATCCAGTAATTGCAAAGGGTGAACCTTGAGTAATGTTAGCCCGATTGTTTGAACCGGAAGCATAACGAATATCAAAAAGGTTTTCAACAGCTAATCTAAAGGTCAAGTTGTCAACTTTGTAAGCAGCACCTAAATCTACTCGCACATAGCCAGGAAGCTCAAAAGTATTTTCGTTATCTCCTTCTCTTTCACCCACATAAACTAAACCAGTACCTAAACTCAACCCCCTTAATGAACCTTCAGTAAACTCGTATTTGCCATAAAGACCTACACTGTGTTGTGGACTATTAATCGGACGATTCCCTTCTTGTCCGGGGACGACGCTGCTGGTAATTTCTGAATCTAGGTAGGTATAAGCTGCAATCAAGCTAAAGTTCTCAGTTACTTTTCCTGTGACATCTAATTCAAATCCACGGCTGCGAACATCGCCTACAAGGATGCTGAAATCAGGGTTACTAGGATCTGATTCTGCAATGTTTGTTTGTTCCAACTGAAACAGTGCAGCTGTGACACTCAGCCTATCGTTTAACAGATTTACTTTAGCACCAACTTCATATTGAGTAGCTTTTCTGGGATCGGCAAAACCACCGTCTGAAAGTAAACCAAATTGTGGCTCTGTTGATTGACTAAAGCTAGCATAAACTGAAGCTGAGTCTGTCAGGCTATAAACTAACCCGATGCTTGGAGAAAGGTAATTATCGTCTTGTTGAGTTACGCCACCATTTATATTCTCAAATCCGCCGTAGCGCAAACCTGCCAGTAAACGAAATTGCCCAAGTTTGATGAAATCTTGAATGTAAACGCCCCAATTGCTGTCACTAAAATCAATTGTCCTATTAGTAAGTCCGGTGGGGATAGGAACATCAAAAGTAGGGTTAGCAACGTCAATACTACCAAAAAAGCCAGCATTAACACCATTAAATCTTGATCTGTAATTGTTGTACTCAACACCTGCTAGTAACTTATGTTCTGTGGCTCCAATATTGAAGTTTCCTCTGATTTCACCTCGCAGATTGTATTGATTATAGTCATCAAAAATTGTTCGGTAAAAACGTGTTAGAGTATCACCCTCAAAACCAAGTGCGACAAAGATCGGATTAGCTTCTCTTTGTGTATTAAAATACTGACCGCTGAGATTAAGCGACCAATCCTTACTAATTGGCTGATCTAAGTAGGCTGCAATTCGATAGTGATTGTAAATTTGGCTATTGCGCGGGTCTGTATAACTGCGGTCATAGAAAAACTCACCATTAAAGAATTTAGCTCCAGTATTAAAGTCTTTATCTTGTCGGTAATACTCTCCTTCAATTGTTAAAGAACCACCTTCACCCGTTGATAAGGTCACAGAAGGAGCAACAAAAATGCGATTATCTTCAACGTTATCTACAAAATAATCTGAATCTTGATAGGCCAGAATCAGGCGATAAAGTAAATTCTTGTCGTCAGTTAACGGCCCTGTTAAATCAACCTCACCACGATAAAAATTAAAGCTGCCTATATCGGCTGAAAATTTATAACCGGGCGTAGCTTGGGGCTTCTTCGTAATATAGTTAACCACCCCACCAGGCGATCCCGTTCCGTAAAGTAAGGAAGAGAAACCTTTCAAGATTTCAATGCGTTCGATATTGGCAAAGTCTCTGATCAAAGAGCGGAAATTATCTCGCAACCCATTGACATAAACTTGGCTACCTGTACTAAATCCACGAATTTGAAAATCAGTGAACAGTCCGCCCTGTCCGACGTTTCCTGCTGTGACTCCACTAATGTAAGGCGCTAAGTCTTCTACTCGTCGGGGTGCTTTATCCTCAATGAATTCTTCTGTAATTACGCCAATTGATGCAGGTGTTTCTAGTAGTGGAATATCAAGCCTACTCCCAGTGGTGGCATCTGGTACGCGATATCCCTCTTGTTCCCCTGTAACGATCAACTCTATTGGCTCATCCGACTGCGCTGCTGGTTCTTCTTGTGGTGTCTGTGTTGCTGGCATTTCGTCTGCTTGTGGCGTTTCTGGCTGCTGTGGTGGTGGTTGCATTGCTGTTGCAGCAGAAGTTATACCAAAAACCAGCCCTTCATCTCCATCAAATAACTCAACTTTCGGTAAAGCATTCTCACCAATTACTGTCACCCGCACAGTATTTGCGTCAGCATTGATAACCGTTATTTCCGTAATTCCTGCAACTGGTTTTTCCGAACGAAAGTTGAAAGCATTGCCATTAAGCAAACGTAACTGAGCATTAGGAATATCGGCAATAAAATTATTATCAGTGCTGCGATTTGTAACTTGTAGTTGTTCTCCAAGCGGTGTCTCTAAAATTATTTCCACACCTTTATCGGTAGGATTTGCCTTAACCCCAGTAACAGGAATAATTTCTGATGTAGGTATTGGTGACTGTACCAAAATTTGAGGGTTGCTAGCAGAATCCGTATCCTTTGCCCATGTTGCTTGCACTCCCAGAATAAAAAATACACCTGTCAGCAATAATGAGCACCGCAGTTGTAAAGAATTCACCATCACTCCCACACCTTGAAACTTAATAGAAACTTTTCCTAATTAGCTTATGAGAACTATGAAGGTGAAGATAGAGATAATTCTGCTCAAACGGAATTTTTATTCGGCTCAAACGGAAAATTTTTTATACTTTTGATCGGTCTAGGCGCAAAGCGCAGGCTACGCCAACGACCAACACCCTTGAGGGTTAAAATCATCAATGGTAAGTTTTCCATGCTCATGCCGATTTAGGCAAATCTTTCATGCGTCGAGATTCGATATTTTATAAACTCTTTCAACAATCACCCAGTTTGTTATTCCAACTATTGACAAATCCACCAGAAAATGTACACGAATATCGATTTGATTCTGTAGCAGTTAAAGAACCAACATTTGAAATCGACGGTGTATTCCTACCATCACAAAGCGAAAATCCTGGTGTAGTGTACTTTTGTGAGGTGCAGTTTTACAAAGATGAAAGACTTTATGAGCGAGTATTTGCCGAATCTTATTTGTATTTCTACCGGAATCGTGACAGGTTCAGTAACTTACATATAGTCATCATCTACCCATCTCGTAGTCTCGAACAGAGCGATATTAATCCTTACCTCAGTCAACTCAACAGCCCCCAGGTAACTTGCATATATTTGGATGAGTTGGGTGATATACGCTCCTTACCTGTATGGGTAGCATTGATGGTGTTGACTATCCTAGAAGATGAGCAAGCTACTGAACAAGCAAGATATTTACTCTCCAGAAGCCAGCAGGAAACTTCAGAGCCAGAAAATCGCGTCATAATGGAGTTACTCACGACGATTATGGTGTACAAGTTTGAAGGTAAGAGTCAACGGGAGATAGAGGAAATGTTAGGTATTACACTCCAACAAACACGGGTTTACAGAGAAATTAAGGACGAAGGACGAGCCGAAGGACGAGCCGAAGGACGAGCCGAAGGACGAGCCGAAGGACGTTCAGTAGAAGCCCGCACGCTGATTTTGCGTCTATTAACTCGTAAGGTGGGGAAATTACCTCAAAAGGTAAATCAGCATGTTGAATCTTTGTCCTTAGAACAACTGGAAAATCTGGGTGAAGCTTTGCTTAATTTTACCAGCATGGCTGATTTACAAGCTTGGTTGGATGCGATTAAGCTCCGCTAACGCCGATCGCTCGTAAATTCTATGAAAAAATTATGGAGGAGAAGATAGAGATAATTCGGCTTAAACAGAAAATTTGTTTATACAATCCCGTGGACGGATGCCAAACTTTTTCCGAAATGCTCTCCCAAAAGCAGTCAGGTCATTGTAACCGACCATATTGGCAACTTCTCCGACTTTCCATGTCCCCGTTTGCAGCATTTGCCATGCTTGTTCCATGCAATAACCGTGGAGATAACCAAATACTGTTGTACCAAAAACCTGACGAAAACCTTGTTTGAGAGTACATTCGTTTAACCCTACCAACCTTGCCAACTCTCCTAGAGTGGGTGGTTTATCTAGTCTTTGTTGCAAAATATCCCTAGCATAATAAATTCTGTCTACTAAATCGCCTGTTAATGGATGGGGATTGCTCTTACCGTCTTGTATTTCTATTTCCACAGCTAGCAACATTCCCATCAACTCTAAAGCTTTTCCTTCTAAATACACCCGCTTGGCGATTCCCTGATAAGGACACTGGATAATTTGCTTGGCGATGGTTTGCATGGCAGGTGTAGCAATACCATCACGACAGTAACATGGTTGTGCAGATAATTTGACTAAATGCTGTAATTCTCTTGGTAGTTCGCCTTCTGGATTACCGGCTAGAGAGTGTAGTGTCTCAGGCAACATCTCGACAATCACTTCCAAAAAAGGCTGTTTGGTGGAAACGTGACCTCGTGATTCTACTTCTAGACCTTTACCATAAACACCGTATCTTCCAGCTTCCAGGCAGGTTTGCCGACACTGAGTTTCGCCAGAAAGATGAAAGTGATATTCTATTCCGGGTGTATCTAGATCGGAGAATTCTACCACATGGCGATCGCGCACTTTGTAGTCAGCAATAGTCAACTGCAAACCTTCTCGTAGTTGAATTTCCCGCCAGTAACCTCTTCCCAATGGTTGTGGAACATGATACATCACATCAAACCTGTCATTGGGGTCGGGATAACGACTAATTCCATTAGTCCGCGTCTGGTTCCATAGTTCGTCATAGGTTTGTTGGGAAATGGTGATAGTCATATAAGGTCAAGTCTTAGCCTCTAATTAAGAAATTATCTCATTAAATTTAGTTAGTGGCGATTGCACACCTTTTCTCTGTTTGATAAGAATAGTGCTTAAGCCTGATAACCAGAAAGCACCTGTTCAAGCAGTTTCTTTGGACGTTGTTCCATTGGAAGTTGTGCAGAAAATTCCGTTTAATACTCTAAATAGGGATGTTACACAGAAAAATTCTTGATAACACCAAAGGATATACGGAAAAATTCCATATAATACTCCCATGAAGGGTAGTTATACGGAAAAATTCTGTATGATACCCGGATAGGGATGTAAAAAAGAAGTTTTCCGTATATTCAGACAGGAATTCGTTGTAATGCTTGATATGTTAGGATTGAGAAAAAGATCATACGGAAACTTTCCGTATAATAAATAGTTAGGTTGCTTAAGTCCCCGGTGGAGGCGACCCGGACAAGCTACCTATACGTAGTGACATATTCTGTAGAATTGCTATCTTGGAGTTATTTTTAGTGGCTTAAGCAAATTGAGCCAGTTCTAGGACATTTCTATAGAGACATCTAGGTGACTGCATGGGTGGAAATAGGACAGATCAGATTGCAAGGATTATTGAAAAAAGGCAACCTCTCGCAATAAAAGTTGAAGAGGTGGAAAATAATCTTCAAGCTCTTTCCTCAGCTTTGCATGGGTTGGATCAACATCGCAGCCAGCTAATGTCCCAAGCCGATGACGTGGAAACTAGGGGACGTTTACAGGAAATCAACCTCACAACTGACTTTGCTTGAGCCGGATGCTTGGAAACTTGCTTGTCCGGTTCTTAGGGGGGAAAGGGGTAGCAATGCCCCCACCCTACCCGACTCAATCATGGTGTGCAAGTTTGAAAATAAGAGCCAACGAGAGGTAGAGGAAATGTTAGGAATTACACTCAGAGAAACACGGGTTTATCGGGAAATCAAGGAAGAAGGACGAGAAGAGGAAGAAAAATTCCTGATTCTGCGACAACTGACTCGACGGGTTGGAGAATTACCGCAGCAGGTGCTTAAGCAGGTTGAAGCTTTGTCGTTAGAGCAATCAGAAGCTCTGGGCGAGGAATTGCTGGATTTCACCAGTTTGGATGATTTGCTGGCTTGGTTGGCAGAATAGTTTGGGTAAGGAGACTTGTTTACGATCGCTCGTCCGTTTACCAAGTGAGAATCTGGGCGTTCACGGAGTGTGTGCGAAGCGCGATCGCACATTATAACGAAGCGATAATCTAAGGGAGTCGCTGCGCGATCGCCTTACTAATTTTGCCTTTATTAATAGATAAATTACCGTAAAAGATTTGGTAATTTTTCAGAAACGATACCCCAGCGATCGCGGTAATCCTTACGCTAACGCAGGGGGAATTACCGCAGCAAGTGCTGAAGCGGGTTGAATCTCTTTCCCTGGAACAGTTGGAAAATCTCGGTGTAGACGCGTTGGCGAAGCCTATCGAAGAGAAGCGGCTTCTCGTAGAGTAGCTTTGCTTAATTTTACCAGTATGGCTGATTTGCAGGCTTGGTTGGCTGCACTTTAGGCTTAACAATGTTCGTAATACTCCAAGGAAGCTATCGCGCTTTTATCTGCAACCTATCCCTTACTTGTGTACACAGGTACAGTTTTTAATTACAGGTGAGCAGTAATTGAATTATGACTCATTTCAATATAGGAGTTACTCTCAAATAATTTGACCAAAGCTTTTAAATTAGCTGCAAATAATGCTTCTAATTCTAAGTTATTAATATTACCTGTTGTTATAAGTAATAGTTTAAATGGCTCTTTAATCGTTAAAAAAGAATTTAAAAAATCAGAATCTTTCGTAATCACTATACGCTCATCTCGTACTGATATCGCGTTAATTTCTATATCTGATGTAGCATTTCGACTAGGCAAATCTCTTGTATGGATTGTATCATAACCCGCAGATTTTAGGAATCGAGCAAGTCGAGCAGGTAATTGGGCATCAACCAGAAATCTCATGAAGCAATTTTATATATACTTTTAACTTGGCTAAGACGCACAGCAAATTGCAGAGCCGCAAAAATATCTTCCCGCTCTAAATCATCATAATCTGCTAAGATTTCATCTGGTGTCATGTCTGCGCTAAGTAATTCCAGAATCAATTCTACAGGATAACGAAGTCCTCTTATACAAGGCTTGCCGTGACAAATTTCGGGATTGTAGGTAATGCGCTGTAAAAGGCTACTGTCCATAATGTGATTTTTGTAAATCATATGTTTGTTGATATATTTTAAATGATTCAGTGGGTAATTTTTGAGAGCGATCGCGGTAATCTTTAAGTTAATGTAGGGGAGTTATCGCAGCAAGTGCTTAAGCAGGTTGAAGCGCTGTCTTTGGAACAGTTAGAAGATTTGGGCGAGGCGTTGCTAGATTTGACGAGTTTGACTGGTTTGCGATCGCCCGTTTGCCAAGTGGAAATCTGGGCGTTCACGGAGTGTGTGCGAAGCGCGTTTACGCAGTATAGCGAAGCTATCGCGCATTGTAACGAAGCCGCGCTTTCACCTGCAACCTATCCCCTACTCGCTAATCCCTGGATTTCTTACTAGTAGTCTGTCAAGGAATAATTGACGGATAGATTTTCTGTAGAAATGTCGATTTATGGTGTTTTTCTAACCATCAAAATAAGTTTGACAGACTAATAGTTTGATTTTTTCCCGTCGTTGTTGATTAAAAGAGCTGCACCAATATCACAATGGGTTTAAGGGGTGTTGACGAGGTATTTTTCAAGGTCATCTAGAACAGCATTCATTGCTAAAATATCAAAAGCATACCAGTGGTCAGAATCTACAAGGTAAACCCGATTTTGTTGCACTGCTTTCAGTTTCCGCCACAAAGGCTCTTGTTGGAGCTTATGTAAAGCTTCTTTAGCAGCCTCTCCTTCTCCGTAGGAAATAAAAATAACATCCCCATCAATTTCAGACAGATGTTCTTGAGAAATGTTACTTCTTGTGAAAAAGTCTCCTCTTTGCGCGGCTGGACGCTGTAAGCCGAGGTCGTTTAAAACTTTACCAGTAGGATGCTTTTCCCCATAAGTAAATATTCCATAAGGTGGACTTACAGTGACAACTGATATCTGCATTTGGTGTCGCTGATCACCCAACGCTTGTTTGAGGTATTCAATCCGGTGCCAATAGTTATTTACTAACTGTTTGTTTTCCTGTTTTTTATCTAGAATCTTAGCAACGTCTTCCAAGTGCTTCTGCCAGGGAAGGGGCGGTCTAGGTTGATTTAATACAACTGTAGGCGCAATATAAGATAACTGCTTATAAATGTTTTGAAACCGAGTATTTGATAAAATCAAATCGGGTTTCAACAGCAATATCTTTTCTAAGCTTGGCTGCCAGTCTAGGATTGTAACACTTTCAGCGTCATTTAAATTGCTTTGAAGATGCTTTGGGAGTGGGTCACTTGGACTCCATACAGTTGCAATTGGTTTGATACCCAACGCCAATGTACTACGAAAAGTACCCATCCACAAAGCCACAATTCGTTGAGAGTTGCGAGGAATACACGTTTTGCCCATCATATGTTGCACGATTTTGCAATCCTCAACAGGCTGTTTATGGCTAGTAATACTGGTATCGGTAGCCGTGTTGCAAGCCGAAACCAGCATCAATATCAAGATACCCAGAAACAGTAGACAGATAAAGCGATGTACAGAAATTCTCATGAACATCTAACTCTTAAAACTGCCAGGAAATTGTACCCTGTACCGTTAGTGGATCGCCAGGTATAATCCGATTTACGTTTTGTGCAGAGACAAAATAATCAGTGTCGAACAAATTCTTGATATTGATCGCAGCTCGGTAATTGTCCCGCTTGTAATAAACAGCTGCATCTGTGCGTACATAACTAGGTAACTCAACCGTGTTAGCTAAGTTGGCTTGCCGATCTCCGTAGTAAAAGGCTCCTAAACCGAAGCCTAATCCTTTTAAACTGCCAGATTGAATTTCGTAAGTTGTCCATATATTGAGTGCGTGTCTCGGCACATTATTCAATTGATTACCTACTGTCAATGTATTGTCTCTTGTGATTTCTGCATCAGTGTAGGCATAACCAGCAATGATGTTCCACCCTGGCAAGATTTCGCCAGAAATATCAAACTCAATCCCACGGCTACGCTGTTCTCCAACTTGAATCGTTCGTTGTGGATTATTTGGATCTGTGGTTGAGAGATTTGTGCGAGTCAAATCATAAAACGCCAAGGTTGTAGCTAATCGGTCAGTCAAATCTGCTTTCACCCCGATTTCATACTGCGTTCCTCGCTCCGGTTCCGGCAGAGCTGGACCAAATAGATCTACCGCCTGATTGAATGAACGGCTATAGCTAGCGTAGAGTGAGATTGGTTTAATGGGCTGGTAAACAATGCCAACACGGGGGCTAAAAGCTTCTGTCTGCTTAAAGTCGTTTGTTTGGGCAATTAAATCCTTAGCCTCTTGATTGGCAATATCAAAGCGTCCACCCAAAAGTACTTTGAAGTTTTCTGCTAGGGTAATTTGATCCTGAAGGTAAAAACCTAATTGTTGCGCCGTATTTTTGATATCAAAATCTGGAAGACTGGCTCCTGTGACAGGTCCATACACAGGATTGAAAACATCGAGAGGAGTAGTGTCATTGAAAAGAGCTTTGGAATTAACGTCTGTTCTGCTCAGGTTAAATCCAGCGACTAGCTCATGCTTGATACAGGGCAAACGCACCTTATTTCCTAACAAAAACTAATAAGGATTTCAAAATCATTTATATAAATGCAAAATTTGGCAAAAAGATAAATAGAATAAATTGATTCTTTGCTAACACGTAAATTAGCTTA
>JAHHHF010000050.1 GCA_019359495.1 Goleter apudmare HA4340-LM2
GATAATTTAGCTCGATAAATTCCCCAAAGCCTTATTGTTGCGTCCACTAAGCGAGTGCGATCGCATTCCGTTAAAATCGCTGAAATTATTGTGTAGTAAGTATTTCGCATTCTCGGATAAGTCTAATAGACATCTGGTGAAAATGAGGTAAGGGCGTAGTAGTCTGTCAATTTTGTTTTGAGGATTTTTGGTAGTCTCGCTCACGCGGGCAAGATGCCCGCACTACAGTCCATCATTTTTATCTTGACAGACTAGTAGGCTCTGTCTTCCCGTTCGCGTAGCGTCTCCGAAAGGAGAAGGGTACGGCCGTACTCCTGACAGAGAAGCAAGCTACGCTCCTACAAAGGGTTTCTACTAACGCATATTTAATTTATGGAGATGTCTAATATGGTTCAGTAGAGACGTTGCATTATAACGTCTCTACTTCTCTTACAGCAATTTTCAGCTAAATGAAACACATCTTTATATCTCACGCATTCGACGAAGTCGTTCCCGCAGGGTAGGCGCAAAGAAAGAAATACAGATATCAGTACTTGGTCTAAATACATGAAAACTGCTGTAAGATACAACGTTGGGTTGAGGAACGTAGACGCGATAGACGAGCGGAGCGAGGGAGAGTAACCCAACATTTTCGATGGTTTATTGGGTTTCACTTCGTTTAACTGCCTTCTGCCTTGCCGCCTTTGGCGGCGTTGATATTACTCTTCTCCCCGGCGGTGGTTAGCAGCTTGTAATAGCAACGATTCTGCAAAAGCGATCGCGTCTGTTGCTGACTTACCACCAGCTAACTGTGCTAGTTCGTCCCGGCGGTTGGTGAGATTTTCTAAATTGGTGACTCGAACAACAGTACGTTCCTCAGCGTTTCCATTGTTATTTTTTTTACCTTTAATTTGATTGATAATTTGTTTATCAACCCGAAAATGCCTATCTGCCATTGCCGCTACTAATGGTTGATGTGTAACACATAATACTTGATGTTCTTGACTCAGCTGGTGTAGTTTTTCGGCGATCGCTTGGGCTACCCGTCCCGAAACACCCACATCAATTTCATCAAATACCATTGTCCCGGCGGTATCTGCTTGGGAAACGCAAGCTTTCAGTGCTAGTAAAAAGCGACTCATTTCACCACCAGAGGCAATTTCTGTCAGAGGTTGCAGTGGTTCTCCGGGGTTGGGACTAAACAAAAAGGTAATTTTATCTGCACCAGTAGCGGTTGGGGTAGTAGGTGCAATCCCTACTTTAAATTGCACCTTCTCCATCGCCAGGGGCTTGAGTTCTGATATCAATCGGGATTCTAATTTAATTGCAGCTTGGCGACGCAAATGAGTTAACTTTTGACAAGCCTGGGTAAGTTTTGCCAAACACGCTTGTTCTTGCTGTTCTAACTTTTCGATAGATTGTTCACTATCGTTGAGTGCAGCTAATTCCCCTTGAATACGTTCGTAGTAGGCGATCGCTTCTGGCAGTGTCGGGCCATATTTACGACAAACTTGCTTTAACTCCCGAATCCGTGCTTCTACTTCCTCTAAACGTTGGGGATCGGCTTCCAAACTCTCCCCATAGGCATTGATTTGCCTAGCTACTTCCATCACCGCCGTTTGGGCATCCCTTACCAAATCCAACAATGGTTGCAGTGAGGTGTCATATTCCACCATGTCATTTAATGATGCCTCACTGTCTGCCAGCAAGTCCCCGGCGGTGGGGGTTTCGTCATCGTTTTGATACAAAGCCTGATAGACCTTGTAACTCATCTGTTGCAAATCCACCACATGATTGAGGCGTTCCCGTTCTTGGAGAATTTGTTCTAATTCCTGGGGATCGTTGAGGTTGACTGCACCCAATTCTTGTACTTGGTAGGTGAGCAAGTCGAATTGTTGTAACCTTTCCCGTTCGGAAGTCCGGCGTTTTTCTAAGGCTAAATTGGCTTGTTGGTAAGCCACAAAAGCACTAGCTATGAGATGACGCTGCTGCATTAAAGCATCACCACCATGTAAATCCAACCAGTCCCGGACTTGAGCAGATTGTCCCACCTGTACAGTTTGACCTTGGGCGGTAATTTCCACCAAGCGATCGCGCAATCCCCCCATCATCTGGCGATTCACCAACACACCATTTACCCGTGATCTACTACGGATATTATTGGACGTGGCAGTAATTTCACGGCTAATAACGACAGAGTTCTCATCTATTAGATCAATTTCCTGTTCACTTAGCCAAGCTGCTAAAGCTGGGCTAGAAGTAAAACTAGCTTCTACCATCGACCGACTCGTCCCCGTGCGAATCACGCGACTAGAGACTTTACCCCCTAAAGCCGCATCAATCGCATCCAAAATAATCGATTTTCCCGCACCAGTTTCCCCAGTGAGCACATTCAGACCAACACCAAATTCTAGTTCTAGTTGGTCGATGAGGGCAAAATTTTCAATTCGCAGGCAAAGCAACATCAGACCAAATTCTCCGTGAGAGCAGATGCCGGATACTTAAAAAGTTACAGGATATTAGGGGTGATTTTCAGCAACTAGCATTACCCACTACTATTGAAATAGCAAGCCCATTTCAGTGTACCAAAACAAGTCATTGGTCAATGGTTATTTGTCATTCGGGGTTTGTTGTTTGTTAAGAGTCAGCCCCTGCGGGGAATTCAAAATTACAATCCCAATGCCCAATGACCTATGCGCCATTCCCCAATTTAAATGATGCTTCTTTTGAAACAAATTGTTACAATGCTTAACATAAATCTATTCGACCGGTGGCATTCTTCATGATTGTTAAAACACTTCCCCCCAATTCCGGACCGATCGAGGACGACAACCGTGAGCCAGTTTACGATGCTGAAGTAGTGTCAGAAAGTGGTTCACCAGCCTTGGTGGTCAAATCGCCAAGACTCATAGCAGCCCAAGAACAGCGATCGCAGGTGAATATCCAATCTGAGCCTGAGACACTGCTTTACAATCCCGTAGAGATAGAGGCGCATTACCGTCATCGACCCATGCAAGTCTTATGGCGGATTTTTGCCGTTTTGTTGCCGACTTTATCCTTTGCTTTTGGGTTGTGGTGGGATAGCAAACGGGGGGTTGTGGTAAAAAATGACCAGCGTCGAGCCGTGCAACTCAAAGAATTACTGACACAACTGGGGCCGGCATATATCAAAATTGGTCAAGCTTTGTCTACCAGACCAGATTTAGTACCTCCCGTATACTTGGAAGAACTGGCTAGGCTACAAGACCAATTAGCGCCATTTCCTAATGAAATTGCTTACCAGTTTATCGAAGAAGAACTGGGCGCACCGCCAGCCGAGATCTATGCAGAACTTTCACCAGAACCTATAGCCGCAGCTTCCTTGGGGCAAGTTTACAAAGGCAAGCTCAAAACCGGTGAAGAAGTTGCAATTAAAGTCCAACGCCCCGATTTACGAGAGCGAATCACTATTGACTTATATATTTTACGTGGTATTGCTGGTTGGGCACAGCAAAGATTTAAACGTATACGCAGTAATCTGGTAGGTATTCTTGATGAATTGGGCGATCGCATTTTTGAAGAAATGGACTATATCCATGAAGGCGAAAATGCTGAACGCTTTTTTCAACTTTATGGTCATATAAAAGACATTTACGTACCGAAAATATATTGGGAATATACCAACCGTCGCGTGTTGACGATGGAGTGGATTAACGGTATTAAACTCACCCAAACAGCCGAAATTCGCGCCCAGGGCATTAATGCCCGTTATTTAATTGAAGTGGGTGTACAGTGTTCTTTGCGACAACTGTTAGAACATGGATTTTTTCATGCTGACCCCCACCCAGGTAATTTGTTAGCCACCCCAGATGGCAAATTGGCTTATCTCGACTTTGGGATGATGAGCGAGATTCAGCCACCCCAACGCTATGGTTTAATAGAGGCGATCGTCCACGTCGTCAACCGTGATTTTGAAGGCTTGGCAAAAGACTACGTGAAATTGGACTTCTTAGCAGCAGATACCGACTTAACACCGATTATTCCAGCCTTTGCGAGCGTATTTGCCGATGCTCAAGGTGCCAGCGTTGCTGATTTAAACATTAAAAGCATCACCGATGAACTATCGGCTTTAATGTATGAGTATCCCTTCCGCGTACCACCCTACTACGCTTTAATTATTCGCTCCCTCGTCACCCTTGAAGGGATTGCTATTTATATAGATCCTAATTTCAAAGTTCTCAGCGAAGCTTATCCCTACGTTGCTAAACGCCTGCTCACCGACCCCGCACCAGCACTCAGAGCATCACTGCGCGATCTACTATTTAAAGAAGGGAAATTCCGTTGGAATCGCTTAGAAAACTTGTTACGCAACGCCCGCAGTAATGAAGACTACGACCTCAATTTAGTGGTGAATCAAGGCGTAGACTTTCTCGCTTCCGAACGGGGTGCTTTTATTCGTGACAAACTAGTCGATGAATTTGTGAATGGAGTGAATGCTCTTGGTAAAAATGTTTTGCACAACTTCACCTACTTGTTGCGCGAAAGAGTCGGTTTAACAGCCGTTAATGAAGCACCAGGTGCAACCGATGAACAACAACAAACCTTAGAACATATCAAACGGATCTCGAATATTCTCCGGGAAACCCGTGGTTTTGACCCTGTACAGCTTGCGCCCCAAATGGCCCAGTTATTAGTAAATCCTGATGTACAGCGTTTGGGGCAACAAATTACTAATCGGTTGCTGCAAAAAGCCGTCACCAAATTAATTCGAGATTTATTAGCAGGTGAGGAAGTCAATCAGCGTCCAGTTCGTAAGTCAGAACAGCCTGCAAGGTTATCTTTACCTGCAAGAGTGTAGGTTTATTGGTGATTCTTGACCCTTACTCCTGTTTGCTGGGAGTAAGGGTTTTTGTTTGGGATGTTGCAAGATGGGCCATCGCGCTTGTAGCCAGAGGAAGTATGCCCAGTCTCACTAGTTTGCAGTATATTTAGCCGCATCAAAAATTTGCTGTGCGGTTAAATTTAATTGGGGAAAGGTAGGTGATGCGACCGCACCGTTACCTTGAAACGCAGTCATTTGATATTCACCATCAACTAATTCGCACACAAAAATAGTAGGCTGTTTGGGATTGCCAATGAACTTTCTTGCACCCAAAGCCGCATAGTCAGCAATCCAATATTCGGGAATGCCCATTTCTTCATAGTTTCCGAACTTGTCATAGTAATCATCTCGCCAGTTAGTCGATACAACCTCAACCACCAAAGGAACAGATACAGCTTGGCTGACTGTTGACTGTTTCTGAAAAAGCGGTTCGTTACTGAGGTTGTTAAGGTTTAATAACAAAACATCGGGCGAATAAGCAGATTCGGCTGATGGGGTTTTGACGAATGCAGTTTTGGGTATGGTGTAGGGACGGTTCAGACGATCAAACTCGACAGTTAGCTTACGGGCTATAAATCCTACCACCTTCTCATGCTCTCCGCTTGGGGGTGGCATCTCAACAATTACTCCCTTGTGCAATTCATAGCGTTTACCATCATTGGGATACCATTCGATAAATTTATCGAAGGTGACTAATTTTGGCAAGGCTTGAGTCATCGTCTTACCTCCATATATGTTTTACTTTATCAAAATCCTCACAATTGCCGTTAGGATAATTCAATGATGTGTTCGAGTCAGAATGAAAATGCTCACAGTGGCGTCAATCCTAGATGTCTTGCGCGATCGCTAACTGGCAAAATATAAACTTCTACATGTCAAGCTGAGTTTTACTGATCAATTCCAGATAAAATTTAATATTTAAAATCCCAAATCAAAATGGCAGACCTCACTCCTAACTCTAGTTTTAGTTTGACCTTGCGTTTGCAGATTCCCAACCGTGTGGGGATGTTGGCATCAGTCACCCAGGCGATCGCTTCCAGTGGTGGTAATCTTGGTCAAATTGATCTCATTGAGCAAACCCGCCAACTTTCCATCCGCGATCTGACGGTTGATGCTGCTAGCACCGAACACGCAGAGACAATTGTCCAAGCAATCAAAACATTACCAGACATTAAGGTAATGAATGTCTACGATCGCACCTTTAATTTACATCGCGGTGGCAAAATCAGCATTACTAGCAGAATTCCCCTCAAAAGTGTCTCTGATTTGGCAATGGCTTACACCCCTGGTGTGGGTCGGATTTGTAATGCGATCGCTCAAGATCCAGAGGAAGTATACAACTTAACCATTAAGAAAAACACCGTCGCTATTGTGACTGATGGTAGCGCCGTCTTGGGATTGGGTAATCTAGGCCCGGCAGCAGCTTTGCCAGTCATGGAAGGGAAGGCAATGCTGTTTAAAGAGTTTGCTGGTCTGGATGCTTTCCCCATCTGCTTGGCAACCCAAGATACAGATGAGATAGTCCGTACCGTAAAGAATTTAGCACCAGTTTTTGGTGGCGTGAATCTAGAAGATATCGCCGCCCCGCGCTGTTTTGAGATTGAACAGCGACTACGGCAAGAATTAGATATACCGGTGTTTCACGATGACCAGCATGGTACAGCCATTGTCACCTTAGCAGCCTTGTTTAACGCCTTGAAACTGGTAAATAAATCATTAGCCGAAGTCCACATCGTCATTAACGGTGCTGGGGCGGCGGGAATAGCGATCGCCCGCTTACTCCAAAAAGCCGGCGCAGAAAAAATCTGGATTTGCGACTCCAAAGGGATTATCTCCACCAGTCGCACCGACCTGACCGCAGAAAAGCGCGAATTTGCCGTCAAAGCCCAAGGTACTTTAGCAGGTGCTTTGCAAGGGGCCGATGTATTCTTAGGTGTCAGTGCGCCGGGAGTCCTCACACCAGAAATGGTGCAAGCAATGGCGAAAGACCCAATTGTTTTTGCTATGGCGAACCCAATCCCTGAAATTCAACCAGAATTGATCACCAAAGATGTAGCTGTAATTGCCACTGGTCGCAGTGATTACCCCAATCAAATCAATAACGTCTTGGCTTTTCCGGGAGTGTTTCGTGGTGCTTTAGATTGTCGGGCCCAGACAATTACCACCACCATGTATTTAGAAGCCGCAAGTGCGATCGCTTCTTTAGTCAAGCCTTCCGACCTGAATCGAGAACACATCATTCCCTCAGTTTTTGATGAGCGAGTAGTCACAGCTGTAGCGGCCGCTGTGCAACGCGCTGCTAGGCAAGAAGGGATCGCTCAAGGTTAATTGCATTAGTTTGTAGTAGCCACTTGAGAAATACAAGGGTGTGTTGTCGCCAAGCGCCGCACCAAGGCATAGGATGCGGTGCGTTATCTCGAAGTGTAACGCACTCTACACACTACACTTTGCGCTTCCCGCAGGGGTATTACGAATTACGAATTACGAATTGGTATAAAGTCCTTACTACGAACAATTTAGCCAACATAACCAAAGACCATTAATAATAAGACAAAATATAATAATAAAAATGCAAATACTCCCAATCCAACTATCAATGAGAATAATAATTTCAGCAGTTTATGCTGATGCGGATAGAGCCTTCCCAAATAAAAATATAGGGATGTAGACACATTAAAACCACTCAATACTGACAAACTACTAAGAAGAAATTGCAATAGCGATCCATTCGCTGCTCCATCATTTAAGACTCGCAGACTAGCGATGGATCTTACCCAGATTTGTGCCTTGATTTTTGCTCGTTGCAGAGAGCTTAACTGTAAACCTTCAATAAAAACATGATCAAGTGCCGATGCTTGCAGTCGTTCACAGGTAAGGGTTTGTTTGCCGTAAGTTCCTTGACATGTAGTGGTAGATGCACTTTCTACCACCAACGGTAGATTATCAATGCTAATCTCACAACGTAATGTATCAGTTCCCCGACAGGCTAATTGGTAGCCGGGAATAAGGATAGATGGTTCATCTTGTTGAATAATAGATACTTCAAAAAGTTCACTTATAGAGCGATCGCGGAACATCAAAGCTGTAATCAAACACACAATAAAAAAGTTGAGAATCAGGCGATTTTTTCGACGCATGTGAGTTTTCTGAGTATTGAACAATAACGTATATCTATACAAACAAAGCCCAACGACCTGGGCTAAGACAATTTAACCTGCGGAGGCAGGTTTTGTGTGTAGATGCGGATTCTAACCGCCGATTTCACTTTTCGAGAACGCCTGACGGCGAACCCGGAGGGTATGACAGTACTCCTGACGGAGAAGCTACACCCTTAATAAGAAATTAAAAGAAATCTGGCATTGTTGGTCCAACACCCGCAAATATTTGTGTAGCGGTCAATAAAGCTGTTTCTGTAGCAGTTAGTTTACCTGTAAGTTGCAGTTGCTCAGGGGTAAATAAACCTGTGTAAAGGGGCGCTAATCCTTTGATATCTAGCTGCAACTCACCTCTACCATCGCTTGTAACTTCACCACGGCCGTTAGCGACAGACAAAATAAATTTACCGTTGTTTGCAGGGAGTAAGTTATCTTGTACTTCCAGGTGTAGTTCTCCTTGCACTCCCGGTGGATAACCCCGCCCTTCCAAGGCTTTGGATACATCTATCAGCCGCAACATCCAGCGTTTGTGACTGAATACCTTGGCAGTTTGTTCTGGTAGTAGCAATGTGAGGTAATCATTAATAGAACTTTGCCAACGCACGCGATCAATTTGGGAGCGATGTTTGGCAATAAATGACCAAAAACTTTGTGCAGCTGCTACTGTAAGCACTGCCCAATCTCTCACCCACAAGATTGTGCCATTTTCTGTGCGTTCTTGGCTGAAGATGATGTAGCCTTGGGGTTGGTCTGGAGTGCCGATGAGATAGGCGAAAACTGTTTCTTTTTCTTGTGTGGTGACAATTCGTTGCCAAATGGCCGGGTGTCTGTCCAAATAGCCGTTGGTGAGTTTGACTTGCTGTTGGTATATTTCATCAAATACTTGAGGATTGCTGGAAGCTATTGATTTTAAAGGTAAGGGTTGCTCTTTCACCTGAATACTGTCAGTTAGCATCTCCCAAAAACATAGGCTACCGCCCTGTTCATACCCTGCTTTTCGGTAAAGGTATTGAGTAGCTGGATAGAGGACAGAGATGGGAGAGCCTTGATTGTGTAGTTCTTTGAGGGCGTGCTGTAGCAATGCGATCGCAGCACCATCTCCACGATACTCTGGAGCAATACCCACGGCGGCAATTCCTGACATTGGTAAACGCTGACCACCCCACCACTGACCCATCCGCAAAATTGCCAGTCCACCTACAACTTGCTGATCTCTACGAATTATGCGGAAGTTTTCTAAGCCTATACTGTTGATATAGATTGCTTCTTGACCGGGTGAACCGATAAAACACTGGTCGAGAATTTTCCCCAGTTGGTTCACATCTTCTGGAGCAGCCAGGGTGCTGTATTCAAATTCAGGTGACATGAGTTTTGTTGTTAGTAACATGAAAATACAAACATGTTACAACAAGACTAGTGATTTTATTGATCGAGCGTAAAACCCCATGCCTTTATGGGTGGGGATGTAAGCGAGTCAGGGACTCTGGTACAATACGATTATCTACTTGAGACATGACATTTCTTAGATACAACACCAGTTGTTGGATAAGAAAAAGTGGTTTGTCTATGACAGTAGAGATAATTGAATCTGTATTCACTCTCGTGAAATGGATTCAACTTCTTCTCCCTACAAACAGTTCGGCTGTGCCGGGGAGACAGGGTACAGTCAATTACCCGTATGTTTCGACCAATTTTTCGGTTAGTTACAAGCCACATCCCCTTGTGGGTGAGGCGGTTGACTGCATTAACTTATGTTAGGTAAAAATGTTCGTAGTAAGGACTTCATTACTCAGCACTAAAGTGCTTACTACGAACTATCTTTGTATCTCTTAGAGGAAGATACTACTGCAATCCAGGAGGAATCAGTACTGTATCAATGGCGTGAATGATACCATTACTAGCTTTGATATCGGCTTTGGTCACATTTGCATCATCGACGGTGACTTTACCATTCTCAACCTTAATACTAACTGGGCTACCTTCAACCGTCTTGACCTCCCCCGGCTTGATGCTTTTAGAATCAATTCTGCCAGAGACGACGTGATAAGTCAGAACTTTTTGTAAGGTAGCTTTGTTTTCTGGCTGGAGAAGCTTTTCTACGGTACCTTCTGGTAGCTTGGCGAATGCTGCATTTGTGGGGGCGAATACGGTAAACGGGCCTTTACCAGCTAGTGTTTTCTCAAGTTCTGCGGCTTTGACTGCTGTTACCAGAGTTTTAAACTCAGGATTGGCGCTAAGAACATCAACGATTGTGCGATTTGTGCGACGACGGGCTGTAGTCGCAGGTTGGCGTGATTGGGCCAGGTGCGTACCTGCAAAAGATGGAACGTTGATCAGAATACCAGCTATAGCGATCGCTATAGCAACTGTTTTAGTCAGTGACTTCTGGTATTTTTGGGTATTCATGGGTTAATTTTTGGGACAGTGTTTAAAGTGCGGTTACTTTTTGATGTTTTTTGACAGTCAAAATTCCCACTGAATCTTGATGTCAGCTGCTAGTCCCTTTCAATGTCTGATGAGTAAAAAAAGTTCAAACCCTAATGGGCTAGGGCAATTATGCTTATCCTAATCAAACCCATTACAGATTACAACATTTATTGAATTTTTATGACTAAAGCAAGAGCCTGGGACATCTCTAACCTGCTGGCGTGTGCGCCCTCAGCAGTATAGTTTTTCACTCTTCAGGGAGATTTTTGATTGGTGTCAGCTTCAGTTCAACAACATACGCTCCCCGATCTGGCTTTACTCCTGTACCATCTCCAACAACTGCGCCTCTGTTAATTGTGTGATTCCCAATGCTTGCGCTTTGGTTAACTTAGAACCGGCGTCTTCTCCCACCACCAAATAATCTGTTTTTTTACTCACCGATTCCGTTATTTTACCGCCTGCTTTTTGAATTAAAGCCTTAGCTTCATCTCGCTTCAAAGTTGGTAAGGTTCCCGTCACCACAAAGGTTTTACCGATTAACTTTTGATTTTCATCACCAACACTTGTGGTTTCCTCCGTAGCAGCTAATTGCAAGCCGGCAGATTGGAGGCGAGAAAGTAAAGTTTGGTTAGCATCAATGTGGAACCACTGGTATACAGACTCGGCTATTTCCACACCAATACCATAAATGCCTTCAATCTCTGACTGCTTGGCGGCAACTAACTTGTCTACGTGGGAGAATTTCTCGCTCAACAATTGAGCATTCACACTGCCCACATGACGGATACCTAAACCATACAACACCCGTGACCAGGGTTGGTTTTTAGATTGAGCGATCGCCTCGATTAATTTTTGTGCCGATTTTTGACCCATTCTTTCCAATCCACATAATTGTGCTTCTGTCAAGTCATATAAATCGGCAACGGCATGTACCAAGCCCTTATCCACGAGTTGATGCACCAGCTTTTCGCCCATACCTTTAATATCTAGGGCATCACGACTCACCCAATGTTCAATCGCCCCTTTGAGAATTGCGGGACAGGAGGCGTTGACACACCGGGTAACGGCTTCGCCTAACTCCCGCACCACTGGTTGACCACAAACTGGGCAATGGGTAGGCATAACAAAGGGTTGGGCGTCATCTGGGCGGAGTTCTGTGAGTACTCGCACCACTTCCGGGATGATTTCCCCAGCTTTGCGGACAATCACAGTATCACCGATGCGGATATCTAATTGAGCAATGCGATCGCTATTGTGTAAAGTAGCGCGAGATACGGTCGTCCCTGCTAATTGTACTGGGCGCATTTCTGCCAACGGCGTTAACGCCCCCGTTCTGCCCACATTCACGGCAATATTTTCTACACGGGTGGGTGCTTCTTCGGCGGGGTACTTGAGAGCTACCGCCCACCGAGGGAATTTCTGCGTAAACCCTAGCTGTTCTTGCAATTTGAAGGAGTTCAGCTTGACCACTACCCCATCAGTCATGTAGGGTAAATTTAATCTTTCAGTATCCCAGTGTTGATAATATTGGGCGACCTCTGGCAATGAACAACACAGTTTGTGATTGAGGTCAACCCGAAAACCCATCTTTCGCAACAATTCCAAAGCTTCCCATTGGGTATTGGCGATACTGGTGTCATCCCTTCCAGGAATGTGTAGGGTGTAGGCAAAGAAATCTAAGCGCCGTTTAGCGACAATACGGGAGTCTAATTGTCTGAGTGTCCCGGCGGCGGCGTTGCGGGGATTGGCAAATAACTGCTCACCTGCTTTTTGTCTTTCGGTGTTGATTTGTTTAAATACATCCAAAGGTAAGAACGCCTCGCCACGCACCTCCACCTTTTCCAGAATTTCTAACCCTTCAAAGTTCAACCGTAGAGGAATTGAGCGAATTGTGCGGACATTTTGGGTAACGTCTTCACCCATGACTCCATCACCTCTAGTCGCCCCCCTGACTAGAATGCCATTTTGATAGGTAAGAGCGATCGCCGAACCATCTATTTTCAATTCCGAGACATATTCTACCGACTCCATTTTTGGTACTTGTCGCCGCCAACGCTGCTCCCATGCTTGCAAATCCTCAATATTAAAGGCATTCTCCAGACTATACAGGGGAATGTTATGCCGCACCGAGTTAAACTGTGTTGCTGGTTTCTCACCCACGCGCTGAGTGGGACTGTCTGGCGAAACTAATTCTGGATACTGAATTTCTAGTTGATGCAATTCTCGATACAGCTGGTCATAGACTGCATCCTCCATAATTGGTGCATCTAGGACGTAATAAGCATAGCTGGCTTGTTGCAACAACTGGCGCAGTTCTTCTATGCGCTTGACTTCTGGGTGAATCTGGATCATGAGACTTATTGCAGGAACTGGGAATTAGGGATTAAGGACTGGGGAATAGGAAGTAATGCCTATCCTCCATTACCAATAACCATTTTCATTCAGGTTAATTGGTTTAATTAGGAATCGTTCCATGTATTGGTATACCTAACATTTTTTATGCCGCGCTGCTGACAAATCAAACAGCCAAGGCTCAATTTTTTTAGTGATTAATTATAGAAACATCATCAAAGTTTAGCTTTAACGCCGAAATTGCTTATTAGGAAAGAGTTTCTAATCTTAGAAACTCTACCGCATCGGGACTGCATAAAAAAATCAATCCCAACCTATCTAGTCAGTGTGGTTCAAGAAGCCACAAACATCAACTCTACAAATTTATTTTACTAATATGTTCATTCGTTCTTTAGCTTTGACAACCTCTAGTGCTGTTTTACTCGCTACTTTGGTTAATTCGGCTTTTGCTGCTCCCATTAACTCTATTAGCAGTATAGATAATACTAGTGCAAATATTGGGGTAGTGGCCCAGAGACTCCCTGTGACAGTCACCCAAGACCGCTATGCTGCTATTTGGGTGAAGTCTGGTGGTTCAGCGTGGGTAGCGCGACATGGATTAACATCAGCGCAATATCAAGCTGCTTTTGACCAATTTGTTGGTCAAGGATACCGATTAGTTGATGTTAGTGGTTATGAAGTCAACGGACAAGCCCGCTATGCTGCTATTTGGGTGAAGTCTGGTGGTTCAGCGTGGGTAGCGCGACATGGGTTAACATCAGCGCAGTATCAAGCTGCTTTTGACCAATTCGTTGGTCAAGGATACCGATTAGTGAAAGTCAGTGGTTACACTGTCAACGGACAAGATAGATACGCCGCTATTTGGGATAAGTCTGGTGGTTCAGCGTGGGTAGCGCGACATGGGTTAACATCAACGCAATATCAAGCTGCTTTTGACCAATTTGTTGGTCAAGGATACCGATTAGTTGATGTCAGTGGTTATGAAGTCAACGGACAGGCCCGCTACGCTGCTATTTGGGTGAAGTCTGGCGGCCCTGCTTGGGTAGCGCGACATGGGTTAACATCAGCGCAATATCAAGCTGCTTTCGACCAACACGTTGGACAAGGGTATCGATTAGTGAAAGTCAGTGGTTACCGTGTCAACGGACAAGATAGATACGCTGCTATTTGGGATAAGTCCAACAGTCCAGCGTGGGTAGCGCGACATGGGTTAACATCAGCGCAATATCAAGCTGCTTTTGATCAATTCGTTGGTCAGGGTTATAGACCGGTTGACGTAACTGGCTACTAAGTATGACCTTAGTTTATAAAAGTTTGTAGTGAAGACTGTAGTCCTTAAAGTAGGGCTTCAGCCCTCACTATAAGTTAAACGTTTTCTGGGTGAGTAAGTTAATGACCAAAACTTTGCGAAACACAGCCCCAATTATTATTGGACATCGCGGTGCGAGTGGCTACCGCCCAGAACACACTTTAGCAGCCTATGAATTAGCAATTGATTTAGGGGCTGACTATATTGAACCAGATTTAGTGATTACCAAAGATGGTGTTTTAATTGCTCGTCATGAAAATGAAATTTCCGGAACCACCGATATTGCTACTCATCCAGAATTTACTCACCGTCGCACTAGCAAAATAATTGATGGTGAAACAAAAATTGGTTGGTTTACTGAAGACTTTACCTTAATAGAACTCAAAAGACTCAAAGCCAAAGAACGCATTCCCCAACTGCGTCCGCAGAACACCGTTTATGATGGTTTATTTGCTATTCCCACGCTACAAGAAATCATTGATTTAGCTAAACGCAAAAGTGCTAAAATTGGTCGAGATATTGGCATTTACCCGGAAACCAAACACCCTAGTTACTTTAAATCTATTGGGCTATCTTTGGAAGATCCTTTATTAGCAATTTTATCAGCCAATGGTTATCAGGGGAATAAGACACCTATTTACATTCAATCTTTTGAAGTCAACAACCTTAAATATTTATCCACAAAAACTGATTTACCTTTGGTGCAATTGCTAAATAATAATGGTCAACCCTATGATTTTATCGTTAATGGTGACTCTCGCACCTACCCAGATTTAGTAACTGCATCAGAATTAACAAAAATTGCTCAATATGCCCAGGCGATTGGCATTAATAAAAATCTGTTAATTCCTAGAGATAGTAATAGTAAATTGCTATCACCTACATCTTTAGTTCATGATGCTCATGCAGCTGGTTTGCTAGTTCATGCTTGGACTTTCCGCAATGAGGATTTCTTTTTACCGCTAGATTTTCAAGGTAATCCCAGAGGAGAATATCAATTATTTTTCAGGTTGGGTATTGATGGTGTATTTAGTGATTTTCCAGATATAGCTAAGGTAATGGGGAATGAAGTGCAGGGTTGAAGAGCCAACGAATCAAACATTCTTCTAAGAAGATAGGAATACCTCTTTCAAGGTGACTCAAAAAATCTCTTTTTTTCTCTCTGCGTGACGGACACTTTGCACCCTGTGGGTACTCTTGCGGAGAACTTGTTTAAAGTAAATTATTTAACCGCAGAGGCGCTGGGAAAGCAGAGGTAAGAGGTTATGGAGAGATTTATTTTCGAGAATTTGTATTCACGTTGAAAGGGCTAGGTAACTACCCTGGACTCTTGACAAGTAACAAATAACAAACCTACCTAGACAGCATCTGTGCGTTTAATGCTTTCGTGATGCGATCGCCTGAAAGTTGTAAGTGAGCTATTGTATATATATCAAGGTTTTCGGGCTTTTGTTTGAGTCTGGTGTCAATGGCTGCTTGCAGTTGCTGCAATTCATACCAAGCCAGTGTCCGCCCATCTTCTGGTACATCGCTAGTCCCCAAAACCATCTCTAGTAACATATTTAGATATTCTCGTTGCAATGAACGACGGATGCTAGAAATTGGCTTGGGTGAAGCTGGGGCTAAAATTTCTGTCCAGATACCTGTTTGCAAGGTGTCAAACAGTTCTGGCATGGAGAGTGCTGTACCTGGTGGTGTTTTTAATTCTATATCTTGTAGGCGATTGAGGCGATCGCCCTCTAATAGCGATCGCAAGATCACGCTTTGAAGTTTTAAAATGCGATCGTGTATGGGATAGTCTAGCCTGTTGCTGGGTGCTGGGCTACCCCAATGTTGCCAGCGTGATGGTGCTAAGTGATTGAGCAATTGCGGTGGAAAACTAAAAGCATCTTCAGCAAATACATAGTCTTGTAACTTTGTCAATGCCTGCCGTTGTTTTGAAAGTGAAACTGGCACAAATGCCCAGGAAGTATCATCACTAGTATTTAGCCACTGTAAAGATTGCCCACCAATGTATTTAGACACTAAAGAGGCGTTACGAAAATAGTATTGTAGTACTCTATCGAATAAAACACGCAGATTACTATAACTTTCTCCTGTGGATAAATCACCCTTGTCTAAACGCTGCCACATCACACGGGCATTATCCATCTGCCACTGCGAATAAACAAGTACGTCACTACTCATATCCCAGACATTAGCGAGGGGATTGATATCCCAAATATCTTCATCAGTGGCATAAGATAATTCTGGATGCGGTGATGCTAACGCAATCTGTTTTAAAAAACTTTTTTCTGCTTCCGGCATCATTGCTGTAGGGCTTCTTTTATAACCATACTCAATTGCCCACTCATCGTAAGGGCCAACCACCCCTGGAAAATAGTCACCTTGCACTACTCCCTGTGGTGCTATATTCACGGGTAGATAATCCATCACCGAAGCAACTAAACCTTTGGTATGAGTAATTTCCGTGTTATTTAATTCCTGGGGCGCTAACATGGTGCTGCCATGAAAGTTGTGGCGTAAACCCAGAGTATGTCCAACTTCATGCGCGATGAGAGAACGCAAATATTGATGCATATACTCCTGCATCGCCTCGCTAGCTGGTTGAGTATTGGGCAAAATTGACACCGCCAACGCCCCCATTGCTGCTTGATTGGCAGACTCCATACCATAGCAGAGTTCATCACACATTTGCTTGCTTGATGCTTCCCCCAGCACTCGATACCCTTGCTGAAATGAACGCACCATATTGTCATCGACAATAATATCTGCATCTAAGATTTCCCCAGTCAGGGGGTTGACGCGCATAGGGCCTTTGGCAAAACCTGCATCCCAAGAATTAAACCAGCGAATAGTGTTGTAGCGTACATCTGCGGGATGCCAATCAGCATCATCTGGCATTTGCCGCACTTTAATAGCATTTTGAAACCCGGCTTTTACAAATGCTTGATTCCACATCAAAACACCTTCACGGATTGCATCGCGGTACTCCAAAGGCACTGCATTTTCAATCCAAAAAATAATTGGCTTTTTGGGTGGAGATAAGGCCGAATCAGGATCAGATGGTTCCAAATGCCAACGGTTGATGTAACGGACAAATGGTTCTTGAGGGTTTTTGTGAGATAAATCTTGGAAGGCACTCACAAAATATCCCACTCTGTCGTCAGCCAGTCTGGGAATATAACCGTTATTTTCTGGCAACTGAGAAAAACTGTAATGCACCTTTAGACTGAGTGCCCTGCTATCGGCAACAGTGACTAAATTTGCTCCTTCTAGCGATGAAAAACCGTAAATTGCATCAATCTCTAAGTTCTCAGGGAAGCTATTAACATCACCAAAATAGAACTTGTTTGGTTCCAGGCGATAATCAGCCTGTAAAGAGTATTTTAATAAGGGAGTTAATCCTGGCAAATCCTGCATTAGCAGATTATCCAGGTTGATGAGAATATTTTTACTACGGGGATCAATACTATCTATTTCTGGGGCATACAGAACTGAGTCGCTAAATGAACGAGCAAGCGATCACTCTTCTGGTGTACTTGCTTCTGCACGAAATTTAACATTACGCACTACAAAGTGCAAGTTGTTGTTTACTCGCCGCCAATAGAAGAGGAAATCAGCAAGAGGTAAACCACTGTAAATCCCACTTTCCCCAATGCCTGATTCCAAAGTCACTGTAGCTAGATAGTTTTTATTTAGCTGTTCTGGCGTAATTTCCCAATAAATTTTGCTGTCTTCGTGACTACGATAAAGCGTGAACAGTCCCTCTAGCTTCTCTGTCTCTTTGACTACTTCACGAAACCGCCACCAATCTTCCCTTCTACCCTCCCCAAGATGATGATCAGCGATCGCTAAGTTTTCTACTACTGGCTGTTCATCATTCTTGGCAATTTGATCGGCTACTGCATAATTAGTTCCTAAAAACAAGTTATACAGTAACACCGTACAAATCGCTAATTTTGTGATCCAGTCTTTCATCCTTTGGTTTTCCACCTGAAGCGATTTTCGCGTCTAGTCAAAAGTGTTAATCTATGTGGCGTCTTTAACTCTCTCAAGTTCTGAGAAATGACGCACTGTATAAATCCACATCTGAGTATGTCTTTGAATTCCTACAGTAAACAGCAATAATTTACGCCTTTGGATAGATAGGTTTTACAACTATAGATATATGTTTATGGAGGAATATTTTGTATTTAAAGCTAAAAAACTTAATAAAAATGTATTTAGTACTACATTTACTGTCTTGTATGGTGTATGTACAAGGTTAATAATTTTTGAAACCGCAGAGAGCACAGAGAACGCAGAATAAATTTTTTACAAAAACACAAAAACGCCCTCCTGATTCAGGAGAGCGTTTCCGATTTAGAAGACTAAAACTGCTTCAGGGTTAAAAATTAACCGTTGATAGCAGGAGCGCTGAGAGCAACAGGAGCAACTTCACCAGCAGCCAAATCTAAGGGGAAGTTGTGAGCGTTACGCTCGTGCATGACTTCCATACCCAAGTTAGCGCGGTTGATGACGTCTGCCC
>JAHHHF010000051.1 GCA_019359495.1 Goleter apudmare HA4340-LM2
TTGGTCAGTAAGCTTTGTACAATTTCCATATGGCTATCGAGTCGGTGCAAGTTTTTTCTAATCAGCACCTTAATGGCTCGATAGCTTTCTTGTCTATTCCCTCAACTAAAAATTGTCCGGAGTATTGCTATATAGGCTCAACTCTGTTTTCGAGTCTTCAGATGGATTCCGTGATTTTAATCAAAATATTCAACGATTTTTTGTTTCACCCACTTTAAAATGGGAAATTGGCAAAGCAACTAACTTAACATTTCAATTCGATTATCTCAACGATGAGCGTCCATTTGATCGGGGATTTTTAGCTTTTGGTGAGGGGATTCTTGACATTCCTTTAAAGCGGATTTTAGGCGAACCAGACGATGTCAGGAAAGTTGAAGAAATAGGCTTAAGCTATCGATTAGAGCATAATTTTAACGAGAATTGGAAAATCCGCAATGCTTTTCGATATCAAAGTTCAGATGATTTTGATTATCGTGCTGAACCTCTGAGCTTGAATGAAACCACAGGTATTCTTTCACGGAACTTTAGATCAAATGATGACTATCAAGAAACTTATACCTTACAAACCGATTTAGTTGGTAAATTTACGACAGGCTCAATTAATCACACTCTCTTATTTGGTGTTGACTTAGCTAGAGCTACATCAGGCGGAACTCAGAAGCGATTACCAGCAGGACTTACACCTAGTATTGATGTCTTCAATCCAGTTTATAATGCCATACCCAGACCTGGTTTAGAAGCATTAACCAACGTTGTGCGTAATAACCAAGATACTAGCGATGGTCTAGGAATTTTCTTGCAAGACCAAATAGCATTGACAGATAATTTAAAGTTTCTCGTAGGTGGACGGTTAGACATCGTAGACCAAAAAAGCAGAAATTTACGGAATGGTTCTGAATCTAATCAATACGATACAGCTATCACCCCAAGATTAGGTATAGTTTATCAACCCACTCAACCTATTTCTCTTTATGCTAGTTACAGCCAATCATTTCAACCGAATTTTGGTACAAGAGTAGATGGTACAGTTCTAGAACCTGAGCGGGGAACTCAGTACGAAGTTGGTGTCAAAGGTGAATTTTTAGATGGAAAATTAGCGGCTACTTTAGCAGCTTATCACATTACCAAATCGAATATTGCTACAACCGATCCAGCTAATCCTGATTTCAGCATTCCTGTAGGAAAACAACGCAACCAAGGTCTTGAACTCAATCTAGCGGGGGAAATTAGTCCTGGTTGGAATGTGATTGCATCTTATTCTTACATTGATGCTGAGATTACCGAAAGTAATGATGGTTTAACGGGGAATCGTCCCCCAAATGTCCCATTTAATACAGCCAGTTTGTGGACAACTTACCAATTGCAGCGTGGTGATTTACAAGGTTTAGGTTTTGGTCTAGGGTTATTTTATATAGGCGATCGCCAAGGTGACACAGACAATACCTATACCATCCCCGGCTATCTGAGAACAGACGCAGCCATCTACTATCAACGTAATAATTGGCGCGCTGGGATTAATATCCAAAATCTTTTTAATGAAAGATATTTTCAAGGAGCAAACTTTGGTAGAGTTGCCATAGAACCCGGCGCACCATTAACAGTTATTGGGAGTTTTTCTGTGACATTTTAATCTGACGAAAATCAGGTGTGGGTCTGAGATACCATCATGAATGACAGTAATATAAAAATCAAAAGCTTGACTCACTGGTGGCGATTTGTGTTCACAATATTGTGTACTCTAATCGTAACTGTAGCTTGTCATCGTGGTGGTTCTCTACCTGTTAGTGATTACACTACCAACGCAGCGTGTCGTCAGATGGAACACGCGGCGGGAATCACCTGTGTTCCAAAAAAGTTTGAGCGACTTGTGACTTTAGATGATGCTGAAAATGCGATCGCACTAGGGATTAAACCTCTTGGTGCTGTGATCTCGGATTTTTCATCATACTGGCAAGATAAATTAACAGGAGTAAAAAACATCGGGACAATTGGCGAACCTAACCTAGAAAGTATTCTCGCACTCAAACCAGATTTGATTGCGGGATATGAATATCAGCAAAATATTTATCCTATTACTTCAAAAATAGCACCAACAGTTTTATTTAGATTTGAACATAGCGGTAAATGGAAAGAGGTATTTACAAATATGAGTGTGGCGTTAGGTAAGAAAGAAGTTGGTGAAAAAATTATGAAAAATTATTACCTGCGCCTCCAAGAATTTAAGCAGAAAATTGGCAGTAAGTTGTCAAAAATTAAAGTTTCTGTAGTCAGAGTTTATCCTAACAATATCAACCTTTATTTACGTGATTCCTTCTGCGGAACTGTTTTGCAAGACGCTGGATTGTCTCGCCCAGAATCTCAAAATTTCACGGCATCAGAGGCAAAAAAATTATTTGCTAATCCAATTCAAATGTCCATCGGTAATGAATTAATTGAAAAAGCAGATGGTGATATTATATTTATATGGACGGCTGAAAATGATGCCAAAGGCAATCAAACAGCACAAAAGAAATTAGAGCAGCTTAAATTAAGTCCTCTGTGGAAAAATTTAAAAGCTGTAAAAGAAAATAAAGTTTATTTGGTTCCAAGCTACTGGATTGGTGATGGTATTTTAGCTGCAAATTTAATTATTGATGACTTATTTAAGTATCTCGTTAATGCTCCCTAAATCACTTATAATCTCCTCTTAAAAGCCTAAAATATTGATTATGCAACTTCATACCTTATTCGTTTGTAAATCATGTAGTGCTGTTCTCTCTCACGATGAAGCAGATGAACGCGCCGAGGGAAATCAACTCTTACTGAATCTGCTACAGACTCAAAAAAATAATTCCACGTACAGCAGTCTCAACATTGAATCTGTGGGTTGTTTGTGGACTTGTGTGAAAAAATATTCTTGTGCTGTCAGCTTTGTTTGTCCGCAAAAATATACATACCATTTTGTTGATTTGCCACAGGAAAGCATCACTGATGTGTTGCAATTCAGCCTGCTTTATCAAGAGAGTGAAGACGGATATATCTTACCAGGTAAACTACCTGGAAAACTCCGTTCTTATCTTTTAGTACGCATTCCACCTACACCAGAATCAATAGTATGTACTAAGTGAAGAACTTTAAACAAAATTGTCAAGGGATTCTTGGGATCACACAGTGATTTTTCAGAAAACCATCGTATAACAGACGACAATAAGTGTGCATTCAGCTACGCTAGAGGCGATCGCTACTCCCCAGCCTATTGCAATGTCATTTGTTATTTGAAAGTATTTTAGGTGTATTCTTAGTCTGTCCAAGCGAGAGTGCGTTTCAGCGCTTTTTGCCAAATTGCGAAGTTAGTGACAGCGCTGTCTCTTCCCATACCAGGCTCAAATACTCGCTCTATTTGCCGGTGCTCTACTAAGGCTGCATAACTAGACCAAAATCCTATAGCTAGACCTGCGGCAAATGCTGCACCTTGAACGGTGGTATCACGGTTTGTAGGGCGTTCTATGGGAATTCCTAATACATCTGCTTGGAATTGCATGAGAAAATTATTCTCGCAAGCACCCCCATCTACAGTTAATCGCCCCATTGGTGTGCTGCTAGAGGCGTTAATGGCTTGCACGACTTCCACAACTTGGTAAGCGATCGCTTCCAGAACAGCGCGGACTAAATGCTGTGGTTGTACCCTAGCAGTAAGTCCAAAAAAGGCTCCTCTGGCACTCATATCCCAATGGGGTGCGCCCAGTCCACTAAATGCTGGGATGAAGTATACACCGCCGTTATCTGGGACTTGATTGGCCATAGACTCGGTTTCGGCAGCAGAGGCAATGATTTTGAGTCCATCCCGTAACCATTGGATACAAGCTCCACTAGTAAACATACTACCTTCTAAGGCATAGCCCACATCCAAATTGGGGGCACGGCATAAGTCAGACAATAGAGGCGAGTTAGAAATTGTGGACACCATGCCCCTACTCTGTTTCTCTTGTGTCCAGGCAATTGTAGAAATTAGTTGCTGTTGAGAGCGGACTATTTCACTACCAGTATGAGCTACCAAAAAGCTACCAGTACCATAAGTACACTTCATTAAACCAGGGCGATCGCAGCCATGACCAAACAAAGCCGCCTGTTGGTCGCCTAAAACAGCTGTAATGGGGATACTCGCACCCACCACAGCCGCATCTGTAACACCAAATTTTCCTAAGCTGGGGTGAATTTGAGGCAAGATATGCGCTGGAATTTGGAATAGTTGCAATAACGTCTCATCCCATTCACAGGTTTGCAGATTCATCAACATGGTGCGGCTGGCGTTGCTGTGGTCGGTGGCGTGTACTCTTCCTCCAGTCAGATTCCACAAGACCCAAGTATCAATCGTACCTGCGAGGAGGTTGTCATGGTCAACATCGGGAAACTGATCTAACAACCACCTCAACTTGGTAGCAGAAAAGTAAGCATCGATCACCAAACCAGTGCGATCGTAAATTTCTTGAGTATATCCTTGCGCTTGCAATTGATGACAAAGGGTTGCAGTACGACGGTCTTGCCAAACGATCGCCCGATGCAGTGGTTTACCTGTAGTTTTGTCCCAAATCAAGCAGGTTTCCCGTTGTACAGTCAATCCCAAGGCGACAATTTCACTAGGGTTAATTTGAGCGATCGCATTTTGCATTACCCAGCAAGTATCCTGCCAAATTGCTTGTGGGTCATGTTCTAACCATCCTGGTTGGGGATAATATTGCGTTAGTTCTTTGTATGCACTGCCCACAATCGTGCCTTCTGCATTAAACACAAAGGCACGATTCCCCGTTGTGCCCAAATCCAGCGCCAAAATATAGCCATTAATTGTCATTTGTCATTTGTTATTTGATATTTGTCTCTCCATATTCTCATCTCTTCTATGCACTGCCATGTACAAAGCTTTTTAGATTTGCCACACCGTAGAACTGGTTAATTTTTACCAGTCGATGCAATAACATTGCCGATTCAGCAACTTGGGTACACACCGTAGCTCTAATGCCCCATTCTCAATGCCCAATCTTCCCGATACATCCTATAAATTACTGCTTCATCTCCTAAGAATTCTATTGTTCCTGTCAATTTTTCTCCCAATTTCTCGGCAACTCTTCGGGAAGCAAGATTTTTTGGACGAATCAAACTAATTACATCAGGCTGCTGCAACTCTCTAAAAGCATAGTTTAATGCTGCTTGAGCACCTTCTGTAGCAAAACCTCGTCCCCAATAAGTTCGTCGCAACGTCCAACCAATCTCAAATCCCGGCCAGCCATGTGGTTGCCAGCAACCAATTCTACCAATCATCTCGCCACTTTGGCATTCCTCCACAGCCCACATGCCATAGCCCCGGAGTTGCCAATGACCAGCTATCATCGTCATATTTCGCCAAGACTCATCACGAAATAATGGTTTTCCTGTACCGATGTAGCGCATAACTTCGGGGTCGCCACACATCTCGGCGTAAGCCTCAAAGTCTGCTTCACGCCATTCACGCAGGATTAGACGTTGGGTTTTCAGTTGAGGGATTTGCATTCTATATCAGCTGATGTTCGACGGGTAACAATAGCTATCTAACAAACTATACCGTTATTTGTCATTTGTTATTTTTGGTTCTTCCACCCTACGGTTACTCGCTACGCATCTGCACCTTCCCCATGCTCTATTCCCAATTTTTCAAAATCAGATGTTTTTTTGCGTCAAAACTAATTAAGCCTTGTTCTTGTAATTTGCCGATTAAGCGTGTAATTGTGACTCTGGTAGTACAGCAAGCACTTGCAATATCTTCATGAGTTAACCGCACACTGAGGCGAATTCCTTCCAGTACTGCTTCACCTACTTCCTGCTTCAAAAGATTAAATAGGTGGTGTAAGCGTTCTTGTACACGTCGTTTACCGGCAATCACTAAAAAAGATTCTGTCTGCTGTAAGCGCTGATTAATTTTGGGTAATATGGTGCAACTGAGTGTAGGTGAAGCAGCTATCTCTGCTAAGTAAATAGATACTAATTCCACATTTGCCAGGGTTGTGGCTTGGTAAATCTGCAAAGATGTCATACTAGAGCCAAAAACCATGCCTTTTGTTGCTAACCCAATCAGGACTTCTTCGCCTGTTTCACAAAAGGTACTCAACTTGACCAAACCTTGACGAACATACCAAATTACTAACGGGTTGAGGGGAACTGTTTCGCCTTTAGCATATTTATGTATGGCACGGTTCTGGCTTAGGTCACTGTCATTTTTGCTTAACGCAGATTCTATCTGATGTTGACGCTCAGTAACATCACGTAATTGCCAGCGAATAGAGATCACTTTACCTTGTGGATTGCGAACAACAGCACTTGTTAAAGCTGCGTCAAAGCGATCGCCATTTCGTTGCTGCAAGGGTATGACTAACTCTCTAAGCCTGTATGATGACGGTAATTGGGATAGATGCATCAGTTCGCTGCGAAAGCGCGGACGTTCTTCTAAGGGGACAAAATTAGTCAATGCTTTACCTATTATCATTTGCTTGGAGGTTTTGAGCAGATGAGCTGCGGTATGGTTAGCATCTTGAATCAAACTATCTGTATTAGTTACTAAATAACCATCTGGTGCAAACTCGAATAAATCTTGATAGCGTTGGCGTTCTGCTTCTAGTAAATTTCGAGTTGCTATTAGTTCCTCATTTTGCTGATACAGTTCTTCTGCTGCTAACTGTACCATCCTTGATGTACTGTAGAGTTCTTTAAAAGCTTGCGGCAGCATATCTGGCGGAATCCAAGGCAAAACGCTAGCAGTCTGGTATAAATCTGCCAAACGTGTGTGTAATGCTTCTGTTCGTTGGATAAATTTTTCTATGTTCACCTTAAATTCCTGCTATTTGCTGGCGGATCTAAAGCTAAAAATTTTACCAAGTCAATCTTGGGAATAATGAGAAAATATTGCTGTGCTCTTAAAACTAGTTTGTAAATAAAATTACTTTTAAACATTAAAAAGTAGTACTCAAATCACTCAGAGCAATACATATTTATTCGTAATATTCCTTAATTCTAGATATACCATAATATAGGTATATAAACACCTATCTCACTAGTCTTAACACTACATACCACAACTCAACATAGATGCTGGTGAATGACTCTGATTGATGAACATCCATACAGCAAATACATTGCTCCTACCATTGGTGAGAAAATTCTGAAAAATTGAACAATTTAAAATTAGTGGGTTCGATTGTTGTTTTACTATGCCAATTGAAAATGAAACTACGAGGAATACTGGAGGTTTCTCAAGGTAAAGTTGACGATGAAATGAGTTTTAGCTCATTTATGAGAATTTTGTCGTGTGGCAAGTTATTTATACAAGCTCTAGTCGTATTTATCTCTATCTCAGCTTCAAATGCTTGCGATTATTTAACCTGTTAAACCCACATCTTAGTTCCTCAGTCATTTACTATTTGTAATCCTGACAGCGATTACCTACAGCATAGCTACTATTATTGTCTCCAGCTTCCACCACAAGAATCAAGCCACTACTACTAAAGATATAAGCCTTGCTTTAAGTCTATTTGTATTCATGCTTACCGAAGAAGAATACATGCGTCAGTCGCCAGAATTCAGAATTGAATTCTGTGCGATTGGTGGATGAATCGTGGCCTAAAGCCCCTGACTTCAGTCATGGAAGAGAAGAAAAGTATTCCTTGCTTGAAACCCCTGACTTGAGACATGGGGTATTTTGACTCCTTTTCATAAATATTTTTTATTGTATGTTTTGATGTATGTAGTTTTAGGATTGGCTGACATTTATCACAGTAATTAGAAATCATCAAAAGCAAATACAAGTAAAATTGTATTCCACCTCAGGGGATGATATCCTTAATCATTCATAAACAAAAATATCCCCGGTTGCTTTAATAAATCTGGGATCTACACCTTGCGATGCTCACAAATTACAGTATTTAAGATGCTTGGATTACAGGTAGCAAAACCTGAGAACGAGCCTCACCGCCACAACTAACAGTCAATGTAATTATCTGAGCATCTAATAAATTTTCGCTACTAATTACAGTACCGTTACCAGAATTCATAGCGTAGGCAGGAAAACAGGCTGCACTTAAGCTTAAACGCAAGGCATGACCTTGAGCAATCTGCACACAAGTTGTTTGTAATGGAATTTTTCTGGTGACAGGGTTAGTTCCATTGGCGCAATGTATGTAACCTTGGGTCAAATTATAAACTTTGCCATCAGGGTGGACTGCCGATAACATGGCGCATAAATCATAACTAGGTGTATCAGCACAACAAGAGATTTTTACGACTATATCCCCTGTTAGATGTAAATTTTTTGTCAATGGTTCACTAGTGTATGTTAAGACATCAGAACGGCAATCAATATGCGATCGCTCAAATACACCGGCAGGAATTGCTGCATGACCACCCAAAGCCGGAACTGGTCGCCAGGGGTCGTGAATTAACACATCATCAGTGCTGAGTTCTGAGTTGTGAGTACTGAGGGTTCCGGAGTCTTCGCGGATGCTGGCGAGTCCGGTGGTTGACAAGAAATAGGATTTCTGGTTTGGTGTAGGTAAATTAGGGAAGGTGCGCCAAGTATTACTTCCCATCTCAAATAAACAGATAGGCTGTTCTTGCAGTAAACCTGTATCAACATCTTTGAGAAACTGGTCAAACCAACGCACTTGCATCTTATCTACCGGACTCGCTGCTTTGACACCGAAATCAACGCTACCAACTTTACGACCCCAAGGCAAATGTGCCCACGGCCCAACTAACAGATGTTGCGATGTGGTGCTGCGGGCTGCCATATCCTGATATAACTGTAGAGTTCCCCTTAAGTAGCTATCAAACCAACCGCCAATATGGAACATGGGCAAGTCAATCTCTTGTAGATGGTGTTTGGGTGAAAGTTCTTGCCAATATGTATCTGGTTGGGAATGGGCTAGCCAATCATGATAAAAAGATTCTGGGGCGAGGAGTTGGAGAATTTCGGGATTAGTTAAAGGCAGATTGCGAGATGCAGTAAGTAATGCTTGATAGGCTGTTTTATCTTTGCGTAATCTGGCCGTTTCAGTTGCTAGCTGAATTGCCCATGCGAGATTAGTTTGTAAACAGAATGCACCGCCTTCATAAGCCCAATCTGTATATAAATCATAGCCAATCATCGCAGGGCAAATTGCTTTTAGGGCTGGTGGTTTATTGGCTGCTGCATAAAGCTGAGTCATGCCTTGATAAGAAAAGCCATACATACCTACTTGACCATTACTATTTGGTAAATTTGCCGCCCAGTGAACGGTGTCTTCACCATCAGCAATTTCATGGATAAATAGCTGAAATTCCCCTTCAGATGTTCCCCTTCCTCGGACATCTTGAATGACTACAATATAGCCGTGGGCAGCATACCAAGTAGGATGGGCATAGACAACAGTAGATGCGATCGCTCTACCATAGGGTTGTCGCATTAATAATACCGGAAATTCCCCAGTTGCATCGGGGCGATAAATATCTGCATCTAGGCGCACACCATCACGAGTATGCATGGAGGCGGTTTGTTTGGCAAGGACTTTCAGCATGAATATGAATTTCGATATGCTATTGCTAGGGTTGGATAAATTGAGATAAAAATAGCGGACAAGATGCCCGCAGTACAAATCAGTAAAAATCAACAAGTGTCAAGAAAGCGTATTTGGGTCAATACCTAGCTCGCGTAACTTAGCTGCTAACATATCAGCACGCTGGCGTTCCTGTTCCGCACGCTGGCGTTCCTGTTCCGCACGCTGGCGTTCCTGTTCCGCACGCTGGCGTTCCTGTTCCGCACGCTGGCGTTCCTGTTCCGCTTGTTCTTGACTCCAAAACAGCAAATTTCCTTCCCTATCCCACCACCGCAACCAGTTTGTAGTTTGGCATAATCTTTCACCTCGCCAAATTCCGAGAAATAACTCTAACTCAGGAATCCAAAAACGCCCATTGGCATCTGCTTGTTGTAATGTATATTGTTCATTTTGCAAACATCGCACTTCTAGACTTGGTTCGTAGGGGTCGTAGGTGACGTAAGTTGGCACTTTTAGAATCCGTTCGTAGTAATAGAGCTTACCATAGGGTGGAGATGAGCGTACTGAGAGTTCTCCACCCTCTGTGTCAGAAAGAAATTCCATCACCACAGCAACAGCAGCACCTTCTAAATTTGGCGTGTAACTACGACGAATTACATCGGCCGCTACTGGCTGCACTTGAGGGACGTAAAACCAGTCAGGTGCTTTGACAATAATTTTTTTGTTGATCGTGGCGACGAGTCCAAAATTCGAGCCAATCAACATTTCCGGTAGAATAAATCCGGCAGATCCTAAAGCATCGGTTAGTGCAGCCGCAAGAGATGGTTGTTGAATATTTTCCACTGGATCGTCAGGTAAAATGTAGTCTGGTGGGAGTGGTTCCCAAGTAACAGTTGGTTCTTTTTGAACGGGTTGAATTTGTAGAACCATAGAATTACTCCTCATATCAATTTCAAGTTATCAGTTATCAGGGATGTTTACGCCCAATCTCTCTGCAAGCCTCTTTTCTGGGAGTATCCCAAATGTGTAAATTTATTTTTTTGTAGCTTCCTGGACATTAGGGAGCAAGATGCTCCCTCTTTTCTAGCCTACCCTGTGGGAAGCTGTACCCCAGAAAAGCCTCGCTGCGATCGTCTAACGCGTCTATGCGGTACTCCTGCGGAGAACTCGTAAGAATAGCCGCTAGGCGTCTAGGTTTTTCCGTTACTACTGCGTAAGTCCTGAAATATCTGCGCGAATTGAGCTTGATTCGGGAATCTTTGAATATTTGGAAGCCAGAGCAAACAAACAGGTAGAGAACTAATACAAGCTAAAAAAGCGATCGCCTAATCTCAAAGTCCGCCTATATGGTCTTTTTTCATATAGCCCCAGGTTTCTCGCCTGCGGGCTTTTGACTACTCACTCAGGTAAATTAGCAAACACCTGCTCAACTAACTCCTTAGTCTTCGCTTCCAAACGCAACCAATCCACTTCACCTGCGTCATCTATTAAACTAGTATCGATATCAGCTGCTTGCTGTTCTGGGGTGTAATCAATAAAACATACTTGGTAACAAAGTTCCCATAAATCCACGTTGACTTGCTGCTCTTGACGCTGTAAAAGCAGATGATATCCTGGATGGGGCATTGGCATACGGGCAAGAGTTTCTCTAATGGCGTCTGCTTGTTGCGGTGTTGCGGTTTCCATTTCTTGCAACAGCCCACTTACAATTGCTTTCGTTTCCTCAGTGGTGTTAGCAGGCCAAACCAGGACATCATGATAAGTTCCTTTCCAGGGGGATACGTCCAGGTGCTTACGGAGATTATCGATCACGCGGATGAAAGCCGGTTGCATGAGAATTTCAGCCTGCTGCCATGCGACTGAGTTGCTTATTTTAGGTGGCATTGGTAATCAAAAGGATATTGAAAAGAAAATTAACAATTAGGCCTTTATAAAAAAAACTGCGTAGTTTATCCAAATCTTTTCTCAAGATAGCGGATTTCATGGAGGAAAATTTGGAGATATTGATTACCATCGGAAAAACTTAAGTGTTAACACTGGGGAGGGAATATGATAGGCAAACTACTAGACCATCGTTACCAAGTAATTAGAGTCCTTGCTACGGGAGGATTTGGTCAAACCTACATCGCCCAAGACACCAGGCGTCCAGGAAATCCTATTTGCGTTGTCAAGCACCTCGAACCCGCAAGTTCTGACCCTAGAGTTTTTGAAACTGCCAAGCGTCTCTTCCACAGTGAAGCCGAAACCTTAGAACATTTGGGGAACCACGGTCAAATACCCCGACTTTTGGCTTACTTTGACGAAAACCAAGAATTTTTTTTAGTACAAGAGTTTATTGAAGGACATACTCTGGGTGAAGAACTTTTACCAGGGAAGCGCTGGAGTGAAAACCAAGTAATCCAGTTATTAGAAGAAGTGTTGGGCATTTTAGAATTTGTCCATAGCCAAGGTGTGATTCACCGCGATATCAAGCCAGACAACATTATCCGCCGCACTGCTGACAATAAATTAGTTTTAGTGGATTTTGGCGCTGTCAAACAGTTGCGGAATCCCATGCTGACAGTTGGGGGTCAACCCACAGCAACGGTAGTTATTGGCACACCGGGCTACATGCCTACGGAGCAGGGACAAGGCAAACCCCGCCCCAACAGTGATATTTATTCCCTAGGGACCATTGCAATTCAAGCGCTAACAGGAATACCAGCCACCCAATTGCAAGAAGACCCAGAGACGGGCGAAATGACCTGGCAGCATTTAGCACCTGTTAACTCTCGGTTAGCAGCAGTGTTAAGTAAGATGGTGCGTTATCACTTCAAAGACCGCTACCAAAGCGCTACAGAAGCATTGCAAGCAGCTAGAGAAGTGTTTAATCCCGTCTCTACACTTTCCACTTCGCACAAATCCAGCTATAGACAGATTCCCAGTTCGACTCAAGTATCTCGCCAGCAAACTGTCGCCGTGGCACCAGTTAATCCAGTTGTTGCCAAACCTGCGCGTCAAGAGTCCAATAAACCCGATCCATTACCCTTATTTGTGGGCTTATTATTAGCAGGTGGTGCTGCGGCGTTGGTAGCAAATGTCTATCCGAATGTGAAAAATTTAGCTGCCAATTTGACTGGTGGTGATTTAGTTGCAGAAAATCAATGTACAGTTATTGTTGCTGGCAATTCTAATATCCGTTCTGAACCGAGTTCGATTAATTCTGATACTGTTGTGCAAACAGTCGCTAGTGATACTAAATTTGCAGTGACTGGTAGGCAGACAAAACGGGGATGGATAGAAATTAAACGCAACTCTCAAAGTTCCGCTTGGGCACACACAGATGTCATCATTAATAATGCCCAGCGAGTGTCTTGTTTGAGAGAACAAGGTATAGCTCAGACATTAGATGATAGTACCTTGATTGCCGCTCGACCCCTGCCTAAAGTGACGTCAAAACCAGTTAAAGCTGGAAATCGCACCTCGAAAAAATCAGATGCTTTCACTTCCGAACCATTTCTATCTGACTCTGAACAATCAGAAAAACCCCAGTCTATTAATAACAAAGAACAAGTTTTAGCAAAAGCCAAACAGAGGTATGAATCAGGAGATTTACAAGGAGCGATCGCACTACTAAAATCCATTCCTGGTAATGCTTCTGCTGGTTTCAAAGAAACAACAGCTACGATTGCCCAATGGCAACAAGATTGGGCTAAGGCAGATGCGCTATTTAATGATATTAATAGAGCAATTGATAACGGTGAATGGGATAAAGTTTTAGCATACAAAGACAATCCCGAAAAGTTACCTAACATTCAATACTGGCAAAAGAAATTAGAACCATTATTCAAACAAGCTGCGGAAAATGTAAGTAAACAAGGACTCCCTCAATTCAATAATCAGGATAATCAAAATAACTCGCAAGAAGAAATACCAAATACTACAGATAATCCCAATTCCATAGAGAATCCTGAGAAAAATTTATAATCCCTGAAAAAACTCTGCCTTCCAACTTCAACTCTCAATTCAGCACAGATTTAATTAATTTTGACCCAGAAACGTACAGTTCCAGATTGTCCACTAGAAATATTACCCAACTTCACAATTACCGTACCATTAGCATTATTTTGATTTTCGCAAACGCGACTTTCAGGTATCTGTTCTAAAGATGTTAATGGTGAAAAAAACCTGCCCTGGTCTGCACCAAAACCACTTCCCGTCACCGCAATACTATTAGTCACATAAGCGGTTCCCACAGGAATTAAGTCACATAAATTGAGATTCTCCAGCGACTCACCAGCACGGAAATAAATCGTATACTCCACCTCATCACCACTTACCAAAGGGGTCAATAACTCATATTCACCCAGAGTAAGCGGTCTGAGTTCATTATCATCCTGATCATTGGGGTCATCGATAAAGGTGTCGTATTGCAGACGTTGACCATTTGTCCGCAAAACCGCAGTGATTCGTTTGACCAAAACTAGCTTGTTTCCAGATGCACCTAAGTTACTAGCAGTCAAACCAAAGTCAACATTAGTCAAAGATTGACCTGGTGGAATATTGACATCTACTTGAGGGCTACCGGTCGTCACTCGTGGGAAGTTGTCAGGAGGGTTAACTGTCACTCTGTAATTACCTACCAGTAGATTGTCAAAGTTATAGATCCCGTTGCCATTAGTAGTTGTTGTTTGATTAGTATCGTCGTCATTACCTAATATGCCATCAACACCCGGCAAAGTTAGAGTGAGTAAGACATTGGGAATACCTGGTTCCCCTGCATCTTGTATCCCATTACCATTGCGATCGCTAAAAACTGTATCACCAATGCTATTGCGGCCTATAGATGAATCCTCATGGAAGCCAAAGTCAGCATGATCAAACTTTTGACTAGGTACAAGATCGATGTGTAGAGGGTTAGCGTTGGTAGTCAAAACATGGTTTTGTGGGACATCTGATGTCACCTGATAACTACCTGGTGGTAAATGGGTAAAGCTATATCTACCATGACCATCGGTCGTAGTAGTCCGGGTACTACCATCGGGAAGCCTCAAAGTTACCTTGATATGAGGGATTCCTGGTTCGTGATTATCTTGGATACCGTTGCCATTTTGGTCTCGAAAAACGGTATCACCAATCAAAGCATTTGCCGGCGGACGGAAGCCAAAATCAGCATGTTCAAAGTTTTGTCCGACTCCTAGATGAATAGGATGGGATTGAGTCTGAGTCAGGGTAAAACGATCAGGTGGATGGGGGATAGTGACTGTATATTGACCAGCAAGCAGACTAGGAAAGCGATATTTACCATTGCTATCGGTAGTTGTGGTACTAACTAAATTGCCGTGACTATCTTTGAGATAAACCGTAACACCAGAGATTCCCGGTTCGTTTGGATCTTGATGGTGATTACCATTGATGTCATTGAAGACGGTATCGCCAATTGAACCGATAAGGACACAATCCGACTTACCCCTATTGATAGTTACTAACCTAGTACCAGATGGACAAACCCTATGAGCTAAACTTGAGAAATTTCCTAATATCAGTACTTGCGGTAAGCTATACAATAGTGTGAAAAATGCAAACCTCTGCGTCCCTCTGCGTTCGACTTTGCGCCCCTTTGCGTTTAAAAACATTGAATCTGCACCTTACTGAACTAATCAAAAGCGAAAAAAAAGCGTGACAAATCGAGCAAGATATGCATCAGCACAACCAGCTAAAAATTAACGATGTATAAAAATTACTTAGCTATAAAGAGGTAGATGCCGTTAGGGGTTGATTTATTCACCCCAAGAAATGTTTTAGAACTACCTAGAAAGTTTGATTTTGAATTATTTACCTGGTTCTAATTGCAAGTCTTGTTCTTGTCCTTCAATGATGATTTCAATACCTCTAATATCCTTATAGATGATTTCCGCACGGCGATCGCGTGCATAATCTAAGCGGCTGCTACCGTCACTGCGACGTTGACTTTCGCCCAAAGAGCGAATAGTCATGCGTTCTGGGGCGACACCTTGGCGTAAAAGGTAATTTCTCGTAGCTAATGCCCGTCGTCTGCCCAATGCTAAGTTATATTCATTACTGGCGCGGGGGTCAGTGTGACCTTGAATTTCGATGACAATAAAAGGATATTGCTGCAATACCTCCGCCACCCGGTCAAGCACAATAGCACTGGCGGGGCTAATTGCAGATTTATCTAGAGCAAAGTGAACGTTACGGGGCACTTGTATCCGTAGTGGTGTGGGCGGCGTCTCTATTCTTACGGGTGGTGTGGGTGGTACAGCTTGGGAAGTACACTGAGGAATTAAATTTGGATTGATTTTGGGAGACAGGGTGAGGTTGGGTGTAGTCCCTTTCGCGCCGATGATTGCCCCTACGGCGGGTTCAGAAGTCCCATATCTGGAATCAGTAGCGATCGCACTGACGACATCTCCCACCTGCAAGTCCGCCAGCGTGAAGCTAAAATTCCCCTTCTCATCTACAGGTGCGGTGGCTAATGGTTGACTCAATGCCCCATAACCAGATGTATACAATGCTTGCTTACCCTTTTGATAATCTCCTAGACGATAAATTGTCACCTCAGAACCAGGATCAGCTTTACCCTGCACAGTCACGCGATCGCTATTTGGCACAAACTCCCGTGCTACAAATTCTGGGGCGTTAATCGCACCGTTACCAGTTTCTCGGCGGCGATTGGGGGAATTACGTTTGGGATTAGGCCCATCTCCCCGTTGCCAATCGCTGACATCCAAATTACCTTGGGTATTCAGGTCAATACTCAGCCCCTCCAACGCCGCAAAAGAATTATTTTGGATCATATTGCCTTGACTTTGAGCCAAAGCTGATACTACCACCCCAGGCCCTGTTTGATGGGTAATTTGATTACCGAGCACCTGATGGTTTCTACCCGTTATATAAACAGCCGCCCGCCGTAAACGTCTGCCATTGTAAATAATGCGGTTATCTCGGATTTCCACCTCACCATCTGGTTTAAATAAATACACACCAGCCCCATCATTGGCACAAATCAAATTGCCAATAACCTGGGACTTACTGACCATACCTTCTAAACGCAAGGCATCAGGCATCCCGGCAATCCCATTGCCCACAATAATATTTTCCTGCACCAACGTATTTTCCCCTCGCACCGCAGTAATAATGGCGCTGCCATCGTGGTAATAAATTCGGTTGCGGCGAATCTTTGCCCCTTGGGCATTAAACACATAAATCCCAAAAGCCGATGTTTGCTGCGGCATTTTTTCATCAGTGGTCAACCCCAACCAGTTGTTTTCAATTACCACATCTTGCGGTGGCACATCCTTTTGATTGTCAACGGGTGGCATACTATGAGCAATCACAATATCCCCAGGTGGTGTAGTTAAGGTAGTCGGTCTAGGAGTGCGATCGTAAACTACAAGACTTCCTAACTCCTGCTGAATCGGGTCGGCATTGAAACCATATATACTTAAACCACGAATAGTTGTGCGATCGCTAACCACAGTCAAACCGCGAATTACTTGTTTGTTAGCTGCGGTAGTAATTGCTACTACAGGAACGGGAATTGCAATTTCTGCTGTAGCTGAACCAGACTGGTTGTATCCAGGCTGAGTAGAACCATCAATAACTAATCCTGGACTAACTAAAGGTGGTAGTTCTTTCTCCAAAAAGATAGTAGTTGCACTTGTTGCCAGATTAAACTCAATACGAGAACCGTTCTCTGTCAGGGGTTGCACCAAGGCTTTTTCTGCACTGCTAAGTTGTGTTGTTGATAACGTACCATTCACCAACTCAATAGCTTCCCGCAATGTCAACTGGTCATCAGCCAGCACGTCACCATCTTGGTTGCTGTTCACCACTACCCGTAACGAAGAAGGCGAAATCTGTTGTGCAATATTTCCCTTATTCATTTGAGTGAAAGTCTGACCAACAGCCACCTTAGATACCAAAAGGCAAAAGCTAAGAGGCAAAATACTAAAGATTGTATTTTGATAACTTTTTGATTGATTCTCTTTTTTCTTCAATTGGTGATCACATACCAAACGAACTTTGAAACTCAACATTACTCACTCCTGTACACCTTGCAGCCTGCATTTGTATACTACTTCAATGCCTGTACCCGTTAGAAACACTAAATCATTTCACTCCAAGAGATGTATCTGATTGAGGAAGTGGTGCGGCTGTCTGCTGCACTTCCGACTCCATTTGCTGAGGAGGAACAGGGTGTTGGAAACCAAAACCGCCAAAAAGAGCATTCAACTTCAAAGAAAGATTCAGATAAAACCCCCCCGCCGAACGATAACCAGAAAAATCACGGTCATCAA
>JAHHHF010000052.1 GCA_019359495.1 Goleter apudmare HA4340-LM2
TTTTGGTTAACTTGATGGCTGGTTTAGCTGCTTACACCTATTTGCCCAAAAAACCGTCGATTGATGTTTACCCAAAAGATTTACCTGCTCTACCTCCTGCCATTTTTTAGTTCCATCGAACTCACGTAGTATTAACTAATTCGTAATCACAATTCAAAATTTGCAATTAAGTCAAACCTTTAAGGCTCTCCCAATGCCCAAACAAAAGAATAGGGTCGGAAGAGCCTTTATTGTCAACTGTTTAACTTGTGAAGTCATCCAGTCAGTTTTTTTTAATAAGCTAAAGTTTCTAAAGTTTCGCGCAAATAGCGCTGTACCTGCTGTTCTAGGCGTAGCCCTTGTAGTTGGATATCACGTTCTAGTTGCCAGCGTTGGAAACCAGAACTAGCTGCGATCGCGTATTTGAGGCTATGCCAAATTTCACTATCGTGAGCAAATGGGCGATCGCTAGAAGCTGGAATTTGAGCCATAGTTCCTCATTCCTCAGTTTAAAAAGCAAAAGTTATAGCTATTATTACTTCGACCAAATTACATACTGAATTTGCTCAATGCTGATCAGAGTCTGAGTTTAGGGGTTCCTGAGCATCTTTGTTAATCCCGATTAAGGATTGAAATAACTGGGGCAAAATTTGATTAACCCGTACCCCTAAAATCGTGAAATCCTGCTTAATCTTTTCTAAAGATAACGGTTCTATGGCAGCAAATTCTGTGTCATTAGTCACCAAAACTCGTACTATGCTCACGGGAATTTGCAAAAACAGATTGCTTGCTAAAAAGGCTAGAGCCGCCAGCAGCAATCCCACACTGCGCCATTGGGGTAGAAAACTGGCAACATCAGCCACCAGTGGCGCAATTTTGTATATCTGCCACAGCACCCCTACTAATAATATTGCTGCCAAAAGGGCCAGCACGCGATTTAAATTTGTATTAATTAAACAAAGTATTTTTCTTTGCTGCTCAGTCAGGTTTTCTGGTTTGAGTGCTACGCCCAAAATAGCAAATATATAGAACGGGCGGCGAAATTGCATCCACAGTAATGGCAAAACGCCCACAGCAGCTACTAAAAAGAGTTCCATCCACACTGGTAAGAGCGGCTCACCTACAGAGAGGAACAATAAGCACAAAAGCAAAAGAATCGGTAACGCCGCCAATCCAGCGACGTGAATCCACAAAATCGGTTCGGAGCGAAATGAGGACATATCACAGTTCTGAGTTTTAAGTTTTGAGTGCTGAGTTTCTAGTTGCAAGTTTTGCGGTTGGAATTTTCGGCAAAACTCATCAAATTTGACTCAGCACTCACCCACTCGCCACTACCTGGTTAATGTGAGGGTACGACGCTTGGTTACCATCTGGTAGGCTTCGATGATGTCACCTTCAACCCAGTCATTAAATTTATCAATGCCGATACCGCATTCATAACCGGAGTTGACTTCGCGTGCATCTTCTTTTAACCGTTTGAGGGAGTCAAGAACTCCTTCAAAGAGAACCTTATTGGAGCGACGCACCCGCAGTTTGCAGTTGCGAAGCAGTTTGCCAGATTGTACGTAACAACCAGCAACCGCACCACGACCAACTGGGAAGACAGCACGAACTTCGGCTTGACCTAGGGGTTCTTCTACCAACTCTGGTTCCAGTAGACCTTCCAAGGCTCCTTGGATGTCTTCTAGGAGTTTGTAGATGATGTTATACTCCCGCACGTCTACGCCTGATTCGTCTGCGGCTTGTCTAGCGCCACTGGCGAAGGTGGTGTTAAAGCCAATGATTACGGCTCCACTGGCTGCTGCTAGGTCGATATCTGTCTCGGTGATTTCCCCAGCAGTTGCTAACAGCATCCGAATTTGGACTTCGTTTTGCGGGATTTGTCTGAGAGATCCCACAATTGCTTCCACAGAACCTTGTACGTCTGCTTTGAGGATCAAGTTGAGTTCTTTCAACTCGCCTTCTTGTGCTTGTGCTGACAAGGTTGTGAGGGTGACACGTCCTTGCAGGAGACGGGATTGTCGTTGTTTGTCAGCGCGATCGCTGGCTAGCGCTCTGGCTTCTTTTTCGTTGGCAAAGGCCTCGAAATCATCACCTGCGGCTGGGACATCACTTAAGCCTAGTACCTCGACGGCAAAGGAAGGAGAAGCAACATCTACTCTTTTACCTCTGTCATCAACCATCGCGCGGACTTTACCGAATGCCGAGCCGGCAACCAACATGTCGCCCACATGCAAAGTACCATTCTGAATTAGCAAGGTAGCAACTGCTCCCTTAGCTTTATCCAGATGTGCTTCAATCACGGTTCCTTTAGCAGAACGATCTGGGTTAGCTGAGAGTTCTTCTACTTCTGCTACCAACAGGATCATTTCTAGGAGCGTATCTAGGTTTTCGCCCTTGATCGCACTCACTGGCACCATGATTGTTTCACCGCCCCAGTCTTCTGCGGTCAGTCCGTACTGGGTGAGTTCTTGTTTGACTCGTTCTGGCTGTGCGCCTTCCTTGTCAATTTTGTTGATAGCGACCACAATGGGCACGCCTGCGGCTTGAGCATGGCTAATAGCTTCGACTGTTTGTGGACGTACACCGTCATCAGCAGCTACCACCAACACCGCAATGTCTGTCACTCTTGCTCCCCTCGCCCGCATGGCGGTAAAGGCTTCGTGACCAGGGGTATCTAGGAAGACTATTTGCTGTGGTTTACCTTCATGTTCTAGATCCACATGATAGGCTCCAATGTGCTGGGTAATCCCACCAGCTTCTCCGGCGGCAACTTTGGTTTTCCGGATGGAGTCGAGCAGAGTTGTTTTACCGTGGTCTACGTGACCCATAATTGTCACTACTGGCGGACGGCGATGGAGGTTTTCCATGTCTTCCACATCCAGCATTTCTGTGACTTTGCGGGCTTCTGCTTCTGGTTCAGCAGTTTCGACTTCAATTTCTAAGTCTTTGCCTACCAGGGTAATGGTGGGAATGTCCAGATTTTGGGTGATACTCACTGCCATGCCTTTCATGAACAGGATTTTCACAATCTCTGTATCAGCCACAGCCAACAAGTCAGCCAGTTCTTGCACTGTCATGGGTCCTGTAACCACAACCTTTTCTGGACGCTCACGTTTGGTCTCTGTTTCTTGACGACGGTTTTGGTCACGATCCCGGCTAGAAGATTTTTTACTACCTCTAGCTGTGGGAGCGGCGATAGCTAATGCTGGTTGCTGTGTTGGTCTAGTAGCTTTAGGTTTGGGCGGACGGGCGATAGAGAGGCTGACCTGGATGGTAGCTGGGATTTCCAGACCATCTTCATCCAGTAAATCTTCCTCTTCAAATTCATCATCCAGAATTGGCTTGACCCGCTTACCTTTAACGACTCCCTTGCCAGCCTTTTCTTTGATTTCGTCAATAATCTCTTCTTCTTGCCACTTTTTGCCACCTTTGGTTAGACGAGGTGGTGTAGGGCGTTTCAAATCAATGATTTCGCCTGGTACTGCATCATCGGCTCCTGCTGCTTTCCCAGGTGCGCCTTGCATCGGTCTGGGTGGAGTAGCGATTGGCATAGCCGCTACAGCTTCACCCGGACGCACTGGTCTGGGTCGTTGTGGGTCGCCAAATGATGGTGCTGGCGCAGATGGACGACTTCCCCTCGGCTCTGGTCTTGCTGGGCCTGGAGTGGGACGAGCCTGTCTTGGCGGCGCAGTCTGTGGTGCTTGGTCAGTAACTGGTTTAGCGACTTTTGGCTTGATTTGATCGCGTTCGTCTTCAGATGGCCGTGGACGTTCCCGTTTGAGAATTGGTTTATCTGCCGTGCTGATCTGTTCCAACGCTTGTGGTTCTTCAGCCAAAGGTCTTGGAGGTGGGGCTACTAGTTGGGGTTTTTGAGGCTTTTCCGGTTTTGGTCTAGGTGCAACTGTTTTTTCCGGTTTTTGTGCAGCTATTTTTTCTGCTACCTCTGTTTGAGGTTTAGGCGTTTGTTCTCCATCTGTGACAGCTGGCTGCTGTTGTGTCTCAGATAGATTCCGGGGTACAGGTCGAGTTGGAGCCGTCGGCTGCATGGGTGAGACAGGTGTAGCGAAGGGTCGTGGAGGTGCGGGAGAATTGACTTCAGAAGACGAAGCAACTTGAGTATTAGTAGCAACTGACGCCTCTGAGGCGTTGGAGGTAGGATTTCTCAATATTTTGGGTTTACGAATTTCCAAAATTTGTTGTTTGTGAGGTGGAGCAGGTCGGTTTCGAGAGCCAGGTTGTGGTGAATTTGGTCTATTACTAGATGGACTATTTTCTCTTTTTGGCGTCCCATTCGTGGCTGCGAGTTTTTCCGCAGCTGAACGAATGTGTTCAGCCTCAGAATCTGAGATCGTACTGCTATGGCTTTTGACTGCGATGTTGAGCTGGTCGCATATTGCTAATAGCTCTTTGTTATCCAAATTTAATTCCTTTGATAATTCATAGATTCTAACTTTGCCGTTGTTCATCCACTCTTCCCCTTTAATTTACAGTTTTAGCGGATGGCTGCCTGGTTTGTGACATCTCCATCCTTTGATTACTGTTTTTTGGTTGCCGTTCAGATTTTGCCGGTGCCTCCAATCAGGAAAGAGAGATGTTTCGGGTTATTACTTACATCCCCATCTGGAATAATGGTGGACGGGCATCCACAAAAATTTTTGAGAGAAAAAATTTTTGTGAAAACCTTGGATGTCGAAATGCGCTTGAGCGCTACCAGGGTGCCATTTGGTATGTTTTTGTTTTGGTGATTCTGAGTCTTCCACAACACAATCTAGTAAAACTTGTTGGGAGTATTGCTTTGCCTCTCTGTTTTGTAGGAGATATGTTTATCAACTACACCCATTTACTATTTTGCCACTAACCCCAGTAATCAAGAGAGGGTGTGTTGAGAGCACGACTGTTCGGCTTTTAGCACAATACCTCTCTTTATTAGCGTCACAAATTTTTCAAACTAAATTTGATTATGGGGATTGCTTTGGGCTAGACGCTGCCACAATGTCTGGTACAGCGCTTCTGGCACTGCTGCATGTAGCGATCGCCCTAGTCGATTTTTTTTTTGAGCCGCTTGCAGGCAGCTCACTTGCGGACAAATATAGGCAGAACGCCCCATGCCCTGATCCAATTGTACCTTTCCAGACGGAAAGACGCGGACAATCCGCCAAAACTCTTCTTTAAGTCTTACTTGGCGGCAACTGATACAACGCCGATAATTAGGTTCCATCGGTCTTGCACTACCTCAAGTCATCAGTCTGGTTGTCAAAATGAGTTGCAGTTAGCCTATGTTTACTTATACCAAATTCTGACGTAAAGGTAATCATTAATACGAACACTTTAGTAAATACTGCCACACTTCTAGTCAGCCAATCGATTACTCTTCCTCACTATTCTCAAAACTAGTTTCAAAAGATTCATCTTCTAATTCTAATTCTTCTTGATTTTCCTCCTCTAGCTCCGATGAATCAAAATCATCATCTTCTTCCTCCTCTTCTTGCTCCTGTTCTAGTTGATATTTTGCTCGTGAGGCGGCAAACTTAGCATCTTCTCCAGCATAGTCGTACTTGGCTTTGTCTTTGATGTCAATTTTCCAACCCGTGAGTCGAGCTGCCAAGCGAACATTTTGTCCTTCTTTCCCAATAGCTAAACTCAGTTGGTCTTCTGCGACTAATACGTGTGTTTGCCGCGTTTCCGGGTCCATGAGGCGCACTTCATCTACCCGAGCAGGACTTAAGGCATTAGCAATATAGGTTGCTGGGTCTGGAGACCAGCGTATCACATCAATTTTTTCACCACGTAATTCGTTAACTACTACTTGAATCCGCGATCCCCGCGCACCAATACAAGCCCCAACTGGGTCTACATCACGATCAAGGGTATCAACAGCAATTTTCGTTCGAGGGCCTACATAACGAGAAGGAGGATTGGCTTCTCGCGCCACAGCAACAATCCTTACTACTTCATCTTCGATTTCTGGTACTTCGTTGGCAAACAGATAAACTACCAAACCCGCGTCGGCACGAGATACAAGCAACTGCGGCCCTCTTTGCTGCCCTTGGGAGACTTTTTTGAGATAAACCTTAAATGTGGCATTAGCGCGATAATTATCATTGGGTAGCTGCTCCCGTTTTGGTAATTCGGCCTCTACCTCTGGTTGACCAAAGCCACTACTCACTGCCAGAATCACTGATTGTCTTTCAAATCGCAGGACTCTGGCTTGTAGCACGGTGCTTTCTAAGTCTTGGAACTCTTCTTGCACCATTTGGCGTTGCTGATCCCGCAGTTTTTGCGCCAGCACTTGCTTGGTTTGCATTGCTGCCATACGACCAAATTCTCCTTGGTCTGGAGTCACATCTAGCACTACTGAATCACCTAATTGCGCTTCGGGTGCTACTTGTTGCACTTCTTCCAGAGAAATTTGATGGTCGGAGTTATTCACTTCTTCGACGATACTTTTGGTGGAAAGCACGCGAAATCCTTCGCCGTCAATATCGAGTTCTACTTCAAAATTATTGAAGTAATCTTCGTCAAACTGTTTTCTTTCCAAGTTCTGAGCGCGACGATAACGTTCATAACCTTTAAGTAGTGCTTCTCTAATGGCTGATTGCACTGCCAGACGAGGTAGATTACGCTCCCGACTTATACTTTCGATTAATTCTTTTAGTCCAGGTAGACTAACCATTGACATAAGCATTCTCCTTTAATAAATATTGGGTCATAGGGCATGGGGATTAAAAACTACAAATTGAAGTCAGGGATCAGAGAATAGCTTTCAACTAACCTCTAATCCCTAAACATTAATCCTTAATCCCTAATCCCTAATCCCTCACTTACCGACTCTCATCCAGCTGCACCCGAATAATTTGGATGCGGGGGATTTCGACTGTGCGACCTTTTTGGTTTAAGTAAAGTGTATTCTCGTCCCGCCGAATTAATTGACCACTCCACTCTTGCTGTCCGTCGTAGGGTGGGGAAGTGGAGATGATCACAGGAAATCCTTTGAAGGAAGTAAACTCCCTGTCGGTCACGAGTTGCCGCGAAATACCAGGACTGGAAACTTCCAAGACATAGGTATCTGGAATGATCTCTGCCGCATCTAAGGAAGTTTCTAAAGCACGACTCATCCTTTCGCAATCATTCAACCCAGTATCTTGCTGGGGATTGCGGATGTCTACCCGCAAAACTGGCGGACGTTGGTTAGTGTGAAAAACCACACCAACAACTTCTAATCCCAGTTCTTCTGCTACTGGTGACGCCAAATCAATAATTTGTGGGACTAAAGGATGAGTCATGCGAAAATTCAATAAAAAAAGTGGGCATTGACCCACTTCCTGCGATAAGGATATCTTCCAAGAAGTCTTGTGCCGAACCACAGATGGTTCGACTCTAATCTGAGTTTAGCGCATTTTTTGGGAGGGAGTGGGCATAAATTAATATATGGTCATTTGTCATTTGTCGTTTGTCATTTGTCAAAGCTTCAGAGTTATTACCTATGTCTCATGCCCTATAACGCCACTTGACACCAGTCACCACTCTCCGAGAAGCCGCCTCCGGCGTCTACAAGCCGGGGAAACCTAGTCGAGCAGGGCTGTCCCTATGCCCTATTTTCTACCTGGTAGCACACCACCAACTACTTGTGTGCGTAACTGTCTGGTTTGGTTAAGAATTTGGTCGATATCTTCTTGAGATAGGCGCTGGACGTAGTTGAGTTTGACCTCTTCTAAGAAATCTGAAAATAAGCTTTGAATTTCTGTTAGTAGTTGTTTTTTCTGGACTTCCCCGCTTAAAGCTTGGCTGAAACGTTGCACAAGTTGACTGGTGAGTTTGGCGGAGACGGGATCGTTAATGGCACTAACCAAGGCATTGTATAGATTTGTAGTGATTTGGGTTGCTAGTTGCTCACTGATCTGGGTTTGTGCTTGTCCGACGCCTGGTAAAGTTTGCAGGTTGCGGTAAATGGGGACTTGATAGAGGACAGTGTCGATATTGTGGCGCAAAATGGCAATGATCTCTGGTTGAATTTTGGGTAGTACTTCGTAGACAACTGTTTGGACTAACAAATTGGCGATCGCTTCTATTTCATTGACATCATTAATATCTATATAGGGACGTAGGTTCTCTTGTTGCGACAGCCAGCGCGTGAAATCCCCCCGTTTAATTGATCCCTGAATTTGGTTAATTACCCTGACTACGACAAGTTCGGTGATTTCTTCAGCAAAATTGGTGAGGATACCTTGATGTATCCGTTGCCTGATGGGATGTAAATTCAACAACTGCGCCTGATCGAGACGAATTAATACGGGGATGACTCGCAACCAGCGCCAGAATGGCAGTAACAGAAATATGTCGTACCAACGCCACAACACTGCATCTAACCAACTAAAATCTGTATAACGGCGTCTGATATAAGCAGTACGTATCAGCAACTCTAAAGCAAATAAAGCTATAAATGGTAGGTCAATTAGCCAAAATTCATCCAGAAATTCACCATTTTCGCCAATTCTGCGGTAATAGTTGGTAGATATTAAAGGTTTGATTTGCTGGTTAAAAAAATTAATTTCTGGTTTCCAGCCTTGTTGAGATAAATATTCCTGACTCCAAAAGGTGTTAAGGGCTTGTTTTGCAGAGTCTTTACCGACATGCGATCGCATCCGGTTTTTGATTTTTTCTAGAGTACCAATCTTGTCTGCGACTGTAAACACATTGCCGTCGATCATCTCGGTGCTCAAACGGCTAAGTTCCTCTAGTTTGGTTCTTGCTTGTGTTGAATTTAACCCTGTCTGGCTTACCTGTTCTTCTAATGCAGCTACTGTTTCCAGGTAGTTTGTTGTGTCTCGATGCGGTTCAATCCCCTTAATTGGGTCATAAATTCGAGTGATTTGAGGAAATTTTCGCCAATAAAAATCTCGCCACGGTAAGTAACTTAAATTAAACAGCACTAAGCATAGATTTACTACGGCAGTAATTGCTATCAGTCTTTCAAAACCTATTTGCAGCCGCTTTGGAAATTGGGATTCAGCCATTTTTAGTCTAAGATTATACAAAATTGTATACGAGTTTCTAGTTAATTATATAGTTTTGAATCTTTTCTTACCTTGATACGGCTAATTTAAAATCTTTCTTATGGAGGATGACAATAATTATTAAAAATAATTAATTAAATTAACTGATTAAGCTTTAATTAATAAAAAAACATGAATAATTGAGAAAAAATATGTTCAAAAAAATTACAATACTTTTGTCGATTTCTTAAGTATTGCTGAATTAACCTGAAGGAGTTTTAAGTATGTGGTGTGGGTTCGGAAAATCAAGCATGACCATTGCTACTATTTGCCTGGTCACAACTAGCATAGTAATTTCTGATACGGCATTTTCTGCTCGTCAGCGTGAATACACGCCTCAACAATTCCGTTCTGTTCTCAACGGGTTGGGGTATAAAGTGAAGGTGACAAATACGCCTCTAACAGATGAGGAGACTAAAAAGGCAATCCGTGAATTTCAAAAGGGTTACAAGTTAACTGTAGACGGCATAGTGGGGCCAAAAACTCAAGATTTTGCAGCTAATATCATTCAAATTTTGCAGGCTAATTTAAATGCAGTAGTTAAGCCCAATCCTGCCTTACCACGAGATCAATTTTATGGGCCACGGACAGAAGCAGCAGTAAAAGAGTTTCAGAAAAAACTTCAGCTAGAAGAAACTGGTATTGCTAATTTAGCACTCCGCCAGAAACTAAATGAAGAAGCGAAAAAAGTTATAGGACAACCTACAACTAAGCCCACACCAACAGCGACACCGACATCTAAACCAACAGCGACACCAACTGCAACGCCGACATCTAAACCAACAGCGACACCAACTGCAACGCCGACATCTAAACCAACAGCGACGCCGACATCTAAACCAACTGCAACGCCGACATCTAAACCAACTGCGACACCAACAGCGACGCCGACGTCTAAACCAACAGCGACACCAACTGCAACGCCGACATCTAAACCAACTGCAACGCCAACTGCGACACCAACAGCGACACCCTAGGTTTAAGCAAAAATCAGATATTGAACCATCAATTCCTTTGATTTGGCTCTTCTAAAGGTCTGCCCTTGGGAGTGGGTAAAAGTGGACGACGGTCATCGTAAGGCATAGGAATGTACTGCACGGTGGGTCGTCCTCCTTGTGGCTGCGGGTACAAGTCCATAAGTTGGTAGATAGAGTTGGGTAGTCCAACACTTACGGGCAGACCCATTTCTGTTGCTTCCTCTACAGTGATGGGATAGTCGTGGGTGACGCGCCCAGTTGTCAAGGCTTCGATAATCGATTCGATATTTTCTGGCTGGACTTTTTGTTTAGGAATACTGTCTTTGAGCAAAGTCCTGACAAAGCGCTGTACTTGCTGGATTGCTTTGCTTGCCAGGTCTGCCATAATCAGGGTTTGGTCGTCAATTTCACTGATGGGTTTATCTGCAACGACTTTTAAAATACTCGCTGCGGGGAAGTTACCTAATTGGGGATCAACAGGCCCTAAGACAGCGTTAGCATCCATGACGATTTCATCAGCAGCCAGAGCAAGCATAGTACCGCCACTCATAGCGTAGTGGGGTACAAAGACTGTGACTTTTGCTTGATGACGAATTAAAGCTCTGGCAATTTGTTCAGTAGCAAGAACTAAACCACCAGGAGTATGTAAAATCAAGTCAATAGGGACATCTGGTGGAGTGAGACGAATTGCTCGCAGTATCTGCTCTGAGTCTTCAATAGTAATGTAGCGTGATAAAGGAATTCCTAGTAAGCTGATAGACTCTTGGCGATGAATCAGCAAAATTACTCGACTGGTGCGTTGCTGCTGAAAGTCTTGGAGAGCACGGATGCGCCGATATTCGGTCTGACGTTTTTGCCAGATGGGTTGTAGGGAAGAAAGTAGAAGGAAAATCCAGAATAAATCACCAATACCAAATCCCATAACATTGATAGTTAAAAACTTAAGATTGTGGTCATTATTCTGACAATTTTTGGGTGATATTAATTCTATCTACAGGGTTAAAAGTACGGAAACAGCAAGATAGTAGTCTGTCAATTTTGTTTTGAGGGATTTTTGGTAGTGTGAGCGTCTCGCTCACGCGGGCAAGATGCCCGCACTACAGTCCATCATTTTTATCTTGACAGACTAATAGGAGGACTGAAAAATTTCTTAATTGGCTACAAAGGCGTAGAAGCTTTGCTTTTTGTAGCCAGACATCGCTGAATTTTTCAGTTACAGTACCAACTAAGATCATGCTTAAATACCATGCTTTCAGAACGCTTTACCGCCGCCTTGACTTACGCTACCCAACTCCACGCCAAACAAGTACGTAAGGGTTCAGGTGTGCCCTACATTGCTCATTTATTAGGTGTCGCTAGTATTGCTTTAGAGTACGGAGCGAATGAAGATGAAGCGATCGCAGCTTTATTACATGATGCGATCGAAGATCAAGGAGGCGCTGTAACTAGAGAAGAAATTCTTCGTCGTTTTGGAGAAAATGTCACAGGAATTGTAGATGGTTGTACTGATTCCGACACCACGCCTAAACCTCCTTGGCGACAACGCAAAGAAGCATACATTGCTCATATTTCTACAGCTTCACCATCTGTACTGCTGGTGTCCGCAGCAGATAAACTCTACAATGCCCAGTCGATTCTCAGAGATTATCGGGTGCTGGGTGAAGTAATTTGGCAACGCTTTCAAGGAGGAAGAGAAGGTACTCTTTGGTATTATCGGGAACTGGTAGATGCGTTTGAGCAGACGGGAGCAAGTGCAATATTTACAGAATTAGCAAGAGTGGTATCAGAGTTAGAAGCATTGGCTTGTAGAACATAATGAAGGCTGAAGGTTGAAATATTTTGAGATTTCATCCTCCATGCTTCATACTTGTTTACGCGCAACTGTAACAGTAATCACAGTTCTTTTTGTGTTAGCGGAACATACTACTTACTGAAGTATCTTCGTGAATCCGCCAGATGGTTTCTCCGAGCAGATTTGCCACTGAAAGCACCACTAATTGTGAAAAGCGACTGTTTTCTGGTATCGGAATCGTGTTAGTGACGATCACTTCCTCAAACAAGCCACTTGACAACCGCTCAATTGCAGGCGGAGAGAAAACTGCATGAGTGGCACAGGCATAGACCTGACGCGCTCCTTCTTCACGCAGCAATCGTGCTCCAGCAGCTATTGTGCCACCAGTATCAATCATGTCGTCCACCAGAACTGCCGTTTTGCCTTTAACATCTCCGATGACGTTTAAAACTTCGGCGACATTGTGAGCTTGGCGACGCTTGTCAATAATTGCTAGAGGAGCATCATCTAGCTTTTTAGCAAAGGCTCTAGCCCTAGCGACACCACCGACATCAGGCGAGACAACCACAAGGTCAGGCAGTTGTTTGCTCGCCAGATAATCTAGTAATACTGGTGAACCGTAAACATGGTCAAAAGGTATATCAAAGTAGCCCTGAATCTGAGCCGAGTGTAAATCCATTGCCAGAACGCGGTTAGCACCTGCTTGGGTAATCAGGTTAGCAACCAGCTTGGCAGTGATTGACTCTCGCCCTGCCGTTTTCCGGTCAGCGCGAGCATAACCGTAGTAGGGAATTACTGCTGTCACCTGTCGAGCAGAAGCTCGACGACAGGCGTCAATCATGATTAGTAATTCCATTAAGTGGTCATTAACGGGTTGACAAGTTGGTTGGATGAGATAAACATCACAACCTCTAATTGATTCCTGTATTTGAACATAGAGCTCACCGTCCGCAAATCTTTTGCGGATCATTGGTCCTAAATCCATGCCCAGGTAACGAGCTACTTCTTGAGACAGTGGTACGTTGGCGGAGCCAGAAAACAGGCGCAGGCGATGATTTTCCGTCAGTCCTGTTGTAGCTGTCGGCAGTTTTAAAGTTGCAGAACTGAGCACAGCAGATCCTCGATGTGCATTCATGGCAATCTTAACATCAGCAATTTAGCAAATTTAACCGAAATAGTGTAAAAAAATATCTGTAAAAGTTAAAACATTTCTACTTCAAATTATAGTTTGATAATTTTTGAGTGTTTTTATAAACCATAAATAAATAGCATAACTGAAGAAAGAGACTTTTAGATACTGTCTGGAAAATAGGGCATGGGGTATTGGAGAGGGAAAGAGATTTCCAGGCATTTCTGTGTAATTTATTACGTAAGCTCCTGTTTTGAAATGCCTAAATAGATAATTTATTTTGTGCACTACCGTGAAGAGCTATCGCACTGTCACCAGATTGTTTTGCGTCTCCAGTGGTCACCTTCAGGGTGATATTCGCTTAATCCTGAGGAGAAATTCGGTTGGTCTGTGAGGGATCTGCGGCCTTCCGACCTTCAGGGTGATATTCGCTTAATCCTGAGGAGAAATGGTATAAAAGCTCCAGAGGATATTGGTAACTTACACGATTGGTCAGATTCTCGGTGGACGCTACCAAATTCTGGAAAAACTTGGTCAAGGGACATTTGGAATTACTTTTAAAGCCATTGACATAGGAAGACCGGGAAATCCTGTGTGCGTAGTCAAGCAATTTAAACCAACCTCTACCGACCCATTTACCTTAGATGTAGGCAGAAAATTATTTATCCGGGAAGCAGAAAAACTAGAAAAAGTAGGACATCATGCCCAGATTCCCCAGCTTCTCGCCTACTTTCAAGACAAGCAAGAATTTTATTTAGTGCAAGAATATATTGCAGGTCACGACCTGAGTCGAGAATTAGTATCAGGGGTGCAACTAAGTGAAGCTTATGTCATTAAACTTTTACAAGATATTCTGGAAGTCTTAGCCTTTGTCCATCAACACAACCTCATTCACCGGGATCTCAAACCCTTAAATATTCGCCGCCGTCAACCTGATGACAAAATTGTCTTAATTGACTTTGGCGCAGTCAAAGAAATTAGCACTCAAGTAGTTAACCTCCAGGGACAGACAGAGTATACAGTAGCGATCGGTACTCGTGGGTATATGCCCAGTGAACAAGCCGAGGGTAAACCAAAAGTTGCTAGTGATATCTATGCAGTAGGGATAATTGCTATCCAAGCCTTAACAGGAATAAATCCCTACCCTACAGGACTAACCACAGATCCCAAAACCGGAGAGATTGCTTGGCACACACAGGCTCAGGTTAGCTCTAAACTAGCAAATATCCTAGATAAAATGGTGCGCTACGATTACCGCCAGCGTTACCAATCAGCAGAGGAAATATTACAGACTCTCACAACCCTATTACCTCAACCGCGACCTGTAAAGCTTTGGGTGGGTGTAGGGACAGCAGCAGTAATTACTCCTCTAATTTTATGGCTTGCCTACCAATTTATTAATCCCACACCCCAGCTAGAAACCTACGGACAATCTAACTCCCCCATCACCATTAAATACCCATCAGACTGGCAACTAATCAAACCAAAAATAGGTGATTTTGATTTTGGTGGTGAAGTAATTAGATTTATCCCCAAAAATCACAAACCAGAAAATTCTTGTATCTTAGAAATCACCCCTAATAAGTAATCGCGCAGAATTATTTACACATAAGTTTCTAGTCTGAGCAAGGGTTTTATCGCTTAATTTTGTGTAATTAATTTTGTTTAACTACTTATCAATGAATTAACTTCCCAAATATTGTCTTTAGAAGAATATAAAAGTTCTATTATCCAAAAAATAAAAGATAATAATCAGAATCCACAAATTACTGACGAAACCAAACCATCAACCACACTCTCAAAATTTAGTGCTTATCGTCTAACCTACAATCGCCAAGATGAACAATGTAAATTCAAAGTCCTGGAAATTGGCACAGTCAGCAACGGCAAAGCCTATTTTATTACTTACAGTGCCGAAGAAAAAGCATATAACAAGTACTTAGCCTTAGCAGAAACAATGATTAACTCATTTGTAATTAACAATCAATAACTTGGAGATTACAAGGCAAAGATTACACGACTTAAATAAGTGTTCAACGGAATCCCATACACAGTAGTAGCATTCGTCTCTGGGTCAGTTATAGCACGTCCATGAATCCCGACTAATTTACCTTGCTCATCCAGTACTGGTCCCCCACTCATGTCTCGAAAACCATTTACTGTATAAATAAAAGCGTAACCATCTTTTGGGTTTGTTTCACGACCAGAAATTGTCCCACTGAGAAAGCGGATATTTCGTGTTCCTTGAGGATAACCTGCTATATGAATAGTTGTCCCCAATGGTAAATTTTCAGAATTTCCCTTTTCTACAACACGATAACTTTGGTTACTAGTAAACTGAAACACTGCCAAATCAACACCTGGTAATTGTCGCGCTTGGTTATGATTGAAAGGATATTGTTTACCATCTGGTGTGTAGACTGTGTAGCTACCTTGTTCTTGCACTACATGCCGATTAGTGACAACGGTGTAAATTTTTTCTTTAGTATTATCTTGACGCTCAATAATTATGCCAGAACCTGTACCTGCTCCATCAATCCGGACTGTAATTTGTTGAGCTATGGGACTAATTTCTGTAGGTTGCAACCCTGTGGCGATTTGCAGTTGTACGATAGCGATCGCTGTACCAAATAAAATTGCCGGAAATCCACCAGCAACCCTCATAATTTATTCTCCTAATGATTTTGTAATATTTATTTTTTAATTAGTATAACCATTTGTAGCAGGTAGTAGGGGCACGGCATCCACAGACTTTTGGTAAAATCGATTATCGATGCTGTGCCCATACCAAGAATGTATGTGTGAAAATGGACAAAATGTAAATTAGCGCATAATTAAAATAGCTGCGATCGCATTCGGTTTCGTCCGCTCCATCCAACCTACACACGACGTACATGCTACTTTTTGCTTATGAGTTCATTTACTCAGTCAATTAATTTACAAATATCACCTGATTCCTTAAATCAAGGTGAGTTAGCTATCCGCAAAGAGTTAGCTATACAGCTATATGCACAGAATATTTTTACCTTTGCTCAAGCGCGTCACTTAGCTAACTTATCTGTATGGGAATTTCAACAACTTTTGGGACACCATAAAATTGAACGTCATTATAACGAAGCAGATTTATACCAGGATATTGAAACTATTAATAGAAGTTTTTAGAAATTGTGATGGTTGTTTGTAATGCTACACCCTTGATAAATTTTGCAGCTATTAATCGTCTAGATATCTTGCAAGCTACATTCAGTAAAATTGTTATTCCTCAAGCTGTCCGTAATGAGACAACTGTTGCAGGATTTCCAGCCTCAGAATTTGTGTTACAAGCAATTGCGGCTAAGTGGTTACAAGTTCAACCAATCTCAAGTATAACAGCCAACATACCGTCAGAATTAGATGAAGGTGAACGCGAAGCAATTACTCTTGCCCTAGAAACTGATGAATCGCAAATTTTGTTAGATGAACGCGAAGCACGTCAAGTAGCTCAAAGTTTAGGATTACAAGTAATTGGTACTTTAGGTATTCTCTTGTTGGCGAAAAAGAGAGGAATAATTACACAAGCACAACCAGTGTTAGATGGCATGATTGATCATGCTCAATATTGGGTGAGTCGTTCTCTATATGAACAGGTATTACGACAAGCAGGAGAATTAGTCTAATAAGCAAAATGTAAATTAGCGCATAATTAAAATAGCTACGATCTCACTCGATTTTACTCCAACCACACTTATGTATTCATTGTGTCACAGGTCGTAGGGGCACGGCATCCACAGAGCTTTGGTAAAATCGATTATCGCTGCCGTGCCCATACCAAGAATGCATGTGTAAACCCAGACAAAATTGAAAATTGCATAACTACTCAGACAGCCGCCAAATTTTGATAGTTGCGTCGCTACTACCACTAGCTAAAGTTTTGCCATCTCGGCTAAAGGTGACTGAAATAACCGACTCAGAATGACCTTTGAGGATACCAATTTCTTGCCCTGTAGTGACATTAAAGATTTTGATAGTTTTATCCCAACTACCACTAGCTAAAGTTTTGCCATCTGGGCTAAAGGCGACTGAAATAACCGCATAAGAATGACCATTGAGGGTACGAATTTCTTGCCCGGTGGCGAGGTTCCAGATTTTGATAGTTTTGTCACTACTACCACTAGCTAAAGTTTTGCCATCTGGGCTAAAGGCGACTGACTTAACAGACATAGTATGACCTTGGAGGGTACGAATAACTTTCCCTGTGATGACATTCCATATATAGATAGTCTCGCTCCAACTACCACTAGTTATAGTTTTGCCATCAGGACTAAAAGCGACTGAACCAGGATTACCAGTATCTTGTTTGAGGGTATGAATAAGTTGTCCATTGACAACATTCCAAATTTTGATAGTAACACCCCAACTACCACTAACTAAGGTTTTGCCATCGGGACTAAACGCAATTGAATGAACCCCATTAGAGTGACCTTTGAGAGTACGAATGACTTGCCATGTAGTCACATTCCAAATTTTGATAGTTTTGTCTTCACTTTGGACTTTGGACAAAAAGAAAATAGTTCGCGAGTGAGACTCGCGAATAAATGAATGATTAATCCTGTTTATAGTGACGAGCAGAAAAAAGCATAGCCACCAGAGACCCAACAAATAGTAATATC
>JAHHHF010000053.1 GCA_019359495.1 Goleter apudmare HA4340-LM2
GTCATTGATGGAATTCAAACAAGAGGAGAAAAGGGCAACTACAGTACACAGCGTGTAAGATTTAACTCTAACTCTTCTGCTTAACTATTTGTTACATACTTGTAAATTTTCTCCACGACTTACTTAGACACACTACTACGTATCTGTTCAAAAATCAAATATGAGTCCTATAAAAGACGTAAGAAAATATCAGATTTATTAGCAGGATATGGTAAACGAGTTCAATATTCAGTATTTGAATGTATTCTTGACTAAAATAAATACAACGAACTCAAAAAAAGACTATTTAAACTCATCAAATCTTCAGAAGATAGTGTGCGGTTTTATCCTCTGAGCCGACACACATCAAAGCAAATTGAGGTTTGGGGAAACCCGCCAGTCACAGAACTCCCCGGCTCAACCATCATCTAAAACGAATATGCAATAATTAATCTAATTAAGTGCTTCTTGGTAAATGATTTCTTGAAACTGAATCATATCTTTTTGCGGGTCAGCAAGACCAACTTTAACTGACAGTTGTTCGCCTAATTTAACGGTGCGCTTGAAAGACATTGGCAATTGTAAGCCCAAATCTTCTAAGAGAATTAATGCTAAGTTGCTATCTTCTCGCAACCACATTAAAACCGTCACTTGCCAAACTTCATCTGGATGACGACGCAAATATTCTAAAGCCCAATATCTGTTGGTTTGCCGTTCTACCATTGTCACCTCTTGGGTGGTACTCGTGACGGTCATCATCACTTCTTTGAGTTGTTCGGCGGAGAAGGGTAGAACTTCCCCGCGCAAATGGGCTTTGAGTTGAAAATGGGTGAGTAAGTCACTGTAGCGCCGGATGGGAGAAGTCGCCTGAGTGTAAGTATTCAAACCCAAGCCTGCATGACGTACAGGGGTGATGCTCATTTCACTCTTGGGCATACACCGACGCATGGCGCAGGAGCGGACAAATCCGGCGGGGAGTTGGAGTAATTCTTCGTCTGGGGGTAATTCTGGCTGTGGCTGACCGCGAAAAGGTAGGGGAATGTTGTGGTTTTGACCGTAACGAGCAGCAACTTCACCGGCAAGAATCATCATTTCTGCTACGAGTTGGCGGGAGGAGGAGTCATCTAAAATATCGATGCTGATCTCGTCGCCTTTGACCTTAATCATGGCCTCAGGCATGTTGATGCTGATGGCACCTTGATTGTAGCGCCAAGTTTTCCGCCGTTTAGCCCAGCCTGCGATCGCTGCAATTTCTGGTTCCGCCTCTACCCCTAATTCCAGCATTTCATCCACATCTTCGTAGGTGAGGCGATAGGTGGGTTTAATGGAACTGGGATGAATGTTAAATTCTGCGACTGCACCAGTTTCATCTAAAACTATACCGAAACTGAGGGCACAACAAACCCGTCCCTGCACTAAACTCATGGGCCCGGTAGCCAATATCTCCGGGAACATAGGAATCATTCCCGTAGGTAAATAAACTGTACTGCCTCGTTTTCTCGCTTCTAGGTCTAATTCGTCTTCCGGCGCTAGTAATCGGGTAGGATCGGCGATATGTACCCAAAGGCGTTCTCGTCCATCTGATAATGATTCCCAACTGAGACCATCGTCAATTTCAGTTGTGCTTTCATCATCGATTGTGTACACCTTGAGGTGAGTCAAATCTAAGCGGTTTCCATCTTGGTCAGATGCTGGAGAATCCAAACGCTGTTGCGCCACTTCTATTACCTTGCTAGGAAACTGAACCGGAATTGACGAACGACGCAGGAATAAGTTTTCATAATTATTCCACCATCCCAAGTCTACCAAAAGTTGAAAGGCTCCTTGGGGAGTTGCGGGTCGTCCCAGCATGGTCATAGTTTCCAATACTGGTGCTGGTGGGGGGTAAGCCCGAGGCAGAGAATCATAATTTACCCCCACCCGCACGATATCCGCAAGTAGGGCAGCGTATTTTTCTAATCCTTCGAGACGCTGGCGATCGTGGCGTTGCCATTCTACGGCTTCGCCTTGCAGTGCTTGCTCGACACGTGCTAAAAATTCTTGCTGCCCCCTAGCTTTTTGGGCTTCTACTTCTAACTGGTGTTTGCGTTCTGCTACCTGGGTTGCAGTGCGGGTTTCATAGGCGTCTCCTTTTTGCTTGAAATAGAGTTTGTCGTCTGATAACAAGCAATGGGCAGCGTAACAATGAGGTGCTGCTGACTCAGAAAACAGTAGATTTGCCATCTGGGGAGGCGTGACTGTTTCCCCGTCTTCTACCAGCAATTCCCAAGCTACTTCTAAGCTAGAGGGGTCTAAATATGGCTTGACTTGCTCTAGAAAGCCGTCAATCTCTGAGGGCTTGTAAGTTTGGCCGTGAACTGTATAAGTAATTTGTCTAGGCGCGAGGCTGTGGGATTGACCGCGTTCGTCAACCACAAACCAACGGGTTTTGCCATCTGGGCGATCTACAACTCCCAGACGGCGATCGCCTTGAACCCGAAATTCAACTAGCGTCCCCTTCTCCACAACTCTCGCACTTTATCTAGTGAACAGTTTAAATACTTGTAGCCCAAAGTGAAATAGATTCAGAGGCTATTGTACAGACGTTGCAGTGCAACGTCTTTACCTCTCTTTAGCCTTCCGCATTAATAAACGGCAACAAAGCCACAATTCGAGCACGTTTAATCGCTAATGTCAAGTCTCGCTGTTGCTGAGATGTTAACCCAGTGATCCGACGTGGCAGTATTTTACCTCGCTCGGTGACAAACTTCCGCAATAAATCAACATCTTTATAATCGATTGGTTCTCCCGGCTTAATCGGGGACAAACGCCGACGGTAATAGCTCATTTTTACTTAATTTCCTTGTGGACTGTGTGTTTATTGCAGTGGGTACAGAACTTTTTCAGTTCTAATCGGTTAGTCGTGTTCCGCCGATTTTTGGTACTTGTATATCGGGAAACACCAGCAGAACGCTTGTTAGCGTTAGTACGACACTCGGTACATTCCAGTGTCACTATGATCCGGACACCTTTGCTTTTAGCCATAATCTTACAAACCGTAAAGCCTGAAGAGAATTAACACAAACGACTATCTTCGCACATTGCGCCGCATACTTTCAACTAGTCGCTTGATTTTTATATCCAGGGAATAACCACGACGCGACGAAACGATGAAAGTACCAGCATAGCGGTCATGCAAAGCTTGATGCAGCTGGGTATCATACCAGGCTGTGCCACAGTCAACAGCCAGGGGAAGTACTAGCAGTATAGCAGTGGGATTGGCTCTGAGGTTGTTGAGGGCAATTGAAACCAAAAGCGCACCCACTCCAATTATGGACTCTCGTTTCACTAATGCTAAAAAGGTAGGGATTCTGCTAGTGACTTCTTCTTCACGTACTTCTAGCACCTTGATATCAAATGCCCATCGCCCTAAACTCTGCCCTTGATTGTTATATACGAGTACTACCCGCAACAGCAACCAGGCGATCGCAAACACAAAAATTTGGATAATTTGAATACCAGCATCGCTACTGCCTAATAGGGAACTGACTAACCAGACACCAAGGAAATCCAGCCCTAATGCCATACCTCGCCGCCCAATTTCAGCTTTGGGATAGTGTTGCTGGGGAACGCGTTCAATAGTCATAAAAATAGGTGGTTTTATCTGGAAACTGACAATTCCAAAATATCCAATTTGTAGCGACTATGATCAAGTCGCTTTTATACCAGTGTATTTTTTAAAGTAGAGACTAATTATAGTTGGCTGGGGGCTGACTACAAGAGCGATCGCATTTACAAATACTCCACACGATGCTTCAACTCCTCCACTGTCGCCACCACTGCGGACTCCATCCATGATCTCAATGTAGTGGTACAAATCGTTTTTCATAGTGTTTGATCTAGGTGCAGATCAGTTTACTTGTTATGCTGAGAATGCTAGAAAAACTAAATTCTCATGAGAATCATGAGTGTAAAACATCTAGCTTAACAGTAGGCGATCGCTATGTTATCAGTCAGCGATACAGAAACAATAATTTTAAACTTAGTGCAACCGTTGAATCATCAACGGGATACGGAGGTTGTAGATTTATTATCCGCCCTTGGCCGCATTCTCGCCGCGCCAGTTACTAGTCAGCTAGACTTTCCCCATTGGGATAATTCAGCTATGGATGGCTATGCAGTCCGTTATCAAGATGTGCAAAATTGTAGCGCCGCACAGCCAGCTGTTTTGGAAATTATCGAAGAGATTCCCGCAGGTTATCAGCCTCAATTTATGATTCAGCCGGGACAAGCCGCACGGATTTTCACGGGTGCAGTGATGCCAAAGGGTGCGGATACTGTCGTGATGCAGGAAAATACTCACGGGCAAGAAAACGGCATTTTGATTCTAGCAGCACCAAAACCGCAAGAATTCGTCAGGCACAAAGGCTCTTTTTATCAAGCCGGAACACAATTACTACCAGCAGGCATTGTTTTAAATGCCCCAGAAATTGCTGTATTAGCCGCAGCCCAGTGTACCCAAGTGAGTGTTTACCGCCGTCCTCGTGTAGCAATTTTTTCCACTGGTGATGAGTTGGTAATGCCTGAGCAAACTTTACAAGCGGGACAAATTGTGGATTCTAATCAGTATGCGCTAGCAGCTTTGGTGAGGCAAAGTGGCGCGGAACCCCTACTGTTGGGTATTGTCAAAGATGATCCCATCACCCTTGAGCAAACTATTGCTCATGCTTTAGCTAACGCCGACATAGTCATTTCTTCCGGTGGGGTTTCTGTGGGAGATTATGACTATGTGGACAAGATATTAGGGTTATTAGGCGCAAAAATGCATATTCGTGCAGCGGCGATGCGGCCAGGTAAGCCTTTGACTATGGCTACTTTTCCTCATCATGATGTGGCTGATGGGGAAAACAATCAACACTCAACACTGTATTTTGGCTTACCGGGAAATCCGGCGGCTGCATTGGTGACTTTTTGGCGATTTGTCCAGCCTGCAATCGAGAAACTTTCAGGACTTAGTGGCGGTGGGAAAGTAGAATTTGTGCAAGTGCGATCGCATGATGAATTGCGATCAGATGGTAAGCGGGAAACTTATGTTTGGGGCAAATTGCAGTTAATTAATGGTGTTTACGAGTTTCACAAAGCTGGTGGTAGTCACAGTTCTGGCAACTTAATTAATTTAGCTCAGACTAATGCCCTGGCTGTTCTACCTCTGGGTACAACATTAATTGACGCCACCGAACCAGTGCAAGTATTACAGATTGGTAAACCAGCAACGATGATGCCCGTTTGCCTAGCTACTTAATTAGTACTAATGGGGAAAGTAAGCAACAATCATGGCAATTTTAGGATGAGAGCGGGCGATCGCTTCTGGTGCATCTCCCAGTAATGACAATAATTGGGTTTTATGGTCAAAATTTCCATACAACAGTAGTAAATCGTTACTTTTAAGTAAGCGAGAAACTTGCCGGACAAAATTACCTCGCACCCTGAGCAAGGGTGTATCCCCTGGTAAATCGGCATCACTTAACTCAAATGTGGCGACACGTTCTGTGACGACGTGTAATAGTTGCAAGGATGCTTTGAGTTCGGCTGCTAGACTGGTAGCTAATTCAATGGTCTGTTGAAACGAACTAGCGCAACTCTGTTGGGTGGTGAAAGCGAGAAAAACTCGCTCTGTATGCTGAATGGGTAAAGGAAATCGCGTGACTAAAACAGGTACAGAACTACGGTTGACAATTTGATCAATAACGTTACCAAATATGTTTTCCTGATAGCTAGAGTAACCCTTCCAACCACAAACAATGACACTCACCTGTTGTTCTTCTGCTACCCTAGCAATCCCTTTATCAATCGATTCGTCAATCCTGGCGATGGGAGTCACATTAGTCACCGCCGCATGGGCAATCGCCTCGGCAGTTGCTAGCAACTGACTCTGCCTGGCTTTGACTTCTGGAGAAATTGAGGCATTTTCTTCTAGTAAAATATGCAGTGGTAACAAGGTGCCAGAGGCAGCTTTGGCCAAAATAATTGCTAGTCGCAGCAGATTATCTTCAGTATTAGGGTTGGCAACTGGGACTAAAACGCGATCGCCTAAACTACCTACCGGACGGTTTGGAATACTGGTGGTTTCTGGTTTAAATTTTTGCCCCCACTGGGCGGTGATCCACGGAGAAGCTACACAGGTAACTAAAATCATGGCGATCGTGCCATTGACTGTCAACTCATCCACCAACTTGATATTGTAAGCAACGGTGATGGCAGCTAGAGTTGAAGCAGCTTGGGCTACAGATAGCCCAAACATCACCATAATTTTGTGGAAATCAAATCCAAATAACTTCCCAGACCCCCAAGCTGGTACAAACTTGGCCATGATCGCCACACTTACCATCACACCTGATACTACTAGCGATCGCGGTTCTTGTACCAAAATCTTGGGGTTGACTAACATCCCCACAGAAATCAGGAAAAACGGCACAAATAGCGTATTCCCAATGAATTGAATCCGATTCATCAGGGGACTGAGTTGGGGAATCAATTGTGTAATGGCAACTCCAGCCAAAAAAGCCCCAATGATCGGTTCAATACTGACCAATTGTGCCCCATAAGAAACCACAAATAAAGTCGCCAGCACAAAGGTAAATTCTGCACCTTCATCATGCCCAAACCTTTGAAAAAACCAGCGTCCAATTTTAGGTACACCCCAAAGTGTGAGAAAAGTGTAAATAGTTAATGCCGGAATCAGGAATAGCCAAAACCCCAAGGTTAAACTGCCTTGATGTGCCCTCACTACTACTGCTAACACCAACAATGCCAAAATATTGGTGATTAACGTGCCTCCCAAAGTAGTAGTCAAAACCTGAGAACGCATAATTCCCAGTTTGCTGGCTATCGGTAGTGCTAACAAAGTATGGGAAGCGAAACAAGAAGCGACTAAAATCGCAGGCAACAAATCGTAACCAATCGCTGACATCGCCGCAGTACCCAATGCCATTGGCGCAGCAAAAGTAGCCAAGCCGAATATGACTGCCTTATCAGCGTTATATTTCAGGTCATCGAGGCTAGTTTCTAGTCCCGCCATGAACATGAGAAACAATAACCCTACCGTGCCCAACAGCACAATCGTATTATCCCGTGCTAGTAGTCCTAGTCCATTGGGGCCAACCACAACACCAGCTAAAATCAACCCCACAATCCCAGGCAAGCGGATTTTTTCAAATAACAGGGGTGCGATCAGCATAATCCCCAAAATTGTCAAAAAAGCCGGTACTGGGTCTTTAATAGGCAATATAGATGATAAGGAAGGAGTAAAAAACTCAGACAGCCCTTGACTGAGAATAGCGATCGCATTCAATTGCATAGATTATTGGGTGGCGAAATTTAATTGCACTGACCCAAATATTATGACTTTCTCGAAACTAAAGCGAACCTGACATTGGTTAGGTTTGGCGTTAATTGCAGGATTTTTTGGTGTATCGATAGGTTAAATCAAAAGATAAATTGTCTCACGCCCAATTATTCACAGATGATGAGCAGTAGGTGGTGAGAAATTGCAGTTAAAGTACACGCAGCAAACTAGGAATACTATCTATCGCTTCCAGGGTGCGAATTTCTGCCAAGGCTTGATGAAAATCCCCTTCTTTGACATCATGGGTCACAACCACAATCTCTGCCAATCCTCCCTGAAAACCAGTTTGGACAACTGACTCCAAACTAACGCCATAATTCCCAAAACAAGTACCCAATTTGCCAATCACACCAGGTTGGTCTTTAGTCAGGAACCGAGTGTAAAACCGAGTTACCAGTTCTGACATTGGCGCAATTTCACAGTAATCCTGATGTCTACAACTTAATAGAAGATTGGGGTTAGCTGTGCTGGTTTTTAGGGTAGCAACTAGATTTAAGATATCCGCAGTTACGGCACTGGCGGTTGCACCCGCACCTGCACCAGGGCCAAAGAACATTACCTGTCCAATGGGTTCGCCTTCCACGAGAATGGCATTATACACACCGTTGATACTAGCTAAGGGGTGTGCCTTCGGTACTAGGGTGGGATGGACACGTACAGAAAGAGGAGAAGAGGGAGTGATACGTTTAGCGATCGCTAACAATTTAATCACAAATCCTAATTTTTCAGCGTAGGCAATATCTGTTTTGCTAACTTGCCTAATCCCTTCACAATAAACATCTTCTAGGTGGATGCGTCCACCAAAGGCTAATGAAGCCAGAATCGCAATTTTATCGCCAGCGTCTAAGCCATCCACATCGGCTGTGGGGTCAGCCTCCGCATAACCCAATCTTTGGGCATCGGTTAACACATCGCTGAAGTTACTACCTTCCGTCTGCATCCGGGTGAGGATGTAATTAGTTGTACCGTTGACTATCCCCGTCACCGTGTGAATCCGGTTCACACTTAATGACTGCTTCAGGGGTTGAATCACAGGGATACCGCCACCCACCGCCGCTTCTAGCAGTACGTATACCCCGGCTTGATTAGCTGTAGTAAAAATTTCATCTCCAAACCGGGCGATCGCTGCTTTGTTGGCAGTAACCACATGCTTGCCGTTGCGTAAGGCTTGGAGGATAAGCGATCGCGCTGGTTCTAATCCTCCCATCACCTCGACGACTATATCTACCGCCGGGTCATTGACAATTGACTCTAAATCTGTTGTGATCACATCCCCAGGTAATTCTACTGCCCGGAGTTTATCAGGCGATCGTACTCCCACCCGATATATTTCTACTTCCTGCAACAACGGGTGACGCCCAGTTTTGTCTTGCAGCAACTGCACTGTCCCCGTTCCTACCGTACCTAATCCCAATATACCTAACTTTACACCCACAAAATTTTCACCAAATTCAATGCTGAGTCCTGAGTAATACAAGTACTTAGTACTTTGCTTCCCAGCTATTTACAACATTTATAACAGAACAATTGTAGGGTAGACCGTGCGGCACGGGCAAACGGTTGTTTGCCCATGTGCGAGGCATTTGCTTTTAGCATTCCCACAGGGTTGTTAGCCCTGCAAAAAATTAGGGGTGAGCATTGCCCACCCCATCTGCTACCAATTCTCTAAAATCCAGCAGTAGATTCAAAACCAGAAACCCAGATCCAATCTAAATTTTTGAATTTTGAATTTTGAATTGGTACTAGTAGGTTTCTACGTGCCAGCGACCAGCTTTCTTGATTTCCTTCTGGTAATCACTCCAGGTTACGCCTTCCTTAGCAGCAGCTGCTGATAGGGCCTCATCAATACCGCCTTCCATGCCACGTAAACCGCAGATGTATGTGTGGGTTTTTTCATTTTTAATCAACTGCCACAGTTCATCTGCATGTTCTGCTACACGGTCTTGGATATACATTCTGCCACCTTGGGAATTTTTCTGTTCCCGGCTGATAGCACAAGTGAGGCGGAAGTTATCAGGATATTTGCTTTGGATTTCTTCCAGTTCTTCTTTATAGAGGAGATTTGGAGTTGTTGGCACACCAAATATCAACCAAGAAAATCCTTTAAACTGATACTCAGGGTTAACTGCTCTTTCTGCATCTTTAAACTGACGCCATAGGTAAGCCCGCATGGGAGCAATACCAGTTCCAGTTGCCATCATAATCACATTGGCTTCTGGGTCGCTGGGTAACAACATTTCTTTACCCACAGGCCCTGTGATTTTGACATCTTCACCTGGTTTCAAGAAGCACAGGTGAGTGGAGCACACACCATAGACTGTTTCGCCGGTTTCTGGGTGTTTATACTCCAACTGGCGAACACACAGTGATACAGTCTTATCATCTATATTGTCGCCGTGACGAGTGGAGGCGATCGAGTACAGTCTGAGTTTCTCTGGCTTACCGTTCTTATCTAATCCTGGTGGGATAATACCAATACTTTGACCCTCAATATATTTCAAATCTCCGCCAGAAATATCAAACGTGAGATGCTGAACAATACCAATCCCGCCTTCTTTAACTAACGGTTCATTAGACATTACCTTGCCAATAAACGGTGCATTGGGTCGGTAAATGTTGACAGGAACGTCAGCGTGGGCATCTTTTTTGGCTTTCGCTTGAGACATGGTGTTGCCTTTTTTGTCCTTCTTCTTGAGCTGTTCGTCAGCTGGTGATTTAGCGAAGCCTTTCACTTCACTTTTCTCATTCACAGGTGTGGCTTGACCATTCCCTTCACTGTTAGCAGTCTCCCCAGATACGGATAACTTGTTGACTGTGCTATTCCCAACCGCCAACGGCACCTTACCATTAACTTGCTGTAGAGCACTTGCGGATTGAATACTAACTATTTTGCCGCCTAGGCGAGTGATACGTCGCATTTCTTGGTTCATGCGGTTGTAAGGCACTCTGATGAACACACTGCCACTATTACGAATTGGGTAGTTTGTTTGATCAGTTGCTTCGTTCTGACACAGACCCACCACTTCGTAAACGAAGACGCGGCTACCTGATTCTGTGTTGGCAGCACCCTCAACAGCACCTTTATTAGACATTCGTTCTACCACTCCGATGTTTACTTAACCGTTTTTCAAAAAAAAACTTTTCCCATTACAAGCCAGCTTTAGTTTACCGGATTTTCGTTTCACTAAACTGACACTTTGGGAAAGCGGCATCATCAAACTAATGCCTTGCTAAGTACACTCACCAAAGACGTGCAGGCAGCGTCAAAACACACCTGTTCATCTTCTAAGTTAGAGGATAAGTCTTTTGGAGAATGTTAATAATGAGTCAATTTAATCTTTTTTTCGTTAACTACCGTCTCTAGCAGGGAGACAATTCAGTAATTACCCAAGCCAGATTTATACATCACTGAGCAGCACTGAGTAGTAAAATTTACCACTCGCTTTCCTGCTAAAAATAGTCATCGTCCTGACCTTCCTTGAGCAATTAACATCGGCGAGAGCCAATCACGGCAATTTTGCTTCCGATTGGTTTTACTTCCCTGATTGCACCCTTCCCCCATCTCAGGAAACTGTTCTACGACTTACATCGAGATTTTTTAGCTGCTACCCTTACCCAGTTATGGCTCATAGCCATGACTAGAACCTGAATCAATCTGTAAAAATAGCCTGATATCAGGAGAGACGATATAAGCAACTACCATAAGTTTTACGTGATGTGAAACATCTGTCAACCTCTAACACTACACTCCCAGATGCTCACACTTAGTATTTAAACCTGTCTGTAAAAGTAACGCTCAAGATTTTCTCTCCTTGTAAAACACAACCGGAAAATCCTTCTTCGATTCAGTACTCATATCGATGTTGAGGCAAATCGCTTCATCATTCTTGGGGTGGATATTGCCTGATAATATCTGGAATCTTGCTCAAGCACCAATTAAAATTCAAGAATCATACAAAATTTGCTACAAAAGAAATTTATACCTTATGGACTTGATTAATAGGCTTACAACTAAGCAACTAAATTAGCCACGCTACCTAGTAAGTGCTGTGGAGATATCTGTTAAAATCATATCTAAAATCATTAGTATGCTTGATGAAGCACCAGATTCTTCCTGACAGCAAATCTTGTATCGCATACCCCCTTCTGTTAAAATCAAGTATACCACTAGGATTAAATACTTACCAGCAACGAATTCAGGCTAGGCCGACGAGTAACAACTATTACTTTGTTGTATACCCGTCTGATTTCTTATAGCGCTGTGGGTAGCAAGAACGCAGGACAAACCAATAGGTTGAGCTTCCTGGCTTCAAAATCTGCTGTGTGAAAAATTATTGACACATCTTTAGTATTTAGAGGAGATTTATGACAAGCAAGCCAGAACGCGTGGTACTGATTGGAGTAGCTGGAGACTCCGGGTGCGGTAAATCTACGTTTTTGCGTCGTTTGATAGATTTGTTTGGTGAAGATTTAATGACCGTCATCTGCTTAGATGACTATCATTCTTTGGATCGCAAACAGCGTAAAGAAACTGGAATTACTGCGCTTGACCCTAGGGCAAACAATTTTGACTTGATGTATGAGCAAATCAAAGCGCTCAAGAATGGTGAAGCTATTGATAAGCCGATTTATAACCACGAAACCGGCTTGATTGATCCGCCAGAACGGATCGAGCCAAATCACATTATAGTTGTGGAAGGACTACATCCTTTATATGACGAACGGGTAAGAGAATTAATTGATTTTAGTGTTTATTTTGACATCAGTGATGAAGTCAAAATTGCCTGGAAAATTCAGCGAGATATGGCTGAACGTGGTCACCGTTACGAAGATGTTTTAGCTCAAATCAATTCCCGTAAGCCCGATTTTGAAAAGTATATTGAACCACAAAGAGAATTTGCTGATGTGGTTTTGCAAGTATTACCCACTAACTTAATCAAAAACGATACAGAGCGTAAAGTGCTGCGGGTAAGGATGCTTCAAAGAGAGGGTAAGGATGGCTTTGTGCCAGCTTACCTCTTTGATGAAGGGTCAACAATTACTTGGACTCCTTGCGGACGTAAACTTACCTGTTCTTACCCTGGTATGCAAGTTTACTATGGTTCAGATGTGTACTACGGTCGCTATGTTTCAGTACTAGAGGTAGATGGTCAATTTGACAACTTGGAAGAAGTAATTTATATCGAAACTCATCTCAGTAACACATCTACCAAATACCAAGGTGAGTTGACTCACTTATTACTCCAGCACCGTGAGTATCCTGGTTCCAATAATGGAACTGGTTTGTTCCAAGTGCTGACAGGTCTAAAAATGCGTGCCACTTATGAAAAGCTGACAGCAAAGGAAGCCAAACTGGCAGTTCAAGTTTAAAACAGCAGTATTTGTGTCAAATTTTTGAGGGGATACTGAACGGTATCCCCATTTTTTGTATTTATCCAAAAATTGTAGTCAACGTGAATATAAATTTTTCTACAGATATTTTAGTCATTATTAATAGATTTTTAGAAGATAAGAAAAACACTAACTACTGATGGTGTAATTATTGTTATGATTTCAGAAATTGGAGTAACTGAACTAAATAACCACATTTAGTCAGTGAAAATACTTTAAAAGGAGGAAATTCCTTTGTCTCGTCGATATTTATTTACCTCAGAATCAGTTACCGAAGGTCATCCGGATAAAATATGCGATCAGATTTCTGATACAATTCTTGATGCCTTATTGACACAAGATCCTACTAGTCGCGTGGCGGCTGAAGTCGTAGTTAATACTGGCTTAGTATTGATTACAGGTGAAATTACCACCAAAGCCGATGTTAATTATGTCAATCTTGCCCGCAAGAAAATTGCTGAAATTGGCTACACCGACGCCGATAACGGCTTTTCCGCCAATAGTACTAGTGTATTAGTAGCCTTGGATGAACAATCGCCTGACATCGCTCAAGGCGTCAACACTGCTCAAGAAACCCGTCAACAGGATAGTGAAGAGCTATTCGATAAAATCGGGGCGGGCGACCAAGGAATTATGTTCGGTTTTGCTTGCAACGAAACACCAGAACTAATGCCTTTGCCAATTAGTCTGGCCCACCGAATTGCTCGCCGTCTAGCAGCAGTCCGGAAGACAGGTAACTTGCCCTACCTGCGCCCTGATGGTAAAACTCAAGTAACTGTGGTCTATGAAGAAGGACGCCCTGTCGGGATTGATACAATCCTAATTTCTACCCAGCATACAGCCACGATTGGGGAAATCACAGACGAGGCGGAAATACAAGCCAAGATTAGACAAGACCTCTGGTCAGCAGTAGTCGAACCTGTCTTTGGTGACATTGACTTGAAGCCAAATGAGCAAACACGTTTTTTAGTCAATCCCACAGGTAAATTTGTAGTTGGTGGACCTCAGGGGGACTCTGGTCTAACGGGACGGAAAATCATTGTTGATACCTACGGTGGTTATTCACGGCATGGTGGTGGTGCTTTTTCTGGTAAAGACCCCACAAAAGTAGATCGTTCTGCTGCTTATGCAGCCCGCTATGTAGCGAAAAACATCGTTGCCGCCGAGTTAGCAGACAAAGTAGAAATCCAGTTATCTTATGCTATTGGGGTAGCGCGACCCACAAGCATCTTGGTGGATACCTTTGGTACGGGCAAAGTGGATGAAGATATCTTGCTGGAATTAATCAAGCAGTACTTTGAGCTACGCCCCGCAGGAATTATCCATACCTTCAACTTACGTAACCTGCCAAATGAAAGAGGCGGACGTTTTTATCAGGACGTCGCAGCTTATGGTCATTTTGGTCGGTCTGATTTGGACTTACCTTGGGAGCGTACCGACAAGGCAGAGTTGTTAAAGCAAGCCGCTAACAAGTCACTGTCAGCAGCGATCGCTAAAACATTACATTGAATTGGGGCTGGGAAATGAGATGATTAATTATTATTGCTCCTTATCCCCTCCAGGGACATCAAGTTTCCCTTTACCCAATAGATACCTATTCCATAGATAAAAGAGCTAGGAATAGCAATAGCCCGAACAAAAACCCTCTAGCCTTAGCTAGAGGGTTTTCTGTTTGGTTAAGAAAACTTTTCTTGAATAAAAGAATTGGTGATAAGATTTAATGACACGCTAAACTAAGCATAAAAAGCAACAGTTTGGATGCTCTTAGCTTAAAAAACTAGATAAAAGTGCTTACAGCGTATTATAAATCACTAAGAGAAAGTTATAGTAGTGTAGGAAATGATCAAAACTCCGTCGCCATTAGCGAGTATCCTAACTACAAGTAATTGATTTTGGCTAGAAAAAGTAAATTTTGTTGATTAACGCCTAGTTTTTGGTTCAATATTCATCTCAAAATTGCTCAGATATTATAGAGGTCATACAAATTATCTGGTGATTAGCGACTTACTCTTGTTATAAAAGAAGATGATGCTAAGTTTCTGTCACCAGTGAAAGTGATGATGCAAGCAGGACTAGTATAGTAATTTTTACAGGAGGGTGAGAAGGTTTGAGGTATGCAAACTCAAAAGCTAACTCCTGTCAATAGCAGTTCACAAAGCAAAACAGTGCAAGCGGAAGAGCCATCCACAGACGAACTCCCGACAATAGAATTCCCTTCAAGAGGGAAACTCAAAGCTAGTTCTTGGCGTATACATCAAAAAATTGGCTATGGGTATTTTGTGGCTATTGGTATTGGCTTCTTTGGCTCACTGACTGGCTTGGTAATTGCCAATTACTACCGGGGAAGAGAAATTAGACAATTAAATCAAGTTCATGAGCAAAGACAACTACTGAATAATTATAAAGATGCAGTACTAGAGTCAAAATTAAATAGTTTTAGTTTGGTGGCGACATTAGAAGATTTACAGCGCTTGGAAAGGAAAAAAAGCGAATTTCTTAAGAGTGTTGAAAAAGCTAAGGCATTAGAGCAACAAATTACTAACTTTATTGAAAGGAAGCCCAAGCGGTTAGCAGCAGGAGGTCCTAGGTTACAGGCTTTATTACAAGACTACAACGCTAACTTAGAATTTTATGTTGTACAAATAGAAGCTGTATTACAGACAATTAGTTACCAAAAATTACAGCCCAAAAAAGTGTTTTCAGCACAAGAAAAGTTGCTGAAAATCATGCGCGGCGAAACAGCAATGCGCTTAGAAGATCTGTCGCAGACATTGAGTAAAATCTTGCAAACTGCCGAAGAACAAGAAGTTGACAAAGCATTAGATGTAGAGCAAGCTAAAGGAGTTGAAAGATTGATTGTGATGGTGAGTATGCTAGTTTCAGTAGCGATCGCTGCTATTGTAGCTTGGCGGACGAGTCGAGCGATCGCAGAACCAGTTATTACCGTCACCCAAGTAGCAGAACAGGTAGCGCGGAAATCTAATTTCGATTTACGAGCGCCTATTACCACAGAGGATGAAATTGGATTACTAGCAAAATCTCTGAATCGTCTGATTGAGCGCGTATCTGAGCGAACTAAAGAGCTACAGCAAGCTAAAGAATTAGCCGAAGCTGCTAGCAAGGCAAAAAGTATTTTTTTGGCGAATGTTAGTCATGAGTTACGGACACCTTTGAATGCAGTGATTGGCTTGAGCCAATTACTGCAAGACGATGCAATGGATCTCAGTTTATCAGGAGACTTCATCACTGATTTAGAAACAATTAACTCTGCTGGTAGGCATCTACTGGAACTAATTAACGACATCCTAGACTTGTCGAAAATTGAAGCAGGGAAAATGAATCTCTACCCAGAGACATTTGAGATTGCCACATTGATTAATAATGTTGTTCTCACAGTGAAACCGGCTGTAGAAAAAAATGGCAATGTTTTAGAAATAGATTGTGATCATCAACTGGGAACAATGTATGCAGATCAGACTAGAATGCGGCAGGTATTATTAAACTTATTAAGCAACGCCGCTAAGTTTACTACAAATGGAAAAGTAATCCTCGTAGTCAAAAGCGAAAAGGAAGATTTACTCATAAATGCTCCTTTTGGTGTCATTACTTTCACCGTTAGTGATACAGGAATTGGGATGACTCCCAGCCAGCAGGAACAACTATTTCAACCTTTTATTCAAGGTGATACTTCAACTACAAAAAAGTATGGCGGTACAGGATTGGGGTTGGCAATTAGTCGGCATTTTTGTCAGATGATGGGTGGTGAAATAATTGTCAAAAGTCAGCCGGGCGTTGGTTCTACTTTCACTGTTCGCCTGCCATTAACTGTGCAAGAATAAGATAGAAAAAGGAATTAATAATTATGAAAGCTATAGAAACAATTGTCACAGTTACAAAAGATGGAAAAATGACATTGCAATTACCACAAGATATCCCAGAGGGTGAACATAAAGTGGTGATAGTAATTGATGAACAACCTTTAGCTGAGAAAAGTGAAAGTCAGAAAAATCACCCTCCTCTAAATGTTCCTATGTATAATTGTGGACTTTGGCCTGAGAATCTTTCTTTAAGACGTGAGGATATGTATGGTGACTGGGGGCGTTAATCCTATTTTTATAGACACTAATATATTAGTGTATGCTAATCAAATTCAATTTCCGTTTCACCAAGCTGCAATAAAAGCTGTTCAAGGTTTTTATGATGCGGGGGTTGAGTTATGAATTAGCCGACAAGTCTTGAGGGAATATTTAGCTATTCTCACCCGTCCTCAACAATTTAGTATTACGCTGCCCATTGCAACAGTGGTTCAGGATATCCGATACTTACAAAACCGTTTTTTAGTTGCGGAAGATGGTTCTCAAATCACAGCAAGATTACTCGCATTAATAGCAGAAATACCTGTTGGTGGTAAGCAAGTTCATGATGCTAATATTGTTGCCACCATGCTAGTTTATGGGATTTCGCAGCTACTAACTCACAATATAACGCGATGTGCGACTTATTGTTTCGTGACACAAGTCCGGTGTATGAACGATTGAAAAGAAAATTCCCACAATCCGCACTGGAGCGAGAAAATCGTTACCAGTGAGTGGAATGAGGGAAAAATGTT
>JAHHHF010000054.1 GCA_019359495.1 Goleter apudmare HA4340-LM2
TCTAGTTCTTGTGTGATCCATTGTTCCATGTTTGACTTTGTTCTGCTTCCGGCTCTTGCTATAGACACTACATTACTTCTGTTTTTTGTCAATTTCTTTGTTAAGAAAGATGTTTATAATGCATAGGTTTAACACGACGAGCGATCGCTATAACGCCAGGAGCTAAGTTGTTCGTTTGGGGTTCTGACATAGTTCGTAATTCGTAATTCGTAATTTAAAATGAGAAAACCATCCGCATGGTGCCGGTGATAATTGTGCCGTTGGCGTTTTGATTGCCAGGGTTGGTGATTACCTGCATTAAGGGTGTGATGCGGATTTGGTCAGTGAGGGGGAAATTATAAAAGGCTTCAAAATTAGTTTGAGTAGCATTACCCACGGCATTTTCAATTAATGGCTGACCAATGGCAATGCCGGCGATCGCTCTATTCATAAATAGATTGGGAAAAGCTATCCCTGCCATCCAATAGTTGGGGTGAATATCGCCGACTGTGGTATTGGTGTAAGAACTATAGCCATAGCGACCAAATAAACCCAAGCGATCGCTTAATGTCAAGTCAAAGTTGATTCCTAAAGCATTAAAATCGCTGCCAAAAATTCTGCCACCGCCGTATTGCAGACGTAGGGCAAAGGCTTGATTGGGTGCATATTCCAATTCCACTATCCCCTGGTAAGGATCGCCAAATAGACCACCTGTAGCGCCACCACCCCCGACGGGGAATAGGCGAATGTCTTGTGGTCTTCCACCCCCAAACACTTGGGCATTCTCTGGCAGGGTATTGTTGGCATCTCCCGCAATGTAAACTGCTCGTAAATGTAAAGTACCTGCACCTGGATTCCACGCCAGAAGCGCACCCGTACCTCTGGCTCTGGGAAATAGCACGTAGTTATTCACTAAGGCTTGGGTGGAAAAATCGAGAAAACTGGTGTTAGCATAGCGATTTTTGTCTACGAAGTCGGGGGCTGTAATTGATGGCCCCAAGGTCAAGCTCAAATCGTCTGATAGCGGTAAGGTGTAATAAAGACGAGCTAGGCTAATTTGGTCATTCCGACCGGGAATGGAGAAATCTAGAGTACTTGCCAGATTAGGTTCCAAGAAACCAGCTGTGTTGTCATCAGCAGCACCGCTACCAGTGATTAACCGCACTTGCAGTAAGTCCTTGCCTGTAAAACTGGTGTTGAAATTGAGGGAAAATCTGTAGATTACTGTAGGATTTAGTTGATTTTCAGCAATTACAGCCCCTCTAGGAGCAATGATGCGATCGCCTGTATATCCTCCGGCGTTGACTGCGAAAACGACTTGTCCTGATAGCTTGGTGGTTGTAGAAAACTGATTGGCTGCTAATTCGTTTGTTTTGGCTTCCAACTGATTAACGCGCGATCGCAATGTAGTTAACTCCGCCGCAAATTCTGCTTGCAGTCGTTGCAATAATGCGAAATCCTCTGGAGAAATTGCATCGGCTGTACCCTCAGCAATCAGGCGATTAATTTGTTCGAGGGCGACATTCAAACCCGCCGCAAATTCATATCGGCTCATCGCCCGATTACCCCGATATGTACCATCGGCATAACCAGAAATGATCCCGTAGCGCTCAACTAGCGATCGCAGCGCTGCAAAAGCCCAGTCTGTAGGCTGCACATCGGAGAATTGGCTAACAGCCGGAACTTGCTCTAAATCATTCGTGTCAGATGCTTCTATGGGTGGTAAGGCAGAGGAAATAGTTGCACTAGCCATCACAGTCATGCTGCTGACTAGTAGCAACGTCATAAGTTTGAGCATTACAGAATTAGGACGACGTGAGAAACTCTAGTAAGATAGCTGTCAAAGCTTGGGGGTTTTCATCCCCTAACCAGTGACCGGCCCCAGGTACAACCGCAGTCTGAACATTTTTAGCGACTGGTTCAAACAGTTGCGCGATGTAATGGCTACCACTGCTTTCCCCTCCAATCGCCAGCACTGGCATAGACAAAGGTGTTTGCGCCAATTTTTTGTTATCTTCTGCATCTTGCCACACATTGGCATAGTATTCTATTCCGGCTCGTAAAGCTCCTGGTTTGGAGATTTGGCGCACGTATTCTTCAAAGTGTGTGCTGCTGACGGCAGATTCATTGTGGGACAAATGCCAGAAGAACCAAGTAAGTAACTCCCTCTCCCTTCCGCGAAAGGCAAACTCAGCTACTTGAGGCACGGTGAAGAAAGCCAGATGCCAATTACTCGCCGCATCCCAGGTGGGTGAGGGTTGCATCATGGTTTCGTAACCAAAACCAGGCAAGCCGAACTCCATAAACACAACTTTGGGGAATAGTTCCGGATAGGACGCAGCTAAACTGTAAGCCACACCAGCCCCCAGATCGTAACCACACAGATAAATCTGCGATAGTTCCAACTGCTGAATCAGTTGGTAAATATCTGTTGCCATTGTCTTTTTGTCGTAACCAGCCGTGGGGATTGCAGAACCACCCGCACCACGTAGATCTGGTGTAATGACAGTGAAATGTTCTGCCAGTTGTGGGGCTACAGTGTGCCACATCAGGGAATGTTGCGGCCAGCCATGTAACAGCAAGACAGGTTCTCCCGTACCGCCAATACGATAATGGAGATTGATATTACCGTTGACAATGGCGCGTTGGTGTTGGAACTGGTCAAAGGTTAGTGTCACGTTGCTTGGCTCCAAATTTATACCAATTCAAAATATCCTGAGCTTGACTTTTCGCAAAATCTCAAATCCAAAATTTGTATTAAAGGCGATTGCCCCAATAGCTAAAGTCTTGGTATAGCTGACCGACTTCCGGCCCTTCTGGAGTTTGCCAATCTTTCATAATTTCTGAAGCCACTGATGCCCAAGACACCAAAACTGCTCCTGCTTGGGTTAATCTCAACAAAGCAGCAGTCTCGTTCAAGGGGGTATCAGAACCAGAGACATCAACTACTACATAAGGTTCATAACCTGCCCCTAATAAATCTATAGACAATTGCAATGTACAAATATCTAAAGAAATGCCACCCAGCAAAACCTTTTTGCGCCCAATTGCTGCTAATTTGTCACGGAAATTTGGCTCATCCCAAGCGCTGGGAGTGTGGCGTTCAACGCGGATAGCATGGTCGGCATGGGCTACAACTTCTGGAAAGAATTTGCCACGAAAACCGCCTTCTTCTCCCAGCATAATTGTAGGTAAATCGAAGATTTTGGATAATTTTGTAAATGCTTCAGCATTTTTTCGCAACAAATCATGATTAATGGTTTTTAAACCAGGGAAAAAGCCATCTAAGAAATCCACTAGGACGACTACACAGTTATCACGAGTAAGTTTTTCGCTGTAGTTCATGATCGGTTCCTAATTGTTTGAGGTTATTTGTGTAATACCAATTTGAAAAAAGAATGCGACATAGAACATCTGTAGAGACGCGATTCTACTCTACGAGAAGCCCTACGGGTGACGCTCGTATCTCGCTACCGCTACGCTAACGCCAGTTCCTTTATGTCGGGGAACCATCATTAATTGAATTGGTATAAGAGATGTGGCGTTGTATGAGTGCGGGATGATTTATTTCACGCAGAGGCGCAGAGAGAATCAGAGTTTTATCCCCTGATTCAGCAACGCCAGAAATGCTTTTAAACCCGACTGAAGAAATCCAATAACTTCTCTGTGAGAAACTCTGGTGCTTCTTCTGGTATGAGATGCCCACAGTTGGGGATAACGCCGCCCTCGACATTTTCTGCAACCATCAGCATTTGTTCTTTGGTTGTTGGTATGGCAAACTGTCCACCATAGGCTAGTACTGGTAGTTTTAGCTTGGTTTGTCCAGCTGCTTTGAACTGTTCGGTTGTTTGCAAAGCTGCCCGATAGCAGCCACAACTCCCCCGTACACCTCCCGCACTGGCATAGGTTCTGAGATACTCTGCTTTATCCTCTTCGCTGATGCTACTGGGGTCGTAGAGCATGAGGTTTAACAAGTACTCTATAAACTGGCGTTCTTTACCTGTAATCAGTAGTTCTGGTAAGTCTTTGGCGTAATTGAATCCAAAGTGCCAGTAACCGCCAAAGGTTTCACGGGAAAAGACGGTGAATTCATGCAGGTTGAATCCTGGTAAGGGTTCATCGAGATACACCAAGCTTTTGACTTCTTCGGGGTAGGTAGCGGCGTAAAGATAAGCAGGTAAGGCTCCCATGTCGTGTCCTACTACATGGGGTTGGAGCAAATCCAACTGCTGCAACAGTTGGCGCATGTCTTCCACTTGGTTGAGTCCGTCGTAGCCTGTTTCTGGCTTTTCGGAATCACCGTAACCCCGTAAGTCTGGCACAATCACGGTGTAGTGCTGTGCTAATGCGGGAGCAACCTTGCGCCAAGTATAAGATGTGCCTAACCAACCGTGCAGCAGTAGCACAGGATCGCCACTGCCAGCTTTGCGGAAGTGGAGACGGACGCCGTTGACATAGGCGCGATGGTGTTCAAAGTCGTGAAAGTGAAAACCCATAGTTATTTAGTAAAAAACTACACAAAAAATCAAAGAGCGACTACATTGACGGCACTACTGTAAACATGAGGTTCCACCTTGGCGATCGCCTGATAAAATTCCTCATTATGCAGTTCTTGAAATCGTGGATTCTCTCTCAAAGCGGCAATCTGTGCTGCTGATTCCCAATGAGCAATGGCTGTAACCTTTTCACCATCGTCACTTTTAAGTAATTGAGCATCGAGAAAACCTGGCTGAGTCTGTACAACTTCGGTATAAATTTGCTGAATGCGTTGAAAGGCATCTTCCTGTTTTCCGGGGTTAACGGTGAAAATGTTGACGAAAGTAATTGGACTCATTTGGAGTTACGGACTTTGGTAAACTCGATTTATTAGTTGGGCGATCGCTTCTCCACTACCAGAATTGACTACGCTCAAATTTAAGGGCGCTTGACTAATAAATTGAGCATAGCTAGCACTCAGGTAAGGACGGTATTCTGATTGATTACGAATATGAGTTTGGAAAAAGGCAACGCCTAGACTATTCATGTAAGAATAGACACTTTTTCTATCGGGCCCTAATAATCCTTCTGGTACAGGGAGGACTCTTTCATTGCTGGGTATGTCTGATAGTACGGAGAAGTGAGTAGCATTTTCAATAACAGCTAAGTATTTATCCTTACTGGATAAGGTGATGAAAGGTCGAATTTGTTCGGGAACTGCGGGGGTAAATATATCCTGACTTCCAGCCACCATCATCACAGGAGTTGGGATTGTACTTATACCTTTTTCCCCAAACATGACGCTATTCAAAGGATTCATCACCATAATTGCTTTGATGCGATCGTCTTTGATGGCATAGTTATCAGGTTTGAGGTCATTAGCACGACATTGTAAAAAGGTAGAAAGATTTAAAGAACGATTGGGATTACATTCTTGGCGAATTTTGGCAAAATCAAAGGTTCCTCCAGCTAATGCTAATGCTGTATAACCACCAAGTGAATGTCCAATTAAACCAACTTGTTTGAGGTCTAATTTATTTTTAAACCTAGAGTCAGTTTCGCTCAAACGTTGCAATTCGTCTAAAAGATATTTGACATCTAAAGGACGGTCAATCAATTCTGTAGCTTGGGGAGGACTAGCAATGCCGGCTAAAAATTGTTGAAATTGTTTGGAGTTACCAATGGGATGGTCAAGAGCAGCGACAGCAAAGCCGTGTGATGCTAAATGTTGAGCGATATAAACAAAACTATTGCGGTCTTCTGCTAAACCATGAGAAATGACGATTACTGGGTAAGGTGTTGATGCATTTGCTGATGGTTGGGGTAAGTAAACATCAACGTCATATTTTCTTTCTAAAATAGGTTTGGAGAGTCCATCACGAGATAAGGTGAGGGTAATTTTGCTGTGCTTAAATTCACCAGCTTTGCGGATATCTGGTTTTTGACTAAAATCTATCGATGGTAAATTTGCAGATTCTTGAGTGGCTAACTGCTGGATTTGGGAAATAACTATATCTCTTTTTTGCAGTAGTTCTGATAATTGTCCAATTGTCTGTATTGTTTCTGAAAAATTGAGACGAATGCTGGGACTAGAATACTTTTTGAGGATATTGACTAAAGTCAAACCTTCTGGACTAGCCGCAGATAATATCAGGGCAGAACGCAGGGCATAAAAACCATTTTGTCTACTTGATGTTTGGAGAATTTCACCGAAACGTTGCAGAAGTTTTTCACCGATGGGTGAATAAGTAAATTGTGATATCAGTGTAGGAGAAATTGGAAACTTTGTTTTAAGAAACTCCCGCATTTGAGCTAATTGCTCTGGATTAGCGCGGCTGGCATAAAAGGCAAAGTCCGTGGTAATTTTACCTTCGTTGACAAATAATTCTAAGTCTTTTGTGGCAATATCAAAGTCGCCAAAAGGTGGATACTCAAATTCAATTTGATCGGCTGCCAAGGCGGGAGTAGTCATGGCAACACTGGAGATAATGCCAAAAAAGTAGGTGACAGGTTTTTTCCACATGAAGGATTGATACCAATTCGTAATTCTTAGTTAATATAATCAGCAATTATCTGGGTTTTAGAGGGGCGAGCTTTAGCAGTATTGGGTGGGAAAATTGGTATTACATGCTGAGTTTATGCTGACTGGTTAGCTGGTGTGATTAATAGACGACCAATATTAACATTACTTGGTTGTTCGAGTATGAAACGAATGGCTCTAGCAATATCTTCAGCGACGAGGGGTTGTTCTACAGCTACTATTTGCTTTTGTTCGTCACTCCAGTTTTGATAGAGGTTTGTTGCTACTTTTCCTGGTTCGATACAGCTGACACCAACACCGCTACCTGCTAATTCTAAGCGTAGGCAGTCGGTGAAGGATTCAATGGCGTGTTTTGTGCCGCAATAAGCCGCCATCGTGGGATAGTTGGTTGTCCCGGAAATACTGGAGAGATTCACAATAAATCCATTGCTTTGTTGTTTGAAATGCTTGGCGAAAAAATATGCTAACCGAAATGCAGCTTCTACATTAATGCGAACCATTTGACAAATTTCTTCAATGTTAATGGTTTCAACCGTACCAACAACCATAACGCCGGCATTATTTACAAGTGCATCTACTCGACCGAAGGAGTTTAGTGCTTGTTCTAATAAGCTTTTGGGTAAATCTGCATCAGTGACTTCACTGACAAAAAAGGTAGCATTGGTGAGTTTGCTGGTAAGTTGTTGGAGTTTATCTTTATTTCTGGCTGTGAGAACCAGACTCATACCTGCGGCATCTAATTGATAAGCCGTGGCTTCGCCTATACCACTACTAGCACCTGTGATGATAGCGACTTTATTTTGTAAATCCATGAGTTTTGTTTGGTGTTTTTGTGGAGGAATAATTAGGGTGTGTCACACGGTATCCTTGTCCTATTTCCTGTTGGGTGATTAACTTTTGCCAATTCGCTAATTGGTGTGAATGGCGTAAGCACTATTCAATTTTGGGTAGTACATCTTGAAACAAAACTTGAATCAACTGTGACCCTTCGGGTTTACTCCAGTCTTGAGCCAGTTCTGCAATTAATGTATTAGTTGCAGTCAACACAACGTTTTCACGCTCCATGCGCCGTCTTGACATATCTTCAGAGATATCGAATGGTGAACCAGATGCATCCATGACGGCTTGTACTTGATAGCCTTCCCTGCGCGCACTGATGGATGGGAATACTAGACAAACATCGGTGGTCACACCTGCCATAATCAGATTTTTACGCCCTGTGGCTTCAACTGCGGCTTTGAAGTTAGTATCATTCCAAGTATTCACAATACCTGCTCTTTTGATGCGAGATGCAAAGGCTTCCGGCAAAATTTCTTTTAACTCAGGCATTAACTCCCCTTGTACATTCTCTTCTTGACTGCTGGTCAGAATTACTGGCAGATTGAGAATTTTCGCCGTCTTTGCCAAAGCTAGTGTATTGCGTTTCACCACATCTAAGGGAATATTTTTGATCAGTTGCATTGTTCCTACTTGGTGATCAATTAGCAGCAATGCTGAGTTTTGGGAAGTAAAGATGTTGTTCATTGTTTTATCTTTGCAAGTTAAGCAAGACCGAGTGCTTTTGCCACGCCTTCTCCATAGGCTGGGTCAGCTTTAGTAAAGTGAACTAGTTGGCGATCAATAATGAATTGCGGTACACCTTGCATAGCAGCAGCAATGTTGCGGAATAATCGCTGTTGTTCGTCTTTTGGTAGTAAGCGGAACAAGTTACCTGCTTGGCTATAGTCATCATTGAGATCGCGGTGATCGTAGCGATCGCCATCACCTAAAATCTTTAGTGGTGGTTCTTGATACTGCGGATCGGCAACAGGGCCGCCAAAGCTGTTTGGTTCATAATTCACAGAACCTTTACCGTTATTGTCGTGGCGCATCAAGCCATCTCGGTGATAGGTGTGTGCTTTGGTGGCGTGGGGACAATTCACCGGGAGGCTTTCATAATTCACACCCAAACGATAACGATGGGCATCACCATAAGATAAAATCCGCGCTTGCAACATTTTATCGGGACTGAAGGAAACTCCCGGCACTACATTTGAGGGTGCAAAGGCAGATTGTTCCATTTCCGCAAAGTAGTTTTCGGGATTGCGGTTAAGTTCGAGAATCCCGACTTGAATTAACGGATAATCTTTATGCGGCCAGACCTTAGTTAAATCAAAGGGATTGTAGGGCGTTTTCTCGGCATCCGCTTCTGGCATAATCTGCACCAAGAAGCGCCACTGGGGATAATCTCCCCACTCGATCGCATAAAATAAATCCCGTTGTGCGCTTTCCCGATCATCACTAACAAGTTGGGCAGCTTCTTCGTTGGTGAGGTTTTGAATACCCTGTAAGGTTTTGAAGTGGAATTTCACCCAAAAGCGTTCATTATCAGCATTAATAAAGCTGTAGGTATGGCTACCATAACCATTCATATAGCGGTAACTTTCTGGTAAACCGCGATCGCTAAATAAAATTGTCACCTGATGCAGACTCTCCGGAGACAATGACCAGAAGTCCCACATCGCTGTCGGGTTACGCAAGTTGGTTTTTGGGTCACGTTTTTGTGTGTGAATAAAATCACTAAATTTTAGGGGGTCACGCACAAAAAACACAGGGGTATTATTGCCCACTATGTCCCAATTTCCTTCTTCAGTATAGAACTTGATTGCAAATCCCCGCACATCCCGTTCAGCATCGGCTGCCCCCCGCTCACCTGCAACCGTGGAAAATCTAGCTATGACATCGGTTTGCTTACCCACTTGAGAAAATAATTTGGCTTTTGTGTACTGAGTAATATCACTAGTAACAGTGAAAGTACCGTAAGCGCCCGAACCTTTAGCGTGTACCACCCTCTCAGGGATACGTTCTCGATTGAAGTGAGCCATTTTCTCAATCAAGTAAAAATCCTGCATCAATAAGGGCCCGCGTGCCCCCGCAGTCAATGAGTTTTGGTTATCACCGACAGGAATACCAGCATCGGTGGTGAGAATTTTTTGCTCGTTCTCGTTACTCATGATCTAAATTTCCAAGGCTGTATTTACAGATGTGTTAGCAAGCTTTACTAGAATTTTCGGCTTTGAGAAGTGCTTGTATCAGACTCTCAACATCGCAGGTATTCTCATAGCGGTAACTGTTGATGAAAAATGCAGGTGTACTATTGACGCCACTACAGATACCGCTTTCCCAATCTTCCGCCACTCGGTGAGTGTAGACATGATTTGTCATATCTCGCAGGAATTGGGGAACATCAAGTCCTAGTTGATAGGCGTACTCTACCAGATAGCCATTATCGAGTGCTGTTTGATACGAAAATAATTTATCATGCATCTGCCAAAACCGACCTTGAGCAGCAGCTATTTCAGATGTTTCAGCAGCTTTTTGTGATTGAGGATAGATTTGTGGCTGAGGAAAGTGACGGAAAGCAAAGTATAGCCTGTCACCTAATTGTTGTTGAATTTGTTGAATAATTTTGTGTGCTTTGCCACTGTGGGGGCATTGATAATTACCATACTCAACCAGCACTATAGGTGCATTCATCGCTCCTTGAGTGTGATCGCTCTCGGAAACTGGCGCGATCAATCTGTTATGGTTATTTGCCTGACTCATGAAAGAACCTCTGGGGAGAGGAATGCTCTAAAGGCGATAAAAGTCTTGCAACAAATCCTCCTGCTGATTTGTTTATTCTGTATTTAGCAGATATGGTATTACTTTACAAAATCAGCCAGAATTTGTCCCTAGTCCAAGGTTGAAGTTTTCCGCATATAGTACGGTCAGTCTATGCCTAACTATAAGATAAGGGCATGACCTTAACTTATGGCTAGGTTTGTCAGCGTAGGTACTTAGGTGATTTCTCAAAATAATTTTACCAACTGGAGGGCAAACAACCGTTTGCCCCTACGGTTCACTCACAATTGCATGGTAATTTCTATTCTGGAAATCTCCTTATCTTTGCCCATACGTCTAAAATGTCGATATCTAAGCAGGTAGCACATGAAACTAGATTTTAGCCGTCGTAAATTTATTTTGTATGGTTCAGCTACTTTTGCTACTAGCCTCTTACTGAAAGCTTGTAGTAGCAATCAAAGCACGCCACCAACAGTTAGTAGTGGTGAAGAAAGTTTTAAAATAGCGATCGCCCTCCCTGGAGTGATCACAGATCAAGCTTGGAATCAGTCTGGTTATGAAGGCTTAACCCGTGCTAAACAAAAGCTGGGTGCAGAAGTAGCCTATGTGGAACAAGTCGCCCAAGCCGATCAAACAGAATTATTAACAGACTTTGCCCGTAAAGGGTATAATCTTGTGTTCGCCCATGGTGGACAGTTTGATGCAGCTATAGAGCAAGTTGCTGCACAGTTTCCCAATACATTTTTTGTGGGTGTAAATGGTAATAATCAGGGGAACAATATCGCTTCTTTGCGAATAGATCACTTGCAAGGTAGTTATTTATGTGGCATTATTGGCGCTGCTATTACTAAATCTAATAAATTAGCTTATATTGCTGGACAAGAATTCCCCGCTACCCAAGAAGAACTACGAGGATTTGAATTAGGGGCAAAATCAGTTAAACCCAATATACAAATTACTTCTACATTTACAGGTGATTGGAATGATCCTGCTAAGGCTAAAGAAGCAACACTTGCCTTAATTTCTACTGGTGCTGATGTGATTTATCAATGGTTAGATAGTGCTTCACCCGCAGTTTTACAAGCAGCCAGTGATAAAGGAGTTTATGCCTTTGGCAATACAAAAGATCAATTGGATATTGCGCCAAAAGCAGTGTTAACCAGTGCAGTTAAACGCTTAGATATCGCCATCGCCTATTTAGCAGAACTAGCAAAACAAAAACAACTCCAAGGACAGATATATACTATCGGTTTAGAAAGAGCAGATATCTTATCTTTAGGTAAATTTGGTGCAGGAGTACCACAATCTGTACAACAAAATGCTTTGAAAGCCAAACAGGATATTGTTGATCAAAAAATTCTCTTTAAAAAATGTCAAGAAGCAGGTAAAGATACACGCTGTATCAAACAAGTATAAATTCCCATGTATTTACGTTTAGAAAATATCAGTAAACGCTTTCACTCATTTGTTGCTAATGACAACATCAGTTTCAGTGTAGAAACTGGAAAAATTCATGGAATTTTAGGTGAAAATGGCGCAGGTAAGACTACTTTAATGAATATTATCAGTGGTCTATATCAACCTGATGATGGCAAAATTTATCTAGCAGGTAATCCAGTTAAAATTACTTCTCCCAAGGTAGCAATCAAACTAGGTATAGGCACGATATACCAGCACTTTATGCTTGTACCTCAGTTAACTGTTACCGAAAATATCATTCTAGGTACAGAAAATCGCTGGCGTTTAAATCTGCGACGAAAACACCAAGAAATTGCGGCTTTAGCCCAAGCTTACGGACTAGAAATTAACCCCACAGATAAAATAGAAAACTTACCAGTAGGAACACAACAGCGAGTTGAAATTCTCAAAGTTTTATATCGCCAAGCCCAACTATTCATTCTCGATGAACCAACAGCAGTTTTGACATCACCGGAAGTAGCATTATTAATTAATATCTTGCGACAATTGGCAGCAACTGGCAAGACAATTATTTTTATTAGCCACAAGTTAAAAGAAGTAATTAATCTCTGTGATACAGTCACAGTACTACGACGCGGGAAAGTAGTAGCGACAACGAACACTCAAGAAGCAACTCCCCAACAATTAGCAGAATTGATGGTGGGAAGGGAAGTAAATTTACAAGTCAATAAATCTGTATCTGTACCAGGAGAAATGATAGTGTCGGTACAAAATTTACAAGTTGTGGATGAGAGAAACATTCCTGCTATCCACAATGTTTCATTTCAATTGCGCGCTGGAGAAATTTTAGGAATTGCGGGTGTAGATGGCAATGGACAACGAGAATTAGCTGATGCGTTCGCAGGTTTAAGAAGACCGAACAAGGGTAAGATTGAGTTTAATAAATCTTGTACTCAGCAGAAAATAGGTTATATTCCTGAAGATAGGCAAAAAATGGGTTTGGTGTTGCAATTTAGCATTGCCCAAAACTTGATTTTGAATGTTTTTAACAACTTACCATTCTGCCGCTATTTTTTATTACAATCACTAGCAATTAAACATCATGCCCAAGCTGTAATGCAAGAATTTGATATCCGGGCGACCGGAGAAGATATCAAAGTCAGCCAACTATCGGGGGGAAATCAACAAAAGGTAGTTTTGGCAAGAGAACTAGCAGGAGAACCAAACCTAATTATAGCCATGCAACCCACACGGGGATTAGACGTAGGTGCGACAACCTCAGTTCATTCTCAATTGTTAGCACAACGCGATCGCGGTGCGGCAATCTTGTATATTTCTACTGAGTTAGAAGAAGTGATGGCAATGAGTGATCGCATTGCCGTAATCTACAAAGGTGAGTTTGTCGCTATTTTGGACGAACAGACAGCGACGATAGAAGAAATTGGTTTATTGATGGGCGGGGGAACACCCAGAGGGTAAAATATCCAGTCTTGACATCATTGCCTTTCCTCTGTGTTCTCTGCTTCATTCATTATTTAGCTTGAACAGGGTATGGGTTATTGCTTGACATCATTGCCTTTCCTCTGTGTTCTCTGCTTCCTCTGCGGTTAAAAAATAATTAATGTAACCGCAGAGGCGCAGAGAGAGCAGAGAGAAGAAAATAAATTTTGTGAATTACTGTGAAAGTATTTGTAGGGTGCGTTATGGACTTTAGTCCTAACGCACCAAAGCCTTTGGACAGTGCCTTATGCTATTGTTAACGCACCCTGCTTATATTTATTTTGGTTACTACAACAGAAAGAGGATAAATTTAATTTCTTTGTATTTACCGTTGTGCGATCGCTGGATTGTTTACAATAACTCTAGTAATAATGCTAGTTTAGTCGCTGAGTATAACTACACTAATCAGCTTGTTGGATTCAACATTACCGAAATACTGCAAATCAAGACTAATTGCGATTACCTTACAGCTTCAACAGGTATGTCTATACGTATTGGAAAGAATAAAAAAATATTCTGACTAGTATTCACTTTCAAAACTCACGCCTTCATAAATCGCATCAATCGCACAACTAAAACCAACACTTTCTATAGTAATCTCGTCACCAAGAGTATAGGGAGAATATAGCCACATTCTGCCTTCTCCCCGACGATAAAATTCCATGCCAATTTTTTCAGATTCAATCAAAATATACTCTTGTAAACTGGGCATAGTGCGATAAAAAGCAAACTTTTCTCCTCTGTCTTTAGCTTCGGTTCCAGGAGAAAGAACTTCCACAATTATTTTGGGATATTGAATAAATTTGCGTGCATTTAAATCTCGTGCATCACAACTCACTACCACATCAGGATAGTAGTACGCACTTTGAGTACTGATTTGTACTTTGACATCTGCAACATTGATGCGACAACCTCTAGCACGCAGATGGGGATACAATGCTCTGTAGAGATTTAGGGCAATATCATTGTGAGGAATTGTCCCGCCAGTCATGGCGAACACTTCCCCATTAATGTATTCATAACGATAATCTTGCAATGGTTCCCATTCAAGATATTGTTCGATACTCATTTTCTGAGGTTGAGGGGTGGCAATCATTACATCATGACCACAAATAAACGCTTTCAAAGCCTACTGCCAATCCTATCACCACTGATTGCCATAGCCTCTGCTCTCATCGTGGGTGCTATCCTCATTCTCATCGCTGGGGCAAATCCTATCACCGCCTACACGGCTTTATTTCAAGAATCCCTAACTACTTACTTTGGGTTTGGTAACACCCTCACCAAAATGACGCCCCTATTATTTAGTAGTTTAGGGGTATTAGTCGCATTGAGGGCTGGTCAATTTAATATCGGTGGCGAAGGACAAATTTATCTCGGTGCGTTGGGTAGTACTTTAATTGGGTTATATGTGCAAGGAATCCCGGCTTTTGTACACATTCCCCTAGCACTTGTGGCTGGATTTCTCTTTGGTGCGGTTTGGGGTGGGATACCTGGTTATCTCAAAGCTGTGCGGGGAGTTAATGAAGTCATCACCACTCTATTACTAAATTACATCGCGGTGAATTTAGTTAGCTACTTGGTACAAAACCCCTTAAAAGCACCAGATGCACCTAGCCCTTATTCGCCATTAATTGCTAAATCTGCTCAGTTACCGAGCATCTTACCCCAAAGTCTTGCCCATGCTGGCATCATACTTGCATTAACCGCCGCCGGATTATTGTGGGTGTTATTAGTGCGATCGCCTCTAGGATACCAAATCGCCACCGTTGGTTTTAACCCCACAGCCGCCCATTATGCCCGAATCTCTGTCAAAAATACGATTATGCTGGTGATGGCTGCTGCGGGTGGTTTAGCGGGTTTAGCTGGCGCATCGGAAGTTATGGGGTTGAAGTACCGCTTATTTGAACAAGTGTCTCCTGGTTACGGCTTTGATGCCATTGCGATCGCTTTTTTAAGTCGCGGTAGTATTAGGGGTATAGTGTTGACTTCTTTATTTTTTGCCGCCTTGCGTAGTGGTGCGAATGTCATGCAACGTAGCGCCGGCGTACCCGTGACTTTAGTTTACGCCATTCAAGGATTGACTGTATTATTCATAGCCATCAGCCTTGCTGTAGAAAGACAAATCAAAACGCAAAAGAAAGCTGAAGTTTAACGCCAACAGAAGCAAAAATGACTCTGCGATACTTTGCGCTTCCCTTAGCGATACTCTGCGTTAAAAAAATAACTTATGGATAACCTCAACTTCCTCTCTGATTACTTAATTGCTAGTTTAAGTTTAGCCGTACCCATAGCCTTCGCTGCTCTTGGTGGCATGTACTCAGAACGCTCAGGAGTGCTAAATATTGCCCTGGAAGGTCTATTATTAACTGGTGCCTTTACCAGTGCAGCCGCTACCTTTTACACTAGTAACCCTTATTTTGGTGTTTTCTGTGCGTTGATTGTTGGCGGATTAGTCGGTTTACTTCATGCTTATTTATGTGTCACTTTATATGTCAATCAATTGGTATCGGGACTAGCGATTAATCTAGTAGCTGCGGGGTTGACATCGTTTTTAGCGCGGTTAGTATTTCATGGCAGTAGTGCTCAAAGATTACCAGGAATTGAGCCTATAGTTATTCCTGGTTTGGCAAACATACCCATACTTGGATCTTTGTTGTTCCAGCAAGATGTTCTCGTATATTTACTGTTAATTTTAGTTGTTGCCAGTATCTATATTTTATTCAATACCAGCTTTGGGCTAACCTTACGGGCGGTGGGAGAATATCCCCAAGCGGCGGCGACGGCTGGAGTATCGGTAGCAAAAGTGCGATATTGGGCAGTGATTCTCAGTGGCTGTCTTGCTAGTTTAGGAGGTGCTGATCTCGCCTTAGTGCAGATCAAATATTTCTCAGAAAATATGAGTGCAGGTAAAGGATTTATTGCGATCGCTGCTTTAATTTTTGGTAGATGGCATCCTGTAGGTAGTACTTTGGCGTGTTTATTATTTGGCGCTACGGAAGCTTTACAGTTACGCATTCAAGCCCTAGGTGCAAATATTCCCTATCAGTTTCTCACCATGTTACCTTATGCGATCGCTTTATTTGCCTTACTAGGATTAGCTGGTAAATCTATACCGCCCCAGGGGTTAGGTGTTCCTTACTCGCCAGAAAGTCAGCAAAACAATTAAAAACAGATAGGGGCACAACAATTGCCCTTACGACTGCCAGTCATAATCTAAAATCAATTAATGTCTGACGATAAGCATCCGGTAAACCAGTATCAAAACATTTACCCTTCATCACATAACCTGTCATTCCTTCTACCTGACATAATTGATCCAAACAAGTTGTTAACTGGAATTCACCACAGTTGTTATACAACTTTGAGAGGGCACAGGGAAATATTTTTTTCATCACAGCAAAACACTTTTCAAACAACCTCTAAGAGTACTATCAAAATCACAAATGTTGAATGCTGATATAAAACTTTACATTTTTATTAAGACTAAGCCTAAAAAGCTGAAATTAGTCAACAAAACATAATCTCCTCAAACCAGTGAACATAACTGATTTTCTGACACATA
>JAHHHF010000055.1 GCA_019359495.1 Goleter apudmare HA4340-LM2
TCATTGATGGAATTCAAACAAGAGGAGAAAAGGGCAACTACAGTACACAGCGTGTAAGATTTAACTCTAACTCTTCTGCTTAACTATTTGTTACATACTTGTAAATTTTCTCCACGACTTACTTATGTTGGTGGATAATTTGTTTGTTTAGCGATCGCTCACATACTAGTATAAAATAATGTGAGTATTAAGTGCGTAGGCATAGCCAGCCGTAGGCATCGCTTTTGACTTTCGGTTAAAATAGCAACAATGTAGATATTAATATCATGGCTGCAAATAGAATCAGGGTTGCTAAAGATAAGGCTGAGTTGGTGAAACAGTTAGTCGCATCAAAAGACTCAACTGGGCCTTTTCAGACTTATGTAGAAGTAATGGTGTTTGCAGCAGCATTGGGCGTTAAATATAAAAAGCGCGTTCCTTTGGGGGAAACTACAAAAAGAGAACCATCGCCAATTCCCCAAGAAAATTTTGCTTCATTGGGATATGACCTAATTATTAAATTATTAGGAATCAACGAAACGCAAGATATCAACATACTATCATCTAGAGAAGAACAAGATGAAGATAAACGTACTCAAATATTTGAAGAGTATGCTAACGCAGGACTAGAAATTTTACAAAACGAGTTGCGGGGTTCTGTTGACTACTCAGAGCGACTTCTATTAGTTCTTATTTCTGAAAGAGGAACAAAAGAACAGCTAGAAGAAGAATTTGACCTCAGTAAATTCTTAAAATGATTTTTTCGCTTGCTTAATTAAGTTATTAAATATGAAAAACATAACATATTATTGTCAACGGCTGGCTGAATTAAATGTGAGTAATAGCCGTAAGCGTGGTAACGCTCAATACAAACCAATACTACTTTTATCTGTAATTGATTTGATTGCGCGAGGTATCATTACTACTAATGAGATTCCAGTTTCAGACGAATTAATTCAAACATTTGATTGGAAGAAGCATCTCCCCATGCTAAACCTATGAAAGATTTTCATGGTGAAACAATACTTCTACCAAATACAGAGCAACACTTTCCAGAACTACAAGCGCTGCACTGGCATCGCCAAAATATATTTCAAGCATAATTACAGGACTGGTGGAAGTCCTACCGCTTTCGGTTCAACAAACACGCCATCAAAACCTATTGTTTTATCTTCCACAGTTCTAGCATCCGCCAAAGCCTTACGAAGTTCAGCACGTTCCATCTGTTCGTGAATTCCACCCAGGATGTAAACTAATAACTTCGTAGCCAAATCTCGTCCAACAACCTGTACTCGCTTTTTATTTGGGTCATACAAAACCCCATACCAGAGAGATTGAGGATACTCCATCCCACTAAAACCGCCCTGCTGGTCAAACTTCCGCAGTTTCTTAAAAATATCTGCCAGAGAAAAGCCTTTTTTAAACACTAAAATTCCCAAAGCTTGCGCTAGTGCAACTTGAGCAACCGGACGGAAAAGCATATTTCCTTCACCTCCATCTTTCTCAAAGCTGAAGCGCCGTAAAGCTGGTGTATCCTCGTGTTCTAAAATCTTATAGCTGGAAAGACTAGCCAAAGAATCAAATAGCTTGCTAAATTCCTCAATTCCCTCCTCAAGTTCTTCATCTTCTGGACGCATGGGAATTAAACCTTTCTCCAAGGGTTTCCAGTGAGGGAACTTTTGACCCAAATATCGCTCAGACATATCTTGCAGAGCTTGCAAAGTTGTCAAAACTGTAGAATTGGAAGCCACCGTTGCACTATTCCAATTAACGCGTGGTTTGCGCTCTTGTCGTTGTTCTAACAGTGGATGTGTAACTGCAATTTTTCTAGCAACGATCGCAAAACCATCATCCTCATTCAACTGTGTTAGTTGACCTTTAGTCAAGGGTGCAGCCATCAGGTTGACATGAACAAAAATCGATCTCACTCTCCGCCTAGCTTCGGTGCGAGTTTCCCCAGGCGCTACCGCACAGATGAACTCAATACCAATTTTTTCTTTGGGTAAGTTTTGCAGATAAGCAAGGTCTACTTGATACTTTTCGATCAAATCATTGACTGTAATAAAACTGTCATCAGCAGCTTTATCTTTTTTATATCGCTGGAGTTTACGAGTTTTTATTAACTCCATCAACCCCTGTACACCCATTAATCGGTGTTGACCATCTAGTACATAAATGGTGACATCATCCTCAGAAATATTTAGCAGACCTACCTTACCGTCTTTATCTAGAGGTATAAAATCAGTAGTAGACTTTGTGGCGCGTCCTTCGCTATCCCACTCAGCAGCTTTGGGATTATCCACCCACGGTTGATTAATTACTACCAGTACTGGCGGAAACTTGTGGTTGCGTCGAGCCGCCAAATACTGCACTAGCGGTGCTTGACGTGACCAATCAAGGGGACGTTGCTGAATTTCATCAATACTATCTGCGTCAATCTCGACATTATCAGTCTCTGGATTGTACTTTTTCTGAAACAGAGGTAAGCCAGAGGCGAAGTGAACCCGACCTGCAAACCATTCCAAGGTAACAGAGCTAACATAAGCCTCAGTACCACCCATCTCGGTTTTTTGAACGAGAATCTGATCTTTTCTCCCTAAAAACTTCTCTAGGAGTAAAGCTAGTACCTGTTTTTCCTTGTTTTCCCGTTCCAGGTACTCTTTAGCGATATCAGCAGTGGGGTCAGATGCACTCTCTTTCATGTTAAATTTTAAAAACAGAATAGGATTATGTCGTTTAATTATCCAAAAATTTGGATATTAGTAGTAAGGTTTTTAAAAACTTTTCCTCAACCCAGGTCGCTGGGTTTTGTTTGTCTAGCCCGAATATTACGCCAGTGTTTCCAGAAAGAAGGAGAAATGACTACAGCACAACAACCAGAAAAGATAGTTCAGCAAACACGTACTGTAGCAGAGTTAGTGGACTACATCCAAGCTCTCACCACTGAAATTCAAGAATTGTATTGTTTAGATCAGATACCTTGGGTAGTAGGATATTCCGGTGGTAAAGATAGTACTGCCACTTTACAGCTTATCTGGAATGCGATCGCAGCACTACCAGTTGAAAAACGAAACAAGACTATTCATGTTATTACAACTGATACCTTAGTAGAAAATCCTGTAGTCTCTGTTTGGGTACGCAAATCCTTAGAAAAAATGAGGGTTACTGCTAAAGAACAGAAAATGCCCATTGAACCCCATTTATTACAACCAGAAATTAAAGAGACATTCTGGGTAAGCTTGATTGGTAAAGGTTATCCAACACCGCGAGGAAAATTCCGTTGGTGTACAGACCGTTTAAAAATTCATCCTTCTAACCACTTTATTCGTGATGTAGTTAGAGTAAATGGGGAAGTTATTCTGATTTTAGGTACGCGCAAGACTGAAAGTGTCAAACGTGCTATCTCAATGGAAAAACACCAAGCAGGTAGCCTAAAAAATCGTCTAACTTCTGATTCAAGTTCACATACATCTCTGCTTTACCATAGTGCAAGTTTGCCTAATTCTTTAATTTATAGTCCCATCGAAGATTGGCGTACTGACGAAGTTTGGATTTACCTAAATCAGTGGCAAAATCCTTGGGGATATAGTAACAAAGATTTGTTCACTATGTATCGAGGTGCTACAGCAGATAATGAATGTCCACTAGTTGTTGATACTTCGACTGCTAGCTGTGGTGATTCTCGATTTGGCTGCTGGGTTTGCACAATTGTTAATAAGGATAAATCAATGGAGGCAATGATTCAAAATGATGAAGAAAAAGAATGGATGCAGCCTCTATTAGATATCCGTAATGAATTAGATAATAGAGATGACCGCGATAAAAGAGACTTCCGTCGCATCTGGGGAGAAGTTCAACTTTTTGAGCGTCATATCGATGGTGAAACCTCTATTGAACCAATTCACGGCCCCTATACTAAATATTGGCGGGAACATTGGCTAAGACGATTATTGGAAGCGCAAACAAAAACCCGTTGTACAGCGCCAGAAAGTATGCGCGATATCACCCTAATTACTCTCGAAGAAATGAGCGAAATTCGCCGCATTTGGCTAGAAGACAAACACGAATTTGATGACAGCTTACCCCGGATTTATCAAGAAGTGACTGGCGAAGAATTTAAAGACCCGCGTCCTGGTGCTGACTATAGCTTACTTGGGCGTGATGAATGGATAGTATTAGAAGAAATCTGTGAAGGTGATGCGATGCACTTGGAACTCATGGCGAAATTGTTAGATACAGAACGCCAGTATCGCAAAAAAACTCGTCGCGTGGGAATATACGAAACCCTAGAAAAATGCTTTAATACGAGTTCCCGTTCTCCAGAAGATGCGATTAAAAATGCTCGTTTGAAACGCGAATTAAGCGAAGCAGTTAGTCAAGGAGATGTTGCAAAAGTCAAGCAGATGACTTTGGGTGATGTTGCAGCAATCAATGAAGTAGATGAAGCTGAAAGTGATGAAAAGGTAACTTGGGCAAATATGAAATTTAAAAAGAAAGATTTAGAAGAATAATATAATACCGGGCGATTGGAAATCGCGGCTACACAGACGAAACCCACCTTCGTGGGTTAAAGAAAATGAGAGCAAGTTTTACGCAATTGTATGTGCATTATGTTTGGGCGACGTGGGATAGATTGCCTCTAATTACGCCTGATATTCAGAAGTTAGTTTATGCTGCGATCGTTCAGGAATGTGAACAATTAAAATGTACCGTAATTGCAATTGGTGGTATTGAAGATCATGTACATCTCTTAATAGGTTTTCCACCAATTGTCAGCATATCGGATGTAATTAAACAAATTAAGGGAAGTTCTTCCCATTTTATTACTCATGAAATCAAGCCAGATGAGTTTTTTAAATGGCAAGGTAGCTATGGAGCTTTTACGGTAAGTAATGATGCCATCGACAATGTAGCCAAATACATCAGAAACCAAGCTATCCACCATAGCCAAAAATCAATAATTTCCACCTGGGAACTAACTCCCAAGTAAACCAATAATTATGTATAGAATTTAGTCCGCGGAGGCGGACTTTGCCTGTGTAGCCCGGTATTTAATAAACTTTAATTCGATCCAATATCTTAAGAAACCCACAATCAGATTAATGATATTTCTTGAACTCGTTCTACAAAACTTTGGCCCCTATAGTGGTAAACAGGTAATCAATCTTAACCCAAAAATTGATGAGGAAAACTTGCGTCCAATTATTTTATTAGGGGGGATGAATGGCGGCGGAAAAACGACGCTGATGGATGCCATTCGTCTTGCCCTTTATGGCGCTCGTGCCCAATGTTCTACCCGTGGTAATTTAAGTTATGGCGATTTTCTCAATCAATGTGTTAACAATAAAATAGATCCAGTTGCAGACACGCGGATTGAATTACTTTTTGAACATATTGAAAACGATAAGCCAATAAAATACCGTGTTGTGCGTAGTTGGACAAAAAATCCTAAAGATGGTAAAGATACATTAGGCATTTTAGGTGACAGTGATACATGGCCTGATGCTTTAGTTAATATTTGGGATGAGTATATTGAAAATCTTTTGCCATTAGGTATTTCTAACTTATTTCTATTTGATGGTGAACAAGTTAAAGAACTCGCAGAACAAGAAACACCACCACCACTTGTAGTAGACGCAATTCGTGGACTTTTAGGTTTAGAGTTAGCAGACCGTTTAGCAGTTGATTTAGATATCTTAGTTAACCGTAAACTTAAAGAAGTTGGTAATAGTAAGGATTTAGCAAACCTAGAGGAAATTGAAACTAGGTTAACCCAACAGCAAGAAGATTATCAAGCAACAGGAGAAAAGTTAGAAAGTCTCAAAAATCAGGTAGAAGAATTAGAACAAAAGCAGCAAGAAGCCTTTGATAAATTCATTTCTGAAGGTGGGAAGATTGCAGCAGAACGCAATCAACTAGAATTACAGCAGGATACAAAAACTGCGGAAATTGAAAAAATACGTCAGTCAATGTGTGAATTAGCAGCTGATGTTTTACCTCTAGGATTAATTCCTAATTTACTTACTCAGGTGCAAACACAGGGAGAAAAAGAATTTCGCCATCAACAAATACAAATTTCTAAAGATTTGTTAATTGAGCGAGATCAGCGCTTACTTACTTGGCTCAATCAAGTAGAAATTTCTCCAATACAAGTTGAAAAAATCCAATCATTTTTAGTTCAAGATGTAGATAATTTATATGCAAAGACTATCCAGATAGAAGCACCTTGGTTATTAGCTGATGATGAAACTTTAAGTCAGCTAGATAATCTCATATATCACTTACGAAATTCTAAACTTTCTGCAAAAGAGAAATTAGCTATTTTCAAAAATAAACAAGAAGAAATTAATACTCTAGAAAGACAAGTACAAACAGCAGCAGCACCAGAAGATTATACAAAACTGCGTCACGCATTAGAAGCGGCACAAAATAAAGTTGTTGAAGCTAAAGCAAATTATGAAACAATCCGCCGCCGTTTAGCTGATTTAGAAACTGTTATTGCCAAGTCAAAAAAAGAATTAAGTGATTATACTGTAGAAAATATTAAACACAAAAATAGCGAACATATTATTACCTCTGCGGCTAAAGTTCAAAATACACTCAAGATTTTTCGTGAAAAGTTAACCTTGAGAAAACTCAATAAATTAGAAGAGGAAGTTAAAAATTGCTTCCTTTATCTTCTGCACAAATCAGACTTAGTGCATCGCATTACCATTGATACCAAGACTTTCAGCCTTTTGCTTTACGATTTAAATGGTAAACCAGTTCCGAAACATCGCCTCTCGGCTGGTGAAAAACAACTCCTGGCGATCGCATTTCTTTGGGGACTCGCCAAAGTCTCCGGACGCCGCCTACCAGTAGCCATTGACACCCCCCTCGGTAGACTCGACTCCTCCCACCGCAACAACCTAGTGGAACGATACTTCCCCAGCGCCAGCCATCAAGTTATTCTGCTGTCTACGGATACTGAAATTGGTAAAAAAGAGGTGGAGACATTACGGAAGAGTGAAGCGATCGCCCGTGAATACCTCCTCAAATACGATTCTGCAACTCGTCAAACAACGGTGATGGAAAATCAATACTTTTGGTAATGGTGATTTATTTCAGCCTGGAATTTACAATATATTTAACGACTTTTAAAAAGTAGATAAGTAATTATGAACTCACCACATTTACTTAAATTAGAGCATGATTTAAATACTTTGTCCTTGGTAGAACTAGAATGGCTCTTGGAACGTATCACAAAACAAGTGCAAGCCAGGAAGCAAATAGCCAACAAATTTACTGATGTTAAATATATGCATCAACAACTAGCTGCAATGGCTAATGATTCAGATATACAAACAGAAATTAGCGCTATAAATAGTGAATTTAATGTTACAGAAATGGATGGTTTGAAAAACTCGTGAGTATCGAGAGAGGAGAAATATATTTTGTTAATCTTAATCGAGTACAGGGGCGAGAACAAGCCGGAACACGTCCAGTTTTAGTATTGTCTATAGATGCTATCAACCAGTTACCTTTAGTTGTGACTGTAGTTGTAGGTACGAAAGGAACAAATATTAGGCGTGATTATCCAACCAATACAAGTGTATCACCAAATGAAAGTGGATTGCTAATAGAAACAGTATTTTTATGTTTTCAAATTCGTTCTTTAGATCCAAATCGCTTTCCTGTTGAACCATCTGGTAAGATTTCTAACTCGAAAATGGTTGAAGTTGAAACTGCGGTTCGCTATTGTTTGGGTTTATAAACGACAACAAACTTAATTAGTAATTAAACTTGTTAGTGAGTAAGATTATGGAATCGCCAATCGAAAGAATTAAACTTTCCCAAACAGCCAAAGACCAACTCCTCAAACTTCGTCGTAATACTAAAATCGACCAATGGAATATCTTATGTCGTTGGGCGTTTTGTCGTTCCCTCGCCGAACCCACCCCACCTTCCCCGGTACCCATTCCCCAAGACAGCAATGTGGAAATGACTTGGCGCGTCTTTGGTGGCGAAATGTCTGATATTCTGCTTCTCGCCCTCAAGCAACGCTGTCACAATGACGGATATCCTACAGATAAAGAAACCCTTGCTACCCAATTCCGTCTACATCTACATCGCGGTATTGGTTACTTAGCAGGCGATCCAAATATCAAGAAAATTGAAGATTTAATTGAATTAGCAGTGAAACATTGAAAGGATAATTAGTTAACTGTTAACCCTTACGGGTGACGCTCCTTGCGTCGCTAATGCTGCGCTAACGATAGTTGCTTTCCGACGCAAGGCGACAGGAACGCACTATCTCACTGTTAACTGAATATTATGTCTGAAAGCTATTTAGAAATTGAGCGTCATAGAGCAGCGATCGCACGTACCGATATTTCTCGTCCTGTGCGATTAGCCATAGAATCGGCGATTATCAATCAGGATACTACTTTTTTTGACTACGGTTGCGGTTATGGTGGCGATATCCAGCGCGTGGCGAGTTTAGGCTACACCAGTGCAGGCTGGGACCCATACTACTATCCTGATGAGGCGATCGCACCTGCTGATGTGGTGAATTTGGGTTATGTAATCAACGTAATTGAAGACCCACAGGAACGCCGTCAAAGTCTACTCAAAGCCTGGGAACTCACCCGTCAGGTATTAATTGTCTCAGCACAAGTGTTAATTAATGCACCCAGTAAAACTCAATTAGCTTACAGCGACGGAATTATCACCAGTCGCAATACTTTTCAAAAATATTACGAACAAGCAGAACTCAAAACCTACATTGATGAAGTTTTAAATGTTGATGCTGTACCTGTAGCTTTGGGAGTCTACTTTGTCTTCCGCGATGAAGCCGAAAAAGAAAGTTACAAAGCCATCCGCTTCTTTTCTCGCACCTACACCCCCAGAGTCCGCATCCCCAGCAAGCGCTTTGAGGATTACCAAGAACTCCTCGCCCCCCTCATGGAGTTTTTCACCCAACGCGGTAGACTACCCCTCAAAGGTGAATTAGCGAATGAACCAGAACTATTGAGTGAATTTGGTAACTTCCGCCGCGCCTTTGCTGTAGTTTTACAAGCCACCGATGAAGCCGAATGGGATGCGATCGCCTATCGTCGCTCCTTAGATATCCAAGTTTACCTCGCCCTCACCCACTTTGATCGCCGCCCCTCATGGCAAAAACTCCCCCCCCAAATGCGCTACGATATCAAAGCCTTTTTTGGTAGTTACGAGGAAGCTTGCACAGTCGCCGACCAAAAACTATTTAGCTTAGGAAATCCCAAAATAGTCCAAACAGCCTGTGAAAAAAGCAAAATTGGTAAACATACCCGTGGCGCACTGTACGTCCATATTACTGCCTTATCAGCCCTTGACCCCTTACTCAGAATTTATGAAGGCTGTGCTAGCCGCACCATTGGACGTGTCGATGGCGCTACCTTGATCAAATTTTGCACAGACAAACCGCAAATTTGCTACCTGTTTTACCCAGAATTCGACACAGACCCGCACCCATTCTTAAAAGCCAGTATCATTATTGACTTTAATACCTTATACATTTCTCATCGAGACTACCAAAACCGAGACAATCCCCCAATCCTCCATCGTAAAGAAACCTTTGTCACAACCAACTACCCACTCTACGAAGAATTTGCTAAACTCACCCAACAGGAACAACAGCTAGGGCTACTCCAAAACAAAAGCGAGATTGGAACTCGTGCAGGTTGGGAAAAATGCTTGGCTGCACACAGCGTAGAAATCAGAGGTCATCAAATCTATCAAATTAGAAAAGATTAAAGAACTTTCGTTATCTAAAAAATCATGCAAAGCATTATATGAAATGTTGAAATTACCTCTCTCTTTCCTCCTCCCTCTGCGCCTCTGCGCCTCTGCGTGAGATAAATCCATATCTTCAATCAGCAACACAAAAAAATTAATATTACTAACACATAATACGCAGAAATTCATACGGGTGAGTGAGTTACAGATTGAAGATTGGGAATAGGAAAATTATTTTTGGTACAAATTAGCAAAGACGCATAAAACCACACACTAACTATGGCAAGATAACTGCAATTCATCAGAAGTAAAGAATTTGAAAATATGAATCCAGTACGATCGCTGCTGCAAGTTTTCGGTAGCCGCAAGATGGCTACTTTATTATTTTTAGGGTTTTCATCCGGTTTACCGTTGTTTTTAGTCGGTAATACCTTGAAAGCTTGGATGACAGTAGAAAAGGTTGATTTAGCAGCTATTGGCTGGTTTAGTCTTGCTAGTTTGCCCTACTCTTTAAAGTTTCTCTGGTCGCCATTCCTCGATAGATTCACCCTACCATTCTTGGGCAGGCGGCGGGGTTGGTTAATTCTTACCCAAGTGGCGTTGACAATAGCGATCGCTATTATGGCTTTCCAACAACCCAAACAAGCCCTACAATTATTAGCCATTAACGCCATCATCATTGCTTTTTTAAGCGCCAGTCAAGATATTGCGGCTGATGCTTACCGCACCGACGTTTTAGAAAAACTGGAAATGGGTGCAGGTGCAGCAGTTTTCATATTGGGTTATCGTATTGCCCTGTTAGCAGCAGGTGCTTTGGCGTTAATCCTAGCTGACAGAATGCCCTGGTCATCTGTTTACTTATTCATGGCGGGTATGATGGTACTAGGAATTTTTGCCACCCTATTCGCACCAGAACCGGCAGAAATTAGCCCTCCCGCCTCCTTAATCGATGCTGTCGTTCTACCCTTTGGGGAATTTTTTCAGCGTCGGGGTGTTATCAAAGCCTTATTGATTCTCCTGTTCATTACCCTCTACAAGCTGGGTGATGCTTTATTGAGCAATATGACTACCCCTTTCTTGCTCCAAACTGGTTTCACGAAAACTGATATTGGGACAATTCAGGTAGGTATGGGGTTAATTGCCACAATTGTGGGGGCCCTGGCAGGCGGATCAATTTTGAGTAGAATAGGCATCAATCGTTCACTCTGGTTATTTGGCATTTTACAAGCCGTGAGTAATTTTGCTTACTTGTTTCTGTCTTATGCAGGTAAAAACTATCAAGCTATGGTGCTGGCAATTAACATAGAACAGTTCTGTGGGGGATTGGGAACAGCAGCCTTTGTGGCCTTTTTAATGAGTCTCTGTAACCAAAAATTCTCTGCAACTCAGTACGCTTTACTTTCCAGCTTGATGGCTGTCAGCCGTGATATTTTAGCAGCCCCTGGTGGCGCGATCGTTCAAAGCACAAGTTGGCCTGTATTTTTCATCATTACCATCATTGCAGCTGTGCCAGGACTGCTATTATTACCAATATTTGCCCCTTGGAATCCTCAACTTGTGGACATCCCTAGACCAGGACTTGAAGAAGAAGAGGATTTATGGGGAACCAAGTAGTCTTATTTGTCGGCACTTTCATCCTTTTGATCACTGGTTTATTACTGGGCTATGTTCTCTCACAATTAGTTCTGGGATTTCTCGGATTTAATCTCCTCACTCTTTTCGGTACACTCAGCCTGATTTTAATTTTTGGTACACTGTACTATGTTCTATTTTGGCAGTTGCGGAGAGATCAGTCCCAGTCATTCGAGAACACCATCCCCAACCAAATAGAAGAATATGTCCCTGGTGATGATCATAGCTATCTCAAAAACACCCTAATTGCTAGACTAGACGGTGACATTGCTACTGTCGAACGGTTACTTGAGCAAGCCAAGCAGAACTATCCAGGAATGCCAGAAAATTGGTACTGTGAAAGAGTACTTGATGACTTGGAACGCGATCGCCGCTAGTCTCTTGTTTTTCAATACCAGAACATCGCTAAAATAAATCAAGTAAACTTCACAAATCTTTAGCTGGTAGCTCATAGTTCCTAGCTGTCAGAATCCAGATATGGCTATATTTCGTCAATACATTGCCCCTCTACTCGTAGTCCTAGTATTTATCTTCGCCTTAGTAGCAGTCAGCGCCCGCATCTTCCTACCCTCCGACATGGCCGCACCCGCACCCATTGAAAATGTGGAAATAGGGCATGGGGCATAGGGGAGCCAGTTGCGTGGGCGGGTTTCCCGACTTAAGCAAACTGGCGTCATGGGGCGAAGCCTCTGATCGCTGAGACTTTAATACTCATTCACGAGTCCCCAATACTCAACGCCGAGACTTTCATATTCGTTGACGAGTCATAATAATTAACTCAGCAAGCCCTGAGTACAATTATATTTTTGCTATGCCCTATGCCTCATGCCCGCTTCTCGTGATGACCCCTATCTAAATGCCTCACAGCTTACTCCCAGGGTACAATATCCGCCCAGGCTCGACTGCGGATCGGTCACTGCTGGTAAAATTTATGCAGGAGAGTTATCAAGATAATTTCCCACAGCAAGATTTTTCCCACCTAGTGCAAACAGTCGAGCAATACCTATCTAGAGATACACCTTTGTGGTGGGTATCAGAAGATGAGGTAGCAAAATCCTCCTCATCTCCTCCCATCGCCTGCCTTTGGGTAGGAAACGCCAGAGATCAAGTCGGAGGGAGTCGCCATGCTCACATTTTCCTCCTCTATGTTGTCCCAGCACATCGGCGACGGGGAATTGGTACAGCTTTGATGCGCCATGTAGAAAATTGGGCAAAGGAAAGAGGCGATCGCCAAATCGGGTTGCAAGTATTTCAATCCAACCAAGCCGCCTTATATCTTTACCACCAACTTGGTTATCAAACCCAATCCCTATGGATGGTAAAATCACTGCATCAAGAAACTTAAATTAAAAATTACGAATAACCTAGACGTTAGTCTAACCACCGGATATTACGAATTACGAACTTGTACTGAGCGTAGCCGAAGTATTACGAATTATTAACATGTATGACGACGACGATCTAAGCCTACTCGATCTTGAGGAGGAGCTAGAAAGCCCTTTAGATAAAATAGAAGCCCTGGCTGCTGATTCAGAAGTGCCAAAACCTGATCCAGAGGTGATGCTAGCCCTCCTAGAAAACTCAGCAGCCCAGCAAAGAATGCTAGCGGCTCGTGCTTTTTGTGACTTAGAAGATGCGCGTGCTACCCCCCGTTTAATTCGCCTGTTAACTGATACCTGTCCCTTAGTGCGGGTGAGTGCAGCCTATGGCATCGGACGTAATCCTAGTCCAGAGGCCGTAGAACCCTTAATTACCCAATTGCAGCGAGATTGGAATGGCTACGTCCGTAAAGGCGTGGTTTGGGCTTTAGGAAACTGCCGCGATCGCCGTTGTTTATCACCCCTAGCTGATGCCCTCAAAACCGATATTTCCGCAGTCCGGTTGTGGGCGGCTAGTGCCTTAGTGCAGATGGCAGACGTTAGTTATGAAACAATAGTCGGGGCAATACCACCATTAATAGAAGCACTACTCCAAGACCCCGTAGCGGCGGTGCGGAGTAACAGTGCTTGGGCGATCGGACAGTTATGCCGCGAACTACCATCTAATGTAGTGTACGCCGCAGCGATCGATGCCTTAATTCAGGCTTTTGCTGAAGACAAAGATTTGGGAGTCAGAGAAGACGCCAAAGCCTCCCTCTTAGGTGTAGGCGATCCTCGTGGCTTACAGCTAATTGAAACCCTGGAACAAGAAGGTTGGTTTTAAATTTTATGTATAGCCGTGGACAGGTAAATTAGGACATCCACTCATCATCAAAACCTTACACAAATAGACTTTTAACCCACATTCCGCAGGTAAAGGAGCAGATCAATAAGAGTGTGGTTAGGATTGCTAATTGTCCAATAATGTTGGTAACACCAAATTGGGCAATTATGGAACTTTCTTGTTCTGCAACAATATCTACAGCTAACCCGATTAAATAAGCTGGGGCGAGGTCAAAAATGGTATTGAGAATGGTAAATGTTGCCGCAGTCCAAACTTGAGGACGGTAGTTTTTAGCATAGTTTAATAACCGTAGCAGTGGATGTTGTTGAGAAATAGAATAAGATGCCATTGTGATTGAGCCAAAATAAATTTAAAATGACTGAAAATATGTGAATTTATTGAGAGTGGGGTCTCTACTCGACTTAGTTAGACAATGGTAAAACGCGCAGATGTCAGCACCAAAAAGTTAATTAGTTTAGCACCCGATAACTGGGTAAAATGGGTAACACAGATACCCGATATTGTTGCTGGGGAAATTCTCGATTCCGAATTTCAGTGGATTAGTAGAGAGAGTGATGTGTTAATTCGGGCTGAGAGTCTACAGTATGGTGAGTTTTTAGTTCTCAACGAATTACAATTGCGTCCTTCATCCCAAATGCCGCGTCGGATGCGTGCATACTCAGCTTTGGCGGAAGAGAAATATCAGTTACCGACTTATCCAGTATTGATTAACATTTTGAAAACTAATGATGAGGAAATACCGAGTAGATTTGCATCAAATCTGGCTGGTTTAGAAGCAAGGCAAGATTATCGGGTGATTAATTTGTGGGAAGTTGATGTCAATATAGTCTTTAATCAACCGTTGCCCTCATTATTACCCTTTGTGCCAATTCTTCAAGGAGGAGAAAACGAGTCTACAATTAGGGAAGCACTACAGATTTTGCGTGCTGATGAACAGTTGAATCAACTAGAAACAGTACTGGCATTTTTTGCTACCTTTGTGCTTGATAGTACATTAGTCCAAGAGATTATGAGGTGGGATATGGCTGTGTTACGTGAGTCACCTTGGTATCAAGAAATTGAGCAACGTGGAGTAGAGCGGGGACGGCGAGAAAACTTTTTAGGCAATATCGCAACTATTTTAGAGGTAAAATTTGGCCGTGAGGGCTTGGAATTAATGCCCCAAATCACCCAAGTTTCTGATTTAGATCGGTTGCAGGAAATTTTACGTAGCATTGTTTTGGTAAGTACAATTGCAGAATTGCGAGATGTTTTGTAGTCCGATTTAGTAATTACGAATTACGTAGCTTGCTTCTCGCCCTTGGCGAGTATTACGAATTACGAATTATTTGGTGGGGGAATTTGCGCGAAAATTGCAGATTGCAAGATTTCGGGAAGCTGTTTCCACACTATATTTCCTTTATCACTTTTGATATACAGTTGCATAAAGTCTAGTAAGGCTGTGGCACTTTCTTCTGGGGTGAGATTGACGAAGAGATAGGTGGGTTTATCTGGACTGGCGACGGAGACAACGCAGCCATGATTGCACGCCCATAAGCAGCCTACTGGTTGAATTTCAATATCATCATTTGGGAATTTTTCGTTGCATAAAGTGTTGATTTTGTCAAGTAAAATAGTGCCGTCAAATGGGGGATTTTCTGGTCGTTTTTCAGATGAACGGTGACAGGATTTGCAGACGAATACCGTGTGTTTGGGCATGGTTTTAAGGTGTGTTGACAAGGTATTTAAACAAATCATCAATAACTGCATTTACTGATAAGATATCGGAACTATGCCAATGCGCTGCATCTACGAAATAAACCTGATTTTGTTGCACTGCTTTGAGTTGTCGCCACAAAGGTTTTTCTTGGAGTTTTTCTAAAGTTTCTTTGGTATCCTTACTTCCCCAACGTAAAAAGAAGAGGACATCACCATCAATATCAGATAACCGTTCTTCAGAAATATTGTTTATAACGTAGAAATCTCCCCTTTGTGCTGGTGGTCTTTGTAGTCCAATATCATTCAGGATCATACCGACAGCGTGTTTTTCTCCATAAGCCCAAATTCCATAATCTGGAGATATAGTAGCAACTGATATTTGAAGTTGATGGCGGTGATTTTCCTTTGGAGAAGCTGCATCAATGCCTAACTTTTGTCTGAGTGTTTCAATACGCTGCCAATATTTATCCATCAACATCTGACCGTTCTCTTCTTTGTCCATCACTTTGGCAAGGTCTACTAATTGTTGCTTCCAGGGAGGAGGTGTAGCAGGAAAGTCCATCATGAATGTGGGCGCAATTTCAGAGAGCTGCTTATAGATATTTTTCAACCGATAGTTAGCCAAAATTAAATCAGGTTTCAGTAGCAAAATCTTTTCTAAACTTGGTTCAGTTCCATTACCAACAAATTCAATTTCATCTACTTGCTTTTGTAGATATTCTGGAAAAGGTTCACCTGTATAGCAGAAGTGTTGAATGTTAAGAAAAAACCGATAAAAATAGCCCAAAATATGATAGATTTTGGGCGAAGGACTAAAATATCTTAGTTTAACGTGATTATAAAATCATTTCCCAAGATTGTCAAAGA
>JAHHHF010000056.1 GCA_019359495.1 Goleter apudmare HA4340-LM2
AAGCATAATGTTGCCGCAGTTAATTGGAAGCATAAGCAAGCCATTCCGGCAATATTATCCTTCCACTGACAACAAGCTTTTCAAGCATTACATGGCGGCTGGTGACAGCTTCGCTACTTTTACCCCTTTATGAACCTCAGTCAAACTGCGGTGACTAATGCTGCTAATAAGCGCATTCTTTATGGTTAATTTATCTCATCATCTTCTCGCTGATTTCCGCATCCTTAACCCTGACTCCGGCATTATTGACCTTAAGGCTCATTATCGCGGCTTTAGATACGTCCATGAAATCTTAAAAATGCTTCCAGAAATTCCTGAGCCTATTTTATTAAACCAGATTTTTGCCAAGATTACTGCTTTAGGTCGTATTCATCCCGTTTCTACAGACATTGAACTCTCGTAAATTGGCTAAGGTATTGTTAAAAATAACTAGTATTTATATGTTTATATTTTCATTTATTTCCACCATCCACTTGTCAAGCTGTAGGATTTCTTCAGCTGCTTTACTCTCTTATCTGTTTCATTTGCTTAAAACCATAGTTGGAGATTGCCTGAGTACGATCTTTATTAAAGATTTTAAAATTAATGACGTTTAAACAATATTAAAAATATACAAAATTTATTAACGGATGTTTGAAAGGTATGTGAAGCATAAAAATACCCGTGACAGGGCTAGTCTACAATGGTTACAGGGCTTGAAATTTTACGTAACCGTGTTTTGTCGTTACATAGTTTGGTTTTTTCACCTCGTTCTGCTTACCATCAAATAATTGCCAAAGATATTGCACATTTTTGGAGGCTGAATGGTGTTCAAGCTTCGGCAAGCAATTTCTCGATATCACCTAACAACTTCTCCAATTTTTTGGACTTTTTGGCATCTTCCCATATTTTTACTTGGTTTAAGCGCTTGCCGATATCTGAATACTTTTGCTTCAAAACTTTTTCAGGTAGTATATTTTGTGTACCATTAGCCTGAAACTGCTGGATTAACTCTTTGATTTGGGATAGTGAGAGGTTTTGACTAATCGCTTTATCAAGTAAGTCAGCACGTTTTTCGTCATCTTTAACCCGTGCTATCGCCCGTGCTTTGGTATATTCTAATTTTCCGGAGCGCAGTGTTTCCAATATATCTGGCGGCAAGTTTAACAGAGGCAAACGACTTGTACGGAAGCTTTCAGCGTTAAATCTACCAATACCAGTTAGGGTAGATTCTATTTGTTCTAACTGACGGGAAACGTTTCCCGTCAATTCTATATTCCGTTTTTTGGCGTTAGCGGCTTCGTTGAGAATTGATTTAACTTCTTCAGGGGCTACATCTAAATTAATGGCAAGTAATTCTAATATTGCCTCTACTTCTTCGACAGGGTTTAAATCTTCCCTTTGAAGATTTTCCAGTATGGAAATTGAGAGGGCTTGTTTATCCGAGAGCTTTTTACTAATAATTGGTACTTCCGCAAGCCCAACTTCTTTGGCAGCGCGAAGTCGTCTTTCCCCAGCAATAAGTTCGTATTCACCATTGTCAAGGGGACGAACAAGTAATGGTTCTAATATCCCGTGTTCCCCTACTGACTGTGCTAGCTGTACCATTTTGTCAGGGTCAAACCAACGGCGAGGTTGATTGGGATTGACCTTGATTTTTTCAATGGCGATGGATGTTTGTGGCTGTGTATCATTAACCGTTAGTAAGTCCTGCACTCCACGCATTTGAGGTACTTCTGGTTGTTTTTTCCTCATTCCTGTTTCTCCTCAGAATTGCCAGATTTTGGATTGTTTGAGAGGTTGATTAAACTTAAACACATCTAAGTGGAACTTTTGAAGCATAAAAGCCTTGCTGCCAGTTTTCCAGGCTGAAAATTAAGTGTGTCTTCGCTTACTATCCTAAAAGTGATTGTGATTTCAATTAATTTTTGGGCTATTTTTCGCTGCTTTATTTATTGCACTTTTTAGTTGTTGACAGTTTGTCCAATGCGTAAATATTAATTTTATTTAAGAGGTTGTTTTAAAAGTTCTCCAGCGTATTTTTCACTACCCATTTACTAAAAAACAGCTACGAGAGAATCTGGCTTTTTGGATTTGCGATTGCACCCCTGAGTATCACTTAAGCCTTAAGCAGACCATTTTCAAGCATCCTCTAAGTTAGATTTTACGTTTACGGGAAACGTTTCCCGTCAGGCACATTTTTGTCTTATGGAAGTTTCTCCATTCCTTGGGCTATTTTTTTTAAAACATCGAGAGATGGATGTTTTGCAGAGTATAGCGCCAGTGGCTGACGGTTCATCGCGGCATCAGCAAAGGCAGTTGCGCGGGGGATGGCAGGATAGACTGTAGCTAATGGAGTCAGCTGTTGTTCGAGGGCTTCCAGGATTACTTTATCTTGGTTAGCATTGCTAAATAGGGTAGGAACAAAACCTGCGATCGCAAGGTGGGGATTGACATGTTTTTTGATTTGTTTAATTGTATCTAACAATAATTCGGTTCCCTTAAATGCCTTAAAGTGAGTTTGGATGGGGATAAGAACGTAATTTGCAGCCGTCAAGCTTAATATCGAAAGGATTGCCAAACTAGGAGGGCAGTCTATAACAATATAATCGTATTGGTTCTTAATTTGCTCTAATGCTTGTTTGAGTCTGACTTCCCTTGCCATAACGCTAGCAAGTTGTAGTTCGACTGCACTGAGGGTAATGTTGGCAGGTACTAAGTCTATGCCGTTTAGGTTTTTGTGAATTGGTAGTGAGGTTTCTTCATTGAGGATAGAGTTACCGATAATTTGGTCGAGTTCGTGGGGTTCTAAACCCATGAAAGTAGTTAGCGACCCTTGAGGGTCCATATCGATGAGAAGTGTTTTGCGTTTCTTGAGATGCAGGTGGTAGCCCAAGTTATGGGTTAGGGTCGTTTTCATGACTCCGCCTGCTTGATTGAAGACGGCAATAATTTTAGTCATGGTGGGGTAGTTGATGAAGGGCACTATAAACGTTAGTTTAGAATAAATTGTGTTTCCTGCGAATATAAAATTTTAATTTACGGGAAACGTTTCCCGTCACTTTATGATAAGCCTACTTTAAGTACATGACAGAAAATGTTTCCCCCTCATTTGCTTCAAGTGAATTTTGGCTCAAGTAAGTGTCTGAAAGACTTTTGTGACATTTTGAAGCATTATGGTGTTTCCTCACAAAAAAGTTGTTAATTAGGGCTTGCTGAATAAAGCTAGTTTAAATGGTACAGCTTTAAATGTGTATCCAATTGGTCAAAATCTAATTTTCGGGTAAAATGAAAAATTTTTCTGAAACTCCCCCTGGGTAACGTTTTCGACCGTTGCATGGCGGCTGATAGGGGGTACAACCGGGATACGTGCAAAATGGGTCATTTATGGGCAAGTTTGAGAGACTGAATCGCGTGAAGAGTTGATTTTAGTGTGCAAAAATTTGAATACCTGTATACCATTTTTGGGCAACTTAGTAAATCGTAAAATCAGTTTATGCAACATTTGTTTACAACGTGTCCCAAATTGCAGGTATCCCGGCTGTACCCCTAATTGTTCTTATTTATGTATCACTTTGCTCCAAAGGAACATCGCATATAGTATCGATACAATATCCCTTATCCCTAATTTTCCAACACTACACCCTTGGCAAACGCATCGCACTACTATCCCCCGGTCGAATGTGAATATACTGCGTCGTAGTCGCCAAATCCGCATGTCCCATCGTCTGTTGAATCAACGGTACAGGCGTACCCCTCTCCGCATTATGCGTCGCATGACTATGACGCAACCAATGACACGACACCTTTTCGCTCAAATCCGCACGGGATGCCGCGTCCTTAATAATCGGGTCAACATTTTGGCGATTTAACGATCGATTCTTCCCATTGCGACTGGGAAACACATAGGCATCCATCACCGCATCGCCCTTATATTCCATCAACTCCAGCCACAAATACTCCGGCAGTAAAATGTGGCGCGACTTATTTCCCTTTCCCACCACCGTCACCTGCCCAGTGCGATATGCCCCAGGGGCGTTGCCATCGCGCTCCGTAAAATCCTTCCATCGCAATCCAACCAACTCAGAAATCCGCATCCCAGCCACATACAGCAGCTTCAATATCAACACATCTCTAACTTTTAGTGCTTTGTACCGATATTCCGCCCGTTCGGTAAGCCTTATCATCAACGCAACATCGGTTTCATTTAAGACTTTCTCATGCAAACGCTGGTCTAACTTCTTCAACTTAATCGCCGCCCCTGGATTAAATTGGATGTACCCTGTCTTATAAGCAAACGACAGCAAACTTCTAACCGCCGCCATATAAGTATTGATAGTCGGTGCAGCCAACTTGCGTTGATATAAAACCTCGGAAAACTCCACCAAATCTTCTACTGTTGCCTGTGCGATTGTCTTGCCCACCCCACCCAGGTGTGCTGTAAACGCAGTTGCGAAACGAGTGTATCGCTCGGCTGTTGCAGCTGGCTTATCGTGCAACCATAATTGCACCAACCGTTGCTGGGCATCAACGGGTGATAAATGTTTGAGTTGTTTTCTGCGTTTGCTGATAACAGCGACTACGGATGACATATAATTCTATACCGACATACAGATAAAAGAGTAATTTTGGCTGTTTCGGGTGGTGCGAATTGCCGTTTCAATTTTTTCTAACTTTTGCAGGAAAATTTGGCGAACTGACAAGTCAGCGCAAGCTATCGCTTTTAAGTTGAGTTTCAAGTCGATCTAGTTTTTCTTCCAGGTGTTTGGTATCGGTGGTTGTAGGAATAAGATTGCTATCATTTTTGCTATCAATTGCGGCGATGATATCCTGAACACTTTGTAGGAGGGCGGTTGTGTGTCCTTCTCGATGCAACCTGGATAATTCGCGGACTGCTGGAATTAGCGCTGTGGGAACGCGAAGCATTTGGCTTTTGGGTGCAGGTTCGCTCATACTGATATCAAAATTGCTATCAGCAAATTTTACCATTTCTGCTTAGGAGATTTCCAGGAAATAATTTACCGAAGATTTTTGTAGTGCGGGCATCTTGCCCGCTACGCGAACAACAATATTGGTAATTTCTTTTTCGTAAATCTCCTTAATGAGCAATGTCCTAGTAGTCTATTTCCCGAACAAAGCAACGTGTACTATAAATATGTCGTACAACGTCCGCTTCTAAAATCACAGAGGTATTGCAGGAAACTTGGCGGCTGTTTCTTGAGTTCGTACAATCCATCGCACGAACTCGTGTTTTGACAGGGTGTTGATTTTTTCAGAAAAATGTCGTATTTTTGTATCGAGAAAATGTCGTATTTTTGCAAAAGATAGGCTAAAAAATGGCTCGGTACGGGACGTTAGAGTATAAAATTTCTGCTCGCATAGCGCGGAAAGAAAATGCAGTTTTCGTGCGGGAAGATTTTGAAGACCTTGGTGGATACGACCAAATTGGCCGGATTTTGCGTGGGCTAATGCAAAAAGGTAAGTTGGTACGAATCGGGTATGGACTGTACGCCAAGGCGCGTGTTTCAACGCTAACCGGCAAAACCGTACCAGTGCAACCACTGCCCACACTAGCCAAAGAGGCTTTGGAACGACTGGGGCTTACGATTTCCCCATCCCGCCTAGAGCAAGAGTATAATGCCGGAAAAACAACACAGGTGCCAACAGGGCGTACAATTGCCGTCAAGGGACGGGTAAGCCGGAAGATCGGGTATAACGGAGCTTATATCAGCTATGAAGCCGCACCCTGACCTTTCCTTGCTGCAAGAGGTTGCCCTTGAAACCGGTATCACGGAAGCTTTCGTTGAGAAGGACTGGTTTGTCGTACAGGTCATCGCTGCCATTCATGGCATCGACCATCGCGGGTTTGAGGTGGTGTTTTCCGGTGGAACGGCTCTTTCCAAAGCACACGGGCTGTTGCAGCGTTTTTCGGAAGATGTTGATTTCCGGCTCCGGGTACCGGAGAGCATGGGTACGCGCCGAATCTTGTCGGGTTATAAACGGGCGGTGATTGAAGTGTTGCGTCAACAGGGCTTTGCCATTGACGATGCCAATGTGCGTGCCCGTGATGAAAACCGCTTTTTTGCCGTTGAACTTGATTATGAAAGCCTAATTTCGCGTCCGGATTCGCTGCGCCCTCATATACAGCTTGAATTCACGGCGCGGGAACCACAAATGCCACCCTTGTACAAGTCAGTTGCCTCTTTCATCAGCACACTGACCCGCACACCCCCAGAAATCGCAAATATTGCCTGTATCGATCCAGTTGAAAGCGCAGCGGATAAATTGAGCGCACTTTGCTGGAGAATTCCCGACCGACGGCGCGGCGATCCGGATGACGATCCGGCGATTATTCGCCATGTGCATGATTTGGCTTTGTTGCAGGCACAAGCGTTAGCTAATTCGCGCTTTCCATCTCTGGTGCTGGAGGTTCTGAAACAGGATGAGCAACGTCCACGCAACACGAAATTTTCGATCGGCTTGTCGGCAGTGGATAAATTCCACAACATGCTGACCCAACTCGAAAACGACGCAGATTATACGGTAGAGTACGATCGCTTTGTACGGGGTGTTTCCTATGCTCCAGAAGGGGTAACGCCCAGTTTTAACGAGGCGATCGCATTATTGAAAAACCTGATAATGCTGTTCGAGTAGAAATCCAACCAGATTTTGTGAAGGCTTGAGGATTCAGCCCAATTGGTCATGCGGTTTATCACAACAATATTTCAATCTTCAAACTCAATCGCTTTCCCATGAAAATGACCCCAAATAATTTCGGGACGAAACCACTGTGGTAAGGACACCTGATGCTGTTCCAACTCATTCCCCTCATCATCGACAAGCCCTTCCAACACACCTTTAAACAAGGGTTTAGCTTGGGGATTGGTCTTTAAATTCAATCGATAGGTCTGGGTTTTAATTGGCTCAGAAATACTTTCGCAACCACCCAAACAAGCCTGGGTCAAATTATGGGATAGCAATATACAATGTTCGTTGCGCTTGCGAGGTGTGGCTATTACAAAGGGGACTATGTTTTTGGCATTATCAAATTTGCCGTTAGCGTTGGTTAATTCGTCCCAAATACTCACGATTGGTTTATGTTTGAGGGTTCGGGTTTTACTTCTTTCAACTGCGTCTAAATAGGCATTTTCGTAATCATCCCAATCGATTCCCTTACCATAGATATTGGGTTCGAGGGGGATTAAATATTTCCAGCTATCTTCCTTATTCTGGTCAAAATCAATATCGGCGATCGCAGTTACTTTAGCTTCAATCAAAAAGTGCTTCAAAAGTGCGATACATGCTGCTGTGTAGGATTTATAGCTTCCGGCTTTTCCCCAGATAATAATGGGGGTAAATGACTCGACTAAGTACCATAACCACCCATTCTCATGCTGTTTCAGGGCATTTATCAGCTGATTGGCTAATTCTTTATCGCTGAGATTGGAGTTGGTATCGTCGTCATTATTACTACTTTTAATTCCAAGTAATTTATCTGATTCCTTATCGGCTTTATATTTATCTCGCAAATTCTCGGAGATTTTCTTATCCATGTCTGAATCAGCTAAGTCAAATTGTTTGATGGTAGAAGTATGGGTTTTATCCTGTAGTTCTTGCTGTCTTCTCAGCTTATCTTGCATTCCTTCAACAGAAATAAAACCGACTTTTACACGCTGTTTATCCCAATTATTTCTGATTGACTGGGATTTAAAATCGATTTCTTCCCTTGTAGATGCACCAGTTAGGGAAACTTGGATTTTAAAGTCTTGCAACAATTGATAAAAATAAGTTTCCTCCTCTTCACATTTATTAGCCCAGGATAAATAGGCGATTCCCATTGAAAATGGTGCAACTAAAAACCAGGCTACACCGGATTGGATAGCGGGGATATCACGGCTATTTAGGCTCGATCCGGGGAGTGGTTTAGATGCTTGAAATTGCTGATTATCCCAGATTTCCTTGAGTAGTTTATGTTCAAACTGGCAATATTTATTATCTAGTTGTTGTTGGGCTTTACTTGCAGATGTGTAGTTGGAATTGTTGCTATGGTTAGCTGTTTTGGGGCAAAATTTCACCCCAATTAAATTAAATGGTCGTGAAGATTGTCCTAAATAAAATGTACTAGATAGGGCGATAGTCACACCTAATACCGTAAATCCAGCTAATTTTTTCATCTCCTATTCAAACAAGATATGGTGTACACTCCCGCAATGAAGGATATTCCCACAATCACAATCAATTTATTTTGTTCGTCATTGGGCAGTTTATTAAATTCATCTACAGTTGTTTGCAGGGTGTTGTAAGTTTGTTTGGAACTATTAACCATTTGGATAAAATCGCCAATAGCACCCCATAAAACGATGACTGAAACTATTGTAGATAAACCGAATTTGATTAACTTCCCCATACCATCTATTTCCCATTGGTCATCTTTTCTATTAACTCGAAAGTTATCTAAACAATCACGGTTAGTTATCTGATTAATTAAGAATGTGCTGGCAATAGCTAAAGTTAAACCCTGTGTACCACTAGTCAGAATCAAGAATCGGGCTAAGGAATAGGATGTAATTCCCCAGAAGCTGACTTCTAAGCCTTTGAGGATGCTATGGTTTTTATTAATCTTTTTTTGATGATTGGCTTTAAATTCTGAGATGATGTCTATTTCATCTGGGGTAAAAGATGAATCTTCGCTTCGGGGATAATTTGCTTGATTCTCTTCGTCCGAAGTTTGTCGGGAAGAGAATCTTCCCGGCAACTTCTCACTTACAGACTCTAAATCCTGTAACATGGCTAGTCATTACTCCCAATAGTTGATGATATATCCCCAGTAAATACCTGGGGGTATTTAATTCATCTAAATATGTCTCGAATATTGTTCCAGAATTTAACGACTGGATTGGTTGAAAAATGTTTTTTAGGAATCAAGCTCAAGTCGCTATCTGAGCCATTTTCGAGTAAATGTTTAATTTTTTTATCTTCGTAGTCTCTATCCGCTTTCATTTGGGCGATAAATGGCTTGTTGCTGATATCTTCTAGTCTTGTTTTCGCCTCAACTGTCGCCATTTGAGTATCTATCCATGCCTGTAATTCGATAACATCCATTACGTCATTATGGCGTTGGTATTCTTTCTCTAAATCGGCGAATAATTTAGTTTTATATTCATCAATTAAGTGATTGTAACGGGTGTTTTCTAGGGAAACATCACCTCCAGCTTTATCAATTTTGGCTGCTTCCCGTCCTCCGGTTTTATAAATATCTGCTAGTGCTTCGTTGTAATCTCCAATTCCTTCGATGTAGTCCTTTAAATTTTCGCGGATGAGGGGCATTGCCGTAATTAATCTCTGTCCTGTTTTACCCATATCCCCTATCTGTTTTAATGCTTTATTGTCACCGTTGACAGCACGGATAATTAGGGCATTGTTGATGCCGAATTTCTTGTTGGTGGCTTTGGTGATTTGCTTCCCATATCCCGATATATGGTCGCGTATGTACTGAGATTTTTTCATTATTAATTATCCTCGCAACGTTCAATGCAAATGTATCCTTGTTTGATTAACGATTGTTCTCTTTGTCTTGGTGTAATAGGTTTCAATCCCCAGAGAAATTGGATTATCAATGGCAGCAAATACAAGATAATTCCGATGATATAAATGGTAGTTGAACTAGATTTTAAAGGCTTCTGCAATCTGTCTGGATAGTTCCTGGCGTTTTGCTGCTCCTTGCCGAAAAAAGCTGTTGAGTTCGCGAAATTCTCCGACTAAGGTTTGATTTAATTGTTGTCTGTATCCTTCGATTTGTTTTCTGGCATTTCTAATTTTCTGTTCTAATCGATCGCTGCGGTATTCTGCGTAGTTAACGATAGTGTCGATCGCATTTTCGACAAAGGTTTCATAATCGAGAAAGTTGTCTTTGATGTTGGTTGCGAGTTCGTTGACTTCTACGTCTGATAGTTCGATACCTAGCGCGATCGCTTGAGATGCGATTAAATCCTGCTTGTCTGCTGGTGCGAATCCCGATTGATGATTTGCGTCGAAAAGTATTGGTGTGTCGGTGTTTTCTTCATTCGGAAGATTATCGTGTTGTAGGGTGTCGGGTTGATTTGTAGATATTTGGGTTGGAATATCTATCTCGATTTCGGGTTCGTTTGTGTTGGCTAATTCGTTTGTGTTGGGCGATTGAAAATAGCTAATTACTTCTGCGACGATAGCTGATTTATTGGGTAAAATCTCTTTGCCGTCTGGGCAGATTTTATCGATCGCTTTTTTTATTTGTTGGGAAGTGGGAATATATCCCAGGTTCTTTACCGATTTGCGAATATTTTCAATGTGGTTTTTCATTGGGACTCCTTGTTTTGGTTCGGGACAGCTTCATCTCGGATTTTTTGGCTGCGTAGGCATAGGCTGATGCAAATACGGGAATTAATTCCTCGGCTAGGTAGTTTCTTTTTTTATCGAAGTATTTTCCATCAATCGCGCTAACGTGGGTTTGAAACCATCTAATAATCGTTGTTCGGTGTGCTTTATTTTGGCTGGCTTTTTGTAGTTCTCTATAGGCTAATTCTCCTGTGATTAGTAGTCGTTTTTTAGCAATTTCATGGGCTTTTTTCTGACAAAAGATTAAATCTTTTAGCGATAATTTTGTGTACTGTTTTTTCTGCTTGATTTCAGCAAGAAATCGCAAATTATCTGTTGACAATTCCAGTTCGCATTCCCGTATAATTCGCTTTAATCTGTACCAAGCGCTGTCGGAAATTAACCTTTCATAGTGAATCTCGAAATATTTTTTTGCATTGCAATTACTTAGCATTGGGACTTCCAACCAGTATCAAAATCGATTTTCTCTACACGTCAAACGCACTGCCTCTATTTCGCTCAATTATTCTGCACCAGCAACCGCAACCACGATAAATCCATGCTTTGAGCTTCTGTATTTGCTTCCAACTCGTGCAACTGTGCGTAGAACTGGGATAAGTAGGAGCTGAAATCGGATTTTTATTGTTGGCTACTGCTCAAAGATTCCCAGCAAATACTTGTCTCATCTAGGTTATAGAAATTACTGCTATTTAGTGTTTATCTGCACTGCATTTTGCTGATTTACGCTAAACCTACCTCCTTGGACTCATTTACTGCTCGAACAATCTAGTTACGGGTACACATATATACACAAGCCACGCAGATTCGATCCTATCTAAATCATTTTAACAGATATCGTGATATCGTGTTATCACGAGAATGTTATTTTGTGGATTTCACAAGCGAGAATAAAGGTTGATGAGTTCAACGAAGACTGATTCGATGGTAGACAGGCGCAAAAGCCCAGAATATCGCCAATTAAGCGGTCATATACCGGAAGAGATGTATAGGGAGTTCAAATCCTTCTGCGCCTTAAAAGATGTTTCCCAAAGCGAAGCGATGGAAGAAGCGATCGTTCTCTGGATGGAGAAACAACGAGAAGCTAGGGCTAACAAAACAAGTCAATAGAAAAAGTCATTATCTTAAAATTATGAAAATCTAAGTAGGTGAGGTGATAAAAATAGACGAAGCTAATATATTTCGCTCTAAAGCTAATAGAAATAGCAGTAAAAATACAACCAATGTAAATATTTTTGCAGTTCGTATAATTGTGTAGATTACACTTTTGCTTCTATTGGCGGGTCAATGTCCAAAAATACCCAACATAAACTAAAAATACCCAAAATTCATAAAAGTTAACGATTTCAACTTTTGGCGTTAACCCAAATTTTGGCGCAAAATCACTCTTTTTCTCAAGAAATAAGAGCTATTTTTTATTGGTCAATTGCACTATTAAACCTTCAGCAAGAAAACGAGTATCAACAAACACTCACAATAATTACTAACTATACTGAATTTTAAAAAAAACTAAATTACATGGATCGATCGCAGGAGATTTATACTATGATTCTATCTAAACAAACATATTCATTACATGAATTTTGGAGGTGATTACCACGTTCACGGAGTGACTCTGAAAGAGTATCGCTCGAAGTCCATATTAAAAATGCCGCCCATAAAGAGCGACATCTGGTTTGGATTAAAGCATCCAAGTAGCTTATAAATTAGTTTCGACCCACAAAAAAATTATGGATCGAAATTAAACTGAATTATTTGAATATTAGTTAGTTAGAGGGAGCAGAGCTTGTCTCGATTAACCTAACAGTGCGGAAAGTTTGGCGACTGAAAACACTGTAAAGGCTACCAAAATTGAGAAGTTCGCTGTGCGCCTATAGGCATTATCATAGCATGTCGTTCAAATTTCCTATCACTTTTGACAGAGTTTTACATAAATTTTTGGCAATTTGTCCAGAACAATTGCAAATAGAGAACCGGGCGCGGGAAGAAAAAATCGAAACGAGACGACAAACCGAAAGCAGAAGACAAATAAAAAGCGATACTCACTTCTGAGCGGCTAACGTCAACGAGTCTCACCCCCGCCAAATTATTTAGCCCCTGGACACACCAAACCGCCAACCGCATTGACCCCAAAACGCCATATTCCCCGGTCAAGCGGCTAATAAAACTCAAAGAATATAGGAAATAAGACAAGCTATAAGGCGCACACTCCCTCCAAAGAAAGAAAACCGCCACACATCTTTGGAGAATTGTATGTATACATTGTCATCTACTACCCATCATCAAAACGCCGTAGAAACTGCCTACCAAGAAGAAGTAAATAATTCTAATTCTCAGGCAGACGCAGTAATAAATAGTAACGAGAAGCCGAATCCGGACGTTCACAAAGGCTTTGAGCCTCAGCCACAACTAAAACCAGCGACAAACAGTAACGATAAACCTAAATCGCGATTAAACGACAAACACTACTTTGAATGCGTCACCCAACGGGGGTTAAATCCCGAATGGATAGAAATTAACAGTCGATCGATGAGCGTCAAAGAAGCAAGCGATCGCCTGGGATATCCAGCAAAATCCGAAGGAATTTGGTTAGAAGGGGTGAACGGCTTCGGACAATTCCGCCCCAACAAACCCTGGAAAAAGCAGGATTCGGACGGGGACAGCGAGAAAAAAGCCCCCAAATATCGGACGGCGGTAGGGGAGGAATACGACGCGATGCTGCCCCGCCATCCCCACAACCCCCACTATTGGAGCGATTTAGAAGCCTTAAAACAACAGTGCTGGAACATCGACGGACACCCCTGTTTGGGTATTACCGAAGGCATGTTCAAGGCAATATCCGCCTGTAGCAACGATATTCCCTGCGTCGCCCTAGCCGGGGTGGAAATGGGCTTGACTGCCGCCAAAGATGACCCCCAGGGCAAACGTTACCTGGTGGAAACCCTGGAAAAATTAGCCCGCGCTGGCTTTGGATTCATCATCATTTTCGACGCGGACGCAGCAATCAAGGAAGGAGTTATCCAAGCCCAGAGGAAATTAGCCTCTCAATTGGTTAAGTTTAAAGTACCCGTGTATATTGCCACGGGACTATGGAGCGAAGACCAGGGGAAAGGCATGGACGATTACATCGAAAACAACGGGATCGACAAATTTAAGCGGGAGATAATGGGCAAAATTATCGACCTAAGGGACTGGGAGAAACAATTCCAGAAACACGATGGTAAAAACAAGCAACTTACCCAGACCGGATTTGCCCGCCACATAGCCGAAAAATATGGAAAACGGTTGGCTTGGAACGTCCCTGCCAAAGCTTGGTATTTTTATGAGGTAGAGCGCGTCCGCCTTCCGGAAGATTATTCCCCTGAAAATTCGGAGAAAACTGGCAATAGAAAAAATTCCCAGAATGCTAATAACGGAGATAATTCCCCAAAAATTAACAAGAGAAAAAATTCCCCAAAAACAAGCAATAGGGATACTTCCCCCAAAATTATTATCAATAGCGGAGATATCATTTCCGAGCATGGGGTGGAATTAGAAAAAGAAACGGGGGTGTGGAGCGAGATTAGCCACGAACTTGCCTTTGATATCGTTGTTAGGGAGTTACAACTTGAAAATCACGAAGTAACAGCCTACTTTGTCAACGGCGTACTCACCATCCTCAAAGCGAGATTGCGCGTCGATTACTGGGATGTAATACCGGGATGGGTATGCTTAGAAGATTGTATCGTCAACATCCGCACCCTGAAAACCAGGGAACACCACCCCGGTTATCGCTTTCTCTCCCGTCTACCCTTTAAATGGAGCGATCGCTCAGTTGGTTGCGAACCCATCAAGCAATGGTTACTGGAAACCTGCGGCAACAATAGCGAATGGTTGGAGGTTATTCGGGCGGCGATGAATGCCACGATTACCGAACGTGGTGGCGAATTGCAGCGTTACGCGGAACTAATCGGAGCCGGGGGTACAGGCAAAGGTACGATTTTGCGGTTGGTGCAAATGTTGCTAGGTAAAGACAACTACGCCGTCACCACCCTCAAAGAAGTGGAACAAAATCGGTTCGAGTCGGCTAAATTCTACGGCAAGAAAGCCATTTTTATCACCGATTCGGAACGTTACGCCGGGGATGTGAGCCGATTAAAGGCACTTACGGGTAACGACGAAATCCCGATCGAGAAAAAGTGCGTACAACAAACTGGCAACTACAGATTCTTGGGGCTGGTGTGGGTTGCTGCCAACGAAGCCATGCAAAGCAGCGACTACACCAATGGATTATCCCGTCGTCGTCTATCGATGAGTTTCGATCGGGTTATTCCCCCCCACCAACGACGGGACCTCATGGACGAATTTAAACCCTACTTGCCGGGTTTATTGTTCTGGGTGCTGTCGATGGAGGCAAGCGAAGTCGCCGATTACGTCCGCAATACAACTAATCGGGTTCCCTCCTTGGGAGCATTTAGCACCGAAGTTTTGCTGGAAACTAACCCCCTTGCCAATTGGGCTGACCAACATCTGTACTATGACCCCAATATCGAAACCAAAATCGGCGATGCCACGGGGGATGCAAGTTACTGCCTCTACGCCAACTATGCCCAATGGGCAAGTGCCAACGGGCAGGGGACAATGACAACCCAGCGTTTCTCCAGCAATTTAATTAATTTGCTCAAAACCCAATTGGGAATTGATGCTAGCAAACGCAGAACCAATAAGGGACGGTTTATTACCTGCGTCGGGATACGAGCGCCTGGTCACAATTTCCCCCTCCTTATTTCTGGGGAAAGTAATCAGCCAACCCAGTCTACTGTGGGTAACTTCCTCCCACAAAGGCAAGAAGCCGCTCCACAAGGGAGTTCTTCCCCTGGAGCGACCGGCTCACCACCGGGTTGTGACGACTTGGTGACAACCTCAGTGACGACAGAAGTGACGATTGAAAGTATTGATAGTTATGATTCTCAGCAAAGTGACGACCTTTTTAATAGCTCTGAAGGACATCGATCGACAACCAATACTACTTGCTTCGATAATAAGGAAGAAATTGAAGTTGCTACAACTTGTCATTTTGACTCAAAGCCTTCACCTGTAGCCGATTCAGGTCGTCATGAAGGTGACATGGTGTCGCCACAAAATCAGTCGCAAGTCGTCACAAATCAACCTGAAAACGCGATTGCAAACAACACACAAAACCCTGAAACCGTTACCAATGAAGAAACTCGAACGATTAGCCAACAAATTTTTGCCAATTGGAACAATATGCTCGTACTAGGTCAATTAATATTAGCGATCGCGGACACGGAAGAATTACGCTTGATCGTCCGCAATTTCTCCCCCGACCAAATCAAACATATTAAAGATGCCGCAAAACAAGCCTGGAAACCCAGTTGTTGTTCCTACGGCGAATACTGTGGCGAAAAAGTTGAATTAATGGAATTTGGCAACAACCGCAATTGGAAAGTACGTACCGAATCGGGTACGAATATTCCCGCTGCACGGGGCAATGTTCGTCCCTGGTTAGGGATTTAATTGCCGTTCCCGTCCTTGGGTAGCGCGGAACGTCTACCAAAAAGCGCGAACAGTTGGGTCATACGCTGACCCAACTGGATTTTGACGCAATTATTTCTCAAGTTAGTCGCCATATTTGCTCGCTAGTTGGGCAATTGAACGAATCCGGGGTAAAAGTAGCGAAGCTGTCACCAGCCGCCACGCGACGGCTGTAACCTTTACTGTCAGTGGAAGGATAATATTGCCGGAATGGCTTGCTTATGCTTCCAATTAACTGCGGCAACATTATGCTTC
>JAHHHF010000057.1 GCA_019359495.1 Goleter apudmare HA4340-LM2
TGTCTTTGACAATCTTGGGAAATGATTTTATAATCACGTTAAACTAAGATATTTTAGTCCTTCGCCCAAAATCTATCATATTTTGGGCTATTTTTATCGGTTTTTTCTTAACATTCAACACTTCTGGCGCTGATCATTCATATCCCAATGCAGTAGAGTCAAGACAAACCGTAGGGGCACGGCATCCGAAATCTTCTAATCAGTACAATAGTATTACTACTGCCGTGCCCCATAATATTTTGCATTCTTGCTTGCAGTCTTCCCCACCCTCGATTGTTTTGCATCCCACCGAGAAACACCATATCAAATATATCTAGGACTTACGCATTGACAGAAAAAACTAAATATGGGGTATGGATTTCAGGCATTAAACCTTGATTTTTCCATACTTTTTAGGCGATCGCTATTTATCAATAGATGATTGAGTACAGCCTGAAACAATGTATTTTCGTTAATGCACAAGATGATAAATTTGTACAGTGCGTAAGTCCTAATATCTTAATAGCAATAATCTCCTCTATCAGGTCGCTCACGCTCTTTCGCCTTCCTCATAGCCCCTATAAGTGTAGAAATATAAACACAACGCTTAACTTTCCCACTATGTTGACTAGATAGTGTTACTCGTCTCAGTTCTTGAGGATGACCTCTGTAGTCAAACTGAACTTTTCGTATGCCACTTGACAATCTTAATGTTGTTTCAGCATCCAAGCGTAAACTAGGGTCTAAATTATTCCAATTAGCACTCGATGCATTGACTGTAGCTGGATGGACTGCCCACTGAACAATACCATTTGGTTGTTCACGAAGGCTGAATTGCCAATGCAATTTTTCCTTTCTAGCCTGACTTTGAGTTTGGCGCATCGCCCGATACACCTCATCTTGAGCAGCATTAAGGCGATAATTTTCTACAAAAGCCAACCAGTTAGGTATGGCGATCGCACTCAATATACCAATGATACCAATCACCACCAACAACTCTGGTAGAGTGAAGCCACCTTTCGAGTTCTGATGAAATAATTGTTTATAGTTAAACTTAAGTAAATGCACCTGAAAATTAATATTTTTTTATTATGTTACTCTATTAATCACATTTGTCATCTTTAACAGAACGCATTGAACCTAATAAAGTTTCAACGATGACGCAGGATTTAGGAGCATTACCATTTCGAGGTGCAAAGGTAATTTTGCCAAGTTCTCCATCGACAGAACCATCATGATTGAAACGAATTCGATAGTAGCCACTGGGAGCTTGAGCAAATGTAGAACTCAATATCTTAATAGAATTTGAGTTTTCAATCAAAGATTCACCGTTTGTCATTTGACAATTACTATCTGAAGGTACACGCTCTACCGAGAACAAAACTTGATTCCCATCGTCCCTAAAGCAAGCTTGCCATCTCAATTTATCTCTTTGGGCATTGACTTGAGCATTACGTAATGATGTTAATGCTTTGTTCCGTGCACTACTCAACCGTTGTTGATTTAGGAATGCCAACCAGCCAGGTACAGCTATTGCTGACAATACGCCAATCATAATCACTACAACAAGCATTTCAAGTAGAGTAAAACCGGCTTCTGACTGCTGTAAACGCGATCGCTTCTTCATTGTTATATCCCAACGAGCTATTATTCAGGAATTTTATTGATCACACCACGGACAAGCACTTGAGTCTGTAAAACCGGACGGAAACTATCACTATTTACACCTGGTCTACCATTAGCATTGCCCCTCAGATAAAGAGTTACGTCTTGGTTGATACCAGTTGGAGTAGTTATTGATGCTGTAGTTGGCACAGCAGTTCTGACACATGCAAAAAAACTATTAGAGCTAGCGGTTGTAGTTGTGGTGTCAACTGTAGTTTTGGGGCTAGGTATATAGTTTTTACTGATCTCACATGCTGGAACTGTTACTCCTGTTGCATTGGGAGCATCTACAAAATCTACTAAAACATCGGGTGCATTACTTGCTAATGGTTTGACACCATTTTGCAAATCAGTATTATTACTAGTCTTCCTAGGCCAGGTTTGGAAACTAGCACTATCCTCTAGGGATGGATCTACATATCCTGTAGATTTAGTAAGCTCAGTAGGAAGGTTATTATATCTAGTCAGAGCATATCTAGTAATCCTAGATTTTCCTTGCCATTTGTTATCAGAGCTATCGGTTGATTGTAAATAAACTACCAATGTGTAAGTTCGACGTTTGATTTTGAGATCATTACACTCTTGTGATGTTGTCCCTGTGCAAGTAGCAGGCAGTTTGTCATCAGGAATTGTTTGCGGTTTCCAAAAAGCTAGAACAGGTGTTTGACCAGTAAAAGTTGGCAAATAGTTTTGTAACCCAGGACAATAGTTAGGGCTGGCAGGAGTGCTAGCAGTAGGAGCGGTTCCTTGGACTGTACTTTGTATACAATTGCCATCGTAGACATAAACAGCTTCTCGCAATTCCGACGTTATATAATTCAACGCCATTTGCATTTCTCTTTGAGTTTCTGTTCGAGCCGTTTCTCTACTATCAACTTGTAGAAGGTCAATCACTAGGGATAATAAAGCCGAAATAATCAAACCAGCAATTAGCAGTGCTACTAAAAGTTCTATTAGAGTAAATCCTGCTAGTTTATTCTTGTTAGAGTAAACTAGCAACAAATTTATTAGTAATTTCAGATTTTTTACAGCCATATAAAAATCCTAAATAGTTCTTAAAAAGATATCGGATTTAGATCCTCGACTTCTTAAAGAAATCGGGGATCTGGGTACTTAACTCATGTGACGTGTACTGAGACCAAACAGAAGTTTAAGGAGATGTAGGTGGTGCCAAAAACTCCTTATATTTAATCAGAGAATCTTTCAGATCACCACGAACTACGGGAGTGTAGATTACTGCTAAAGGATATTTCCTTTGTCGTCCTTGCTCTGTGGTAAATTGCAGAGAAGCTTGGGTAGTTTGTAACCCAGACTCTCCATTAGCTATTGCTGAATAAACTCTCACCCCCATATAAAAAGCAACTACTCTAGAGGGGTTTCCAGCACTCACTTCTTTAGTACGGAACTTTTGGACATAAAAATCCACTCTGCTATCACCATTGACATCAATAGAGCAAGCATCAGAAGCAGTGAGAGGTGTAGAACAGGTAAATGATGCAGTTGGTGCCGCTACAGTATTAGCTGCATCCGTTGCCCCAGTCGCAGGCAAAGGCGGTAAATCACTATTGGTGTAAGTTCCCTTTTCAATCAATACCCGCACTTCATCAACTTGACGTTGAGCCAATTGCATTGCCTGTTCTGCTCTCTGATTTTGAACGCGCGTACCTACTGCCAAAAAAATTGGAGGAGTAATTGCTACCAGCAGCAATGTAATTACTACTATTGCCATCAAAGATTCAATGATGGTGAATCCCTGTTCTGCTCTAGCTGTGAAAACTAGTTTTTGTAACTCCAAATAAATTTTTAGTCGCCTTGATTGATAGAGCATTTTATCCTCCTTTATCTTTCAGTTCTAAGAACAGATGGCAGCAGAATCAATACGGTTTCCAGCTGAATCCTTGGCACAGCGCAATTTTTCGACGTATGGGTCATCAATAGGTAGCTCACGATACACCTCAGTCCGGGTAGTTCCAGGAACCGTAAAACGTCGAGCCACAGGCCCTGCTGTTTGCAATTGCAGCGCTACATCATAACCCCAGCGCCGAGCAGGAGGGAGAAAATACCATGTAAACTCATGGTTCGTACCAGATGAAATAGCAGCTTGACCAGGTTCCCAGGCATCTTGGTCAAAACTACCAGTAGATTGAGTACTGAATCTTAGCTGTATAAAGGCTCCAGCAATATCAAGTGGAACATTATTGTTCCAGTTTTCAATCAATCGAGGAAAGGCATGAAAGCCTCCATAGGACTGCCCTGCTTGAGAAGGGATAATGTTTTGGACAATAATTGCATTCACACGAGTTGCATTAGCAACGCCCATACATTTTCTATTTCCAGGACAACCCTGATTAGAAAATCTGAGATAAGTGTCGGGATAGTTAGCGTTACTGGGCACAGTTAAAAGTTCATATTCTCTTCTGTTAGCAGATAAACAAGGCAAAGCAGTAGTACAGTAAATTGGCTTACCATTTGGAGAAATTTCAATTGGTGATCCAGGATCGTATGGATTTTCCCGATTCCAAGTACTAGTACTAGGTTGATTAAGTGGCGGATGGATAAATCTTACCCAAGGTCGATTTTGATTGTAATAAGAAGTGAAGTTAACACTTGTATTGCAGCCATACTGGGTAGCTAAGCCAGAAAAAGAGGAAGGATTGTTATATTGAGAGTTTGCACCACTAAGCGTAGATATCAGAGTGTCAATGCCATCTTGTATGCTGCCATCGCAGAAGTTATTGGACAGAATAGTGACTGCATCACCAAGCACCTCTGTGGGACGCCAAGTATCTGTTGCTGGTTTTGCAAACCTGTCATCTTTTCTATTTCGTGTGTAGAAGTTACTCCAATCATCCTTCAGCTTACCTTGAGCGTCAGGGGTGGCGCTGGTGGTATCTGCGTTTTTGAATTCCTCAAGTAATGTGCTGGGAGAGTTAGTACCATCAGTGCTATGCAGGTTAAAGTCACCCTGAATATAGACAGGATTATCAGAAACAAATGACGTCCCCGCAGGGTTTGTACCGCGATCTAACCTTGCACCATTTTTTAAACGGAATCCGTAAGGACGACGGTCTGGGTCAGGATAATAGTCTACAGGTTTTGTAGTGATACCATTACCAGAAGTTGGAATTGTAGGGTCAGTGGGAGTAGCACTAATAGCATTCATTGCACTTCCTTTTGGTCTAGCGATCGCATCTTCTCGTACTGCATCTTCTCGGAATGCATAAACAAGACCGTTGGGAGGTGGCGCGTTAGGATCACTAGCAGTGTTATCGTTAATTGGCAACCATGTATCACCACCAGGAGCATTTGTTGCTCGTAGCAGATTGAGGTCAACATCTAACACTCGCACGCTCATCATTTCGCGTCCGTTAAACAACGCAGCATCTTTAAACGCGACTTGATAGTATGTCGTAACGCCTGCGGCGTCAGTGTATTTAATTAAGTTGTTTGAGTCGGTTGTGTTGTAATTAGGTAGGCTCGCGGGGATAGGGGCAGTGAAAGTTCTGGTAACTCTGGGAATATTCCAAGTTGTCAGTAGTGGACTAGTCTTGATACTAGTTATGTCTGCATTAGTAATGGTTGTGTATCCAGTATTGGTGTTGGTTGGGAAAATGTAATAGAGCGCTCCGTATTTAACATCAGTCGAGGCGTAAGTACCACCAGCCCTAGTTGGACACAACTTATTCAAGTTTGTAGCGGCTGCGTTAAACGTGGCATTATTACAACTGTAAGGAGTTGTTCCATTGCTTTCTAAGGCATTACCACGATCAAGTTTTACTTGCTCCTTCGTGGCAATTAATCGTGCTAGTTGAACTAATTTAGCTCTATCATTACTCGCAGGAATAGGAGTAGAAGGGTTTTCCAAAAGAGCGATCGTTTGTTCCGGACTATTAGCGGCAACAGAGCTGAAAGTAGGATCTGATAAAGCAGCGTTTAAATTATCGAGTAATTGAACAGTTGCATTTGTTGTATCTGTATCCCAATTATTGGCGTAAACATAGTCGTCGAGATAGCTGATGTTGTAAGCTAACATCCCCAACATACAATTCGCCGTATCTTTATATGCTTGATCAGCAACACTAGTACCTGAAAGTGCCCGGCGCAGATTGGAAAAATCACCATATCTGGTAATTGCAGGATTGGGGTGTACTACTCCTCCCGCATTCTCTTGTGTGGGTGGAAAAGCTCCGAGTGAATCACCTGCAAAATTCGCCAAATTCGTCCTGGCGCTGGCTAGAGCAGTAGACTCAGCAGGTACACTAAACTCCCAACCATTAGTACCTCTACCTGTGAAAAAGTCTGTAATTAGTCTATCAACAGATGCTGATGCACCTTGAAAGCGCATCATATCAAATGTGGCACTACGCCTCAACGTTTCTGGTGTTCCTGGATGAACTGTAGTTGCCATACAAGCAACAGGAGTACTTCCACTACCACTCTTATAGTGATAAACAGCTGTAGCTTGAACAGCCGCTAGATTATCTCTTTGGTTACGGCGCTGCAAAAACTCATGTTCTCTACCAGAAGGAAGTCCTGCTGCTGAAGGAACTGCTAACAGATTACCTAATTCCAACCTTTGTCCCACAATAACTCGCAAGCCCCCTTTAACTGCTCGCCGTTCCCAATAACCATCCAAACCAAGCGCTTCTGGATTGTTTGTCGATGGGGGTGTATTTCTGGTTAAAGCACTATAGTTGGTGTCGGTAGTGGGTATAGTATCCCCAACTTTTTTACCGCTTGGTATTTTGATTTGGCTGTTGGCGAGTGGCTTACCATCATAAGTGGGGTTTGGCCCATATCGGTCATCAGCCCGATAGGTATCATCTAAGTAAGGTGGTATTGTTTCTTCATTAAAAAGTCTTTTCTGTTGAACAAAATTGCTAGGCTGCCATTGAGAATCTCTATAAGTTACATTTTTTGGATCTGCACCTCTAGCGCGAAATTCATCGTTTATGAATAATGCTACTGGATCAAGAGCAAGGTTAGATGGCTTTACAGTAGTATGAGGAGAATCAGGTGGAATAACAGAATCAGTAGATTGTTTGAGGGCTGGAGAAGCTGATGGAGCAGAACTGCCGTTATACAAGTCAAATTTTGAGATGTCTGTTGTCTCATAATTTTCTAAGGTCAACCTACCAGCAACTAATTGACCTTCAAACGTGATATCACCTGTCGAAGGATTGGTATATCTACTGACTGTGACTCTAGAATCATTTGCTGAAGTATTTACACAAGAGCTAGGGGAACTAATCAGGTGAGCTTTAAAACTTCCAAAGGAACCGAAAAACATATTGCCATCACTATGCATCGCTCCATTCCAATTGAAAGTAGGACCCTGAAAGAGTTCTAAATCATAGCGGAAATAAGCCCCCCATTTATTACCTTTATCCGCTTGCCTATCTTGTTGTAATTCTAATGTGGTTACACTTCTATTTGGTTTGTTGGCATTTTCAACAGCAAAGGCAGTAACTTGAAAAGTTTTAGCTAATGTCGCTGAAGTAATACTTTCCCAATCTCTTTCATTGGAAACTAATTGAATTTCCGTGCCGCATGAACCTCCTGAGGAGTTGTTAACATTAACTGGACCATTGCGAACAACTAAGTAAGGGGCCTTGACACTAAGATTATTTTTGATATCAGCAGCAATACCTCCACTAGCATTTGCCGCTTGCTTTTTAAAAATAATTGAGTAGGCAATAACTCTATCATCTTTGTTAGGGTCTTTAAAATACCAACCAATGCCAGGGTTATTGTTAGCATCTTTGAAATCAGTTAGACGTGTTTCACCAGGCAATGTGTAGAGGTCATCGCCAGTAGCAGGTTGTTGGAGGATATTTTGGATAGTGCTATCTGAAGGTATCCCCGCAGGTAAACGAGAATCTTGCCGAAAAAGGTACTCTAGTTTGGCTTTCGCACGATCAACTGCTGGTGTGGCTGAATTGTAAATTACTTGCTGTTGACGTTCACTAATTGTTTGAGTGGTACGACTAAAAGTGCGGAAAATTAAAGCCGTAACTACCAAAGTCACTATCAACAAAAGCATCACAGTTGTTGGTAGCACAAACCCACTTTCTCTATGTCGCCGGGAATTTCTAGGTATGCTACGCAATAACCATTGAATATTGCGGATGATAAATCTTTTAAGAGCCTTGAAAGTTTTCTGAAAAGCGTGGGTAAATGCTTTAGTACGTTTACGCTTGATCATAAAGGATGTTATTAAAATCAAAATGGCTAGGGCAAACACCTGTGCTTATGCCATAAACACAGAATTGTGAGCGTCTGTCCTGACCTCTTACAAGCTCAGGATACCCACTTTCCTTAAAAAACTATCATTATCAATTACAAAAACTTTATCTAGTTAAAGCCTTTACAAATAAAGCTTCTTCTTGTGCGCTGAAGTTTGTAGTAAGGACTTTAGTGCTTAAAAGATCGGGACTAAAGTACTTACTACGAGTGATAGATACCCAATTTACCGTAAATTTGGCAAGTAACACTTTATGGTGTTACTTCTGGCAATGATTTGGGTACTCTAACAACGAAGATAAAGTACCTCTTCTCTACTGTTGCTTGTATGAAAACAGTTCAGGACATGAAAAGCTCAGTTGATTTTACTGTTGCCATCTGTACATATAATGGTGAACACCGTCTACCAGAAGTATTGGAGCGATTACAAGCCCAAGTTGATGTTGCTAACCTGCGTTGGGAGGTGCTTGTAATTAATAATAACAGCACAGATCACACAGCTAAGGTTGTTCAGGAATATCAAGCACATTGGTTAGGTAATCATAGCTTACATTGTTATTTTGAGCCACAGCAAGGTGCAGCTTTCGCTAGAAAAAGAGCAATTTCAGAAAGCCATGCAGAATTGATTGGTTTCCTTGATGATGATAATTTACCAGCATCAGATTGGGTTATATCTGCCTACAATTTCGCACAAGATTATCCTCATGCTGGTGCGTATGGTAGCCAAATTCATCCTGATTTTGAGGTAAAACCACCAGATAACTTTGCTCGAATTGCTCCATTTTTGGCAATTACAGAACGAGGATCACAGGCATTACTGTATGAACCTCGTAAGAAATTACTACCACCATCAGCTGGACTAGTTGTCCGTAAACAAGCCTGGTTAAAAAGTGTTCCTAGCCGATGCATTCTCACGGGTAGAGTAACAGGAAATATGCTCACCAGTGAAGATTTAGAAGTTTTATCGTATATCCAAAAAACAGGCTGGGAAATCTGGTACAACCCCGCCATGCAAGTAGAGCACAAAATACCTAGTTGGCGCTTACAAAAAGATTACTTAATTCCATTTTTTCGTGGTATTGGACTCAGCCGCTATGTCACTAGAACCTGTGATCTTAAACCTTGGCTTATACCGTTTGCAATCATTGCTTATATGATCAACGACCTACGTAAAATTATTTTACATCTGCTGAAATATCGTAATGAAGTTAAGACTGATTTAGTTGCTGCATGTGAGATGCAGTTAATGCTAAGTAGCTTAATTAGTCCTTTTTATTTATGGAAAAACGGGTATTTAACTCTGAATAAACAATGAATCTAATTGATTTTACTGTGGCAATTCCTACCTATAATGGAGAAGCTCGTTTGCCGTTAGTTATTGAGTGCTTACTTCAGCAGAAAGGAGTAGAGAATCTCAATTGGGAAATTATTGTTGTTGATAATAATAGTAAGGACACAACAGTTAATATAGTTCATGATTATCAAAAAAACTGGTGTTATCCGTTTCCATTGAAATATATTTTTGAAGCTGCACAAGGGGCAGCATTTGCAAGATCAAGAGCTATACTCGAAGCTAGGGGTGAGATAGTTGGTTTTTTAGATGACGATAATTTACCTGCACATAATTGGGTAATTGAGGCGCATAATTTTTTTGCGGAACATCCACAAGTAGGAGCTTGCGCTAGCCAAATTCACGGAGTTTTTGAAGTAGAACCACCGGAAGTACTAAAGCCAATATTATTTTATCTCGCTATTACGGAAAGAGGTGATCAAACTCACATATATGAACCTAATAAACAAGGCTTTCCTCCTTCTGCTGGCTTAGTGGTACGTAGAAATGCTTGGAAAAATAATGTTCCCACTCGTCTTTTTTTGGTCGGTAGAGTTGGTTCATCTATGTTAGGTGGTGAAGATGCTGAATCCTTACTGTACATTTATCGAGCTGGTTGGGAAATTTGGTATAATCCAGAGATGGTAGTAGACCATATTATTCCAGCTTGGCGACTAGAAAGAGATTACTTAATTTCTCTAATGCATGGGGTTGGTTTAACTCGTTATCATCTAAGGATGCTACTACTAAAAAGTTGGCAAAGACCATTAGCTTTCTTTGTGTATATTTTCAGTGATATCCGCAAAATTATATTACATTATCTGAAGCATCAAAAAGTACTAGAAAATGATATTTTAGCTGCTTGTGAGATGGCAAGACTAATTGCTACGTTTGTAAGTCCATTCTATCTGTGGAAAATAAAACTTCAAAAGTTGATAAAATCAGATATTGATTAGAAAATATTTGAGTTTAATAAAAGAGTTTGAGAAGTTTTTCTTTATTAAAATATGCATATTATTGTTTTAGAAAATGAACTTTCCTCTCAACGTGGCGGACAAGAATTAAGCCTGTTTGATGTTTGTCATGGGCTCCATAAACGTGGACATGATATTACTTTACTGTATGTAAAACAAGGGGATTTAAGTAAAAAATATTATGATATATGTACTGAAGTAATAAAGGTTAATGGTTATAGAATTGAACGCAAAAAAATAATTAATTCTATTCAAGGTTTTTTTAGAGACAAGATAAAAATAAAAGCCACTACAAATAGTCTAATTTATAGTAATCAATACCATGATAGTTTTTTTGCTTATTCTTTAGCGCTATCAAAAAATATTCCTTTTGTTTGCCATTTGCGGCTACCGCCACCTACTACTAAGACACTTGGTTTACAGTGGAGTCTGGGAATGCATGGTGCAAAACGCTTGATTGCCGTCTCGAACCAAACTAAATTGGATTGGATAAATAGAGGATTTAGTGGAGATAAAATTGATGTTGTGTATAACGGAATTAACACAACTCAATTTCAGCCGTCAGATGATATACAAATAACCAAAACAGACTGGAACATCAACGATGATGTACACATTATTTCATATATCGGTAGATTAGATAAAGATAAAGGTATCGAAACACTCCTCAAAGGCTTTGATTTATTTCTGCAAAATCATCAAAATTATAACTTATTAATTGCAGGTAAACCATTATGTCAAAATGAGGAATATCAAAAGTCTCTAGAAAAACTAACGGTTGATTTAGGTATTGAAAAGTATGTCAAGTTTATGGGACATGTAAATAATCCCATTCATCTATACCAAATTAGTGATGTTACTGTTTTAGCTAGTTTAAATTCTGAGCCTTTTGGTAGAACAATTATTGAATCATTATCTTGTGGAACTCCTGTAGTTGCTAGCTGGACTGGTGGAATTCCGGAAATATTGACAGGTGAGTTTAGAGATATGCTTTTTGAGCCGGGAAATGCTCAAGATTTAGCAGATACTTTAAACCTTGTGCTGAAATGGAAAGATAGGGATTCTCAACTAAGTATGAAATGCCGAAATCATGTATTGTCTAATTTTCAGGTAGATAATATGGTTGATGGTGTAGAGAAAGTTTTTTTAAATTTTAAAAAGTAATATTATGGAAATAAATAACCCAAAAGTCTCAGTCATCATCCCTACATATAATCGTAGTCACTTGTTGGAAAGAGCTATCAATAGTGTTCTCAATCAGACATATACTGATTATGAGTTGATTGTAGTTGATGATGCTTCAACTGATGTAACTTTAGATGTTTTGCCAACTAAACACCCCAGTATCCAATTTGTTACTCTACTTAAAAATCGCGGTGCTGCTGGAGCAAGAAATGAAGGAATTAATATTGCTAGAGGTAGTTTTGTAGCTTTTTTAGATTCTGATGATGAATGGTTGCCAAATTACTTAGCAACCCAAATGCAATATATTGAGAGTAATTCTAATATTGTGATGGCGTTTTGTGGGTGTATTCACCAGATGCAAGATGGTAAAATAGAAAAGTTTAGTTGTAAGCCTTGGCTACCTTACCCCAACTTAACTTATCACTTACTTGCTGAAAACTTCATACTAACAACATCAATTGTTGTCTTAAAGATAGCAGCTTTAAATAAAGTTGGTTATTTCAATGAAAATCTAAAAATTGGTGAGGATAAGGAACTATTTTTGCGATTGTTGTGTTTGGGCGATGTTGTTCATGTTCCTCATTATTTAGTCAGGAAATATTCTCATGGTAATAATATAACGAGAGATAATCAACTATGGGTAAAAGAGACGTTTAATTTATTAGATATATTTTTTGCTCATGAATTAAGCAAGCCTTACAAGCATTTTGAGCGTGAAGCTAGAAGCCACAATGCTATGCGGTTAGCAAGAATACTTTGGAGAGAAAAGAGACAATTTTTATTTTCTCTGCAAATATTTATCAAGGCTTTTCTAATTTATCCCAAGTATATAAGTCAGTATATGTGGAAAAAAATAGCCAAAATTAGTACATGAATACGAGTGGGTAAGTAACTCAGTGTTAAAAATTATCGTTATGACAAGGTAGGAAAGAAGAAGATTATAGCTTTGTTTACCTTTCTTAACTTAGTTTTGTTTTTTCCCACCGACTTACTTAATACAAATTCAAAATTCAAAACGAGGAAAGCCAAATAACTCTAGCCTTATTGTGGGTGGAGTTTTGTATGCCTCAAGATGGTTAGGTAATTCTGTCTGTAGGTGGGGGTAGCAGGTGATGGGATGGGAATATTGTTGATGGCTGGGGGTATGGCTTCGAGATAAAAATGAATATGGAATCCAAATTAGCAAGGCGATCGCTAGCACCTATGGTAAAAAGAATTGCGAAGACACTTTACCTGACTGGCTGGATTAGCTTGTGGGTGCAATTGGCTCTAGCGTTGGTTTCTGGCTTAGTTTTATTGGTTGCTGGTACTGGTCGTAATTTTGCGGAACAATCACATCCGGCTCTAGGAGTTGGTATATTCTGGGCTGGATGGGGAATTTTAGTGCTGTTATTCAGCGTTTATTGGGATTTTCGTTACACACGCCTAGGTAAACGTTTATTAAATCCTAAGGTGGAAATACATCCTAGTAAGGCGGATACATTGGGAATTATCCGCTTGGGAATAGTTGTCAGTTTGGTAGGGATTCTATTAACGATATTGGGTGCGGGTGCTACTGCAAGTGTGCTGGTAGCAAAGGCTGTATCTCAGCCCCCTGGTGTAGCCATCACTGACCCTAATAGGATTATTCGGGCGCTGGATGTGTTTGTGATGGTGGCGAACATCAACGGGATTGCAGCTCATTTTGTGGGGGCTGTGGCTTCTTTGTGGTTGTTGGAGCGGGTGCATCAACATTAGAAATTTATTTATTATTGGTAAATGCTGATCGCTAAATGGGAAAGACCCTAAGCCATTAAATCTTCTATTTCCTCACAAATCCCTCAAGTTTTTTCCCTATAAAAACATATGGGCATACAAAAGTTCCCAGGGAAACTCACAATGATATGTGATGCGATCGAACTTAAAAAGTGTTCCAAATTATAGACGCAAATTTTAACTTACTTTTGTGAATTTTACCTGCTTAATCACATTCCCACCACAGGTAACAGCAAATTATGCAAAAGCCTATCCAGCCACATTTCACGATCGCCGCAGCGCGACCAATTCCCGAACTTGCTCCAGTAACAATTGCAACTTTGTTGTTGAAATCCATGATTTTCGTTTGTGTATTTATAACTTTCAAGGTGACTCAAAAATCTCTTTTATTCTCTGCTCTCTCTGCGTTCTCTGCGGTTTAAAAGTAATTTATTGCCCTTCGGGGTGCAGAGTAAACAGAGGCAAATTAGCGCTTGACATAGGCGACTAAGGAAACACCCAGAACTACTAAGACAACACCTGCGATGCGGGTGGGACTGGCGGTATATTTAGTCAATCCCAGCGCTCCATAATGATCTAACAACAGGGCTGCGATCATTTGACCTGCGATCGTCAGTGAAAGCGCCAGCGCGGCTCCAATCTTAGGTGTTGCGAAAATCGTTGACCAGACATACAACGTTCCTAAACATCCGCCAACCCACATCCACCAAGAGGTTTGGCTGAGAGTAGTCATAGCCGGAAGTGGATATTGGGCAAACAAGCAAATTGCCAGCGATGCCAAAGTTCCTGCAAGATAGGAAATAAATGTCACCTGCATGGGTTCACCCACATAGCGACGTAACAGGGTGTTTAAAGCAACTTGTACTGGCAGAACTGCCCCGCCTACCAATGCTGCTAAGAGATAGAGCGTCCGTCCGTTCATTCTGAGATATCCAGGTTAATCAATTTATACCGATACCAATAATATTTCTGTCATTATTGATTTTTGTGAAGGGCGGGGAAACCCACACAAGGGAAAACCCACACAAGGGCGGGGAAACCCCGCCCCTACCCGCCGTGAAACTCATGGTAAGAAAGGATAATCTGTGTAACCTATTTCGTCGCCACCGTAGTAGGTATTGCGATCGCCCTCATTCAGGGGTGCATCTAATCGCAGACGTTTTGGTAAATCGGGGTTGGCAAGAAATAATGCCCCAAAAGAAATCAAGTCTGCATCACCATTTGCGATCGCTGCATTGCCCTTTTCTTTGTCGTAACCGCCATTAGCAATCAGCTCGCCTGGATATAGGGGGCGGAACTCAACCACAGGAATTGGTTTACCACCGTGGCGAATATCGGCTGGTGTTGGTTCCATCAGGTGCAGATATCCTAATCCAAAAGATTTAAGAGCAGCGATCGCATAGCCGAATGTGGTCTGGGGATCAGAATCACGGATATCGTTAAATGTGTTACTCGGTGATAGCTTCACGCCCACACGCTCTGCCCCCCAAACACTACATACCGCGTCCGTTACTTCCAACAGAAATCGCGCCCGATTTTCAACTGAACCACCATAGCGATCGCTACGTTGATTCGTGCCATCTTGTAAAAACTGATCAATTAGATACCCAAAGGCTCCGTGAATTTCCACACCATCAAAGCCAGCAGCTAATGCATTTTTCGCACCTTGACGGAACTGGTCAACTATACCGGAAATTTCATCTAGTTCCAATGCCCGTGGGGTGACAAACGGTTGATAGCCAGTATAGGTCATTGCATTACCAGCAGGAGCGATCGCGGAGGGAGCTACAGGTAATGCACCATCTGGTTGCAAAGAGGGGTGAGAAATGCGCCCCACGTGCCATAGTTGCAAAAAGATTTTGCCACCTGCACTATGCACTGCATCTGTTACCTGTCGCCAGCCTGCAATCTGTTCTAGGGAATGAATACCTGGTGTGGCTGGATAACCCATACCTTGCGGTGATATTTGTGTACCTTCAGTCACAATCAATCCCGCCGTGGCACGTTGGGCATAGTAGGTAGCATTGAGCGGCGTTGGTACATTGCCCTCACCAGACCGATTGCGCGTCATGGGAGCCATGACAATGCGGTTAGGCAGCGTGTAGGAGCCAAGCTGGACGGGTGAGAATAAATCTGTAGTGATTGTAGAAGTCATAAACAGTAATCATTCGCGTGAATATTGGTTTAATTAGATTGGTGTCAATAAAGCTAACTAGTCGTCATTTGACATTTGTCATTTGTTCTGGGTAAAAATTTCCTGATTGCCTATTGCTTGTTCCCTATTAACTACTTGGATAAAGCCAACCCTTAAACAGGCGTGTTACTTGAGGCATAATTACCCAAGTCATCAATGGCATCATGATGCTAATGCTGACCAGATTAGCCAGCCAAAAAGGTAGCCCACTGGTAATTGGTCTGAGTAGGTTCGGCATGATAGAGATCACTGGATAAATACCAACTGCACTGACGATCGCAGTTTTCCATTTGGGTGGTGGTGCGGCATTGGGGATTTCTGGGAGGGCAAACCAAGCTTCTAGGCTGTTGACATGCACAACTTTGGCTTCATCTACAGTTAGAGCCTCGGCGCGGGCAATCCAACCTTGACAAATAGAAGAATCTTCCCATTCTTGTAAATGTCTAGCGCTATCAAACCGGAGAATTAGCTGCCACTCGCCTCGTTTGGTAGCTGGATAGAGTACATCACTGCCTACATAACCGGGAAAGGTGCTAGCCGCTAGAATCACCCCTTTTGTAGCTTCTTCAAAAGCAGCTTCCAATCCTGGTTTAACACCTATCCATTATAAACATCTTTCTTAATAAGAAAATTGACAAAAAAGAGTAGTTATGTAGGAGAGGATGGATGTCAAAAAATCACTAGTGAGTAGAGAAAATGGGCATGAGAATTAACAGAGTTTG
>JAHHHF010000058.1 GCA_019359495.1 Goleter apudmare HA4340-LM2
AAGCTAATTTACGTGTTAGCAAAGAATCAATTTATTCTATTTATCTTTTTGCCAAATTTTGCATTTATATAAATGATTTTGAAATCCTTATTAGTTTTTGTTAGGAAATAAGGTGCGTTTGCCCTGCCCGCGTGAGCGACACTCAAGATAAAAATGATGGACTGTAGGGCATCTTGCCCGCGTGAGCGAGACTCAAGATAAAAATGATGGACTGTAGTGCGGGCATCTTGCCCGCGTGAGCGACACTCAAGATAAAAATGATGGACTGTAGGGCATCTTGCCCGCGTGAGCGAGACGCTCACACTACCAAAAATCCCTCAAAACAAAATTGACAGACTACTACGCCTATTTGTGCTGTGCATCTACATGAAAGAGAAGCATTTTCTATGGTCTATTCTCTCTCTCCAATACTGACATATCTGCAAGAGCTTTAATAGCTGGCCCATTGATGACTTTACCTTGGGCATCAAAGCGAGAACCGTGACAGGGACAATCCCATGTTTGCTCTGAAGAATTCCAACTCACAATACAATTGAGATGTGTACAAACTGCGGAATGTTGGTGTAGTGTACCACTCTGATCACGATAGGCAGCGATTTTAGTTAAACCACTCCGCACCACTGCGCCTGTACCTGGGGCAATTTTTTCCACGGAATCTACTTCTCCTGGTGTCACCCAATCTAAATATTGAGAAGCAACGTTGATATTTTCCGATATAAAATCACCAACTGCACCGACTCTAGCCCGTGATGGGTGGTAAACTTCTGCCCAGGTGTTTTTGATCCCCAAAATCATGTCTGATAACAGAATGCCGGCGATTGTACCGTGGGTCATCCCTAAACCGGAATCACCTGTAGCGATATAGATATTATCTGCATCGAAAGGATTTTTACCTATATAAGCAATCCCATCATCAGCATTCATGACCTGACCTGACCAACGAAATAAAATTTCTGCTGCCATTGGGAAGTGTTCTTGTGTCCATTGTTGGAGTTTGGCATAACGTGCGTCAGCATCGTCAGCTTGGCCTGTTTTATGGTCTTCACCACCGACAATTAAAACATCATATTGCTGATCTAAATTTTGCAGGCGCACGTAATGATAAGGGTCGAGAGTATCCCAATATAATGCTTGAGCAACAGAACCACGAGGCACTTTTGCACCAATGACAAAGGTGATATAAGCAGCCTGCTTGAAGTGCATTGTAGCCACGTTACTAATAGGAGAGTTGGTTGCTACGACTACAGCATCGGCAGTTACTACCTGACCATTGCTTGTTTCCACACGGGCAGTTGCACCACCCTCGATTTTTTCGACATGGGTATTACTATAAATTCTGCCGCCACAACGTTCTATAGCTGCAACCAATCCCGTGAGATATTTGAGTGGGTCAAATTGCCCTTGTTGGGGAAACAGTAGACAGACACCTGTGTCAAAACCTTCTAACGGTGCTTGTTTCACGAGTTCGACATTACTAAGTCCAGCACGATGGGCAGCTGCTAATTCCCTCTCCATCTCATCCAAAGACTGAAGGTCAGGTGGAAAAAGATAGCCATTTAGTCGAACAAAGTCACAGTCGATATTTTCTTGGGTGGCGATCGCCTCTATGGTATTAATTGCTGTGGTATGACTTTCGGCAATCAATTTGGCACGTTCTTCACCGTGCATTTGCTCCAGTTCATAGTAGCGATAACTCAAAACGTTGGATAAATGTGCTGTGGTGCGTTCTGTTTGACCTCCACCTACAGGGCCGTCATCTAGCACTACCACAGATTTCCCTGCACGAGATAGCATACAGGCAGTAGACATCCCCGCCATTCCCGCACCGACAATACACACATCTGCATGGGTGTTTTCTACCAGCGTAGGTTGGACTGGTACTGTTGCCGTAGTCATCCAAACAGAAATAGTTTTTCCTGAGTCACTTTGCATATTTTTATAGAGCTTCAATTTTAAATTCCCTACTAGGAATGCTCAAGTTTTTTTGCCTTTCTGCATTTACACTAGCTAAGGTTAGGCCAGTCTTCATACTATTTAATTACCGCTAAATTGTAGACTGTTATTTTTATTTAAAATATCTACATTGAGATAGAATTCAATAATCTACTTTAATAAAGATGCAATAATCTGAACGAGAGCATCCCAGTTTTTAGCATCAAAAAGATAAGTGATACATCTTGGCGCTGCGATTGGCACTGGCAAAATAATTGAACGTGAGTTCGACCTCAGGAGATATGTTGTGAAGCAGATCACAATTTAAGAGTTTGTGTGAGTGCGATCGCCATTACCTACTGCTTAGGATGTAGCGGAAATTTAGAGGAAATATTATCGATTTTTGTTGATTAATTTATATGTTTTATCGAAATTAACCAGTATTGCCCGGATAATATTCAAGTATTTTTACGCAGCATTTTTAGTATTTATGAAAACTATACTGGTTCTAAGTGACAGAATTATTGGTATGGTATCAAAAAAAACTGGTTTGCAAGGTAGAGAAGCTCAAGTTAAAACCCTGACTCTGCTTGCTTTATGGGATTTAGGCGGCGCAAAGACAGAAGTTAAGAAAAGCGACCTCACTAAGCGAGTCACACGGACTAACGAGAAAGCAAAAGATTACCAAGGTATTTTTGAAGACTTAAATCAAAGTGGTGCGATCGCCATCGCCACAAAAAAGAGAGTAACAAATATTTCCCTGACTGCTCAGGGGTTGCAAATACTAGATCAGGGACTAAAAAGCGGCAATTTTGAGTTTGGCGGAAATCAGGTAGGAAGTGCAGTTGCTAATGCGTTGGTGAAATGGATTCGTCAGATAGACAATGTAGCGCCTGCAAAACCTACTCCAGAGCAGAAAAGTAACAAAGATACTCAAAGTGCGATCACATCTTACGAAGAGTTTAAATCAGTGGTGTTGGAAATCTACGACAAATTGAACTATGAATACAACTTGAATCATTTAGTACCAATTTATCGCATTAGGAGAGCAATAGGCGATCGTGTGAGTCGTACAAACTTTAACGATTGGCTATTGGAAACACAAGCCGACGACATTTTGCAACTACAAGGCGGGACTGTAGAAGATAATGCACGCGACAAAATAGAAGATTCTATTACTACAGCACTAAATGGATTACGTTGCTACGCCAAGCGTCTGAAATCTTAAACTTTGTTCACTTCTTCCATCATTAACCTCACACGATTATGACTAGCAAGACATCTACAATCGACGAACTGATTCAACAACAAAATCCATTTGCAGGACATTTGATTGTTAAACCGCAACAAATATGGGGGAAAAGTTTTCCTGATGTCCCCTCAATAAATGCTCATGCTTCTAATGCAGTTTTTGATGCAGTTGAAAAAATACGTCAAGGAAAACGTACAACAGTAGGTATTACCATTACAGCCGAAAAAGGACTAGGTAAAAGCCATATTATCAGTCGTATTCGCCATCGATTACAGTCAGAAAGTGATAGTTTATTTATCTACATGAATAAATATGACAACTTAAATCAAATTAAATATGAATTTTTGCAGAGTGTAACCTCTAGCCTGAGAGCATTTGGTAGCCAAAAAGTGATGCAGTGGCAAGAAATCGCTGCTGCTTTAATTAACGAAACGAAGCAATGGAACTATACACCACAACAGTATATTAATAATCTTTATCCAAGTTGGTTAAATAAACATTCAACTAAATTTGTCAACCCATTAGCAAAACTCGTTCAGGCAAGCAAACCAGAAATTAGCGAACCTTACATATTACGAGCCATTTTATGGACACTTTCTCAGGAGCATCTCAACTATGCAAATCATTGGTTATCTGGTTTAGAACTAACACAACAAGAAGCTGAAATAATGGGTTTACCAAATCTCACAAAGGAGGATAGAGAAACTGAATCCTTACGTAATATTCGTCAAATTCTAGATATTACTAGTCAGTATAAAGTTCCTATAATTTGCTTTGACGAATTAGATAATGCTGACATTGCTGATAATGGTTTAACAACAGCACAGGTTATAGCCAGCCTAGTTAAGGACTTATATAACAATCTCAATAAAGGCATTTTTATACTGGCTATGTATCCTGAAACTTGGAACGATCAGATTAGATTTTTACCACAAGCGGAAGCAGCTATTGATAGATTAGTCAGTGAGAAAGTTGACAGAAAACCAATTGAATTAAATTTTCTTAATGCTGATGATGTCGTGAATCTCGTCCAAAGATGGCTACAAAATTTTTATCAAGAACATCAAATAACTCCCCCTTATCTCCTTTACCCATTCCAAGAAAATCAGCTTAGACAACTTGGCAAAGAAAAACCTACTGTTAGATCAGTTTTAAAATGGTGTGCAGAGAATTTTGTAGCTTCTGGAGTAACACCACCTCCACCACCAAATCCGATTAAGGCATATTTCGAGAATGAATTAGCAAATGTTGACGCAGATATTGATTTATTAATTGAGGAAGAAGCAAAACTTGCTGATGCTCTTTGTTTGGCTTTCAATAGCCTCAAAGGTAAAACTTTAGAAGGAGTTACAGTTGAATCAATTGAGGCAGTAAATGATGGTTTTATGGATTTTAAAATTATTGGTAATCAACGAAAAGTAAGAATAGGAGTAGATGTAGTTCAGCAAGACTATCACGTTATAACTGCTGCATTAAAGAGACTAATTGATTACAAAGCATTTGATTTAACTCGTGGTTGCTTGGTACGTTCCAAGATAATCAGTCTAAAAGCGAAATTAGCAAGAGAAAGTTTAAGAATACTTTTGCAAGAACAAGGTGGAGAGTGGGTAGGTTTGCAAATTCAAGATATTAAACCTCTGTTAGCCATATTATTTGTTTACTATAATCGTGAAAGTTACGAGCTGACAGAAGAAAAAATATTTGATTTTATTGAACAGCAACAACTAGCAATCAATAATCCTTTAATTCGAGAAATTCTCAGCGATCCTTCAGGACAAGAACCCACTAACTTAACTGATGATGGATTACCTATTAGTATTCCTCAAAGTCTTGATAATGCGGATTATGCCGAAATCAATCTATAGGGTTCCTCGGTCAGATACCAATCAATACAATTGAGGGCGGGGAAACCCCGCCCCTACGGGATAAAACAGCTATATAACTAACTAGATATGATTCAGGTATTTTCATTACCAACAGCGCTGTGTTTACCCACCTCGGATATTGAAGCTTTAATACAGGGGCGAACAATTGCAGCTTTACCGAAAATATTTCTTCGTCCTGGACAAAGATTTGCTCTTTATTCTGCGGATTCTTCAGCTTTAATTAAAGCTTGGGCGAGGTGTGAACTTTGTCAAATTTTAGATGGAACTAAACCCATAGAGATTTTATCTAAGTTGACGATATGGACACCAGAAAGATTAAAAGAGATACTGCAACAACAGCAGCATATTTTTTTAGCCTACTTGCGCGTCTATAAGTTACCCCAGTCGCAAGAAGTGTCAGTTGATATTAATATTCAAGAAAAAATCGGTAAGCTTATTAGTTTACCTCATTCTTTAACGAGTTCTGAAACAATACCAATATTACAAGATGCGAGCTTCACCCAGCGCAAACGCCAACTAGAAAACTTAGAACAACCCCTGCATCCTGAATTGGAAGAATTACAACATACTTTAGAAACAAGATACAACTCTAACTCATCTGCACAAGACTTAAATCATGACATCAAAATATTTCTTGGTTGGAATAGTAAACAGTCTACTCACAGACTTGATTCAGATTTAGTCTGGATTAAAAAGATTGCTGAAGTAGGAAATTCTAGCAATGGTCACGAATTTGAAAAATTAGTACGTCGAGGATTATTAAAATTAGGCTTCACAGGTTCAAGATTAAATCCCGATGCAGCAGGTGGAGCTGGAGGGATGGATTTTTATGCTGAAGCACCTTACCCAATAGTAGGAGAATGCAAAGCAACTAAAACCGAGAAAGTTTCTGATGGTACACCTGCACAGTTACTTAAAATAGGTACGAACCATCTAGGTAAATTTAAATATGAAAGCTCAATTAAATTAATTGTAGCGGCTGGAGAATTAAATCATTACGCGCTGAGAACAGCTACGGAACATCAAATGAATGTCATTACTCCTGAAACATTGCAAAAACTAGTTGAATTGCAAGCATACTACAAAAACTCTATAAATTTATTAGAACTAAAACAGTGTTTGCAACAAGTCCCTTTTGGTGTGGCAGACGATAAAGTTAATACTTATATCGATAAAATTACACACGAGATTAAATTACGATCGCACATCATCCAGCTTGTAAAAAATTATCTGCAAAACTCAGGCGTAGACTCTGCTGGTGTTGATGCATTACATGGTGCATATTTCGGCTCACATCCACCACAGCCACTAAAAACCGAAGAACTACACGAAATTCTCGTCGAACTCTCATCACCCTTAACAGGCTACCTAGGACGAGAAAAGGGAGATAATTGGAGGAGCGATCGCTTTTATTATCTACGAGACTTAGCGATCAACTCGAAATAGTTAGCTTCTACCATTTAAATTTAAAAAAATTCCCCCCTTTCCTATGCAGAAAGAGGGGCAGAAGTATGAGGTTGAAATTACTGACCTAACTTCAAAGTCTGAGCAGCGATCGCCAAGCTTTCTTCAAACAGTGCTTCACGACCCCAGCGTTGCACCTGCTGACTCAGCAATGCTTCCGCTTTTTGTTCCGAAAGTGAACTCACCTGCTGAAATAAGCCTGCGGATTGAGCACCACCATGTGTTTCCATCCGCATACAACCACCAGTTTCACTACAAATCACTGTACCGCAATCGGCTTGAGCATTGGTGGAACTGAGGCGCAGAGCAATCAAATCACCAGCAATATCGCCAGCATCAGCAACAGGAACACCTGCCAACTCGGCATCTATTTGCCGTTGGTCTTGAGCCAGAAAGCGAATTTTGAAGATGTCATAATCTCCGCTTTCTTTTTCATAGGCAACTGGTAGCCATTCCAAGCGACTCGCCAGCCAACTTAAAAACAGTAATGCTTGGCCAGGGTTGCCTTTTTCATAATCAAGCATCACCCGGTCAACTTCCCTCAGAGCGGCCCGACGGTGAGGTGGGTCATAGGCTTCAGCTGTCAACTCTTGCCATGCTGCAAGGCGACGCCAGTTGAGATCAGCCAAAGGTACGCCAGTCTCTACCAACGCTTGCAAGCTCAGTAAATCTGATTCTGGCTCGTTAAAGTTGCAAGAATCAACAATCACGTTATTGCAAATTGCTGCAAGTCTCTTGAATACCGAGTTGTTGGGATCTGGTGTCGCCTTCCACCAGAGAAATTTGGGCAAGCCACCAATCAACAAAGCAGGAATCATCCCCGCCACCCGTTCTAGTGCAGCTGCGGTTCCCGAAAGAGTGATGTATTCGCAACAGATGAGTGTACTTGACGATTGCTTTTGGATAGGGCAATAAGCAGAAACTTGAGCCTTCACCCCGGCGTCTTCACCCACAATAGGTATAAGAGCTATAATCCGGCACGGGTTACGGATGGCAATTTCATCCGCAATCCTGGGGCTGGTGGCATCTAAACTATAGCTGAAATCACCACCAGATGTATCTCCCTCTGCACCGTTGTGCTGACGTTTGACGTATGCTTCGCGCAATACCGCCAGGGTTTCTGGTGTAGCAGTACCTGTCTCTGGCAGGTTGTATTTTTTCTGCACTTCCCGCAATGCTACTACTGTCTGCGGGCCTAAAATGCCATCAATGGGGCCGTTGTAAAATCCTAAAGCAGCTAACAGATACTGGGTTTCTTCTGGTTCGTAAACCACTAAGGTGAAAGTCGTGGCGCGGGTAGCAGCCGGTAGCCCACCATCTTCGCCAGTAATGCCGTAACTTTGCCAAATCTGATTCAGTTCCGCTTCGATTTCTGTAAGCGAAACATCCTTTGGTGCCTGGAGTGAAAAAATCGTCGGTGCTTGGGAAGTCATAGTAGTTATCAATGGTCAGTGGTCACTTGTCATTTGTCATCTGTCACTAGTAAGAACTAATGACTAGTAAACAATTTTTAGAGTCTGCGCCAGCGACGACCATCTTGATTAATCAAGAATTCCGCTTCTGCTGGTTCCCAAGTACCGGCTTCATACCGGGGAATAGTAGTTGGGTCTGCGGGTGCATCCCAGACAGAAAGGGCTGGTGTCACTACTTGCCAAGCTGCTTCTACTTCGTCTGCCCGTGTGAACAATGTTTGATCGCCCATCATACAATCAAGGAATAGGCGATCGTAAGCGTCAGAAGTGGCTTGGATGCCAAAGGAACCATAACTAAAATCCATATCCACAGAACGAGTGCGGAATTCTGCCCCAGGCATTTTGACATCAAAACGCAGGGAAATTCCCTCATTCGGTTGAATCCGCATGGCTAAAATGTTGGCATTTCTCTGTTGTGCCGCAGATTGAAACATCCGGGAAGGCACATCGCGGAAGTGGATAGAAATTTCACTGACCTTTTTCGGCATCCGCTTACCAGTACGCAAGTAGAAGGGAACACCTTGCCAGCGCCAGTTATCCACCATAAACTTCATCGCTACATAGGTAGGTGTGGTGGAATTGGGATCAACTCCAGGTTCTTCCCGATACCCCGGTACTGGTTGACCTTTCATCCAGCCTGCGCTGTACTGACCACGGATTGCTGAACGCGACAAATTATGCACATCGGCTAGACGTGTAGCTTGTAGTGCTTTGACTTTTTCCGTGCGGATACTATCGGCATCCATTGAGTTGGGTGCTTCCATTGCAGTTAAGCAGTAAAGTTGCATCAAGTGGTTTTGCAACATGTCCCGCAGCGCGCCAGCGCTTTCATAATATCCGGCGCGGTCTTCTACCCCCACGGTTTCTGCCACGGTAATTTGGACGTGGTCAACAAACTGACGATTCCACAAGGGTTCAAAAATCGCATTGGCAAAGCGAAACACCAGCAAATTCTGGACTGTTTCTTTACCCAAGTAGTGGTCAATGCGATAAACTTGGTTTTCTTTACAAAATTTCTGTACCACTTGGTTGAGGCTTTGGGCTGAGGCTAAGTCCCGACCAAAGGGTTTTTCAATCACCAAACGATGCTTGTAAGCATCATCCAGCATCCCAGCTGACCCTAGTTGTCGAATTGCTTCCGGAAAGAATGATGGGGCGACAGAGAGGTAGAACATACGGTTCCCCCGTGTACCCCGCTTTTCGTCTAATTCGCTCAATAACTTTTTCAGGTTCTGGTAGCTTTCAGGGTTGTCTATATCCCCTGGACAATAGAACAGACCTTGAGAGAAGTCTTGCCAGAGTTCCCCTAATTCGACGTTAGCATGAGCCTCTTCCATGCCTTTCTGCATTTGCTCACGAAAGTAATCATGAGTCCACGGCCGACGCGCCACGCCGACAATGGTGGTTTCTGGAGCAATGCGTCGTTCCCGGCGTAATTTGTAAAGTGCTGGTACTAGTTTGCGCCAGGTAAGGTCACCAGAGGCTCCAAAGATGACAATAATTTGGGGTTCGGGCATCCCTTGCTGTTGCAGGCCAACGCGTAAGGGATTTTCTAGCAGACTAACCATAGAAGTTTTTAGTTGGAGAGGTTGAGTTGTGTACTGTGACGACGCGAGGAACGCGTTTTTTTGTGAGTTGAGAGTTGAAAGTTTACGCAGGTGATAGTAGCTTGACTTTGCCTTTTAAAGAGTTCATTAAGGACTGGTAAGGCTGGATAAATTTGTCGATACCTTCAATCAACAGTTCGTCCATCACTGCATTGATATCGATGTCGGAGTTTTTGAGGCTGGCAACATCGCAGTGGTCAGCACAAGCCGCGATTGTGGCTGCTGGTAGATTGAAGCATCGACATCCATGACATCGCTGTAGCTGGGATCTTTGGTGCTAGTGCTAGCCCAGAGTGGTGGCTTGACTTTTGCGACTTTTGCTGCTATTTCTTGCCATTGAGCACTCTGGATCTGCTTTTTGTATTCGTGATCCGCTATTTTGGCACTAGCATTGGCACGGCTTAACCCAGACCTCGCTACTTTTCCCCGACTTGCTTGCAGCTTTGTTTCTTGATTAATATCATCAACGCCCTTTTTCAAGTTAGCATCAATAATTTTGTATGTTGGTAGTCTGGCACGAATTTTGACTTCAATATCAGCATGATAAATGACACTTCCAGCTAAAGGTTTTTCCAAAATAGCTGGCTTAGAGGTGATCCCAGAGATACCTTGATTTGTAATCAGATTTCGGAGTCCACCCAATCTGCGATCGCCATCATTAAGTTTTAATTAATTAATGGCGTTGGTACTTTGTCTAGTGACCGTTTTGAATAAAAGACTCTACCTTGGCTACATCTTGTTTGCTACCAATAATTAAAGGTGTGCGCTGGTGCAGTTTTTTTGGCACTACGTCCAAAATATCTACAAGTCCTGTAGTCGCACGACCACCTGCTTGCTCTATCAAATAGGCTAGGGGTGCAGATTCATACAGCAAACGCAATTTACCTTCTGGTTGTTGAATTGTCCCAGGGTAGAGAAACACCCCGCCTTGGACTAGAATTCTATGGATATCGCTAACCATTGCCCCACTGTAACGAGCTGTATAGCCTTCTGTACGGTGGACATAGCGAATGTATTCCCGAATAGATTCTTCCCACTGCCAAAAATTCCCTTCGTTGACGCTGTAAACGGAACCATGTGTGGGAATTGTGATATTTTCTTCTGTGAGAATAAACTCTCCTAAGCTGGGATCAAGGGTAAATGAGTGAACGCCTCTACCTATGGAGTAGACCAGCATTGTACTGGGGCCGTAGAGGATGTATCCTGCGGCTAGTTGCTTGCGGCCATTGGTCAACAAGTCAGTAGCCTTACCATCGCTATCATTTCCTTCTTGTTGCCGAATGGCGAAGATGGAACCCAAGCTGAGATTGGTATCGGTGTTAGATGAGCCATCAATGGGGTCATATAACAAGGTATAACGGCCTATGGGACAGTTTTCGGGTATGTAGTAAGGGTTGTCCATTTCCTCGGAAGCTAGGCGACAAACTAAGCCGCTTTGCTTAAACACGGAGATGAATACGTCATTGGCGTAGACATCCATCTTTTTGACGGATTCTCCCTGGACATTGACTTCTCCTGTAAATCCCAGAACTCCTTCCATTAAACCGGCACGACTGAGGCGGCGTGCAACCAGTTTGCCGGCTAAGGCAATTCGATTCATCAGCGCACTCAAATCTTGGGCTTCTGCCGAGAAACTCTGAAGTTGTTGTAAGACGTGACGGGATAAGGTTGTACAATCACGGTCTAGGGTTCTGTCTTCGGCGTTCTTTGTAGATAAATCTAAGGATTCTGACGCTTGAGTCATTATTTTTCCTCTCTGGCGACTGGTGTAGGTTAACTTGATGCCGTTTATGGCAATATATAGTCGCTGCCTCTATCTTAGAAAGGTAATTTGATAACTTAAATGCGATTTTAGATAAACTAAAGAAATGAGAATCTGAAGGTAATCAATCCAGACCCAGAAAAGACAGTTTTTATTCATACTTCTTTCCTCCTGGCCTCTTCCCTCCTGCCTTCTGCCTTCTGTGTAACAAAGGTTTCTTTGCGATGGAGGATGGGAGGATTCTTAGAGGTGCTGTAGTTCAGGTAACTGACTTCTAAACTAACTTAATCAACCTGAATACTGGCTTTTAAGGCTGGATGGGGGTCAGTATCAAAATCGGGATAAAACAAATAAGAAATTTTCAGATGTATGTAGAACAAAGAGAAGCGCCGTCGAAAACTGGTGTGAGTGAAGATAGCTTAGAATCATCACCCATCGTCGGCAATTAGATGAGTTACGGATGTTCAATAATGGATAATCATTTTGCGGCAGTCCTTTCAAGATATCTTTGACAATCTTGAGGAATGAATTTATAATCACTGTTAAACTAAGATATTTTAGTCCTTAGCCCAAAACTATGATAAGTTTTGGGCTATTTTTATCGGTTTTTTCTTAACATTCAACACTTCTGTTACAGTTATGACACTGAACTATAAAGTTCACATGATTTAGGGGGTAGGATCTGTAATTGAAAAAGATGGAATTTGAGCTACCGTCGTTGATTTGATGACTTTAGGAAATTTACTCCAGGGAATTGTGCCATCTTGGCTGTCAAGATAAAGTTCACTCAATTTTATGAGAGCATCTGCACTTTCTGATAAAGGTAAATCCATCAATAAGTATGTAAACTTATCAGCACCAGAGAAAGCCACCACACATGGATGACGACAAGCCCATAAACAATAAATAGATTTAATTTCCAGATCAGAATTTCTTGACCATTTTTCATGTAGAAGTTTTAATTGATTAAACAAACAAATACCCTCTGGTTGTTTTTGATTTTTTTCTTCATGAGATTGGGTCTTGCATGATTGACAGACATATAGGATGTGTTTTGGCATAGTGAACTTGCTGAGATAATTTCATATATGGAAAAAGTGGCAAAAAAATAACCAGTAAAGGATTCTAAAGCCATCTTTTTTTGAGTTGTGATACCAGTTATTATTTTATATCAATATTATTATCAATAATTAATTATTTATTTAAAATCAGATAAAATTATTTATATGTTCTGGACTACATATTTAAATAAGTCATCAATAATTCTATTGGCTGCAATAATACTAGAGCCACCAATCCAATATTGACTATCAATTTTATATACTTTATCTTGCTTAACAGCTTTCAGATTTAACCACAAAGGATTACTCTTAAAAAACTTCAAAAATGAGTGTTGAGGGTGATCATCTGCAACAAAAACTATATCACTGTTAATATGTTCAACGGATTCTGCGGATATATCTTGCCATATATCCTGCTGATTCTGAACTGGTGGAAGAAGCAAACCTGCATCTCTTAAAATACCGCCACTGTAAGATTTTTGTAGGTAGATTCTGAACAGGTTAGAAAATACTCTAACAATAGAAATCTGGGTATTTACCAGACGATCGCCCATTTTTTGCTGGAATAATTGTAGACGTTGGTTGTATTCATTGAGCAGGTTTTCGGCTTTTGCTGATTTCCCAAACACCTCAGCCACTAATTTCAGACGATTTTTCCACGCTTGCTCTTCTGTATCAATTACTACAGTTGTGGCAATCTGTGACAATTGTGAATAAATTGGTTCTACTGCCCATTTCTTTCCTATGACTAAGTCAGGCTTAAGTAACAAAATACGTTCTAGGTTTGGTTGCGACTCATTACCAAGTTCTATGATGCCTGCAGTTTTATCTTGAAGAAACAGTGGAAAACCGTTTCCATCAACAGATCTCCAAATAGCAGCACCTACAGGCTTAATATCCAAAGCCAGCAACTCCTCTAAAATCCCAATCACAACTACTTTTTGTGGATTCAGAGGAATACATATTTCACTGTGGATGTGAGTCACTACTCGACATTGTGAAATATTTGCTTGTGCAGCTTGAGGTGTCGTTTTTTGATAAAAATTGTTGCTACAAGCAATCATGCTCAGAGGTGCAAAAGTTCCCAACAAGAACAGACTCACAATGCGATACATAGATCCTGAACGCCAACTGAAAACACGTCTTAAGCAGTTTTGAGATTGGGCGATCACTAACTCAACCAGGTTTAAGACTTTTTGTGGATTTACATTCATCACTACATACCTAAAAACTTGAGAATTTATCTCAAAAGGGTGCTTGCCAAGCAGTTTCTATTCCCGGTTCTAGATGATCAGTAGCTAACCACTGAAATATGTTGTTGTCACCTATCAAGGATTGAAGTTTGGGTAACAGAGCACTGGTGGTGAGTGCGATCGCTGCCTGTGCATCTGCAATAATGGCTTGAATTCTGGGGGTATTGCGCTGGTTGTGTGGTGGGTAAGCGGGAACTGCTACCACTCCAGCGTACAAACAACCAAAAAAACCAGCTAAAAAGTCCAGTCCTGGTGGATACAGTAGTAATGCACGTTCCCCAGCCATACCCATTGATTGTAGTTGTGATGCGATCGCTCTACTGCGTCGGTCTAGCTCTTGATAAGTTAGAGTCGATTCTTGTGTCTCTCCATTATCTAGAAAGGTAAACGCCTGTCGTTCTGACTGTGATAGGCATCTGTATTGCAGCAGATCAACAACTGTAGAACAGTTACGGCAGACCTCTTGGGATCTGTTGAAAGGTAAATTCATTTTAGTTTCTCTCGTTGAGATGCACACTCACAGATATTGAATATAACTAACCACTCGATTCCTGTTCTGACAAAAGCGGTGGGCAAATGCTTTCATCACATCACTGTGCTGTGCCATTTCACTAGAACAAACTGGGCTAATAATTTCTCGCAAGCGTTGAGTGAAATAGTATTAAGTCTTATTTTGTCTATTTGTAATAATCTCAAGCACTTAGAGGTCTAACTGCCAACGGCTTTTTTTTGCAACTAATTTTTAACTACTCTCAGTCACTCTAATGCAAATCAATGCTGTTAGCAACACCTAATTAATAGCTAATTAATATCAATAAGCTGATAAATCATTAATTTAGTCTATATTTTTTTGGTTTTGCCCAAGATGATGAAAGGATGACAACTATCATCACTCCCACAAAATTGCTCAATCATTCCTGAGAATTAGAGATGGCTGCAACCTTCTGCTCGTCGCAGGTCAATTTTTTGCTGTTGGAGACGCCCAAGGGACAAATCAGTCCATACACAACTACTAGTCTGTCAAGATAAAAATGATGGACTGTAGTGCGGGCATCTTGCCCGCATGAGCGAGACGCTCACACTCAAAACAAAATTGACAGACTACTACAGCAGTTTGTCACTTATTTAAATAAAAGACTCGTGTGAGTTGGAGGCTGAAACAACTCAGTCTTGTTGATCAGGCGAGAGTTGACAAAGCTCAGGCTAAAACCTTTGATATTGCTTGGAACTTACATCAGGCGTAATTGCTTATAAAAATTCTTAATAAAGTTGTAAGTTAATGACAAATTATTTCTATAAAATTGGCTGTTATACCCTAGAATATCTTATTGCAAATAAATTTTAATAAATCGGCGCAGATTGACTACAAGTCAAGTAGCATCGTTGGTTGTAAGGAGAATTAATGAAATTAGAGCAACTGGTTCAAAGCCAGAAGTGTTGAATGTTAAGAAAAAGCCGATAAAAATAGCCCAAAATATGATAGATTTTGGGCGAAGGACTAAAATATCTTAGTTTAACGTGATTATAAAATCATTTCCCAAGATTGTCAAAGACA
>JAHHHF010000059.1 GCA_019359495.1 Goleter apudmare HA4340-LM2
TGTATGTGTCAGAAAATCAGTTATGTTCACTGGTTTGAGGAGATTATGTTTTGTTGACTAATTTCAGCTTTTTAGGCTTAGTCTTAATAAAAATGTAAAGTTTTATATCAGCATTCAACATTTGTGTTTTGTGTATTAGCAATCTCTTGTAGAACGGGCAAGATGCCCGCACCACAAGAAAATTGTTGGGAGCATCCCAATTTTGCAAAAATAAAATTTGTAGTGGGAGCATCTTGCTCCCTAATGTCCAGGAAGCGGGCTAGAAGCCTACAAAAAAAAATTTACACATTTGGGATGCTCCCAAATTGTTTGCAACATTTTAGCCTTGCCACGCCAGTAGGTAGTGCGCCAGCTTATGGGAACGATGAATGGACTCAAAAAGCGGCGGATTATTTTCGAGAAGTGTAAAACTAACTGATAGAACCTGGGATCTGTTAAAGATATTGCTGAATAATTAAGTAATTGTATCTTGCCGTCCTCAATCTCCTTGGGGATGTTCATCCCACAAGGTTGTAATCTCTCGTAAACTCTGGTGATTGCCGTTGCCTAAAATCAGGTGGTCTAATAGGGGAATACCTAAAAATTGTGCCCCTGCTAATAACTGGCGGGTCAATTCTATATCTTCTCGACTGGGTTCTGTATTCCCAGATGGGTGATTATGTGCGACTATTACCCGCGTTGCACCTTGACGAACCACTTCTCGAAAAATTTCTCTAGGAGAGGCTAAAGTTTCTGTAGCGGTGCCGATGGTAATAACTTGTGTACCCAGCAAGCGATTTTTGACATCCAACAGCACTACGGCGAATTTTTCTTGCACTTGCCACATGAGATCATGACTGAGAGCCGCCGCCGCCGCACCGGGACTATCTATCGGTATACCATCGGGACGGGATTGAAAGGCACGTTTACCTAATTCAATTGCTGCCAAGATAGTTGTAGCTTTGGCTGGGCCAATACCAGGAATCTGCATTAACTCGGCGGGGGTGACTTCTCGCAATACTGACAAAGGGTCGCGTTGATGTTTGCCCAGTTCGCTCAAAATATATTGCCCTAAACCCACCGCAGACAGTTTTCCTGGACCTTGACCGGTGCCTAGCAGAATGGCAATTAACTCGGCAGTGGCTAGAATATTGGGGCCATGAGCCATTAACCGCTCACGGGGACGCTCATTTGTGGGTAAATCGGCAATTCTCAGGCAATAGGTCATAGCAGAAATACAAGAATAGTCACCAAAGATGGAGCTATCTTTATTTATCCCTTGTTTGCGCTATTAATTATCCCTGCTTGAGCAAATCTTTAATTTTTGCCGATTTTTGAGTTTCACTTGTTACTGATATGATTGCGTTGCTTTAAGCATGTGGTAAGTAATGATCAACTGGGTGAGGGCGAGGGGGTAACTTTGAATTGTTTCCCCGGTTGTGCCGGCGATTTTGCCCAGTTCAGGATTACTTTCACGATCGCATATACTCCGTAAATGTGGCATATCCGAACAGATGATATGCTCTAGCTTGTTCACCTGTTCTAAGGTGGCATGACCATCAACTTCTAGAACGTCTACAGGCTTACCCATATCTCGGTCTAGTCCTAGGCGGATAGCTGACTGAGAATTACCATTGCCAGAGTTAACAATTGAGGTAAAGTCTGGATGGGGAATTGTGGGACGAAGTACCAAACGCACATTTAAGTGTCCATTAGTTTCGGTCAATTCGTCATTGGGAGGATAAAAACTGATGACTATATCTGACCATTGCCTTTGGGGACGGATGAACTGTTCGGAGTCTGGTTCTCGCTTTTGTAGTTCTTCTAGTACCTGTTCTGGCGTGTAGCCCCGTTTTTGGGTATCCCGTTTCACCTTCCATTGAGCGCGTAGTGATTCAGGGGGTGCAAGGTAAACTTTGACATCGTAGGCATCACGGGCACCACGGGTAGAATAACCGAGTAATCCTTCAATAATCACGAATTTATTGGGCTTAATGTACTGTGGCGGCTCAAATGTTCCGGTTTTGTGGCTGTATACTGGTTTGAGGATTGACTGTCCTGTACGTAGCAGTGATAGATGCTGCTGCATGATATCTAGATAGTTGCAATCAGGATGGAGGGCAGTGATACCGATTTCCGCCCGTTGTTGGCGATCATAGCGGTGGTAATCATCTGTACAAATGAGCGTGACATTTTCTGGGCCGAGTACCTGAGCAATCCCTCTAGTCAGTGTTGTTTTCCCAGCAGCACTATCACCGACAATACCAAGAATTATTGGACGGCTCATCAATACCCTCCCGATATGAGTAAGTTTATATACTAATTGATAATCTTTTTAATTTTAGAAGGGAATTTGACAAGGAACTCAAGTCAGGATGTTGTATGCAACATCTCTACACATACAATGCTTTTAAGTTCACTGTTTGTAACAGAAAAAACTCGCTAAATCTTAAGTACTAAGGTGGTTTAATACTTCACTTTTTGTTGATTAACTGACTTTTAGACGCAAATACTCAATTTTGATACATGCATCCATAATTACATTCAGTCGAGCATCTAAAGCTGTTTTTGCTGAGACTGGTTCCCAAATGCCTAATTGCGCCCACACAGTTTTGGCATTGATGGCGTAGTTTACCGCCGAAGGCATCGCTTCTTCTACAATTGCTGGTAGATACTCAGAACGGCGAAAGACATTCACAATATCTATTTTTTGTGGCACATCCTGAAGAGATGCATAGCATGGTTGACCATCGATTTCGGTAACTAAGGGGTTGACAGGATAAACAATGTAGCCGACTTGTCGCAAAAATTGAGCAATTTGATAGCTAGTACGTTGGCGTTTATCAGAACGACTGACTACAGCAATGGTTTTAGCACTCGCTAACAGACTACGCAGGGTATGATCATCATTTTTCAGGTCTGGCATTATCTGAAAAGTCACTACACAGCAAACGTTAATTGCGAATTATAAATTTATTCTATGACCAACCAAACACTGGGACTTGCACAACACATATATGAATATTTACTCTCTATCTCTTTGCGGGAACCAGAAATCTTAACCCAATTGCGGCAAGAAACAGCACAGCATCCAATGGCTAGGATGCAAATAGCACCGGAACAGGGACAATTTTTGGCGTTGCTGGTGCAATTAATCCAAGCAAAAAAAACTTTAGAGTTAGGAGTATTTACGGGTTATAGTGCCCTGGTAGTAGCTTTAGCGTTACCGAATGCAGGTAAGGTAGTAGCTTGTGATACTAGTGAAGAATTTACTGCGATCGCCCAACCTTATTGGCAACAAGCAGGGGTAGCCGATAAAATTGACCTGCATATTGCCCCAGCCCTGGAAACCTTAGACCAATTGCTGAGAGATGGTGAAGCAGAAACTTTTGATTTTGCCTTCATCGATGCCGATAAAAGCAATTACGACAACTATTATGAGCGATCGCTGCAACTAGTGCGTCCGGGGGGACTAATTGCGATCGATAATGTCCTCTGGTCAGGGAGAGTTGCAGATCCCCAAATCCAGGACAATAGAACCAAAAAAATCCGCGCCTTTAATCAGAAGCTACATCAAGACCAGCGAATCACCCTCAGTTTAATTCCAATTGCCGATGGTTTAACTCTAGCGCGGAAAAATAGGCAATAGGGCACGAATCAATTCAAAATTCAAAATTTGGACTCTTGACCCTTGAGTACGATTAATCGCGTCTGTTCAATTGCAACTTTCAGCATCTCCTCGTCAGATTTCAAAATAGCCCTTGAGTACGATTAATCGCGTCTGTTCAATTGCAACTGTCGCCATTTTTCTTGCTGACGGACTCTTTTTTCTTCAGTCAAGCTATCAAAACAATAGGGACAAGAAATACCTGCTTCATACTTGGGAGATGCTTTATCTTCCTCAGCAATTGGTCGTCCGCAACTGAGACATAACTCATAACTGCCTTCCTCTAACCCGTGGCTAACAGCAACTCGCTCATCAAAAACAAAACATTCACCTTTCCATAAACTCTCTTCTGCTGGAACTTCTGCCAGATATTTGAGAATACCACCTTTGAGGTGATAAACTTCTGCAAAGCCTTGAGCCAGCATAAAGGATGAAGCTTTTTCGCAACGAATACCGCCTGTGCAAAACATTGCTACCTTTTTATGTTGACTGGGGTCGAGGTGCTGGTGTACATAATCAGGAAATTCTCGGAATGATTGCGTTTGCGGATTTTGTGCCCCTGCAAAACTACCGATATTCACTTCATAATCGTTGCGGGTGTCAATTACAATCACTTCTGGGTCAGAAATCAGGTCATTCCATTCATCAGGACTGACATAAATGCCAACCTGCTGACTAGGATCAACTTCCGGTAAGCCCAAAGTCACAATTTCTGATTTCAACCTTACCTTCATCCGCTCAAATGGTGGAGTGTCAGCCGAGGATTCTTTGGGTTCGAGGTCTGCCAAACGTGGATCACTGCGGAGGAAATTTAAAACTGAGTCAATTGCCTGACGTGAACCTGCGATCGTACCATTAATACCTTCTCGTGCCAGGAGAATTGTTCCCTTGATACCTTGTTCTTGGCAATAACACAGCAAAGGTTCTTGTAGCTGGGCAAAATCTGGCAAGCTGACAAATTTATAGAATGTGGCAACAACTTGGATATTTTCTGGCTTCATCCCTTTAGTAACGGCACAATATCAGTTACAATGACGACAGCAGTTTAAAATAGCTGCTTTTTTAATTTTACGGGGGTTTAGCTCAGTTGGTAGAGCGCCTGCTTTGCAAGCAGGATGTCAGCGGTTCGAGTCCGCTAACCTCCATTTTTAAGGCTAACCAAACTTGTGAGTAGCCTGATTGCATCAAAATACCAGCTTTTCTTGACAATTTGTCAATTTAGTGGTGCTCCTAGTCGAAATATGTTCACGTACCCTCCAGTCACCGCTACAATTGCCTTAGATTCATGAGTAGGTTTGCCAAACCATCTTGTATGAGTAACACGCCCCACCATCACCAGATTCCATTTTGTCATCATGTACCTTTGCAGCACGCCAGTACAATAGTGTAATTGCTACTTTCAGGCACAGCGAGACAACTGCATTACTTACATCCCTGACTGGAGGCATAAACTCAGCATTGCCTTCATCATCGTACTCTTGCATGTGACCGTGAGAGCAATTATTTTCACCAGCTAAATTAGACTCACCTAATTGCAGTCATTGCGAAGTTAGGAAGCAATTCCAAAAGCCTGGTTCTTGATCACGAGTGCGAGAGTCCTATTACTGTGCAAAGTGCTATGTAAAATTGATGTTTTACAAGCACCAAATTTGGAAAATTTTGGAATTGCTCAATACTTTACCAAATAATTTGACAGCAATGATTACTATTGATATTTAATTTGTGGAAGTGAAGGATGTCGAAAAAATTACTTTCAATTAATTATTTACACATTGCCCTGATCTCGCTATCAATTGGCTTTTTTGGATGTAGCAATCAAGTTGTAAATACCTCGTTTACTCAAACTACCAGGATTACAACGAATCTCCCCCAAGTCGTAGCAACTACAGGTGTAATATGTGATTTAACTAAACAGATTGCTGATAACACAATTAACCTAATCTGCCTAATTCCCCCTGATGCCGACCCCCACTTATATCGACCAAAGCCGGAAGACCGCCAAGCATTAGAACAAGCCAAGCTAATTCTTTATAATGGCTATAATCTTGAACCAGGACTAATCAAAATCATCCAATCGACTAAAAATGCTGCACCAAAAATAGCTGTTGGTCAAGTGGCAGTTCCCCAACCACAACAGTTTGTAGAAAATAGCAGGAAAGTCGTTGATCCTCATGTTTGGCATGATGCTAAAAATGCTATAAAAATGGTGGCAGTAATTAGTAATAATTTAGGAAAATTAGAGCCTGACAATGCTACTACTTATAGTAGTAACAGGAAAAAAATCACCAATGAATTAACTCAATTAGAACGCTGGATTAAGTCGAGGATTGCCAGTATTCCTACCCAGCGACGCAAGTTAGTTACAACTCATAATGCACTTGGTTATTATGCCAAAGCTTATAATCTGTCGTTAGCAGGTAAGTTAGCAGGAATTAACACTGAACAAAAACTGACATCTGCGCGAGTTAAAAGCTTGGTACAGGGTATTAGAAAATCTCAGGTACCGACAATTTTTGCTGAGGTGACAATTAGCCCCAATCTAATACAATCCGTGGCAAGAAATGCCGAAGTAAGGATTTCTAAAAGAAAACTTTATACTGATGGTATTGGAGAACCAGGAAGTGAAGCGGAAAGCTATCAAAAAATGATGGTTGCTAATACACGCACCATTGTAGAAGGACTAGGAGGAACGTATTTAATATTTGAACCGAAAGCCCCTCAGTAGTTCTGAGCCTTAACCAAGTTTGGGTGATGTCTAAAGACAAGCATCTGTGTGTCTACGCTGCCATTCCAATGCTCTTTTTTCCATATCCTTGATAAATTGATCTTTCCCATCCATATATCCGTAGATATCTGTTGAGTATTGCTGTGCTAATTTACGTTTCAATTCACTGTATTTGTGTGCATCTTCTGGATGGGCAATCATATAATCTCGAAATGCCAGGTGTCTTTCGACATCAGGAAATCCCACCTCAAAGCTATGAACATGATGGGTTCTGTTACCTGCTGCATCATCCTTACGAAAGAAACGACGACCTGGGATGCCAAACTCACCCATAACTTCATAACCTAATGCGGTCATCTGTGAACTTTGCTCGTCTAACCTGGCAATGTCTTTCACCTCAAGCAATATGTCAATGATGGGCTTGGCGTAGATATGGGGAATTGAGGTGCTACCAATGTGGTGCATTACCGCTACGTTATCATCAACAGCGATCGCAATCAATTTTGATTCTTCCTCAAATTTGCTCCGCCATGCCGGATCGTGAGGTACAACTTCTACTTTTCTCATATCATTTGTTATTTTCCCGGCTCCCTGTTCTCATTTCCTATGTCCTAAATCTTTAGCAGCACAAAAAGCACAGACACCCCAGCGCTGGAGTTCACCTGGTGGAGTAGGACAATGGCATTGAGGACACAGAGATAAACTATGCGATCGCATTTGTATGGTCTTAGCCCAATCCTCAAAGGCTGTATTTGCGCTTATGGTAGCAGGAGTCACATTCAGTGCAGAACTACTCATTTTACCCAGATAACTAGGATGTTCATGAGGTAGAATAGTCGCTTGGTACTTTTCCTCTTCTGGTAGGCGTTGCCAACCTGCGGTAGAAAAACGAATATCCATCAAAGGTGAATCTAGCTTGGCATTTAACTTTAAAAGCAATTGCTGGCGTCCAAAAGTCATATTCTGCGCCCAAGCCGCACTAGAAGTTGCTACCCGCAAAACGTCACGCTGAATTGATAACGGTCGCGTATGCGCCGCTACTACGACGCCAACGACTTCCGTCCAGCACTCAAGCAAGCGTTGCAACGGTGGTTCCTGCCATTGAGGCTGCTTTTGCAGAAGGCTGAGAATATCATTAACTGATTTTAACGACATCGTGCTCAACAAGCATAAAAATGGACTGTGTTTATTTAAAATAAAGGCTTTAAGACCCTCTGGTCTACACGTAGCCCAGCTACCCTGTGGGAAGTGAGCTACAGTCAGAGTATAAATCCCCCGTAGTCACCACAAGGGGAAGCGCCACAATGTGCCACTCTCCATTGAATTTTGAATTGTTAATCTCTGTATAGACAAATAGAAAATTTTCGCTAGTATTAGCACAAAATGTATCCAATAATTAATCCAGTCGCCTACCTTTGAGGCAGTGAGGCAATGAGTCAAAATCCCCTAATAGATCCCGGCACTCAATCGTCTAAAACACCTGGGTTGAAGCCAGTACTAGCATCAGCACTAGCAAGTTTAGAAGTGCAGTTAGATCAAGAGTTAGCTCGATATCGACGCACACGCACCGGCACAAGAACACTGAAGCAACCTCGTATATTGAATTACATCAGTGGTTCATCCCAGCAGTTAACTGCTATGACTACAGAGGATATTCAATCATTAGTAGCAGCAGTCACAACTAACGCGTCACCTGCGACTGTAAATGATGCTCTAGAGTCCGAACCAGTACCCGTTACAGTCAAGAGTGAAGCAGTAGATCATCTAGATTTGCCTCTGAATTCCGAGCCTGCTGAAACCCAAAATCCAGCCCCCTCAACTGACCCTGCCAGCAGTATAGTACCTACAGCAGTCCCAGGGCAGCAAAACACAAATCTCCTACCGCCTGATGACGCCCCTAGCCAACCAGATGATTATTTAGAATCTAGTGAAGCGTTGCGACGAAGTCTCACAGATGAACAATCGCCGACGAGAAAATCCGGTAATTCTAACGACAGTTTGCTCTCGCCTCTAGGTATCGGCTCTATGCTACTGCTGCTGTTGGCAAGCTTGACCTTGGGGTACATTGCGTTTAATCCCAAAAGCTTGTCACAGTTAAATTTCAGCAATTTGTTTCAAGGTGATTCATCGACAACTGCGGATCAGCCCAAAGAAGTAGAGAGCAATGCCTCACCTCAAACCCAGCCACCGCTCACACCCATACCCAAGTATCCTAACTTAGCAGCCAAAGAGTTTCCAGAGGTGAGAGACCCAAATGATATTGTCGGCTTACAACCTAAAGTCCAAGCAACCCCTACAGCATTGCCCAACCCTGTCTTACAACCACAACCTATAAATCCGGTAGATGTCGCACCAGCGCCAAGGGTATTACCCCAATCTCCCACAGGATTAACACCAGCACCAAGGGTATTACCCCAGTCTCCCATCAATCCATCGCCAACCCCAACAAACAAAACCACAAAACAGCAACCAAAACCAACTCCCACACCAACGCCCATCAAACTCAACTCAGAAATCAAACCCTCAGCAGATGGGTTTTACCACATAGTGACAGATAATGAAGGCGATCGCACCTTAGCTACAGCACGGCAAGTCATTCCCGATGCTTATTTATCACTTGATAACAAGTTGATTTATCTGGGTGCGTTGAAGACTCCAGAACAAGTGCAAAGACAACTGCAACTTTTACAATCCAAAGGGATTAAAGCCCGAGTTGAGCAACCATAAGTTGCCAGAATCTACGCGATAATAGGGAAAACATCAATAAAAATCTGCTGCCAAGTAACTGGTAAAAAGTGGATGGAGAGCCGACATGGAAGTGATCAACCGTATCATCAGGGTGATTCGTGCCAACCTTAATAGTTTGATCGGCGGTACGGAAGATCCAGAAAAGATTCTGGAAAATACTGTCTTGGAGATGCAGGAAAATTTGGTGCAATTGCGTCAGGGAGTCGCACAAGCGATCGCCATCCAAAAACGCACAGAACGCCAAGCCAGCAGCGCCGAGTCTACAGCCCAAGAATGGTATCGCCGCGCCCAACTAGCACTGCAACAAGGTAACGAACCCCTAGCACGGGAGGCCCTCACCAAACGCCAAGCTTACCAAGAAACAGCTAAAGCCCTATCTGGACAAATATCTGAGCAAACCAATTTGGTCGGTAGACTCAAAAAGGATATGCGGACACTAGAGTTAAAAATTGCCGAGGCAAAAACCAAAAAAGACATGTACATTGCCCGCGCCCGTTCGGCTGAGGCGTCGTTTAAACTCCAGGAAATGCTGAGTGGAGTTTCAGCCACCAGCAGCCTGAATGCCTTTGAACGCATGGAAGATAAAGTTTTGCAAATAGAAGCCAAATCAGAAACCATTGCCCAACTCGGTGGCGACGACCTGCAAAAACAATTTGCCGCTCTAGAATCTACTGATGGGGTCGATGCCGAACTCGCAGCGATGAAAGCCCAGGTTTTACATGAAACCCATAACACACAACCGCCCCAGCAGTTACCCAAAAGTCAAGAACCTTAAAAATTGGGCAATTACCGAGGCGGGAGTATATCTTAACAATTAAGGGGTGTTGAGAGGTAATGTTCCTAACCGGAAAGATTACATTGAAATAGGTAGTTATTAAACAGTAAGAAAAGCTAACTATCCAGCAAAGCGCATAAACTACAAAAGGAAAAACAAAGTTATGGGATTATTTGATCGCATTAAGCGAGTAGTCAGTGCTAATCTTAACGATCTGGTAAATAAAGCGGAAGATCCTGAAAAAATGCTGGAGCAAGCCATCCTGGAAATGCAGGAAGACTTAGTACAGCTGCGTCAAGGAGTCGCTCAAGCTATTGCCGCTCAAAAACGTACTGAGAAACAGTACAACGACGCCCAAAACGAAATCAATAAATGGCAACGTAACGCCCAACTGGCACTGCAAAAAGGTGATGAAAACCTAGCACGCCAAGCCCTAGAACGTAAAAAAACTTATACCGAAACAGGTACTGCCCTCAAAACTAGCTTAGATCAGCAAAACATTCAAGTAGAAACTCTCAAGCGTAATTTAATCCAGCTAGAAAGCAAGATTTCTGAAGCCAAAACCAAGAAAGAAATGCTCAAAGCCCGGATTACCACCGCCAAAGCCCAAGAACAACTCCAAGGCATGGTTAGTGGGATGAATACCAGCAGTGCTATGGCAGCTTTTGAACGGATGGAAGAAAAAGTCCTGATGCAAGAAGCCCGCGCCCAGTCAGCAGGAGAGTTGGCAAGTGCTGATTTAGAAACCCAATTTGCACAGTTGGAATCTGGCAGTGATGTTGATGATGAGTTAGCAGCGTTGAAAGCCTCACTAGCACCCGCCAGCCCACCCAATCAACCCCAACTACCACCACAACAACAAGCTACACCCCCCCAATCTCCCCAATCTAGTGAACCAATTGATTCCGAGTTGGAATCACTCCGCAAGCAATTGGACCAGATGTAACATTTTAAATAAATTATTTGAATAAGTCCCACGCCCTTTGGTTGTGGGATTTGTTATTTCTCATTTGTCAATGCCCCATGCCCTTGGGCTGAGCGAAGCCGAAGCCCCATGCCCAAGGAATCCCACTTTGAGATAAAGTATTGTGTGTGCTAACTTTCATCGCTGCCACATCATGGAGACTGCAATGAGTAAGGGTGTAATCACCATAACTGATGCTGAGTTTGAGACTGAAGTTTTGACAGCCGATCTGCCAGTGTTGGTTTACTTTTGGGCTTCCTGGTGCGGCCCTTGTCAATTGATGCCGCCACTGATGAACCTCGCTGCTACCAAATACGGCGATCGCCTCAAAATCGTGAAAATCGAAATCGACCCCAACCCACTGACTGTAAAACAGTACAAAGTAGAGGGTGTGCCTGCCCTCAGGCTGATTCAAGGCAAGGAAGTTGTCCTATCCATTGAGGGAGTCATTGGCAAAGAAAAGTTATTCAGTTCTCTAGATGAATATTTCCATCAAAATTAGTCATTATTCACTTGACAAATGACAAATGACTAAGATGCAATTTGCGAAGCGTTTACAACCCCTGCAATCTAACGTATTTGCGGATATGGACAGAGCCAAGGCAGTGGCAGTGGCTGCTGGAAGGCAGTTAATTGACCTGTCATTGGGGTCTTCTGATTTGTCCGCCGAAGCTCACGTGATTGCAGCGATCGCCCAATCTCTCCATGATCCGAGTACCCACGGCTACTTGCTGTTTAATGGCACGCGAGCATTTCGTCAAGCTGTAGCCCAGTGGTACGAACAAAAATTTGGCATCAAAGTCAACCCAGAAACCGAAGTACTGCCCCTGATTGGTTCCCAAGAGGGAACAGCCCATTTGCCCCTAGCATTACTCAATCCAGGGGATTTTGCCCTGTTACTCGATCCTGGTTACCCCTCCCATGCAGGAGGAGTACATTTAGCCAGTGGTCAAATCTACCCCATGCCATTACGGGCAGAAAACGGTTTTTTACCAGTATTTGCTGATATCCCCGCCCCTGTATTGGCACAGTCGCAGATGATGGTATTGAGCTATCCTCATAATCCCACCGCCGCGATCGCTCCTTTATCTTTCTTCCAAGAAGCCGTTGCCTTTTGTCAAGAACACAATATTGTTTTGGTTCACGATTTTCCCTACGTAGATTTGGTATTTGAGGAAACTGGGGAACAGGGGCCAAATAACCAATCCCTAGTACCCTCAATTCTGCAAGCTGACCCAGAGAAAAGCATATCTATTGAATTTTTCACCCTTTCCAAGTCCTACAATATGGGCGGCTTCCGCATTGGCTACGCCATTGGTAACGCCGAATTAATTCAAGCTTTACGCCAGGTAAAAGCAGCCGTTGATTTTAATCAGTATCGGGGAATTTTGAATGGGGCGATCGCCGCCTTGACTGGCCCCCAAGCAGGTGTCGCTAATGCTGTATCTATCTTTCGTCAACGTCGTGATACTTTTATTCAGGCTTTACACCGTATAGGCTGGCATGTTCCTACTCCCAAAGCCACAATGTACATTTGGGCACAGTTACCCCCATCTTGGAGCCAAAATTCAGTAGCATTTTGTACTCAGTTAGTCACAAAGACGGGAGTAGCAGCTTCCCCCGGTGCTGGCTTTGGCAAATCTGGTGAAGGATATGTCCGCTTTGCCTTGGTACATGAGCCGGCTGTGTTAGAAACTGCTGTTGAGAGAATTGCTGAATTTCTCTAGGGACGTTACTCACTCTTGATTACAATGCAGATAAAGCAATTTATCCAATCCAGAGGGGAACTTATGCCAGTCAAAAAAGGAGATATGGTTCGTGCTATCAAAGAAAAGTTAGAAAACAGTCTAGAAGCTAAAGCCAGTGATTCCCGCTTTCCTGCTTATTTATTTAACAGCAAAGGTGAAATTGTAGATATTAAAGGTGATTATGCTTTGGTAAAATTTGGTCTAGTGCCAACACCAAATGTTTGGTTACGCTTGGATCAATTAGAAGAATTTAAATAAGTTTGGGCATGGGGGAGCCACTGCTTTGGGGAGACAGCGTGGGCGGGTTTCCCGACTTGTAGTAAGTGGCGTCATAGGGGAGCCAGTTGCATGGTGTTAGCGTAGCGGTAGCGAGTCTTCGAGCGTCAAGGGTTTCCCGACTTAAGCAAACTGGCGTCCTTGGGCAATAACCCTTGACTCTTGACTCTTGACCTAAAAAACGATCGCACTCTCCACTATGAATTATGTCTTTTTCTCCTAATCCTCCAATTGTGTGTAATTTACCCCGTGTCACAATTATCGGTGCAGGTAGGGTTGGTAGTACCCTAGCCCAGCGCATCGCCGAGAAAAACCTGGCAGATGTGGTGTTGCTGGATATTATTGAGGGAATGCCTCAAGGATTGGCGTTGGATTTGATGGAAGCCAGGGGAATTGAACTACATAATCGCCAGATTATCGGCACAAATAACTATGCTGATACATCTGGTTCAGAAATCGTCGTGATTACCGCCGGACTTCCCCGTCGTCCGGGGATGAGTCGGGATGACTTGCTAAAAACTAATGCCAAGATTGTGGTAGAAGCGGCGAAAAATGCGATCGCTCACTCGCCTAATGCCATTTTTATCGTCGTCACCAATCCTTTAGATGTGATGACTTATCTAGCTTGGCAAGCCACAGGTTTACCACGCGATCGCATCATGGGTATGGCTGGGGTGTTAGACTCCGCTCGTCTAGAAACCTTCATCGCCCTAGAATTGGGAGTTTTACCCGCCGATGTCAAAGCAATGGTACTCGGTAGCCACGGGGATTTAATGGTACCTTTACCCCGCTACGCCACAGTTAACGGTATTCCAGTTACAGAGTTATTGGACGTCGCCACAATTGCACGCTTGGCAGAGAGGACCCGCAACGGTGGTGCAGAAATTGTGGAATTGATGCAGACTGGTGGTGCTTTTTTTGCTCCCGCTTCTGCTACTAGTGTGATGGTGGAATCAATACTATTAAATCAGTCACGGTTGTTACCAGTAGCTGCCTATCTGCAAGGTGAATATGGTTTAGAAGATTTGGTGATAGGTGTTCCCTGTCGGTTGGGATGCGGTGGTATTGAGAGTATTTTGGAACTGAATCTCAGCGAAGGAGAGAGGGAAGCCTTAAAGATTTCGGCGGCGGCGGTGCGGAGCAGTATTGAGCGATCTCAAGAAATTTTAGCTGCAACAAATTAGATATAGTCGCCACAAGAAGGCAGTAGCTTCAGATGCTACTGCCTTATTTGTTATGACATGATTTATCGCGTAATCAAAACAAATCTCTTGAATATTTACTCGTCGTCCTCATCATCATAGCCACCTTCACGGGAGCGGCGATCGCCATAATCTCTTTGATCTTCCTCATCATCATACCGGCCTTCACGGGAGCGGCGATCGCTATAATCTCTTTGATCTTCCTCATCATCATACCGGCCTTCACGGGAGCGGCGATCGCCATAATCTCTTTGATCTTCCTCATCATCATACCGGCCTTCACGGGAGCGGCGATCGCGGTAGTCTGCATCCCGCTCAAATTGATCCTCGTTCGGCCTTGAGAAAAAATTCTTTGCTTTTCTCAAAAAGTCATCTACCATGATTTATCCCCTTGTATTCCCTGGGAGTATATACGGCTCGTTTACAACAGCAGGTACGACGTTTCACTGCTAGGTATGATGAGCCAACTGCTGAGATATTCCATCTTGCCTTTGAGGTACAGCCTATTCATCCTCAGGAGATATGTTGTTAGAACTAGCCCTTTCAAGGTGTATTAATGTTCTGTGTTTTCTAGGCTATATCTACATAATCTGTCAAGATAAAAATGATGGACTGTAGTGCGGGCATCTTGCCCGCGTGAGCAGGGCAAACGCATCTAAATATAGTACATAGTTACTAAAACAGAGATAAATGCTGCGATCGCACTCTGGTATAGAGGTTGAGCAATGAGGCTTTGATGGTAAAGTCATTGTAAAAATAGTAATAT
>JAHHHF010000060.1 GCA_019359495.1 Goleter apudmare HA4340-LM2
GTATGTGTCAGAAAATCAGTTATGTTCACTGGTTTGAGGAGATTATGTTTTGTTGACTAATTTCAGCTTTTTAGGCTTAGTCTTAATAAAAATGTAAAGTTTTATATCAGCATTCAACATTTGTGGATCAGCGCTATATTTTTACTTGTTGTTAACAAGGTGTTTTGTGCTGCAATCAAAACAGCATCTGATTATTTTTACTCGCTATCCGGAACCGGGGAAGACAAAAACTAGGCTGATACCTGCTTTGGGTGCTGTGGGTGCGGCTAATTTGCAACGGCAGATGACTGAGTATACAATCTTGCAGGTGAAGGAATTGCAAGAAACTGCTGCTGTGTCTTGGGAAGTGCGGTTTGCGGGTGGGAGTTTGCAGCTGATGCAAGACTGGCTGGGGAAGGATTTGGTTTACCAGTTGCAAGGTGAGGGGGATTTGGGGGAGAGAATGGCGCGATCGCTCTTTGATGCCTTTGGATCTGGTGCTGAACAAGTTATGATTATCGGCATCGATTGTCCTGGGGTGAACTCCCATCTGCTAGCAACGGCATTTGAGCAAATGCAAAATTGTGAACTTGTGATAGGCCCAGCGATCGATGGCGGCTACTATTTAATTGGTTTGCGTCGCTACATTACAGAATTATTCGCTAACATCGACTGGGGCACTGCTCAAGTGTTACAACAAACTATGGATATTGCTCAAAAACTGCATCTATCACATGTTCTCTTACTTCCCCTAGCCGATGTTGACCGTCCAGAGGATCTAGCGATTTTGTATGGGGATTGGGAGCAGGGGAAATAACTCTTTACCGAGCGTCTCCGGCTCCGCTCTTTACCAATACCCCATAACCCATACTCAATATAATTAAATACTGTAATTTTTCTGAAGACACTCTGTGTAACAGATGCTACCTTGGTGTGCAAAGCTAAAAGGCAAAAAATATTTGGCAGTATTGCATTTGTCTTTTGTTGAGATACAACAGTAAAGTCATGGGAATAATATTCAAGTAACTTTAAATAGAACAATCACTCTCATTCACCACAAGACAGAAAGACTATGGTTAACCGTCCCGCGTCCTTGAATACTGCCCTCTCACTCAAAGTGGTGGGTGTAATCTTAATTTTGTCCTTTTTGCTAGACTTTCTGATTCTGTTGTTACCCTTCCAGCCAACTGATCGGGCATGGCAAATCAACTTAGCAACAGCGCTAGTTGATAGGGGAATTGTACCTATGGTGGGACTGGGAATCCTATTTGCTGCATATTGGATTGAGAATGCCAGTAATGGCGATCGCTCACCTACTATAGATTTAAGATTTCCCGCTCTCATACTATCGAGCATTTTAGGATTGTTATTCTTGCTGATTTTTCCGATGCACCTGAATAATGTGCGTCAAGCTAGTGCTCAAACAGTAAATCAAATCAACCAGGATGCAGAACAGGCTGAAAGCCAACTGAATAGTCAGCTAGCACAGTTTCAATCTCAACTAAATAACGAACAAGGAAAGGCACAACTAGAACAAGTGCGAAACCAAGCCAAAGCTCAGTTTACTGAGTTACTCAAAGACGAGCAGAAATATAAACAAGCACTTGAAAATCCTCAATTGCCTCAAGCACAAAAAGAATTACTCAAAAAGTTTAAAGCCAATCCCCAAGAACTGGATAAATTTATCGCTCAACAAACAGATCCTCAAGGGCTGGCAACTCAAAGACGTACTCAAATTCGTCAACGCAAAGAAGAAGCTGAAAAACAAGCTAAAGATACTGCTTGGAAGTCTGGGCTGCGGATTGGTATTAGCAGTCTATTGTTGTCAATCGGTTACATCATCATTGGCTGGACGGGATTAAGAAGTTTAGGTGCTGTACAAGCTGGTGGACGCAAAGCTCCCGCGCGCTAGGTTAAACATTCGTATTTAACAGTTAACTGTTAACTGTTAACTGTTAACTGTTAAATATTGGTCTGTATAGACGGATATAAAAATACTTTATATAAGAGTTGACTGATGTTTTCTATTTACATACTGACACATAACGAAGAAATTGATATTGCCGCTTGTATAGAATCAGCACAGCTATCAGATGACATTATCGTTGTAGACTCATGTAGTAGCGATCGCACTGTAGAAATCGCTAGTCGTTATCCCATCCACGTGGTGCAACACCCTTTTGAAAGCCACGGACGACAACGCACCTGGATGCTAGAATCTATCCCGCCAAAGCATGAATGGGTATACATTCTAGAAGCTGATGAACGCATGACACCAGAATTGTTTACCGAATGTGAAACAGCAATTCACAATCCCGACTACATCGGGTACTACGTCGCTGAACGTGTCATGTTTATGAATCGTTGGATTCGCCACAGCACTCAGTATCCACGTTACCAAATGCGCCTCTTTAAGCATGGTAAAGTTTGGTTCACAGATTATGGTCATACTGAGCGGGAAGTTTGTAGCGGTGCGACTAGCTTTTTAAAAGAAACCTATCCTCATTACACTTGCAGCAAGGGATTAAATCGTTGGATCGAAAAACACAATCGTTACTCTACAGATGAAGCGAAAGAAACCCTCAATCAAATAAACCAGGGAAGCGTTAACTGGGGAGATTTATTCTTTGGCAAGTCAGAAGTTGAAAGACGCCGTGCCTTAAAAGATTTATCATTGCGTTTACCTGCTAGACCTTTGCTACGCTTTTTTTATATGTACTTTTTATTGGGTGGTTGCTTGGATGGAGGTGCTGGTTTAGCTTGGTGTATATTACAGGCGTTCTACGAATACCTGATTTTGCTCAAAGTATGGGAAATGCAGCATCTACCTACTCCCAACTTAGAGGCAAAAGCACTTGTTGTGGAGAAAAGTATATAGGCCATCATTGGTGTCAAATTAACGTAAAACCCAGTTACCGCAAGGAACTGAAGTTCCTTGCTCATAGCGAAAGTCATCTCAAAATGACTAAATCTCTTTGTATATCCTGAGTCTACTTCAGTAGACTTGAGCTATTAGCCTGGGAATTAATTCCCAGGCGGATGACAAAGCTAAGACACAGGCTATTTTTAACTTAAGTTGACACGTATGATACAGGGTATACCCCTACTGGAATACTGACGGTGTAATTAATTCTGTTAGACCACTTATAAGTTAATATTTCTTATATAAATTTCTGATAAAGTTTGAATTTTTTTAGTGAGGAATACCCTGTTAGTTCTACGAAGCAGTAAAGTCTTCCAGACTATCAGGACTAAACTCCTGACTACGAACTCAGGTTATTAGGTGGATTAATAGTAACGCTACAACAGCATCGGCAACTTTTGGTGGTGCGCGATAAGATGAGAGATACTTAAGAAAGTTGCAACAATCATTTACAACTCTCACAAAGCAAAACTAGTCAGAATCTCATTAGATTTATATCTAAATAGCATCAAAAAAGCTCTATTTACAGCATTACCCAAAGTGCTGGCATGATGTAAATAAGAGATTTAGATAAAATACTTCATTGAAAAAAGCGTAAAGATGGTGCAATAGCCCACATTTTGGGGATCTTTAGAGATATAAGTAAGCTAACCCAAGCATGGCGGTAGCTTATGCCTTGACTCGTGTCTTCGCAATTTGACTAATTTGCTGGTTATAGAGATCAATCACAAAAATTCTACTAGCCTAAACAAGGAGAATCGGGGTTTGGTAATCAATCGCCTAAAACAGGATTTAAAAAATGACCTGATTGCTGGTTTATTGGTAGTGATTCCGTTAGCAACCACTATCTGGCTGACGATTACCGTTGCTAGTTGGGTAATTAGGTTTCTCACTAAAATTCCCAAACAATTAAATCCGTTTGAAGGGTTACATCCTGCACTAGTAAATATACTAGCTATCCTAGTAGGACTAACTGTACCACTACTGAGTATTCTTTTAATTGGTTTGATGGCTCGAAATATTGCTGGGCGATGGTTGCTAGATTTTGGTGAACGCTTATTACAAGCAATTCCTTTAGCTGGGCAAGTATACAAAACCCTCAAGCAACTTTTAGAAACCTTACTCAAAGATTCTCAGGGGAAATTCCGGCGTGTAGTTTTGGTTGAGTATCCCAAGGAAGGCATTTGGGCGATCGCTTTCGTCACAGGTACAATTAGCACTGAAATCCAAACCCAGATGTCTCGCCCGATGCTAAGTGTTTTCATTCCCTCAACCCCTAATCCCACCACTGGATGGTACGCTATAGTTCCTGAAAACGAGGTGGTCAATCTGTCTATGCCCATAGAAGATGCTTTTAAAATAGTCGTCTCTGGTGGCATCGTCTCCCCAAATTTGCCCCTGTCAACCATAGTTCCCAAGAGTGCAACCCGCAAAAATAACCTCACAAGTTCCATCGAAGATACTTAAAATCAGTCAGGCAAAGTTACAAGCAAATAGATATTATGGTTGTCTGACTATGCAAAAAATCTATTGACTTCTAACAGCACTGTTTCTGATTAATCAGTCCTTAAACATTCACATTAACTTCTATGCAAGACCGCAAGCCCCAACAAATTGCTCGTGAACTGGCACTTTTAAGCCTTAGCCAGTTGCCCATCAACCCCAAAAAGTTGACAGAGGAGCATCTACCCAAACTAGTATTAGCAGCAGTACGCACTCTCAGGTCGGAAGTGCAAGACACTCTAGACAACGCAGCTGGTGAATTACAACGCTCTCAAGATCGGATCTTGAGTAGCCAAACTCGTGCCTCTGACCTTAACACTGCTAGGACAATGCTCTCAGAAGCGATCGCCTACACCCAAACGGCCATCAATCAGCTGGGTGCAGCAGTTGAATTCCCGGAATTAATTCAACTAGCAAATCAGGACAAAATAGTCAGTAAATACGCGATCGAAATTGTCAGAACAGTCAATGACCAGCGAAATCTTATAGATGAACAAATTTCCTCGGCTTTGGTAGATTGGCAAGTCTCTCGCCTAGCCCAAATCGACCGCGATATACTGCGAATTGCTGTGGCAGAAATGTTGTTTTTAAACTTGCCTGATCGGGTAGCCATCAACGAAGCTGTAGAACTAGCTAAACGCTATAGTGGAGATGAAGGACATCGGTTTATTAATGGTGTTCTGCGCCGAGTCACAGAGCAACAAAAGACTGCCTAGCATGACTTTGAGTTGAGAGTGATGAGGAGCCATTTGTTTGTAAGGTTATCCCATCAGAGGCAACTTCCTATCCTCTGGTGAGGGTTTCAGCAGTGGCTCCGTAGTTTTTTTCCCGTTTACGAATAGTGTCTGTTGAGGAAGTGAGGATATCCCCGCAGTTTTCACACCAAGCAAGAGTCAAAATTTAAATTAAACTCATAACTTATAACTGATAACTCATACTTAAATAACAACTCATATCGCTAGCGGCAATGGTTTTTAATTGGTTCCGTCGTCAATATAACGATTCCTCTGACACTCCCTCCGAAGAAAAACAGGGAGAAACTCCTCCTGCACAAGCACCGCAACCAGAGCCAACGGAAACTTCAACTCCAACAGTAGAGACTGCACCAGAAACTGAGGCAGACTTGTTAGCATTTGCAAAAGCCGCTTATAAAAATATCCAGCATAAACAGCAATCCCAGGAAGAAGAAACTCCTCCCGACTTAGCTGATGAGCAAGCACCAGTAGCAGCGACTGAAGCCGTAGAAACACTTAGTCAAGAAAACGCAGCAACACAATTGACTCAATCGCCAGCATCTGATGTCACTGTTGCCCCAATAACTACTGAAGAGCCTGCTGAAGTTACAGAAAGTGTTAAAATATCAGAGCTAGATGCAACTGTTGTACCCACAAGTACTGAGGAAATATCTGGTATAGACGAAGCAGCAGAAATTGTAGAAGTGGTTGCAGCTTCTACCCCAGAACCAGAGGAAATACAGCCGACTACGCCAGCCAGTTTATCCTTCTTAGAACGGGCAGAAGCAGAACGGCAAGCCAAGCAAGAAAGACTGATCGCTAGCGCTATTGAAGTGCCAGAACCGGAAGTAATACAGCCAGTAGCTGTAACTGTTGCCCCAACTAACCCCACACCAGAGACAGCAGCAGCAATTCCGGGACTAGATTTTGATGAAGGGTTTGTTTGGTCAGCAGAAGTCTTGGCAGCTCAAGGTAGGCGTCCAGAAGACGTCTCAATTGAAGAAATTACTTGGTTGAAGAAGCTCCGGCAAGGTTTAGATAAAACCCGTCGTAATATCCTTAACCAACTTAAGTCTATTGTCGGTCAAGGGCCGCTCAACCAGGCAGCAGTAGCGGAAATCGAAGCATTGCTTCTGCAAGCGGATGTGGGTGTTGAGGCGACAGATGCAATTATCAGCTTGCTACAAAAGAAACTCCTTGCAGAAGTGACCCCACCAGAAGAAGCGATCGCTTACTTAAAACAAATTCTACGGGATATGCTAGACGGGCCAGTGCATAAATCCCACAAAGCCAGCTTTGCCCCAGAAAAAGAAACCTTGAATATCTGGCTCATCACTGGGGTAAATGGTGCTGGTAAAACCACTACCATTGGTAAAATCGCTCACCTAGCACAAAAATCGGGCTACAAATGCTTGATTGGTGCAGCAGACACTTTCCGGGCTGCTGCTGTGGAACAGGTGAGGGTTTGGGGTGCTAGGAGCGGTGTAGAAGTCATCTCCAACCCTGGCAAAAATACTGATCCGGCAGCCGTGGTATTTGATGCGATCGATGCCGCTCAAGCGCGGGAAACGGAATTATTGTTAGTAGATACAGCTGGGCGACTGCAAAATAAGAAAAATTTAATGGACGAACTCAGTAAAATCCGCCGTATTATTGACAAAAAAGCCCCGAACGCTAAAGTAGAATCTCTGTTGGTGTTAGACTCTACTCTGGGTCAAAATGGATTGCGTCAAGCTGAAGTCTTTTCTCAAGCTGCTCAACTTAGTGGTGTGGTGTTAACTAAGCTAGATGGCACAGCCAAAGGAGGCGTCGCGCTGGCTGTGGTACAACAACTAGGTTTACCAATTCGCTTTATTGGAGCCGGGGAAGGAATTGAAGACTTACGTCCTTTTTCTAGCTATGAATTTGTGGAAGCACTATTGAGTGGCTAGTTGGACATTTTTCAGTTAAAATTTTTCTGCAAAAACTCATATATTTGTCAGGGCGCACTGCTCTGACTTAATCGTGGGTTAAGGTCATATCCTCTTCTAAGAATTACATCCATAGGGAATGCGATCGCTTTCCTCTGACACTTTTGTCGCTCTAAGGAGAGAAAAATAAATGTAGGTTGGGGAGCCACTTGCGTGGGCGGGTTTCCCGACTTGTAGACGCCGGAGGCGGCTACTCTACAAGTTCTCCGCAGGAGTACCCGTAGGGTAAAAAGTGGCGTTGGAACGTAGATACCGTTCGCGTAGCGTTTCCGACAGGAGAAGAGAAGGTGGCTTCCCGCAGGATGCTTAACTAATTGTCGTTGCGTTAGAACTAACCCATAACACACCAAAAATATCTCATGGTGTGTTACTCTACGGCGTAACACATCCTACAATTTTTCTTAACTGAACTATATTGTTGTATCACCAGCTAATCGTTTTTTTTTGCAGTATAATCCAGAGCATCTTATCTAGTATGTTTTTCAGATTTATGCATGAAATTCAGACCTTGACTGTAAGCCCTTAGACCCCCAATACCTTAGACCCCTCAATTAGACATATATCTGGCGAAAAGACTTGTACTTGTGCTAAAAAAGGATTTTTTATCCCTTAAGATATATGACTGAGTAATGAAGTTATGAAACAATGAAAAACTTTATGGCGACCGCAGCGCAATTGCTGATTTTTACCGATTGGTTTTTGCTGAAGAATACGTTAGATTAAATTCCCATATTTAACAATCAATCCAACTAATACTTATAAAGTTTCCGTCTTACGTCTTTCCACCCTTGCTAAAGCGACAAATCTTGTCCCAATATGGTTTAGCAATTCCTAAATCCCAGGATTTATCAGTAATTTTAGATTTGCCTATCTATTGATCTCAAAAGTGCCATAATAACTGTGCCTGTGTCTCAACTGCCCTCTCAACCCACTGACGGTAATACTAGTGCTGCAACAGATGTCACTCCTGTTGTGGCGCTAAAGGAACTCGTATCTAGGCTGCATCGGGAACAGAACAAAATTCAAGATTTACTGAGTTCTTTAGGATTTGCTCTCAGAAGCTTCAATAACTTAAATCAATTTTTGGAGCTGATCCCGTTGATGGCAACAAGAGTTACAGATGCGGATGGCAGTGCTTTGTTTCTGTACAAACCTAATGGCCAAGTCAGGTTAGAGCAGTTGCATTGGCAAGATAGTCGCCAACGTAAAAACATCCGCAAAGCATTAGAAATTGCTACCAGTCAAATCACACTTTTGCCAAATACTGCCCCTCTAGCAACTGCAACGGGGATTTTAGACGACCAGATGCATAGGCATCTAGGCCCGGATGTCCAAATCTTTGGTACGGCCATTCTGGTCAAGCATACAGAAAGAGGCTGGCTTTATGTCTTAAGTCGTGATCCAGAATACAGCTGGACAGAAACCAGACAAAAGTTAGTCCGATTAGTGGCAGATCAAACGGCAGTAGCGATTGAAAATGATGAATTGGCAGTAGAGTTACGCAAAAAAGAACGCCTAGATCAAGAACTAGAAATTGGCGCAGAAATTCAACGGCGACTCCTACCCCGTCAATGCCCAACTATTCCTGGTGCTGTTTTGGCTGCACGCTGTAAACCTGCCAATCGGGTCGGTGGTGACTACTATGATTTTATTCCCACCAATCACAATCAGATTCAGATTCAGCTACATCCCAAAAGCATTTTAGAGCCAGGCCCTTGGGGTTTGGTAATTGGCGATGTCATGGGCAAAGGTGTCCCCGCAGGATTGATTATGACTATGATGCGGGGAATGTTACGGGGAGAAGTATTGCATGGTAATTCACCGTCTAAAATTCTGCAAAACTTAAATCGAGTGATGTTTTCAGATTTGGAAAATTCTCATCGGTTTGTGACGCTATTTTACTCGGAATATAATCCTGAAACCCGCACTTTATCCTATAGTAATGCAGCTCATAATCCTCCTTTGTGGTGGCACGCAGCAACCAAAACCGTGACGAGGTTGGATACTCTAGGAATGCTCATTGGTTTAGATGCCAATAGCCAATATGAAGATGCTCAAGCGCAACTCGAACCTGGGGATACAATCATTTACTATACAGATGGCTTAACTGATGCAGCAGCTGCCAGTGGCGATCGCTTTGATGAAGAAAATTTTGTCACTTCTTTTAGTACGGCTTGTAGATATTGTAGTGATCCAGAGGAAATTGTAGATTACTTGTTTGACCAAGTTCAGCAATTTATCGGTGCAGATAAACAAAATACTGACGATATGACACTAGTTGTATTGCGAATTGAATGATGATATTGGAGTAATGTGGGCGATCGCTCTTGCTCTAGAATACTCTAAGCGATCGCCTGTGAGTGCAAAAAAGCTAATACTTGGTTCTACTCAAATCTTTTAAAAATCACTATTTCATTGCCCACAACAGGGTTACGAGCTATCAACCTCTTGTGGGAATCCACAAGTTCTAAATGGCTGAAATCTAATTCCTGAGAACGTTGTAGGATTCCGGCTGCAAGTTTATCTTGTTGAGATGGTTGCAGAGTGTACCAATCATCACTAATCTTCACAGTGAGATTGCTAGTACGAAAATTCGCTTGAATTGATTTTATTAGTCCATCGGCAAAGCGATCGCTAATTTCTGCTACTTGATTTTCAATGGCTGCAATCAAGGTTTGTTCTGGTGTCAATTCCACGGCTGGTGTGGGTGTCGGTTCTGGTTCCGGTGGGGGAGGAGTTTCTATTGCTGGCGGCGGTGTAATTTCTTCTAGTGGTTGAGTTTCTAATGGGGTGGCGGTAGTAGGCGTTGGTGTTGGAGCTGGAACCTCTTGTGCTGGGGGAACCGTTGCAACTTCAGTTGGTTTACCACCAAAAACAGTTGTAGTTGTCCAAACTAGAATAACTGCGATCGCTGCCACAATTCCTGTCAAAGCTGTATCTGACAACTTTGCAGACAAATTTGCTGGTATCCAAGAACGGATTTTCGCTAATATTCCACTCCAGAAACCAGGAGTTTCTTCAGCACCAGGAGGAGGTGCTGTCTCCAGTTTGACAACTGCTGTTTCTAAAATTGCGATCGTCCCTCTGAGAATTTGGATAGATTTAACCTTCCAAAATGGCTGGTTTCTCTGGTAGGGTCTTGAGGGAGTTGGTTCAGGGGAGGAAGGTGGTTGCGAATTCTGATTGTCTTGCGACATGGAACTTTCACCAAGAGCAACGAATCAAAGACATTTTTACTGATGCAGCCGCTTCTGCCCTAATGTATCACTTCATTGCTTGTTTAATTTGGTGACTTATGAACTGGAAACGTCGGCAATTTTTATTTCTAGGTAGCCTTGGGAGTGTTAGTGCTGGGTTTCTCGGCTGGAAATTTCTACAACAGAATAACCAAACTGCTGAACTTCCTACACCTGATCTAGCACTAGCTTCTATTCCATCCAAAAAAGAATTGCTACTACGTTTTGTATCTGTAGCAGATACGGGAACCGGGGATAGAGGACAGTATGCTGTCGCCAAAGCCATGACTGCTTATCATCAGCAAAATCCCTATGATTTAGTAATACTAGCTGGAGACAACATTTACAACAACGGCGAAATTGAGAAGATTAAAGCTGTTTTTGAGCGTCCCTATAAAGACTTGCTCAAACAAGGAGTGAAATTTCAAGCTTGTTTAGGTAATCACGATATTCGGACTGCCAATGGCGACCCCCAAGTCCGTTATGCTGGTTTTAATATGCAGGGACGACGCTATTATACTTTTAACAGTGGCTCTGTGCAATTTTTCGCCCTAGATACTAACGGTAATGCTGATTGGAAAAACCAGCTACTTTGGTTAGAAAAAGAATTAAGTAACAGTAAAGCTGCTTGGAAAGTTGTGTTTGGACATCATCCAATTTATGCATCTGGTGTCTATGGCAGCAATCCCAATTTCATTAAAACTTTCACTCCTCTGTTTAAAAAATATGGTGTACAACTCTACATCAACGGTCACGAACATCATTATGAACGTACTCGAACTATTAATGGTACAACTTACTTAATTTGTGGCGCGGGTGCTGGTAATCGTCCCGTAGGTAAAAATGAGTGGACGGAATATTCCACGAGTAATTTAAGTTTTGCTACCTATGAAGTGTATGCAGATAAAATAGAGTTACAAGGTATCGGCACTGATTACCGTGTTTTTGATCAGGGCATAATTAAGTTTAAATCAGCTTAGTCTTTGTAAATTTAATTTAAATATAGGGTGCCAAATGAATTACCTTCAGCAAGGATTTTCAATTAAGTTAAAATGTCAGCGATCGCACTATAGGAAATCAGGTTTATGATTTTAGAGGCAGCAATACTCAATATCAAACCTGGGCTGGAAGATGATTTTGAATCTGCTTTCAAAAAAGCTTCCAGTATAATCTCTTCTATGAACGGATATTTATCCCATGAACTTCATCGGTGCATAGAATCTCAAGGTAAATTTTGTTACTTGTCAAATGGGAAAGTCTAGAAGCTCATACTGCAGGATTCAGAAGTTCCATTGAGTATCAAGAGTGGAAAAAATTGCTGCATCACTTTTATGACCCATTTCCCAGTGTTGAATACTTTGAACAAATAGAACTATAGCAAATACAATCTTATGTTAGCTGTTCTAAATTCTCTGCTTTTTGAATATATTGCTTGATTTCTTCTTCAGTCAAACCTAATCTTCTCAGCATGAGAATTTCTGTTAAAAAACTGCCATAGCGACTTTGAGGTACTTGTTCTGGATAGCCAAACCACAATGCAAGTAGTTTATCAATACCGCCTGTAGGACCAGCTGAGTTATGAGTTAGATAGGCAGTCTGCTGATATGCATTTCCATAATGAGAATCTTTGGGTAAAATTCCGCTAGCTTGAGATTCATTTATTTGAGCTTTTCTCAAGGCTTCTACTTCTCTTAAAAGCTCAATTACTAAATGTGTAAGTAATCTGAATCTTTCTTCTAAGCTAGATTGTTGATATCCATTAAGGATATCTAATATCTCACAAATATTTAAATTTTTTCTGAGCATTGTATTAATTTCCCATAGGTTTTTTCTAAAAAATAATCGACACTAGTCCACTTTTTGCAACTGTGCTACTCTGGGGTCAATAATTTTTTGCCCCAAACTAGCAAATTTAATCGCTACAGAAATTTTATTACCTGTGCCAAATACGTGAGTAATTTCACCAATACCGAAAGTTTTATGTAAGACGCGATCGCCTACTTGCCAACTCTGCGTTACTTCGGGGTGTCCATTACTATTATAGGCAGTTTTTGTGTAAGTTTGCCGACTTCTACGCCCAGTAGCTAATAATTCTTCTGGTAATTCGTCGAGAAATTGTGATCGCATGGCGGGTTCGCGGGAACCATACAAACGGCGTTCACGAGCATGTGATAAATATAACCGCTCTTGGGCGCGGGTAATCCCCACATAACAGAGGCGGCGTTCTTCTTCTAAAGCTGCGGGGTCGTTCATCGAACGATAGTTAGGAAATAGTCCCTGTTCTAATCCTACTAAATAAACTACGGGAAATTCCAGACCTTTAGAAGCGTGTAAAGTCATTAAAGAAACTGCTGTTTTTCCTTCTTTTAAGTTATCTAAATCAGAACTCAAAGCAGTACTTTGCAAGAATGCTTGGAGGGTGACTTCTTCGTTTTCTTCTTGAAATTGTAATACGGCGTTATAAAGTTCCTGGACATTTTGAATCCGGTCTTCAGATTCATCTGTACCCTGACTTTGCAAGTCCTGGATATAGCCAGAGTCTTCCAATACTCCTTGCAACACCTCAGTTACTGGCATTGTAGACACTTGTGCTTGCCAATTACTAATCATTTGGGCGAAGCTATTGACAGCCTTGGTGGCGCGTCCAGCTAAAGTATTCACTGATGTTTCATCACTGAGAATCTCCCACAAGGTGATTCCTAGTTGTTGGGACGCATTCACTAAAGCATCAGTGGTAGTTTTACCAATACCACGCCTGGGAGTATTAATCACGCGTAATAAACTAACTGTATCAGACGGGTTAGCGATCGCTCTCAAGTAAGCGATGACATCTTTAATTTCTTTGCGATCGTAAAATCGCATTCCCCCCACAACTGTGTAAGGAATTTGATGTCTTACTAACAATTCTTCAAAAGGGCGAGATTGGGCGTTGGTACGATATAAAATAGCAAAGCTACCCCAATTCAATTCAGGGTTTTTATTTTCTAAAGTGCGGATTTGATTGATGACAAATTCTGCTTCTGCAAGTTCATCATCTGCCTTATGACAATATATTTCCTCTCCTGCTCCCCGCGTCGGCTTTAGGACTTTATCAATCCGTTGAGTATTATTTTCAATCAGTTCATTGGCTGCTTGCAGAATGTTTTCACAAGAGCGATAGTTTTCTTCTAGCTTAACCATCGTCCTGGTATCATCATCTGGTAAACTATCTCCAAAATCTTCCTGAAATTCCAACAAAATTGTGAAGTCAGCCATCCGAAAGCTATAAATTGATTGGTCTGCATCACCCACAACAAAAACAGAACGATTTTGCCATTCCCATTCGCTCTTTCTATCTTCACCATTTGTTACTAATAGGCGAATCAGATCGTACTGAGTGCGATTAGTATCTTGATATTCATCTACCAGAATATGGCAAAACTTGCGATGCCAATAACCTAAAACTTGTTCATTTTGCTGAAATAATCTGGTGGGAACTAAAATCAAATCATCAAAATCGAGAGCGTTATTTTCTGCTAACTTAACTTGATATAAATCATAAACATTCGCTATTACTCTTCCACGATAATTAGGTTGTTCACGCTCAAACTCTTGAGGTGATAAACCTTGATTTTTAGCATTACTAATAGCGTAACGCACAGAACGAGCATCAAATTTCTTATCGTCTAAGTTTAGCTGTTTGGTAACAATTTCTTTAATTAAACTTTGGACATCAGATTCATCAAATATAGAAAAATTCTTATTCCAACGTCGCCCTTTCTCATCTTGGTATTTCTCGATATCAAAGCGGAGAATCCGAGAAAATAAACTATGGAAAGTACCACACCACAAATCTTTGATTGTAGTGCGATAAACTTGCGATCGCAGTTTTACTTGTTCATACTCAGGTAACAAATCAAAACGCTGACCATGTTCTGTGATTGCCAACTGTTCGGCAAATAGCTTTTGAATCCGCTCTTTCATCTCCCTGGCGGCTTTGTTAGTGAATGTCACCGCTAAAATATTTTCAGGTGCTACACGATGCCGGAGAATCAGGTTTGCAATCCGATAAGTCAGCGCTCGTGTTTTACCAGAACCTGCGCCAGCAACGACTAACAAAGGGCCACAGTAGTGTTCGACGGCTTGACGTTGGCTGGGATTAAGGTGACTGAGAAAGTCAATACTTGTAGTCATGGATAACCAAGGCGACTGGAAAAAGAATTGCTAACACACATTATCTAGGCTACAGCTTTTTCCGGTAAATGGTTCGCCATCCGCTCTCGTTATGCCCACAAATCTATACTTGTAATGGTATGACAGTGATTAACTCAGAGAATCTCGCAAAATCACCTAATATTACGCCATGTGCGACTTAATATTCTGTAACAAGATCGTCGAACTGAAGAGGGTCACAATTATGGCGATTAAGCCAGAAACAGACAGTATGAGCTAAAATCTTGCGATTGAGACGACTGGTAAGATGCC
>JAHHHF010000061.1 GCA_019359495.1 Goleter apudmare HA4340-LM2
GACCGTCGCACTAAAATTTCCGGCGCACAATGGAAATTTGATAACGTTCCTCAAGTCTTAGCTCATCGTTGTGCCTATCTCAACGGATTAATCTTTGCTCGCTAAATAAAAAATGGGATGCTCCCGAAAAACTGCAGTGCTTGTGGAAAATATGCTTCTAAAATTTCTTTCCACGGTGAATCGTTGTCGGCTCTGGGGAGTGCTTCCGGCATCATTTAATTACTAGAATCAAGTTAATCAGTGAGATTGGTCTGTTCGAGTTGTTTTCTCCCTGAGGGTGACATAATCAACAGACCTCTAACAATTTCTTCAGGAGTCGCTGTACCGTCAACTACCTTGGGCATAATCGCCATTAGTTCTAAGGCTAAATCGGTGGGAATTCCACTTGTTTCTAAACGCTTCAATTCCAAAATATCAATCCCTGCTGCCAATCCATCCAAATACTCTTCAACAGTTACGCCGTAATCTGTAATCTCTGACATGGGTATTATCCAACTCATACAACAAAAATAGTATCTTGATTGAGTAGAGATAGCATGTTTGTCACAGTTCTTTTGCAAAAGCGATCGCTCTCTCTTTCAACCAGATCATCTTCCCCATTCTGCCAGGGCGATCGCTATTCCTTGTTGTAAATCTGGTGTGATTGTGGGGTTATTTGCTAATTGCTGCAACTGTTGATGTGCTGCTTCCGGAGCGAGATTTTTGAGGGCGGCGATCGCGTGCAATCTCACTAATGCATCTGCATCTGCCAGCAGTAAAATTAAGGGATCAATTGCTTGGATTTTGCCTAGTTGTCCTAAAGAAAGAGCGATCGCACTTTTGATGTGGGCAATTTTTGTGGCTGGATGCTGCGATTGCAGTAGGTTTAGTAAGATTTCTGTGGCTAATGTTGTTAAGCTTGGTTGTTGTACTCGTCCCAAAACTGTCACAACTTCTTGCCAAATAGCCTCTGATGTGCATTGATGTAATACTTGTTGCAAATATTCTAAACTAGCCGCAGTTTCTAGCCAACTTAAAGCGCGGATAGCTTCTAGTTGCAAAGGCATTGGTGTTTGGGGTGATATTAACACCTGAAATAAATATTGAGCTGCTTCGTCTCCGCCTATTCTCGCCAAAGCGACAGCTGCGGCACAAGCAACATCTTGGTTCACATCATTTAGCTTGGGTTGCAGTTTTGCCGTTAAATCTAAAGCCTCACATAAGTCAGGGCGAAAACTTAAGCCCAAAACTGCTGCACGTCTAACTGTAGCAGCTACATCATCTACAGCCCTCACAAGTACAAATGGTACACGTTGATCATGAAAACTGCTGAGGGCTTCAATGGCTGCGGCCCTAACAGATGTTTGAGGATCTTGCACTACACTCAACAGGGGTGCAATGGTTTCTGTGTGCCGGATATAAGAGAGCGATCGCACTGCCAAAACCTTGGTATTCTCTTCTGAGAGTAATTCTGATAGTACAGCGATCGCGCTTATACCGATTTGTCCTAAGGCGGTAGCGGCCATTTCTTTCAGTTCTTGAGTTTCAGCATTTTTCAATAATTCCACCAAAGATGAGATCGCATCTGGATGCTGAAACTCACCTAAAATCCGCGCCGCATACCACCGCAATTCCTCCTCTGCATCTTCATCTTCCAGAATTTTAGTCAGTGGAGGGATAGCAATATTTCCCAGATAGCTAAATACCTTAGTAATTTCCCAACGTTGCTGGAAATCCCCCATTTCTAATACTGAAAGTGCTAATTTCAGTAAATATTGCCGATTTTCTTTTATTTCTGCGTGTATACCATGCTTACCCAAAATCAACTTTTGTAGATATTGAATCAGCAACGACCAATCAGCTGCATCCTGGGCTATCTGCGCCTCCAACAAAAGCTGGTTGTTATTATCCACGATTCTGAAAATACTTTACTTTGATAATTTGCATCTTCTCATAATGTAGGGCATGGGGAAATGACAAATAACAAACATCCTAAGTTGCTTTCACAAAAATAGAATTACCTTCAATCTTTGTCGCGTAGATACTCAAAGGTCTGACTGCCGGGCCTTTTTGGACTTTACCATCAGTGCTGTATTCTGCTTGATGACACGGACAAACGAATTTTTTGTCTTCAGCCTTCCATTCCACTGTGCAACCTCTATGGGTACAAGTGGGGTTAACAGCAATCAGATTTGCGGCTGCTTGAGATGTTCCGACTAGTAACACAGGCCCTACAGGCGAGTTGTTTACTAGTAATTTACCATCCTTATCCAAGTCTGCTGAAGGAGCTACTGACTGCCAAACTTCGGGTGCTGCTGTCTGGGAAGAACAAGCAGCGATTGCTACAGGTAGAGAACTGGCGAGTGCGCCCAAACCTACCCAACTGATAAAATCACGGCGTTTCATAACTACTGAATTAATGTCTTATTTTTAACTAACAATATGACATTTTCAGTGTGTTTTAGGTTCCAGAGTTTATAGAGACTTAGCAGCGCTACCTTTCTGCATTATGCAGAAAACGCATATTAGCGATTTAATTTCAGCAAATATACTTTTATTTCGTAGCTATTTATACGATTTTAACAAAAATGTCGCTTTAACCTGGAGACTATGTAAATCGTTACACATTCAGTAACCGAGCAGCTTTTAGGCATTGTCAAAATGGCAACACGGAAAAGTTTTTCTTGAGTCAGTTTTCAAGTCAGTAACTCAGCAGAATTCAATACAGTCTCGAAATTTTGGCAAGAAGCAAGAGGCAATACTCCTCTTCTTCTTACTACTGCCTATTTATCATTTTGCGATGAGAGTCAGCTTATGACAGACACTGCAACTACCACCACCGCCAACCTGAACAAGTTCGAGAAATTCAAAGCCGAAAAAGATGGACTTGCTATCAAAACGGAAATCGAGAAATTTGCTCAACTAGGTTGGGAAGCGATAGACGCCACAGATAGGGAACATCGGCTGAAGTGGGTAGGTGTATTTTTTCGCCCAGTCACACCAGGTAAATTTATGATGCGGATGCGGATGCCTAATGGTATTCTCACCAGCAATCAGATGCGTGTGTTAGCAGAAGTCGTCCAGCGTTATGGTGAAGACGGCAACGCTGATATTACTACCAGACAGAATATCCAATTGCGGGGTATTAGGATTGAAGACTTACCGGATATCTTTAATAGATTTCACGCTGTGGGTTTAACCAGTGTGCAGTCAGGGATGGACAACGTTCGTAACATCACAGGCGATCCCGTCGCTGGGTTGGATGCAGATGAGTTGTTCGATACGCGGGAGTTGGTGCAGCAAATCCAGGATATGCTGACCAACAAAGGACAAGGCAATCCAGAGTTTACCAATCTTCCCCGGAAATTTAACATAGCGATCGCTGGTGGTAGAGACAATTCTGTTCACGCTGAAATTAACGATTTAGCATTTGTGCCAGCGTTTCAAGAAGAGATGGGGAGAGGGGGTTTCGGCTTTGCTCAACCCACAGGAGATGGGGAGATAGGGGGAAGTATTCTCCCCGTCTCCCCACCACTATGTGGACTTCGACTTCGCTCAGTCCACCCCACCACTCAAAAAACATTCGGCTTTAATGTCCTCGTCGGTGGCTTCTTTTCCGCTAAACGCTGCGAGGCGGCGATTTCCTTAAATGCCTGGGTACTTCCAGAAGATGTGGTGGCTTTATGTCGAGCCATTTTGGAAGTTTATCGTGACCACGGCTTAAGAGCCAATCGCCAAAAAGCCCGCCTCATGTGGTTGATTGATGAATGGGGTTTAGAAAGATTCCGTGCAGAAGTCGAAAAGCGTTTGGGTAAATCATTATTACCCGCCGCAGCCAAGGACGAAATTGACTGGGAAAAACGCGACCATGTTGGTGTATACAAACAAAAGCAAGCCGGATTAAATTACGTAGGCTTACATATTCCCGTAGGACGGCTGTATGCGGGCGATATGTTTGAAATTGCCCGATTGGCAGAGGTTTATGGCAGTGGAGAGATCCGGATTACCGTAGAGCAAAACTTGATTATCCCCAATATTCCAGACTCCAGATTAGCGACATTTTTGACAGAGCCGCTACTGTCAAAGTTTACCGTAAATCCTGGATTATTAGGGCGATCGCTAGTTTCTTGCACAGGCGCACAATTTTGTAACTTTGCCCTCATTGAAACCAAAAACCGCGCCCAAGCAATAGTTCAATCCCTAGAAGCCGAATTAATTCTCACCCGCCCTGTGAGAATTCACTGGACAGGTTGCCCCAACTCCTGCGGACAACCGCAAGTTGCAGACATCGGTTTGATGGGAACCAAAACCCGCAAAAACGGCAAAACCGTCGAAGGTGTCGATATCTATATGGGTGGCAAAGTCGGCAAAGACGCACATCTAGGTAGTTGCATCCAAAAAGGCATACCTTGCGAAGACTTACAGCCATTCTTGCGAGATTTACTCATTCAGAACTTCGACGCCAAACCCAGACTAGAGTCAGGAGAGACGCGATTAATCGCGTCTGTACTCAAGAGTCAAGAGTGATTATCCCCATTCCCTATTGCCTCTTCACAAATAACAAAGAACAAACCACAAATGACAAACATCAATAGAAGAAAATTCATTATCACTACAGGCGCTGCGGCTGCTGCTTCTATCTTGGCTCATGGCTGCACTTCTGATGGTACAGCCTCCACCAACGGCGAATCACCCGCAGTCGCTCCAGCTGCTAATGTCTCTACAGTAGCTAACGCCCCCAAAGTAGAAACCACCAAAGCCAAGCTAGGATTTATCCCCTTAACCGATGCAGCGCCTTTAATTATTGCTAAAGAAAAGGGCTTCTTTGCCAAATACGGCATGACCGATGTGGAGGTGATCAAGCAGACATCTTGGCCTGTAACTCGTGACAACTTAAAAATTGGTTCAGCTGGCGGTGGTATCGATGGAGCACACATCCTCAGCCCCATGCCTTACTTGATGACTGTTAACGATAAAGTGCCGATGTCTATCCTGGCACGGTTAAATCTCAATGGTCAGGGAATTTCTGTTGCTGATAAATTTAAAGACCTCCAGGTACGTCTACAAAGCAAAGCCCTTAAAGAAACAGCAACCAAAGCAAAAGCTGATAAAAAATCCTTGAAAGCTGGGATGACTTTTCCCGGAGGTACTCACGATTTATGGATGCGTTATTGGCTAGCTGCTGGTGGGATTAATCCAGATCAAGATGTGATTTTGGAACCCGTACCACCACCACAAATGGTAGCGAATATGAAAGTCGGTACAGTCGATACTTTCTGTGTGGGAGAACCTTGGAATTCCCAGTTGGTAAACCAAAAAATAGGTTATTCGGCTTTAGTTACAGGTGAGTTGTGGAACAACCATCCAGAAAAAGCCTTTACGATGCGGCAAGATTGGGTTGAGCAAAATCCCAATGCTACCCAAGCACTACTAATGGCAATTCTGGAAGCTCAACAATGGTGCGACAAGGCAGAAAATAAAGAGGAAATGTGCAAAATCTGCTCTGGTCGGAAATACTTTAACGTTGCCGTTGCTGATATTTTAGGTAGGTCTCAAGGCAATATTGACTATGGTGATGGACGTACAGAACAAAATTTCCCATATCGCATGAAATTCTGGGCTGATAATGCCTCATATCCTTACAAAAGCCACGACATTTGGTTTTTAACAGAAGATATTCGCTGGGGCTATCTACCAAAAGATACCAAAGTTAAAGAACTCGTTGACCAAGTTAATAAAGAAAACTTGTGGAAACAAGCGGCTAAAGCACTTGGTGTCCCCGATACGGAAATTCCTCAGAGTACTTCTCGCGGAATTGAAACTTTCTTTGATGGTGTGAAATTTAATCCCCAGAAGCCAGAAGAGTATTTAAATAGCCTGAAAATCAAAAAGGTGTAATCAAGTCAAGGAAACGATTGTTGATTGATTATTTACAAAATCAGAGAGGAGAAAATGACAGCGATCGCAGGGAATCGGGCAAGACTTAAAAAGCCTCAAAAAGCCATCAACAAGTTTTTCTGGAAAAAAATAGCACCACCATTAGTAGCTTTAGCAATTTTTCTAGTATTTTGGCAACTAATTTGTTTGAACCCCGGATTTAAATTACCTGGCCCAATAGAAACATTTCAGGAAACTTGGGACCCTTTTATTATCAACCCATTTTTTGATAATGGTGGTAGAGATAAAGGCTTAGGTTGGCAAATCCTCAGTAGTTTGGGACGGGTTGGTTTAGGATTTTCCCTAGCTGCAATTGTTGGCACAGTTTTAGGAATTCTGATTGGTGCAAATCGCTTAGTATACAATGCCGTAGACCCAATTTTCCAAGTATTACGCACCGTACCACCGCTAGCATGGCTACCAATTTCCCTAGCTGCATTTCAACAGGCTGATCCTTCAGCGATTTTCGTAATTTTTATTACCTCAATTTGGCCGATTATTATTAACACCACTGTAGGTGTGCAACAAATTCCCCAAGACTATATCAACGTTGCCAGAGTGTTACGTCTCAGAGGAGCAAAGTATTTCTTCAAAGTAGTCTTTCCTGCCACTGTTCCTTATATATTCACAGGTCTAAGAATTGGCATTGGTTTATCTTGGTTAGCCATTGTGGCGGCGGAAATGTTAGTAGGTGGTGTAGGGATTGGTTCATTTATTTGGGATGCCTACAACACGACAACAGAAACTAATTTGAGTGAGATTATTATAGCTCTCATCTACGTTGGTTTGGTTGGTTTGCTACTAGATAGATTGATGGCTTTTATCGCCAGCAAAGTTGTAGCAGAACAGAAGTAGAGCATGGGGCATTGTTTCGACTTCGCGGCAGTTGAGCGCAGTCGAAACTCAACAACCGGGCATAGGTAAAAATAACAACTCTTGTCCCTGGACTCTTGACAAATAACAAACAACAAATAACAAACAACAAATGACTACTTTTGTTGAAATTGACCACGTTGATCGTGTGTTCGACCTACCGAATAATGGCAAATATATTGCTCTCAAAAATATTGAGTTGAAAATTCGCCAGGGGGAATTTGTTTCGTTAATTGGACACTCTGGTTGTGGTAAATCAACTCTGCTTAATATTATTGCCGGGTTAGATAGAGCTAGTGTTGGTGGTGTGACTTTGGAAGGGCGGGAAGTGAGAGATCCTAGTCCCGATCGCATGGTAGTTTTTCAAAATTACTCTTTGTTACCCTGGCTGACTGTCAGAGAAAATATCGCCTTGGCTGTAGATGAGGTTTATAAAGGTGATTCTAAGGGGCAACGGCGGGCGATTATCGAAGAGCATATCGATATGGTGGGGCTGCGCCAAGCGGCGAAAAAACGTCCCAGCGAGTTATCTGGGGGGATGAAACAACGAGTAGCGATCGCCCGCGCTTTAGCTACCCGTCCCAAGTTGTTGCTGCTGGACGAACCCTTTGGGGCGTTGGATGCTTTGACAAGGGGGAGTTTGCAGGAACAATTGATGAAAATCTGCAACGAACACAACGTTACTTGTGTGATGGTGACACATGATGTGGACGAAGCGCTATTGTTGAGCGATCGCATTGTTATGTTGACTAACGGCCCGGAAGCCCACATCGGGCAAATTCTGGAAGTCCCGATCCCCCGTCCTCGCCAGCGTTTGGAAGTAGTCAATCATCCCAGCTACTACAATCTGCGGAATGAAATCATTTACTTTCTGAATCAGCAAAAGCTGGCGAAGAAACGCCAAGCTGCACAATCGGCAAAATCTGCAATTAGCGATCGTCGTCACGGTGTCGAAAAACTCAACTTAGACATTGGCTTTTTACCCCTCACTGACTCTGCACCTCTTATCGTTGCCAAAGAAAAAGGCTTCTTTGCCCAATACGGCCTAGAAAACATCACTCTCAGTCGCCAAACCAGTTGGAAAGAAATCGCCAAAGGTGTTGCTACTGGCAAATTAGACGCTGCCCAAATGGTTGCAGGAATGCCCTTAGCCTTGACTTTGGGCACTGGTGGAAAACAGCCGATTCCTGTAGTCAATGCTTTAAATCTCTCCCGCAACGCCAACGCCATTACCTTCAGCAAACGCTTGTACAGCCAAGGCGTGAGAAACCTGGCTGACTTAAAAGCCGTAATTAACGCTAATCCCGACAACATTCTCACTCTCGGTGTAGTGCATCCCGCCGCCATGCAGAACTTAATCCTGCGTTACTGGCTAGCAGCTGGCGGTATCGATCCCGATCAAGATGTCTGCTTGACAGTGCTACCTCCCACAGAAATGGTTTCCCAACTTAAAGCCGGCAATATAGACGGTTACTGTGCTGGTGAACCTTGGAACTACCGCGCTGTCCATGAAGATGTAGGCTTTGTTGCTGCTACCGCCTTAGAAATTTGGTCAGGACAGCCGAAAAAAGTCTTGGGAGTGCGGGAAGATTGGACGCAGCAGTATCCCCAAACCTATCTCGCCTTGATTAAAGCCCTATTGGAAGCTTGCAAATACTGTGACGATCTCCGCAACCGTGAAGAGATTTTAGAAATAATCTGCCGTCCTGAGTATCTGGATACCAATCCTGTATATGTCCGCCCTGGTTTCATCGATCCTTATGATCGCGGTGACGGTTCTGAACCCCAATCACTCATAGCCTACAACCAGTTTTATCTCAATAGAACTAATTATCCCCACCGCACAGAAATTTTGTGGATGGTGACTCAGCTAGCACGTTGGGGCTTAGTACCCTTCCCGAAGAACTGGGTGGAAGTGACTGAAAGAGTCTGTCGCACAGATGTATTTGGTGCAGCTGCGCGTGATTTGGGGTTACTGGATATCGGTGAGGACAACCCAATTCATTTGTTTGACGGTAAAGTTTTTAACCCCTCGGAACCCTTGGAATATCTCAAGGGATTGGAAATTAAGCGAGATATTCGGATTGAGGAGGTAATTTTTTAACGCAGAGGGGCGCGGAGGTAGGCGCAAAGGGACGCTGAGGAGTTTATGAGTTTCTGTAGTAAGTAGATAAGAGAAGAATTATGCAAGTCGCTAAAAAAACTCAGATTAATCAATTGGAAGTACCTGCAACTGATAATTTCTTGGTGATTGAGGGTGTGAGTAAGATTTATCCAACTCCGGATGGGCCTTTTACTGTCTTGGATGGAGTGGATCTGAAAGTGCGTGAAGGTGAATTTGTTTGCATCATTGGTCACTCTGGTTGTGGTAAATCTACTTTATTAAACATGGTTTCTGGGTTTAATACCCCCACCGATGGCGTAGTTTTATTGCAAGACCAACCCATCACCGAACCAGGCCCAGATCGGATGATGGTATTCCAAAACTACTGCCTTTTGCCTTGGTTGAGCGTATTTGATAACGTTTACTTGGCAATTGATTCAGTATTTCCCAAAAAACACCAGGCAGAAAAAAGAGCGATCGCCAGAGAACATCTGGCAATGGTAGGGTTAACAGAAGCGGCTGACAAAAAACCCAGCCAAATTTCCGGGGGAATGAAACAACGAGTAGCGATCGCCCGCGCCCTTTCCATCCGTCCCCAAGTCCTAATTCTCGATGAACCCTTCGGTGCATTAGACGCCATCACCAAAGAAGAATTACAAGAAGAACTACTACAAATCTGGCGGACACATCAAGTTACCGTCCTGATGATTACCCATGACATTGATGAAGCCCTCTTCCTCGCCGATAGAGTCGTGATGATGACCAACGGCCCCGCCGCCAAAATTGGCGAAGTCCTAGATATTCCCTTCTCTCGTCCTCGGAACCGTCAGCACATCATGGAAGACCCAGAATACTTTAACTTGCGTAACTACGCCTTAGACTTCCTCTTCCGGCGCTATGCTCACGATGATGAGTAAAAATTCTTCTCTCTACCTTCTGAGCACTCACAAATACATCGCTTTCTAAATTGAGCAAATCTTAGCGCCCCTCTGCGTTACCTTAGCGCGCCTCTGCGTTGAAAAACATCCCCATCAGCAACGCCAAAAAGAGAATTAAAAATCAGGGAATAATGCGTATTGGCCATGAGTGAATTTACCAAAACCCTCTGTCCCTACTGTGGTGTCGGCTGTGGATTAGAAGTTTCCCCACCAGCACAACTGGGTAAAGCCACCAATCGAGATAGCCAAGGTAATCCCACTTGGCGGGTGCGGGGTGACAAGGCGCATCCATCCAGCCAGGGTATGGTTTGTGTCAAAGGCGCAACGATCGCCGAATCTTTGGATAAAAATCGACTACATTACCCAATGGTGCGAGACTCTTTAGATCAAGAGTTCCGCCGTGTGAGTTGGGATGAGGCTTTTGATATCATCACCAAGCGCATTCAAACTGTGCGTTTTACTCAAGGGTCAGAAGCTATATGTATGTATGGTTCTGGTCAGTTTCAAACAGAAGATTATTACATTGCCCAGAAATTATTAAAAGGCTGTCTCGGTACAAATAACTTTGATGCGAATTCCCGTCTGTGCATGTCTAGTGCTGTATCTGGCTACATACAAAGTTTTGGTGCGGATGGGCCTCCTTGCTGCTACGAAGATTTGGAGTTAACTGACTGTGCATTTTTAATTGGTACGAACGCGGCGGAATGTCACCCCATCGTTTTCAACCGCTTGGCGAAATATCACAAAAAACATCGCCATGTGAAAATGATTGTGGTCGATCCTCGCCGCACACCCACCGCCGAAGCCGCTGATTTACATTTAGCGATTAATCCCGGTACAGATATTGATTTACTCAATGGTATCGCCCACTTGTTGATGCGCTGGAATCATCTTGATATTGGATTCATCGATGACTGTACCAGCAATTTTCCTGCATACGCGGAGGTCATTCGCCATTATTCCCCAGATGTCGTCGCCCATCGCTGTGGGATTAGGACAGAAGATTTAGAAACAGCCGCCCGCTATTGGGGAGAATCACAGCGCGTGTTGTCTCTGTGGTCGATGGGTGTGAATCAATCCAGTGAAGGTACAGCTAAGGTTAGAACGATTATTAACCTGCACCTGATGACTGGACAGGTTGGTAAACCTGGGGCTGGGCCGTTCTCTCTCACCGGACAACCCAATGCAATGGGAGGAAGGGAAGCCGGCGGTTTATCCCATTTGTTACCCGGTTATCGTTCGGTGAAAAATCCCGAACACCGCGCAGAAGTTGAAGCTTTTTGGGGACTGAAGCCAGGACAGATTTCGCCCCATTCGGGAATGACGGCTTGGGACATGATCACGGGGTTGGAAACGGAAAATGTAGGTTTATTGTGGATTGCAGCTACTAACCCAGCTGTGAGTATGCCAGATTTGGAGCGGACAAAAAAAGCATTATTGCGATCGCCTTTCACTATCTACCAAGACGCTTATCACCCCACGGAAACCACTGCTTACGCCCATGTCTTACTTCCCGCCGCCCAGTGGGGAGAGAAAACAGGCGTGATGACTAACTCAGAACGTCGAGTAACTTTGTGTCAAGCATTCCGCCAACCGCCCAGAGAAGCTAAAGCCGATTGGGAAATTTTCGCTGAGGTGGGACGAAGATTAGGTTTTGCAGAAAAATTTGCCTTTACTAACTCTGCTGAAGTTTACGCCGAATTTGTCCAATTAACGCGCCGTCGCCCTTGCGATATGTCCGGTATCAGTCACGAACTGTTGGCGAAAGGCGCGACGCAATGGCCGTTTCCTGCGCCAGAATTGGGGCTTCGGCTCCGCTCAGCCCACACCCCATCATCCCCCTATCCCCGTGAACTGAGCGAAGTCGTACCCCTCCGGGGAAGCAAGCTACGCGAAGCGTCTGGAAGAGAAGTCCACACCCCATCATCCACAAGACTCTACACCAACCTCCGCTTTCCCACCTCCGACGGACGCGCCCGCTTTGGTGCATACCACTCACGGGGATTGGCAGAACCACCAGACCCCGATTATCCTTTTGTTCTAACCAATGGAAGACTTTATGGACATTGGCATACTCTCACGCGCACTGGTCGGATTGAGAAAATCCGACAAATGCATCCCGAACCATTTATCGAGATTCACCCCCGTGATGCTACGAAATTAGGGATTACAGATAATTCTTGGGTAGAAGTGCGATCGCGTCGTGGTAGCGCCAAATTTCCTGCTAAAGTTACAAAAGCGATCGCCCCTGGGACAGTGTTTGTCCCCATGCACTGGGGTACACTATGGGCAAAAGACTCAGAAGTCAACGCCCTCACCCACCCAGAATCTTGTCCCGACTCCCTGCAACCAGAACTGAAAGCTTGTGCAGTCCAACTAGCACCAATTTCTGTAGAAATTACAACCAAAAATTATCAACTCCAGTCCTCACAATGGTAAGCTGCAAAACATACACCTTGTAGTGTGAGTCAGTGAGGATTAATGAAAAAACTGCTCAGACGAATTATCGAAGCTAGTCGAGATGACAACTTTATGCATCTCATCGAGAAAATAGAGGTGCTAGTTTCTAAAGTGCTATCTCTATTTATGGTGCTGGTAATTTTAGTAGAACTCGGTAATTTAGCAACCTTTCTTGCACAAGAATTATTCACTACACCCTATGGTAAATTCAACACTACATTATTTACAATATTTGGCTTATTTTTAAATATTTTAATTGCTTTAGAAATATTAGAAAATATTACTGCTTATTTGCGAAAACATGTTATTCAAGTAGAATTAGTCATTAGCACTTCTCTAATTGCTGTTGCTCGAAAAATTATTATCCTTGACTTAGAAAAAGTATCAGGAATTGATATAATAGGCTTAGGAATTGCTATCTTTGCGCTATCAATTAGTTATCTCTTAATTCGTTTTAGTAATTCCCGACATACACATTAAATCGGGAGTGTTTGACATCTTAATACCAGTCATTAAAAGCAGGTTTTAGCTTAGATTACAGAAATTTACTTCTAGGTTATTAACTGTAAAACTCATGTGAAATCATGATAAAAGAAAGATTATTGAGACTTTAAAACGACTTACACAACTGGCACACATATTTTCTAGTAAAAGAGTCAAGGGTCAAGGACTCTGGATAAGCTACACGAAAAAAATATGACACTTGCGTAAGACCTACCTATTTAAATTCAATAATTCAAGTTGGAATTTTTTAATCAAAATATATGCTAAATTACTTTCAATTTGAAGCAGATTTTGTTAATTCCCTACGTTGTATACCCATGCAGGTACGCTACAAACTTGATACTTGCGGTATCAAGTTAAAATTATCTGAATGGCATCAGATGAGTCTAATTGAGCGGGAAAATTTAGTCAAATTACCTTGTAATCAAAAAACAGAAATTGACGCTTATAGAGAGTATCTCCAGCAGTTGATTTTACAACGCACAGGTACATCAGCAACGAATCTATCGGTAGAGCCTAACCCTGTATGGATGGACTCTCACAATATACCAACTAGTCTACAAGAGAAAGTTAAAGAATCAGGTTTCACACTCACACTTCCACAGTGGGCAAATTTAACTCCCTTAGAACGTTTTGTCCTAATTAAACTCAGTCGTCCCGGACATGAAAATCATAACTTTCCCAAGGCAATGGATGAATTTGATCTAATTTAATTAAGTAATACCATTTCCACAAATGTTGAATGCTGATATAAAACTTTACATTTTTATTAAGACTAAGCCTAAAAAGCTGAAATTAGTCAACAAAACATAATCTCCTCAAACCAGTGAACATAACTGATTTTCTGACACATA
>JAHHHF010000062.1 GCA_019359495.1 Goleter apudmare HA4340-LM2
TGATTCGTAATCAGCAGGCCACGGGTTCAAATCCCGTCATCGGCTTGGATTTCAACAGCATAATACTTGTGATTGCCTAGATTTTGCCTATTACACTCAAAAATCTAGGCAATTTTTTTAGCGATCGCTCACTACTTGCGCTACTCAAGTACTACTCATCCAGGATTTTCCGTATAAAATTGTAGGAATATTTTCTTGGTATAAAAAATGGCAGAACCTACCCTGTCCCAAGTTTTTGGGTCAAACGCAACGCAGGACTCAACAACTTTCACAATCTCTAAAGCTGATTTGGCTAGCGTGAGCCTAACAGCAAGCGCTAATAACACTGCTGAATCTTTGGTAGTGGCGATACTTTTAAAAGCTGCGGCATATCTTAAGGACTCAAGCCAGCAACTTGACCCAGATATTCAAGTAACAATTGCAGATTCAGGATTTCCGCAAATCATTACAAGGAATAACATACAGTATCGACAAGTCACCTTTAACGTTAATTTGCAAACTGTAGATACTGGATTTGTTCTTGACCCGGATGATTACTAATGGTAGTTACAAGCCGTGTTATTAGTGCGCTAAACCCAACAATTAATACACTGGCTCTAAACAATGGAATTAAGGCTGCATTTTCATCTATTGGTTTAAATCCATTTGATGAATATCTGTCAGGTACTACTAGGTTCCTGGTGTATGAACATATTTATGAATCTTCTAAAACTTTTGGAAGGCTTTATAACAGGGTAGGAATCACTTCGAGTCTTGGCACTTCTCAAGAACTATTTACCTCTTGGAACACTTCTACTAAGGCAGGTGCTAACAGTAGTGGCTTACTTAATTACACAACTTACAGTGCTACTACAGCAATCAATATCTCTGCTTTTGATGGTGGTAGTGAGTACAAGCTTTTAGAAATAGTTCAAGGTAACGCTATTTGTACGCTAGGTACGTTACTCCCACAGTTTAAAGCTGATTGGTGGGACACAAACCAGTATCCTTATGGATTTATTTTTCAAGGCACTACAACAATCACTGCCCTTAGAGGAGGTATACCAAACCCTTTTAGTAATGTTAATTATACAGGTTTTCCCCTTAATAATGCTCTTTTGAATCTTGATAATACAATTACAAATCAATCTGATGTTATCAAGGGAATTTGTGTTTATACGAATACAAATAGAGGAATTGTAAGCAGGACAAGTGATGATATTGGTGCTTGCAACGGGAATAGTAAAACTAGATTTTCAGAAATATTGTTATCTGACAATACTAGATACATGATTTTAAAACTCTCTAATGGAGGGCTTTGCCTTAGAACACAATGAGTTTTAGAAGTAATTCAAATATAGGCGCTCAAATCAGCACAAATCAAAGGCTATTCGGTGCTGGCTTCACTCAATCAATCGCTATTATCCAATTTGGAAAAACCGACTTAACTGGTTTGAAACCTGCACCTAACAACACTGCTGAGAGCCTATTTGTAGGAATAATTATGCGCTTGCTTCAAGGTTTAAATTCTAGAGGCAATGCAGACATAAATTACTGGGGGAGTGCTTTGAATGGCAACAAAAGAACCGATGTTTTTGTAATTAACTTTTATGTAGCTGTAACTTATACAGACACTTATGAAATAGATGATTTGCCAAATCCTTATAACCCCAACATTTATTAAACATGGTATGCAATAGCGGTGATAAACCAGAGATAACTTATCAATTTGGTAGTAAGCCAGAAAGAAAATATAAAAGCGAATTTTCACCAATTGAAGTAGTTACTAAAAGCGTTCCTGTTCCAGGAAGTGGAAACTACAGCAATGTAGGGTACACAATCACTTTTGCAAGCTCACAGTGTTCCGGTCCATGTGTATTTGATGTACATGATTACAAAATTGTTAGCTATGAAGGGCAACCTGCTGTACTCCCTTGGTTTTGTGGCGAAAATAATTTTCGCCCAAGTATTCAAGTAACTGTATTGAATACACCGAATCAAACAATAACAAGAAATAATAACTCTCCCTGTTTGGTTGGTAAGCTGGAAAGATGCAGCATTCAGATTCTACATAATGGCTCGGTAATATTCCAAGACCAAGGTGATTGTCCTGTTAGTTATTCGGTCAAATGCGGCAATTGTCCAGAGGGAACCGAAGAAATAAAAACAAACATTTATCCCGGCTACTGCTGTTTAGATTGTGCGGCTGTAGCTAATGAGATTAAAGCAATTACCTCTATTGTAAAGGCGATTAAAAATGGCTGATTGTTGCTCTAAAGTGCAATCTGAATTAGCTGCATTAAGGGCTGAGATTGCAGGATTAAGAAATAAAAATAATTGCTGTGATGATTTGCAATCTCAAATCAACGCATTAAAAAGGCAGTTAGCTGATGTCTATCGCGCTTTGGCTAGTCTAGAAATGAAAGTTGGCAATTTAGACCAGCAAGTGCAGTGGATAGAAGCTAAATTGATAGCTTTAATTGCCGGGATTGCAGCACTAGTAGCTGCTGCTGCTGCTCCATTGATTGCGGCTGCTCTACAAGGTCTTTGGGCAGCGATCGCAGCAGCAGCAGCCAAGGCAGCCGCCGCCCTAGGACTCGCTGGAGTAGTGCAAGGACAAGTGGTTGTGATGCAGGCACAGTTGGTTAGTGTTGGTGCTACAGCCGGGAGTGCGTTGACATTGGCAGGTACAGCCCAAGGTACAGCCGGGAGTGCTTTAGCCTTGGCAGGTACAGCCCAAGGCACAGCCGGGAGTGCATTAGCCTTGGCAGGTACAGCCCAAGGCACAGCCGGGAGTGCATTAGCCTTGGCGGGTACAGCACAGGGCACAGCCGGGAGTGCATTAGCCTTGGCAGGTACAGCCCAAGGTACAGCCGGGAGTGCTTTAGCTTTAGCAGGTACGTCACTAGGCGCGGCGGGTAGTGCATTAGCCTTGGCGGGTACAGCACAGGGTACAGCTGGGAGTGCATTAGCCTTGGCAGGTACAGCCCAAGGGACAGCCGGGAGTGCATTAGCTTTAGCGGGTACAGCCCAAGGGACAGCCGGGAGTGCATTAGCTTTAGCGGGTACAGCCCAAGGGACAGCCGGGAGTGCTTTATCAATAGCTAATTCAGCACAAGCAACTGCTAATACAGCATTGGGGAAAGCTTTACCCGCTCTTAGCATTGCTCAAAAAGCTGATGCTACAGCCACTTATGCTAGTGGAGTAGCCCAATCAGCACAGGGAACAGCCAATACTGCAATGGCTCAACTTCAACCATTACAGGCAAAACAGGCTCAACTAGAGCTACAAATTGCAGAAGTGCGCCCAAAAGTTGAGTTAGGCATAAACTTTGCGAAAGATGCACAGGGGCGGGTCATTGTCCGCGAATCGGTAGATTCACAACAGCAATTACAGATATCTTCACTTCAAACACAAGCATCCGTAGCGCTTACCACAGCAAAAACTGCACAAGCGCAAGCCCAACTAGCTTTGACCAAAACAGCTATACCCTTACCTGGACCACCAGGACCCCAAGGGCAACCCGGACAGCCAGGACCCCAAGGACAGCCCGGTAAAGATGGCGCACCTGGTAAACCTGGACCTCAAGGGCAACCAGGACACCAAGGACAACCCGGTACTCAAGGACAACCCGGTACTCAAGGGCAGCCAGGACCCCAAGGACAACCCGGCGCTCCAGGAAAACCAGGACCCCAAGGACAGCCCGGTACTCCAGGACAACCCGGCGCTCCAGGAAAACCAGGACCTCAAGGACAGCCTGGTACTCCAGGACAACCCGGCGCTCCAGGAAAACCAGGACCCCAAGGACAGCCCGGTACTCCAGGACAACCCGGTACTCAAGGGCAGCCAGGACCCCAAGGACAACCCGGCGCTCCAGGAAAACCAGGACCCCAAGGACAGCCCGGTACTCCAGGACAACCCGGCGCTCCAGGAAAACCAGGACCTCAAGGACAGCCTGGTACTCCAGGACAACCCGGCGCTCCAGGAAAACCAGGACCCCAAGGACAGCCCGGTACTCCAGGACAACCCGGTACTCAAGGGCAACCAGGACCCCAAGGACAACCCGGTACTCAAGGGCAGCCAGGACCCCAAGGACAACCCGGCGCTCCAGGAAAACCAGGACCCCAAGGACAGCCCGGTACTCCAGGACAACCCGGCGCTCCAGGAAAACCAGGACCCCAAGGACAGCCCGGTACTCCAGGACAACCCGGCGCTCCAGGAAAACCAGGACCTCAAGGACAGCCTGGTACTCCAGGACAACCCGGCGCTCCAGGAAAACCAGGACCCCAAGGACAGCCCGGTACTCCAGGACAACCCGGCGCTCAAGGTCAACCCGGCACTCCAGGACAACCCGGCGCTCAAGGTCAACCAGGACCTCAAGGACAACCCGGCGCTCAAGGTCAACCAGGTCAAAAAGGCGATCCTGGTGAAGATGGCAAGGATGGGGAGGATGCAGATGTGAATTTTATTGATGTTGAAGTTCCTGTTTGTGTTTGTGAGGAACAGGCAGATGGCTCATGGCAAGTAAAGCGTGAAGAAATTACGGTAAAAGCCATTGCTAATAAAAATGGTTCTCTTAGTAATGCCAATGCTGTAATTGCCGAACATGAAGAATTATTTAAAGCTAATTCTGAACTTTGTTTAGCTAAGAATAAAGAATTTGAGGCTTTTATATCTGTTCCCGATTATTGGCAAACACGCGCCCCTCAAAAGCCACAACTAGCTATTCAATTTGCTGAAAATTTAGGAGATAACAAAATAGGTAGAAGTCGCTGGACTTTAATAATCCCACACTATAGATATGGTAAAGACCATAAACCCAACTTTCCAACGTATGAAAAAGGTGGGTTTAGAGGCGTTCAAGTTCTAAATGATAATTCCAAAATTATTGTTTGGTGCAAAACTGCTCCTGAGTGTAAAAGAGTGATTGAGGCTCTAAAACAGTATGTAAATCCCAACGTCTTAAAAGGTATTGAGCCACCACAAATCACAGATTCTAATAAAAGATATAAAGAAGTTTCAGTACTTCCTACCTTGTGCCAGTACTTTCCTATGGGGCAAAAAGATACTGTACCCGAATGGAGTAAAAAACTCAGGGAAAGAGCAAAAACGTGAAGTCAATAGAACTTGATGATGTATTTGTTGTTAATGGCAGACTAGCCATTAAGTTGATTACCTTTGCAAAACTTTTGTATTATTCAGAAATTTATTTATTGAAATTAATCAAGAGACTTTTAAAAAAGGGAATCAAAATAGGTTTTAAATGGAAACGGAATTGGTACATTTTTCTACCAACCACCCCAATAACAAATACTCAAAATAGGGATAACACTAGCAGTAGTAGTGAAAGTGCTGTTACTCCATCTACTAATCAAATTAATACTAACTGGGATGCAGCCCTTGAGCAGATGCCTGCGGATGTAAATGCAGCTTTAAAACGCACAAATTTTACTGTCACCATTATCCGAAAAAAACTTGTTATACCTGTGCCATCATCTGTTAGGAATTCTTTGACATTAATCCCAAAGAATCCTGATCAATTCATTCCCCCTAATTTAGCAACATTTCCGGCTACAACAGATTACAAGTACGGATATTACATTTTTTACAACGAGGCACGTATGAGCGTATTTGATCCAGGCACTTCCGGAACTCTCAAGTCTACCCAAATTCCTCAAGCATTCTTTGAACTTTGCCGGGCTGTTGATGCGGCTGAAAATGCCCGGAATGGCGCAAACCCTGGTTTAGCGCCTAGAACACAGCTATCTACTACCGTTAGCTTTGATACGGGAACCATCTCTGTTGCTGCAACAATCCCGGTCATCCCCGCGATTCAATCAGACGGGACAATCAAAGTTGCAGCTAGCGATTATTTAGGAGGTTCATATACCGCTTTCGACAACGGTGGTGGTGACTTGACCTCTACAAATTTAATCGCAGCATTTTTAGAAGCTGCTTCCTTGTTAGCTGCTGCTGAAAAAGCTGTTACACCTGTTGACAACCAGCCTAACAATATTCAGATTCAGGTTGATTTGGAAACAGGTTCAGCTACTGTTTCTGCCAACATGCCTTTCACAACTGCTGCTGCAAACAATGGTGATGTAGTTATTCAAGCCATTGATTACCTCTAGAGTTGACCCAATTCAGGAAAACATAAGGAGGATTAACAATGCCTAAAGGTCAGAAATTGGGTCCGAGGGTGACTGTGCAGTTTGCAGCCGCCAAAAAAAGTAGCAAAGGTGGCGCACAAGGCGGATCTGCACGCTATGTGTATATGCTCAAATCTACGGCTGAAGCTTTGGGACTAAAAGTTGTCCCAGCAGCCGGGGTGAAGAATAAAAAAGGCGCTACAATTGCTGTTCGTGGTTCTCAGGGTGCAGGTAGTATCAAGGTTCCTGTAGGGGAGAAAAACGGTAAAAAGCAATACAAAAGTATTCCGGTTCCCGCAAATGCAACAATTGCTGATATTAGAAAATTTCTATCAGCTAGTTCTAAAAAACCAGAATCATTTGTCAGTGTTAACGGTAGAACTTACCCAGTTGTTACCAGTAATAAGCCTTAATTAATGCTTAGTTCTCAATTGGTTTTCCGGCATGAGTACAGATGGGACTTGAAAAAGGCTCAATCTGTACTCATCCCTTACTTATTTGATAATGACGCTAGTTTAGTAATCTCAATTGAATCGAAATCAAAACTTGCTAAGAATTACCAAACTGCTGGCAGGCTAGACCAAATTTTGATTGATTATCCCAACAAGCTAGTTGCTAGTTCCCAAGTTGTGGGACTTGCTAAAAATTATCAAGTCATGTTTCCTCAACAAGGTAGGTTTCAGTTAGAGTTTTTCCCTTATCAATTTTTGGGCAAAACTCTAATATCTATCAGCAGAATAACTGAATTTAATGAAGAATAACTTAGATATAGTTCTCGGATTACTTGCTATAGCTGGGATGTTCGCTAGCACTATTTGGAAATTAGCTGTTGTCAAAGCCCAGTTGGAAAAAGAAATTGACACGGTAAAAGATGACCTAAGAATTCATCTAACCGAGTACTCAGGGAAAAAGGAATTTCTGGACTATCACTTGCATTCCCTGAACGAAAAAATCGACCATAAATTTAACCGATGCTGGTCTGAAATTAGACAAAATCAGTCGTATTTAGCCAAGCATGGGTTTGTCCCACGTGAACAGTCTGATTTGTGAGTTATGGTATTGGCTGGTACTTATAACACTTTGGTTTTAGCGATCGCTTTGCATTCATCGGCGATCGTTTTTTATTTCAAGCCCTAGGATATAGTCTATTGAAATGCATCACGCTTCTCGTCAAAGCGATCGCCCCGTGTTCTACAGGCGATCGCTTTTTCTCATGATAAAATCTCGGCGTCAGCGCGTGACACCGAAGCGTTTAACTCGGTCAACTACTCCTGCTATCAGCGATCGCCCCTTACTCAATGCATGGGCGATCGCTTTTTTGTTACAGATTGACCAGTTGATGAGGCCAGAACATTTTTCTCAGTGATTTACCCTGCTCTGACTTCAAGAAGATGCCCGCCGGAGTAATAGAAGTGATGGTCGCAAAGGATTCTTTGTTCTTGCCTACCAAAATCACCACCGTGTCATTCCATTTGAAATTATGCCTGGGTGACTGTGAGATGCATTCTAAATCGGTAAAGGGCAGGCTGATTGTCCCTCTCCCAGGAACCCGACAACTGACCTCGGAAAACTCATCGAAGATTTGAAATACCTCTACCTCTCGCTTAAGGGTCTTACTCCAGTAGCGGCCTTTTTCTACAAATAGGGGTAGTTCTGTAGCTTCTGTTGATTGTTGCGGAATATTAACTACTGAGTCTTGCTTACTACTATTTTGACCCTTCGGATCAGCTTGAGGATCACCCCCCGGATCACCCTGTGGAAAACTCCTGGATTCCTTGCTGTTTAAGTCATTGGAATCATTTTTCTGGATATGTATCAAATCGAACCTGATCCTTGAAGGATCACCCCCTGGATCACCCCCACAACCCTCGTCTGGTATAGCGTCTAGCCGGAGGTGATCCTTGAACTCCTGTTTTTTAGAAATTTTTTCTGGTTCCGGAATTTTTTGATGATTTTCAGCACTTTGAGGATCACCTTTCGCTGTATCGTTTGCCCTGTGTACGTTTGAGGGGTGATCCGAGGGGTGATCCTGGGGTGATCCTAAACTTTTTATACCAATACTTTGACGCGATTGTAATCCTTGCACTGTAAGGGTTGTAGTGGTTGCGGAGGGGTGATCCGAGGGGTGATCCTCAGTTGGTATACCCGAATACCTCGGTATTTCATAGGCTAGGAAGTAGGTGCTAGCCCTGCCAATGTTCCGGCTGACGCTGATTAACCCATCAGATGCTAGCTCTAACAGGTACTTGCGGGCGTAGTCTCTGGAAATTCCCAGTCGATGGGCTATCTCCTCACCTGTAAATCGGATGTTGCGGTGTTCTGTGAGGAACTGGAGTGTTTTACCTTTGGCTGAGTTGCTATTTTCGGTAAAACCTTCGCTGTCCCCTTCCTCTCCCATGAAGGTGAAACTGACATCTTCTGGGTTAAAAATGAGGCGGTACTTTTTGCCAGATGACCGGGAACGGGATTTGTCAATTTCTAAAATACGATCGTCGGGTGTAGCAGTGGCGCTGTTGTCCTTGGAGAGTCTCCACACTTCGCTGACTGCGTTTCTAATGGCGGTTGAGCCTCGGATACCACCTTCACGGTTGGTGTGGTGAATGATGACAAATGTGGTTTTGTACTGGTTGGCTAGCCCGGTCATTTCCAGAATTGGTCTGGCGTACTCCATTTCTGACTCTCGATAAACTGAAAATCTGTTGGCTGTGGACAACGAGTCAATGACCACCATTTCCGGACTGAATTCTTTTAAGTCCTGAATCAGGATGGGCATGTTCTCAGCACTCCACCCAAAGCGAACCTTGACGTATTTGTTGATGTCAGACTCTGAGTAGCCAAGACTTTCTAAGGCCTGCAACATATCACCTTCACTCTCGTCACCTTGGTAGTAAAGGATGCGGCGTTTTTCCCCCGTTGTCTGGAATGGCCCAAATTTAGTTCCTTGAATCAGGATTTTACCTAAGCCATAAATCAATTTGGTTTTGCCTACACCACCATCGGCTGCTAGACAAATTGTGGTATTTTTTGGAACCAAACCATTAAGTAGCCATTCCCTAACTGTAGAGCCAGCTAACTCTTTTAACTCTTCATAGCTGAGTAATTTGCTACATTGAGCAGCGAGACTTTTGAGGTAAAGGGTTTCCAAAAACCTCATGCCTAGTCCTTCTTTGTCAGCTAGATCCTTGAGTTTTAAGGCTCTTAGTGATGGTTCTACACAAGTTGTGTAAATAGTGGTAAGCTCTTCAATTAATCGGTCGTGTCGCCATTTTTGGTATTCGTCTTTTGTGGCAGCGACAGGCATCTCAATTACTGATTTAGTTCGTTCAGTAATTGATGTGATGATTTCTGCCCAATCAACTTCGGTGTTAAACCCAAGTTGGACAATTTCATTGCCTAACCTGATGGCGTCACGACGCTTTGCTTTCTCGATAATCAAGAATGCTAGTTTGTCGATATTGACGGCGCTGACTGTCCTATCTACTAAGGTAGCCAGTTTGTTTCTACCACCAATTCTTGCTAGTAGGTCATGGTCTGATAACCATGAGGTGACGTGCAATAGGTCTGTTGGTTGTCCTTTTTTGGAAAGAGTAAGACAGGTTTGGTAAATATCTTTGTGTGCCCCTATGTAGAAATGGCTCGGTCTTAACCTGTCTTTAATTCGATAAATGGCGTTGGGGTCTAGTAAAATTCCACCTAGGACGGCTTCTTCTGCTTCAATATCTTGGGGTGGTAATCTATCGTTAGCATTAAAGCTAAATTCTTCGGTGTAAGAATAGGGAACTGCTACCATTTTTCTGTCCCCCGATAGATATTAGAATTATTATTAAATGAAATGATTGTTGTACGATTTTTTTGGTGAATAGAGGCGCGCAAACCCTCTATTTTTTTGTGTGTAAGCATCATGTTATTAACCTCACTTGATTTTGGATTTAACGACTTGGGCTTGTTGCTTGATTTGGGTGATTATGTCTGGATGCTGGATAAAAACTTGTGGCATTGATTTCACGATCTGTGATGTTAATAGCGTTGATTGGGTGCAGTTTAATTCCGGGTCGAGGGACTCTACAAACTCAATCAGTCTGATCATCTCTAGCGAAAGCATCTCAGAAGCTATTATCAAGTCTTGGTTTGGGGTTGTGATTTTTCTTTTGATTTTTCTTGTCATTAGATTGAGGAATGGGAATCCTAGGAAAAGCCGGTCAGCAGTGAACTGATCGGCTTTGTTACTTGGGAAAGGAAAATGAACAAAATTGTTTTGACTAATAACGACGTTGTTTCAACGGAACGGGATATCAACTTTGCTGAAGCGGCAACAGCCACTAGTAGAGAGTTGATGGAGGTTGTAAGAGAGTGGATTTATCAACATGGTCAGCTAGGGGAAGATGATTCAGTTATGTGGGTAAAGAGAGGTGTTGACTGTAAGGTTTTGCTGACGACTGGAGGAGGCTGGAAAAAAGGGAAGGTAAGGATACGCCTTGAATTTATCCCTGACCAGCAAACACAATCTCTGCCTTTGGATGATTTGACGAATGACGATGACTAGCTCATAGCTACAAACAAAGCCGCCCTACTCGTGTAGGGCGGCTTTATTCTGAGTTTCTTTCTAAATGTGATTCTTCAGCTAATTGGTGCAGTTCTTGCAACCTAGTTTCTAGTTCATTTACTTGGGTTTTGTGATAGGCCAGCTGTCTTTCCGTCTCGCCAATTAGCTGGCCAATGATTTTCCCAGTGACTCCATTGCTTGACCATTTTCTAGAGCTAACGGTATCTCTTTGTTTGCTATCTTTTGTACCAGTTCGGATCTGGTCATTCCCTGACTCAACGCTAATTGTCGCAGTAGCTCCCATGATTCCGGAGTTACCCTTAACGTCGCTGATATCGCTACTTTCCCGATTTTTGGGCGACCTGTTCTTGGCATTATCTGATCTCATAACCGACCTCTAAATTATCACACATCTAAAAGTATATTATTGACTCGTACTTTTAGATGTGCAATTATTATAGCCGTACTTACTTCAAAAAGTGTAAAGCCAAACTCCCTCCCGCCACCTTGCGGGACACACCAGTAACCACGGAGCAAGCACCCCCGCAGCACAGCGCGGGGAAACACCCTAAAACCTCATGCAACACAACTTACACCAACACCAGGAGGCAAAAATTAGACGCTTATCTATTCTCTCAAAGGCAAATTTCCCTGATCTCGCCAGTAGCATTGCCCCTACTGGCTTTCCCACCAATTAACATGACTAGTGCAAACATACTAAACGACCTGCATCGGCTGGAAGAAAAGCTAAAACACATCCTGCAATCTCCAGACTATGCAGACATGATCCGTTCTGGCTATGACCCAGAACTCAGCCTACTCGACGCACTCCATGCAGTGCAGCAATGCAGCCGTACTTACACCCACTTAAAAACCGGAAAAACTGTGAGTAACAGCAGATCTTAAACGCAAGCGCCACCGAAATCTACCTAGGAAAATCATACATGACAAAACCACTGGGTTACTACACCGGCTATACCCCCGGTGACGAGGGACTGCTAGCAGAACTACAGGAAGCTTACGGGGAACAGCTTCAAGGCTTAAACAGATCCGAAAAACTGTGTCTAATCACCTTAATATCTGCTGACCTATTAATCCTTGCCTCCATAGAGACTCCTTACTGTAGTGAAGTTTTTTTATGGATGATAAGAATCAAAGAAGAGTTAGCGATCGCTGACCGTGAAGGTTTACTGTCAGCCCTTATCGATGGAGTGAGGTATCAGAAATGAAAGACATTGAGTATCGCCCTTGGGTTGTGTTTTCCGGCAGTGGGGCTGAAGTGTCCCGATACCGCAATCGGAACGAGGCTGAAGCTCACGCCCAAACCTTACGCCGTTTACTTCCGCAGGGAGGATTTAAAGTTGTTTTTGAGGTTCCAGTAACAGCATGAAAATCCAAACCATCACCTATAAGCGAGTAAAAAATCTGGGTAATTATCAATCCGAAACCCTTGAAGCTACCGCAATTGTATTTGAGGATGGCGACCCTGATATTGCAGCTAACATACTCAGAGAATTTGTTTTGAAAAAGCTTTACCCAGAAGCTAAACCAGAAGAGATTGGAAATCCTGACGGTTTCTAATTTAATAATTACCACAAGTCCACTAACGAAAAGGCTGTTTTCAAGCCCTCATGTTAGTGGTTTTTCTAATGATGAATATTGAGAAGCGAATTAAAGAAGCCAACGGACGGCTTAAAAATAATTATTGTGGACTGAAAATTGAGCAGATGGGAGGAAGGCTTTATCTTCGTGGTACATTCCCCCCTAAACTATTATCTGGTAAGAGTAAGCCCTATCAGCAGCGAATGTCAGCCGCTAATGCTAATCCAGAGGGAGTAAAAATAGCGGAAAGATTAGCTAAAAAAATTAGCGTCCAAATTGACGCTAAAACTTTTGATTGGTCCGACTTTCTAGGAATAGAGACATTCGACGAAAAACCCATAGGACAATTAATACAAGAATTTGAAAGAGATTATTTTCATAGACGAACCAGAACATTTAAAACAGAGACAACATGGAATGTTGAATACTTATCGGTACTGAAATTCCTGCCCAAAGATGCAACTTTAAGCATTAACATCTTAAAAAATATAATTATTGAGAAATCACAGCCGGACACCCGTAGTAGAAAGAGATTTGTTTCAACTTTAACCATCTTTGGCAAATTCGCGGGTTTAAATCCTGAATTGTCAGAATTATCAGGAAATTATTCCTTAGCTAAGAGACGCCCCCGCACTATCCCTGACGACAAGCAAATTCAGGATGGATTTCACTTGATTAAAAATGATTCCTGGAGATGGGTTTATGGCATGATGGCAGCTTATGGATTAAGGAACCATGAGGTTTTTTACGTTGATTTAACAACACTAAAGCCTGGAAGGGGCGTGGCAATAACGGATGGCAAGACTGGATCTAGGATTGTGTGGCCGTTACACCCGGAATGGTTTGAGTCGTTTGGGCTGGGCTTCCCCCAGTGCCCACAAATCAACCTTGATCGACCCAATCGAATCATCGGCGAAACCGTGACCAGATATTTCCGTCGGGCAAATATTCCCTTCTCTCCCTACGACCTTCGCCATGCTTGGGCGATTCGTTCTTTGGAATATGGGATTGATATTTCATTAGCGGCCAAGCAGATGGGCCACTCATTAGAAGTTCACAGCCGCTCGTACCATAGCTGGATAGATGAAAAAGCCACTCAAAGGGCTTTTGATGTAGCCACCCAAAAGAGCGATCGCCCAAGGCCGCCGATATGATTCGTAATCAGCAGGCCACGGGTTCAAATCCCGTCATCGGCTT
>JAHHHF010000063.1 GCA_019359495.1 Goleter apudmare HA4340-LM2
AGGCTTTAGGGGTTTAACTCAGTCTGACTCAGTTTGTAAAATAACTGGGGTAATTTCTGATGACTAGTTTGTTGGTTCGCGAGTCATACTCGCGAACCAACTTCTTTTTGTCCAAAGTCCAAAATATAAAGGGCGTGGGCCATAAGTTTCTCGGCTTGTTGATAGATCGCATCCTTTGCAAACAAAATTGAATAAGCGTGTGTGGATCTGCCGTTTATGCGCTCTAACGGTGTATTTTTTGACTTGAATTTCCTTGCTTGCCATTATTTCTTTTACTGCGGGTTAAATTGATTAAATATTGCTGACCACCAATTTGAATCTTAGCCTTTCCAGTATGTATTCTGTGCCTGTTTGCCAATTTTTGAAAGTGCATTAGATTCACACAATCAAATTAGTCACACCTAGAATCTGTACCCAAATCCTTCTACTAGTTTCTAGATTTTTCATCCCCGTGTTGTTAAAACGCTTCGCTACTTGCCATTGAAAACTTTCGACTTCAACGGAGAAAAACAATGGAAACTATTCAACTTACGCTCAACTACTTGCTGGAAATTGTTGTTTTGGGCTTCTTCAGCTTCTTGGTCGTAGATTTTGTAAACACTGCTTTCGCTTCTTGCACCAAAGCTTACGTCGTTGCTCAAATTCAACAACTTGATCCATCGCTAGTGCCAGAACTACTGGCTACAACTACACCATCTGTCACACCACCAGAAATTGAACCAAAACCAACAACACCAGTTGCAACACCAATAGTCGCCACACCAGAACCAAATCCTTGGGATCTCGCCACAGACATTCAGCCAACCCCAATACTTCCCCAGCCCGTTGTACTTCCCTTCTCCACATTAAAGCTGCTACCACCCGCAACCGAAGTGCAACCGAAATCCAAGGCAACCAAGGAGAAATCCACCTCCAAACTAAAATCCACCACACCCAAAGAAACCGCTAAACTTAGCAACAAAGCCACGACTCAAACTCGTTCCAAGTCCCGTAAGTCTGCTGCTTAACCCCACAGTTTGAAACAGAGCGAACGCGCCTACCAATTGCTACAGGCGTTCGCTCTGGGTGTGCTGAAAAAGCTTTGCTGAACAACATTGAAAATTCTGGAGAAACACTAATGATTACATCGGTTAAACAGGCAGTTAGTTATGTTGCTAACTTATTCGTGAGCAACAACAAACCCAGCGCCGAGAAAATCGCTTCGGATTTAGCAGCGTGTTTGGTGGATCTCTTGGCGATGGAGGTAGACGAAGAACTCGACCCAGACGCGATGTTTCGTGTTGATGCGGCGACTGAACTGGTTCGAGAAGCGATACAGCGTCTGAATCCCCTAACCGAGAAATACTAACCACGCAGCAGCAATAAATTGATGAGCGATCGCCAAAATAATTGCTACAGGCGATCGCCCAGTTCTACGGTTGCAAAGTTTTTTTCCTACCACTCCAGCATTGCTCGTTACCTTTAGCACTCGATTTCAATCACAGTACCGTAAATACGGTACTGCTTCTTAAATCCTTGAACAACAAGCTTTTCACGACTTAACAGGAAAAGTCAGATCATTTTGTTGCCCTAGACAGTGATTGATTACTGGGGCGTAGACGCATAGCGGCAAGTCAAGTGACATCGCTCGATTTGCATTGGCGTAGTTCAAGCAGCTACGCCAAATTTTTAGGAAATTTAACTATATATTAGTCATGGTAAACGCAATTCAAGGCTCACTGTTTGATGTACAAACAATTTTGGACTACGGACAGTCTATTGTCAGCGCGGGACAAGAACTTGCCAAATATTTATTAAACAACCAACCTATAACAACCAGAGCAATTCAGTCGCAAATGAATCGTTATTTCAACGGCACTGCGGCAGAGGGCAAGTGGTTGTGGAAAGATGCTTACGAAGCGGTGGAAGTTGCAGCAATTTTGTATTTGCGACAAAACGGATTATCGCACAATCCCCTGGAACAACTGCAACAGCTAGAGTCTCTTTGCCCCAAGCATAGCCGCCGCAGCGAAGAACAAATCCAACTACAGCAGTTTTCGACTCCGCTATCTCTGGCATACTTGGTAGCAAAAGCCGGACAAGTCAACAGCAACGATTTAGTGCTTGAACCCAGTGCTGGTACTGGCATCTTAGCTCAATTCGCCAAGCTTCACGGTGCAAGCCTGATGTTAAACGAATTAGCCCAAGACAGAACCAAGATTCTGCGGCGGTTGTTCCCTGGTACTCCGCTATTCTCTGTGAATGCGGAACAGATCAACGACTATCTTGCAGGTATTACTCAGCCCTCTGTGGTGTTGATGAACCCACCGTTTTCATCGTCGCCCAAAATTAACAGTCGCAATCCCGACGCAACACCTCGCCATGTTAACTCAGCATTGCAAAGGCTGGCGGACGGTGGACGGTTGGTGACAATCAGTGCTAATTGGTTTTCTCCCAATAATCCCACTTGGAGAGACACTTTTGTGAAGTGGCAGGAGAAAGCCCGTGTGTTGCTGTCTGTTGGCGTTAACGGCAAGGTGTACAGCAAGCACGGGACAACAATGGAAACCCGAATCACGGTGATTGACAAAGTTCCGGCTGACAATCCCGGCGATATCCCGTGTATTTCCGAAACGCTGGATCTGCCTGAAATACTGGCGTTGATTGAGCAACTACCTCAAAGAACGCAATGGCAGCGTACAACTGTAAAAGCTGCGGCTGCGGTGGCGAAGGTTGTTAAAATGCCCAAGCATACCGCAGTGGCACAACCCGAAACCACCGCAGAAATCCCAGATGTGGCTGTTGTGGAATATGAGGTGATCGAGTGGGTTGCTTCAGAGGGTTTAAAAGATGCCCTCTACGAGAGCTACCGACCACAACGCATCAGAATCAAGAGTGCAAAACCTCATCCGTCGCTCTTGTGTGAAAGCGCAGCGCTGGCTTTGGTATCACCACCAGCACCAACTTATAAACCGCATCTTCCTGGTAATATTGTCACACAAGGTCTACTGTCAGAAGCCCAGCTTGAAAGCATTATCTACGCAGGTCAAGCACATTCCGAATTTCTGTCTGGGTCTTATATTGTTGATGATTCGTGGGACAATATCAAAGTTGCAGCGAACAGCGAAGAAAACGCGGTCAAGTTCCGTCGCGGTTGGTTCCTTGGTGATGGCACAGGTTGTGGTAAAGGTCGTCAAGTTGCCGGAATTATCTTAGACAACTGGTGTCAAGGGCGGCGAAAAGCCATCTGGGTATCAAAAAGTTCTGCCTTGATTGAGGATGCCCGTAGAGATTGGTGTGCGCTGGGTGGTGTGGAAAAAGATATCATCGACCTGGGCAACATCAAGCTGGGTGATCCAATCCCGTTCACCCAAGGCATTCTGTTCTGCACCTACTCCACTCTGCGTTCCGTCAGGTTGCCGCAGGCATCGCAAAAGGGTAGCAAAAGTCGGCTTAAGCAAATTGTGGAGTGGACAGGTGCTGATTTTGAGGGTGCGATCGCCTTTGACGAGTGCCACGCAATGGGTAACGCAATGGGGCAGGAAGGTAAACTTGGTATGATCGCAGCTTCCCAGCAGGGCATTGTCGGGCTTCGGCTACAAAATGCACTTCCAAGAGCGCGAGTAGTGTATGTGTCGGCAACCGGAGCAACCAAAGTCTCAAACCTATCTTATGCAAACAGGTTAGGACTCTGGCAGACTGGAGACTTCCCGTTTACGAACCGTGAGGACTTTGTTGAATCTATCTCTGTTGGTGGCATTGCGGCGATGGAGGTGGTGGCGCGTGATTTAAAGGCACTCGGCTTGTATTTGGCGCGATCGCTTTCCTTTGACGGTGTAGAATATCAAACTCTTGAAATAGAGTTGACACCAACTCAAGAGCGAATCTACGACAGCTACTCGGAAGCTTTTCAAATTATCCACAATAATCTAATCAAAGCACTAGAAGCGTGTAATATCTCCGGTTCAAAAACGTACAACCGTGCAGCGAAAATGTCCGCTAAATCGCAGTTTGAGAGCCACAAACAGAGATTCTTCAATCATTTGCTGACCGGGATTAAATGCCCAACGCTGATCAAAGCTATCGAGCAGGACTTAGCCCAAGGTCACGCAGTTGTCATTCAAATAGTTTCGACTAACGAAGAACTTTTGAAACGGCGACTTAATGAGGTTCCGTCCGAGGATTGGAAAGACTTGAACCTTGACCTAACTCCCCGTGAATATCTCATGGATTATCTCATGAGTGCCTTTCTCATATCTTGCACCTCTACGTACAACTCCTGGTAAGGTAAAAAAATGCGCGATAAAGCTACATTATTTTTATGATCTTTTATCGCTAAATAAAGGTTTTCAGCTTTTTACTGAGTAATAAAATTACATCAATTTTGATTGGTGCAAGATGTGAGCTTTCCCATTCATCTCCATGAAATTCATTCAGGAGATGATGGCGACGAACGCTCCGAACCACTGTTTGACGCAGATGGTTCTCCGGTTATCTCCCAGGAAGCTGTGGCATTACGAGATGGACTGGTTGACAAGTTAGCAAGTCTTGACCCAATCCCCGGTGCTTTAGAACAGTTGCTATGGCATTTCGGACACAAACAAATTGCTGAGGTGACTGGTCGTAGCAAACGAGTGTTGAAAGATGAAAACGGGCGTTTGTTTGTTGATTCTCGCTTTTGTGGTGCAAATATTGCCGAAACTGCGGCATTCATGGCAGACGAAAAGCAAATTCTCATCTTCAGTGATGCTGGCGGTACAGGTCGCAGTTACCATGCTGACCTCAATGCTGTGAACAGGAGACGGCGATCGCACTACTTACTCGAAGCCGGCTGGAGAGCAGATAACGCTATTCAAGGGCTTGGGCGATCGCACCGGACTAACCAAGCATCTGCGCCCATCTTCCGACCAGTGACTACGAATGTGCGCGGTGAACGTCGATTTATTAGCACGATTGCTCGACGGCTGGACAGCTTGGGCGCACTCACTCGTGGGCAGAGACAAACCGGAGGCAATGGGATATTCGAGGCTAAGGATAACCTAGAATCCAATTATGCCGAACGTGCTTTGTACGAGCTATTCAGACAAATTTATCAGGGTCGATTTACTGAGGTTCCGCTAGGGACTTTCGAGCAGATGACTGGATTATCGCTAACTTCTCACGAAGGCGGCATGAAAATCGATCTTCCACCCCTGCGTCAGTTCCTAAACCGACTGTTGGCTTTACGAATCTCTATGCAGAATGTGATTTTCGAGCGTTTCGAGTTGCTTTTGAGCCAGCAGATTGAGGCAGCGATCGCGGCTGGTGTGTTTGAAGCCGGAGTAGAAACACTTCGGGCTGAAAAGTTCACCATCGAAAGCCAAGAATCAGTTTATACTCACTCTGGTACTGGGAGCGTAACCAATTATTTGAAGATTGAGCGCGTTCAGAGGAACAACATCAGAACTGCTGCTGAGATGTTGGATTTTGCAGACAAGTACCAAGGGCGGCTCATGATCAATGAGAAGTCTGGTTATGCTGCCGTATCAATTCCAACACACAGTATGTTCGATGAGCAAGGTGGTGTTGTGCCACGGGTTCTGTTGATTCGACCGCAGAAAGAAACTCGCGTATCAATAGAACAGCTTGAGTCATCAACTTGGCGGCAGGTTTCGGCTGATGCGTTTATTGCAGCTTGGTCGAAGGAAGTAGACCAGTTGCCCAAGTTCACTACTGATTACCTGCATTTGGTAACAGGGATATTGCTACCCATTTGGAAAATTTTGCCACAGCACAGTAGTCGAGTCTTTCGATTGCAAACCAGTGATGGCCAGAAGATTCTGGGTCGAGTAGTTAATGCTCAGGATATTGAGTCTGTAGCCGAACAACTTGGACTTAAGAACAAGCTGCTTTCTCCAGCAGAACTTGTTTCTTTGGTACTGAATGAAAGTTACACGCAACAACTTCCAGGTGGCGTAACTTTGCGACGTTCTTATATTGCTGGCGAACCTCGGATTGAACTAGTCAATGCCCTCTCGTTGGCTGACTCTCTGGTGGCTGTCGGCTGTTTCACTGAAATCATTGACTGGCGCAAGCGAGTGTTTGTGCCAACAGGCGAACAAGCTGCTTCTGTTCTGGCGGCGGTGATCGGAATTTTGGGTTAGCCACCCATACCGCCGAAGCGAACACGCAACTTCAAAGCAGGTGTTTGGTACAGCTTCGCGCAAATGATGTGAAAAAGTGTTGTGTGAAAACGCAGCACTTGAACACATTTTTGTTTAAGGAGCAAATTATGTCAGATCCATCACATAAAGGAAATGGTCAAGATGCTGGCGAAATACCAGCATTTCAAGTCTTCAACTATTCTCAAAAAGATGAAACTTGGGTTGAAGTAGACCCAGTGACAGGAGACAACAACCCTGTAGAGAAAGAAGAAATCATTGATAGACTTGATATCAATGATGAAGAGGAAGAAAACTAATTGATGACAGCCTCCAAGTAGCTCCTTGGAGGCTTATTTTTTTCCAGAAATGGGAATTAAGTTAAAATAGTAGCATTACTATTACATTTCATTAATGAACAAGATAGTACATCCTATTAAATATCGCATCGTAGAACGTCAGATTACTCCAGAAAAATCTTCTTGGTACTTTTGGAAAGGGAAAACATTTTACAATCCTTTAAATTTACCAACAGATTGTGACTTAGAATTTCTCTACGGCACTACCAAGAAGAAAGTGGTAATTGAACTGTTCAGAATTAACGGTGGTAAACCTGGGTATTATCTGGTGAATTTACAAACCAAAGAATACTATTATTGCGGTCAGCAATGGGATGATGTTAAGTCCAAATTTAGGGCATTGGGTATTGGCAGAGACGAGGAAAATTAAAACTAAAATAAAATCATTAAATTTTGGGGCAAGCGAATATTCATAATTTAATTGGCTGGACATCCTTGCCATTCCATAAACGAGGAGTACTCTTAATGTTTGATCCGACTGAAATTAATACTACTACAACCGAACCAGAAGATAGTTCTGAAGGTGGATTAACTGGAAGATGGGAATCAGAAGACAACGCAGACGGTACTGTTTTTGATGAAGAGACTCAGACAGAAACCAGCGTAAAAGCTAACAACTAATTATTTAAAAAGTCCCATTTTGGGGCTTTTGTTTGGGAGCATCCCACTTTTTTAGCCCGTCATTGCGAGCGCAACGAAGTGGAGTGAAGCAATCGCAAAATCCCTCAATAAGAACGAGTCCATACGATTGCTTCGTCGTTCCTCCTCGCAATGACAAGATTATTGTTTTACTGAGGAATAAAAACTGGGATGCACCCCTTTTGTTTTTTTATAACTGACCGACAATAACATCTGCGATTCCTCCGAACGCAAACGCTTCGCTAATTATCGGCGTAGTCTTTCGGAGGAAAACTCGCGTGAACGAGTACCTACAAATTTTTAACCAACTCTCTCGCTCTGACCGTTCGGAGCAAAGAATAGAGTTGGCAAAACGGTTCGCCTGGGCTGTCCCAAATCAAGAAGCGCTCCAATACCTTGTGTCTCTGTCACCGATTATCGAAATCGGCGCTGGCTCTGGTTATTGGGCGCATCTGGTTCAGGAAGCTGGCGGGGTCATTCGGGCGTTCGATGAGCAGCCCTACGAAAACTGCTACTGCTCCAATAAATGGACGGAAGTTGAATTTGGCGACCCTAGCACCGTAGCTGAGTACCCCGACCACACCCTGTTTTTGTGCTGGCCACCTATGAGCCGTATGGCATACGAGTGCCTGATCAATTATTCCGGCGACCGAGTGGTTTACATCGGAGATGTGGATGGGTGTACAGGATGCGACTGGTTCGACTTTGTACTCAAACAGGATTGGGTTAAGGAGTTGACAATCGACATCCCCAGATATCCGGGTGTTTACGATTTCCTGTTCTCCTACCGCAGAAAATAGTTTCATTACCACTCTGTCAAGAGTGGTTTATTTTTTTTATTGATGCAGCCCGTAAAATGACTTGCCTAGAAAGCTCTACTGTTTGTCCGGTTGAAATATCTTTGCATAAATAATATCCCTTGCAGAATCCTTCGCTCACAATTTCTAGTGTAAGATGAGCCAGTTTAAAGGTTGTTCCTGGGCGTAATTTATGAAGATGCTCTCGATATTCGAGAACGTCAAACGGAACATAGGGTTCTCCAAATTCTTTGTAACATCTTTTTTCTAACTCATAGCCAATAATTATAGGCAGTAATAATAAACTGTTAAACACAATTTCTTCTAGAGGCGAATCATATTCAACGAAAGGGTAACGTCTTTTGTATTGATAGAACAATATCCACGCTTCCAATTGTTCTAATATGTAACTAATAAGGAAAATTTTTATTGTTAATTCTGAGTTGTTTGTTAAAAACTACCTTTGCAGTCCTGTTGCTTGCTTTTGATTTTTTTCGAGAATTTCATCAAGCTTGTTATTCGCAGTTTCAAAATCCTGTAAAACTTGAGGAGTAACTCTGCTGATCTGCACTTGCCCAGATTGCACATCCAGAATCACATCGCCGTTTTTGTGGGAGATCGCCAAATCCCTACGCTCAGTATTCAGAGTCAAATCATAGATTTTCCCACTGACACGGGCAGTACCATCCGGCTCCAGTTGACCCAAATTTGAGGCCAATTTCTGAGAAATCTGGGCGATTCGACTGACTGTATCTTTCTCCATTGCCTCCAACGCCTGGGGTGAAAATTGCCCAGTAACCTTGAACTCGTTGGCAATTTCTGCAATTCGCTGCTTGTATTCTTCAGGCTTACCCAATTTATCAGATGTACGCCACCATGAGCGCAAGTCTTCTATTGTTATCGGTTGATGAGGAGCCACAGATGCAACAGCATTATTGACAGGCTGGGGTTGAGGTTGAGCAAGAGTTTGTTGATTACTGCCATGATTGTTTTCTACAGCTTGAACCTTAGTTGCACTTGTACTAACGATTGGCTGTGGCAGTTTGAGATGCTTTGGTCGGTCAGGAAGCGATCGCACTTTGTCCTGATACTCAGTTTCAGATTCAATCACCTGACCAAATTTCTTGGTCATTGCCACATTAACCGACTCAGGAATAGATGAATTCACCAAATTGAAAACCGCCAGTCCTTTCTTAGTCTCCAAAGACACATCTTCTGGTGGCACTTGGGCATACGCTACATTCTGCTGGCTTAACCATTTCGTCACAGTCGCAATTTTATGGTTGTCCACTGCCAGTTGAGTAATTCCCAACTTTTTATCTTCAGCACTAGCAAATAATATCGTGGGGCGTTCTTTAATTTTGTAGAGAATTGGTGCAGTTTTTTCTATTGCCGACTGCTGTTCGGGGTTGACCTGTTGTGTTCCAAACGCCTGACTTTCCTTTGTCCAATTTTCGGGATATTCCACAGTTGTCGGATCAACTTTCAGCACCATTGTTGTGTTGAAATTGCTCTGAAGCGTCACATTAACTGGCGTTAATTTACCATAATTAAGCACTCCTATTTCCCGGAGAGCTTCTTTATCTTTGTTTAGAAATAACACTCCCAAAGGTTCCCCATTCAAAAACACGGCATCTCTTATTTGAGATTGGGGTACATCTAGGGTCAGTCTTCTGTGTTTCTGGTCATTGAATTTTTGATCTTTATAATCGTAAGAATTAATCTTATCAATCTTCAATAAATTCCCATTGAGCGATTCGGCGATCGCAAAGGCATTATGTTTTTCTGATTCTGATATGGTGGTCAGTTTTAAGTTAAGCGGATTGCCATCTTTGACGTAATTTACTGCTTGGAGTTGTTTGATGGAATCAGCATCTAATTCACCCAATACTTTACCATCCAGTTTGAGTTTGACTACCCCTGTGGGTACTGGTACTTTACCAATTTCCAGGGTCACAGGCTCGGAGTGGAAAGCCTTATCTGCGTAGGCGAATTTCTTAATCTCTCGGATGGTGAACTCTACTGCTTCTCTCCCTGGCACTTCAATAGTAGCTTTAGCCGTCGCCGTTTCCCCAGGCAAAATATTAACTTGCGCTTTCGTGCCAATGGGTAAATGTGCAGTTCTCGGCTCTAGTGCAGCAAATTCTTTATATTCGCCATCACTGTCTTGCACGAACACCAGCCTTGAACCGTGGCGGTCATGCCCCTGTGGGTGGTCACTAGCCCGGATTTCTACAGAGTACTTCTCGTCTGGGTTCCACTCTTTCCCCTTAAACTGATTCGCTTCACTTCCCAAAGTCCCCACTCTTAAATCAGTGAATTGCAGTTCCCCCAGTCGGGAGACAATCTCATCAGGGAATGCCGCGAACACAAAATTGGGTGTCTTTTTCTGGATTTGAGCTTTAACGGCAGACTGTTTATCTTCAAGCTCATCCTGACGAGCCGCCCCCACACTCCACGCCGCCGCCGCCGCCGACAATCGCTCTTGTTCCGGGATGCTGTCTCGAAATTCTTCAGCGAATTTATAAGCTTGCTGGAACATTAGTCTAGTTTGCCCTTTGGTCAGTTCGGGCTTAAATTCAAGCAACTTAGCGTTGCTGGCTGACATCCCCGGTTTAAATCCATGTTCCTCAACCGATTGTGGGCTGACTGTTCCCAATTTACGGAATTTGGGCTGACCGTTATCACCAAGTTCGTTGTCGATTTGGGCTAGAGCAATTAATTTTGAGGAGCGCTTGTCCGTTTCTAGCTTCAGATTGATAGTCTGCGCCTTCCAAATACCGGGGTGCTTGTGGCGAAGGAGGTTTGTAATCTCCAGTTTTGTACCCTGCTGGGTTTCAATGATGGCGCTGGGGCCACGCTCACTCTCCCTCCGTCGCTCCATCGCTACAGCAGCGTTGTACAGTTTGTCGAATTCGTACTTGGCGGCGATCGCACGGAATCTTTGTCGGGGAGTGAATTCTACATCTTTAAATAGGTTGCTGAATTGAACTATAGGGCGTGATTCTAGTTGGGATTGATTGAAGTATTTGTTGGTTTGGTTAATTAATAATTCAACTGGAGAATAACCATCAGTTTTGATGCCGGCGTTTAAATAAGCTGTGGGAGATTTTTTGTCTTTAATATAATTAACTTGGCGATATAAATAGCGACTATTTTCTCTAATTAAACCCATTTCAGGCTTTCTAGAACTTTTAAATAAATCCACCGCAATTTGGTTGTGGTAACACGCCTCCTCAATCATTTTCCGATATAATTGGCGATTAGTATTCATCGCCTGATCAATGATTTCGGGGGTTCTATTAGGGTTTTGAGCGAGTGCTACAACAGATTGTATATAAGGTTTATATTCTTCCCTAATTGGCTTTGGTTGTTCGGTATTCTCTGCTTCTAATAATTTTTCATAATGCTCTAATACTCGGTCTAAATATTCCGATTTCTGCTCTGGAGTTCCGTAGATTTTTAGAATTTCAATTTCGCTTTCAAAGGCTTCAAGCGCAGTCACTTGATTATTGATAATACCAACACTGATGCCATCGCTCATGTGAATAGCGATTTGCTCAAAGGGTGGCTGTTCTCCGTTAAGATAAAATGATTGTTTCTTTTCTTTAACAGTAGGAGCATAAGCATTTTCTATCTGATTCCTATACTCGGCTTCTGCTGTAAAATTGGGGTACTTACTAGCCAATGCCACGCCGATACAATCACCATCAAAATCTCGCCCCTGGCGTTCTGATTCGGTTTCGCGGGGTGCTACTTCGTCGGGCTGAAGTCTCGCTTTGATGCGTTCTAAATCTTCATCATTGACGACGATAATGCCTTCTAATGGTTCACCATCTGGCCCTAGACTGTCATCGACAAGCTTATTAATTGAAACGCATAAACCGTTGGAATTGAGGAATGGTGAACGGAAGTTAAGAATTTTTTCTCCTTCATCTAACCAAGGTACACAGATTTCGCCATTCTTCAGTTGCTTACTTGGAATAATCATGCCTCTATCAAAGGTCAGTGTCCGCCCCAGAGCGATATCCCTCCACTCACCTTGGACAAATTTGGTAAGTTCTTTTCTGACCTTCTCTGTTTCTAAAATCTGATTATGCCCACTCATCAAGTCAGCTTTGATGAGCTTGTACATTAATAAATCATCTTTTTTATCATCCAAATCATCACTTGCTTCAAATTGTTCTTCAGCTTCATTCCAAGTGAGTAATTCTAATTGTTTGACAAGTGAACCATCAGCAACTTGCTCAGTAATTTGTTGTTCCAGGGAGGCTTTCTGTTTTTCTGTGAAAGCCTTACGTTTCTCATATTTCTCACAGAAAAGTTGAGCCACTTTCCTGGGGTCACTTTGGGATTCGGCTAGTTTTTGGGCTTGGGCTTCTAGTTCCTCCGCAAAGTCTTTAACCCCTTGGGGGAATGATGCTAATAGTTGAGATATCGCTGTCTTTCCTCGCTCTGATTGCGACTTTTCGCCTAGCCAGATTTTCTGCTTGTAGAGTCCTGGTTGGATTTGGAGTTTGCTTGCCCCTCCTGGGCGATCCTTATCTGTGCCTTTGAAACTTGACAGGGGAAGAATTATATCAATTTTAGGTTCATTGTTGGTGTCAGTATATTCTATTTTACTAAAGTCGTAAGGTCGTAATGTTCCCTTGCCAAATCGATATTTAGTATCTTCTCCGTCTCCATCTTTCCAGCCAAAGCGATGCTGAATAACATGATATTCTTTATCTTGTTGCTGCTCTCTTTGAGTTAAGCGCTCGTAAATCTCAGTTGATACTTGTCCATAGCAATCGCCTACTAATTTAAAAGCATTTTCGTTTTTATTGGACTTTGGACAAAAAGAAAATAGTTCGCGAGTGAGACTCGCGAATAAATGAATGATTAATCCTGTTTATAGTGACGAGCAGAAAAAAGCATAGCCACCAGAGACCCAACAAATAGTAATAT